>DATGMK010000078.1:0-99390 GCA_035293665.1 Reyranella sp. | reverse complement strand
TCGTTGATCGACACCAGTCCGACCAGCGGCAGGTCGATCCACTGGTCGACCGCCGCGACGGCGTCGTCGGGCGTGACCTCGCAACGCAGGTGCAGGCGATGCTCGGCGCGGGTCATGCGGCGTTGGCTGGTCTCGCAGATCGCCTCGACCATGCGGGTGCGGTTCTTCACGCGGTCGGTGTCGCCGCGCACGTCACCCAGCGACAGCGAATCGAACACCGTGGTGATCCCGCCGGCGGCGATCTGGGTGTCATGCGCCATCACCGCGGGCACCGCCGGCCACTTCACGCCCGGGCGCGGCGAGAAATGCTTCTCCATGTTGTCGGTGTGCAGCTCGATCAGGCCGGGGATCAGCGTCTCGCCCTCGAGATCCACCGCGCCGGCGGCGTGGCTGCGCCCGATGTCGACCTCGACGATATGCCCGTTACGCACCACCACCGTGCCGTCGAAGTCGGCATCGGCGGTGACGATGCGGCCGTTGGTGAAGATCGTCTCGGTCATGCGGTGGCTCCGGGCGACGCAGAGGGCAACGCGACGTTGTGGGTTCGGGTGGCGATCGCGTCGCGCACCGCGGTGTCATGGAAGATGCCGACGATCGCCGTGCCGGAGTCGCGGCGCTGCCGGATCAGGTCGATCACGCCGTCGCGGTTGGCCTGGTCGAGGGAGGCGGTCGGCTCGTCGAGCAGCAGGATCGGATAATCGGCGATCAGCGAGCGCGCGATGTTGACCCGCTGCTGCTCGCCGCCGGAGAAGGTCGCCGGCGGCAGCTGCCAGAGCCGCTCGGGGATGCCGAGCAGGCCGAGCAGGAACTCGGCCTTGCGCCGGGCTTCCTCGAGCGAGGCACCGAGGCGGACCATCGGCTCGGCCACGACGTCGACCGCACCGACGCGGGGGATCACGCGCAGGAACTGGCTGACGAAGCCCATCGTGTGGCGGCGGACGTCGAGGACCACGCGTGGCTCGGCAGCGACCAGCTCCACCCAGTCTTCGCGATGGCGCACCTGGATCGAGCCCGACTGCGGCCGGTAGTTGCCGTAGAGCGAGCGCAGCAGGGTGCTCTTGCCGGCGCCCGAGGGGCCGACCAGCGCCAGGCATTCGCCCGGATGGACGCTCAAGGCGACGTTGGCCAGCACCGGCAGCGCGAGATCACCCTGCGCATGCATCACGAAGGACTTGTGGAGGCCGGAAACGCGGATCATCGGGAGCATCGCAGTCACACTCTTCGCTATACGGGCAGAATCGAAGCGACGAGCATCTGGGTGTAAGCGTGCTGCGGGTCGTCGAGCACCTGGTCGGTCAGGCCCTCCTCGACCACCTCGCCGCCCTGCATGACCATCAGCCGGTGCGTCAGCAGCCGCGCCACGCCGAGATCGTGCGTCACCAGCACCGCCGAGAGATGGAAGCGATCGACCAGCCCGCGCAGCAGGTCGAGCAGGCGCGCCTGGACCGAGACGTCGAGGCCACCGGTCGGCTCGTCCATGAAGACGAGCCGCGGCTCGCTCACGAGGTTGCGGGCGATCTGCAGGCGCTGGCGCATGCCGCCGGAATAGGTGGCCGGCCGGTCGTCGAGCCGGTCTGCTTCGATCTCGACCCGCTCCAGCCAGTCGGACGCGGTCTGCCGGATGTTGCCATAATGGCGTGCGCCGATCGCCATCAGCCGCTCGCCGATATTGGCGCCGGCGCTGACGCCCATGCGCAACCCCTCGCGCGCGTCCTGGTTCACGAAGCCCCATTCGGTCCGGGCGAGGAGGCGGCGGCGCGCCTCGCTCAGGCGGTGCACGTCGACGACGCCGGCCGATGCGGTCTCGTAGGTCACGCTGCCATCGTCGGGGGTCATCCGGCCGGCCAGGCAGTTGAGCAGGGTGGTCTTGCCGGAGCCCGATTCGCCCACTACCCCCAGCACCTCGCCAGGCCACAGGTCGAAGCTCACGCCCCTGCAGGCGACGCGGCTGCCGAAGCGCTTGGTCACGTTGCGCGCGGAGAGGAGCGGACCGCTCACTTGGCGGCCTCCTGGTTTGCCGCCTGGCGCTGCTCTTCCTGTCGTTCCTGGCAGTAGTCGGTGTCGGAGCAGACGAACAGCCGCTGGCCGTCATCGTCGACGATCATCTCGTCGAGGAAGCTGCTTTTGGAGCCGCAGAAGGCGCAGCACTGCTCCCACTTTTCGATTTCGAACGGATGGTCGTCGAAATCGAGGCTCTTCACCGGCGTGTAGGGCGGCACGGCGTAGATGCGCTTCTCGCGGCCGGCGCCGTAGAGCTGCAATGCCGGATTGCGATCGAGCTTGGGGTTGTCGAACTTGGGGATCGGCGAGGGGCTCATCATGTAGCGCCCGTTCACCAGCACAGGGTAGTTGTAAGCCTTCGAGATGCGGCCGTGCCGCGCGATGCTCTCGTAGAGGCTGACCTGCATCACGCCGTACTCGGAGAGGGCATGCAGGGTGCGCGTCTCCGTCTCGCGCGGCTCCAGCATGCGCAAGGGCTCGGGGATCGGCACCTGGAAGACGATGATCTGGCCTTCCTCGAGCGGCGTCTCCGGCACGCGATGGCGCGTCTGGATGATCGTCGCCTCCTCGGTCCGGGTGGTCGTGTCGACGTCGGCGACGCGGGCGAAGAAGCGACGGATCGAGACGGCGTTGGTCGTGTCGTCGGCGCCCTGGTCGATCACCTTCAGCGTGTCGTCCTGGCCGATGATGGCGGCCGTGACCTGGATGCCGCCGGTGCCCCAGCCATAGGGCAGCGGCATCTCGCGGCCGCCGAAGGGCACCTGGTAACCCGGCACCGCCACCGCCTTCAGGATGGCGCGGCGGATCATCCGCTTGGTCTGCTCGTCGAGATAGGCGTAGTTGTAGGCGCTGGCATTATGAGTGTCGGGCATGGCTCACTCCGCCGCCTGCTGAAGCCGCGCCTCGACCTCGGCGCGCAAGGTCCGCACCACCACCAGCTCGGACTGGAAGTCGACATAATGCGGCAGCTTGAGGTGCTGCACGAAGCCCGACGCCTCGACGCTGTCGCTGTGCATCAGCACGAACTCCTCGTCCTGAGCCGGCGAGCTGGCACGCTCGCCGAGCTCGTCGACGCGCAGCGCGCGGTCGACCAGCGCCATCGACATCGCCTTGCGCTCGGCATGGCCGAAAGCGAGGCCGTAGCCGCGGGTGAATTGCGGCGGCTTGTCGTGCGACCCGGCGAACTGGTTGACCATGTCGCATTCGGTGACGTCGATCTCGGCGATCTCGATTTCGAAGCCCAGTTCCTCGGGCACGAAAGAGACCGGCACGGCGCCGAAGCGGATCTCGCCCACGAACGGATGGTTGTTGCCGTAGCCGCGCTGGGTCGAATAGGCGAGCGCCAGCAGGAAGCCCTCGTCACCGCGCGCCAGGTTCTGCAGCCGCACCGGCCGCGCTGCCGGAAAGGTGAGCGGCGTGCGAGTGATGTCCTGTGACTCGTTGCTGTCGCCGGCCGGCGGCACCTCGAGCATGCCCTCGCGTTCGAGGATATCACCGACGCGCGGCAGGTCGCGGCTCGCATCGACCGGCGCGGTCGGTGCGGCGGGATGGTCGCCGCCATTGGCCATCAGCGCGAAGTCGAGCAGGCGGTGGGTGTAGTCGAAGGTCGGCCCCAGCACCTGGCCACCCGGCACGTCCTTGAAGGTCGAGGAGATGCGCCGCTCGGCGATCATGCGGCTGGTGTCGATCGGCATTGTATCGCCGAAGCGCGGCAGGGTGGTGCGATAGGCGCGCAGCAGGAAGATCGCCTCGACCAGGTCGCCGCGCGCCTGCTTGATCGCGAGGGCGGCGAGCTCGCGGTCGTAGCAGGAGCCTTCGGTCATCACGCGGTCGACCGCGAGCGCGAGCTGCTCGTCGATCTGCTGCAGCGAGAGCTCGGGAACGTCGCGATCGCCGCGCCGGCGGTCGGCCAGCAGCTCGAGGGAATGGGCGATGGCGGTCTCACCGCCTTTGACGGCCACGTACATGATCAGGCCTCCACGACGATGCTGCGCGGGAGCGCGAGAAGTTCCGACTCGGCGGTGAAGACGACGTCGACACCGCAGGGGAACAGGGCGTGATTGGCCATCCACTCGCTCCAGAAGGAGGAGGGGAGGCCGTTGATGCGAGTGGTGGCGCGATCCTGGATGCCAGGCCCGCGCACCAGGCGCTCGGGTCCCGCCGAGAGCGACGGCACCTCGACGATCAGGGTCGCCGAGCGATCGGGATAGGGATCGGTGCCGATGGCAAAGCCTTCGAGCAACGGTGCACGGTCGGACGTCACCAGCGCGAACAGCGCGGCGGCCTCGTCCTTCACGATCGGCGCGCCGGTATGGAAACGCACGAAGTCGCGCACCGCGGGGACGTCGAACCGCGGCGCCAGCCATAGCGGTGTGTCGCGATCGACCAGCGTCAGCACGAACGCTGTTGCCGCCGCGCTCATCGGGCCGACGCCGGCGGGCGGCTGCGGCAGGGCGACGATGCGGCCCGGATGGGAGAAGCCTTCGAGTACCGCGCGGAACAGGCGTTGCGCATCATGCGGCGGATCGGCGAGGCCGGGAGCGATTTCGGTCATGTGCCGGCCTCCCGCGCGACAGTGAAGAAGTCGACCTTTGTCGCTGCGGCCTTCGCGGCGCGCAGGCGGCGGCGCGCCTCGGCCTCCTCGGTGAGCGGCGCGATCACCATGTCCTCGATCTTCTGTTGCCACTCGGCCGTCTGGCCCATCGCATCGAGCGCGGCGACCAGCTCGGCCTGGCGCGGCTTGCGGCCGCCGACATAGCCGATGCCGAGCGCGCCGCTGCCGAGCCGGACGGCCGCGCGGGTGACGGTCATCTCGCCGGCGGCGAACGGCGCGCCGGAGCCGGAGATTCGGCCCTGCAGCATGACCAGCCCGATCTCGGGCCGGCGCAGGACGCTATACGTAGGGGTAGGACCTAGCTTCTGCCACAGCGCCTCGACGCGATCGGCAGGCGCCTTGGAGAGAACAGAGAGCCAGCGCTGGCGCCGTCGTTGCGCCGCGTCGGAGGATGTCATGGACATGGGGTACGCCTTGAGACGAGGGCGTTATGCTGTCAATCGGTGAATCTATTGTGACGGCTGGCTCGGTTTATCCCACTGCTCATCCCCAGTGCGCCGAGCGACAGGCACGTCATGCAGGCGATCTGCAGCAGCGCGCGTGCCCCGTTCTTTGGCGAAGCTTCAGGCCTTGGCCTGGCGCGGGGGCGTCTTCAGCTTCTCGATGTGCTCGGCCAGATGGCGGTGGAAATGACCGATCGCCTGCTCGTAGTGGCCGAAGGTGAAATAGGTGTTCGCGCCCGATGCCAGGCCAGCCTGGATGGCGCATGCGGCCTGGCGGTCTTCGGTCAACCCGGCATCCTGGACGAAGTTGGCATCGCGCCGCGCCTCTTCGATGTCGAGCGGCTTGCCGTCCTTGATCTTCGGCGCGAGCTGATAGACGACCCAATGCGTCTCGGACGCCGTCACCGGCTCCAGGATGATCAGCATCGCGTGGCTCGACAGGAAGCTGACATGGCTGTTGGGGAAGAGCTGGTGCACGTCGGTGACGCGGCCCTGCAGCCGCCACTCTTCGCGCGGCACCTCGCGCAGCTTCTCGATGCGGCGGAACGGGAAGACGATGCGCGAATTGCAGCCGTGCAGCTCGACCACGTTCAAGTTGTCGTAGCCGTAGGGATAGAAGGACTGATGGTGGAGCGGCTTGATGTGATAGCCCTCCATCGAGGTCTCGCCGATCAGCTTCCAGTTCGCCTTGTCGTCGAACTCGATCTTGTTGAACAGGATGTAGTCCGGGGGCAGGAGGTCCGGCACATCCGGCAACGCACCGTCCGAGAGCGGCGCATCCTGCGTCACGAAGACGAGGCCGCCCTTCTCCTGCACGGTCACCGGCACGAGGCCATGCTCGTCCTTGTTCACGCCCGGAAAGCCGTCTTCGCCGGGAATGTGGCGCAGTGTGCCGTCGAGTCCGTAGGTCCAGGCGTGATAGGGGCAGGAGAACGCCCGCTTGCAACCTTCGCCCTCCTCGAGCTTCATGCCGCGATGCCGACAGGCATTGCGGAAGCCGCGCACGATGCCGTCGGTGCCGCGCACGACGAGGAGCGGGGTGCCGACGGTGGTGCGGGCGATGTACGAGCCGGCCTCCGGCAGCGCCGCCGACGGGCAGAACGCCATGGGCACGCGGCGCATCACCTCCAGCTCGGCGGCAAAGCGATCGGCCGAGGTGTAGTGCTCGGTCGGCTCGCGCCATACCGTCGTGCCCTTGTCGGTCGACTTGCCGTCGACATGCGCGAGGATTCGCTCGATCAGCTCGGCGTCGGTGAGCAAAAGGCTCTCCCTAAGGCTTCCAGCGCAGAAAGTTCGCGATCAGGCGCAGGCCGGTCGACTGGCTCTTTTCGGGGTGGAACTGCGTACCCGCCATATTGTCGCGGCCGACGACAGCGGTGACCGTGCCGCCATATTCAGTGGTGGCGAGCAGCATTTCGGGCTGGGCCGTCTTCAGCTGAAAGGAATGGACGAAATAGGCGTGGTCGTTCGGCAAGAGGCCTTCGAGCAGCGCATGCGGCTTCAGATCCTGCAGCTCGTTCCAGCCCATGTGCGGGATCTTGAGGTGGTCCTTGCCGGGCTCGATTCGCACCACGTCGCCGGCGATCCAGTCGAGACCGGCATGCACGCCGTACTCGACGCCGCGCGTGGCCATCAGCTGCATGCCGACGCAGATGCCGAGGAACGGCTTGCCGCACTCGATGACCTCGCGCTGCAGGACATCGACCATGCCCGGCACGCCATAGAGTCCCGCGCGGCAGTCGGCGAAGGCACCGACGCCCGGCAGCACGATGCGGTCGGCCTGCTCGACCTCGCGCGGATCGGCCGTCACCAGCACGCGCTCGTTGGTGCCTGCCTCGCGCGCGGCGCGCTCGAAGGCCTTGGCGGCGGATCGGAGATTGCCCGAGCCGTAATCGACGATCGCTACGGTCATGGAACTACAGAACGCCCTTGGTGCTGGGGACCGCCGTCGTCTGGCGCGGATCGACTTCGCAGGCGACGCGCAAGGCGCGTGCGAGGCCCTTGAAGCAGCTCTCGACGATGTGGTGGTTGTTCTCGCCGTAATGGTTCCACACGTGCAAGGTCAGCCCGCCGAGCTGGGCGAAGGCCTGGAACCATTCCTTGAACAGCTCGGTGTCCATGGTGCCGAGCTTGGGCTTGGAGAAGTTCACCTTCCAGATCAGATACGGCCGGTTGGACGCATCGAGCGCCACCTCGGTCAGCGTCTCGTCCATCGGGATCGTCGCGCTGCCGTAGCGGCGGATGCCGGCGCGGCCGCCGAGCGCCTTGCTCAGGCACTCGCCGAGCACGATGCCCGAATCCTCGGTCGTGTGGTGGTAGTCGATGTGCAGGTCGCCCTCGGCGCGCAGCGTGATGTCGATCAGGCTGTGGCGGCTGAGCTGCTCGAGCATATGGTCGAGGAAGCCGATGCCGGTCTTGATGTCGTACTGGCCGGTGCCGTCGAGATTGATCGCGGCGGCGATGCGGGTCTCCTTGGTCATGCGCGCGACGAAGGCCCGCCGGCCGCCCGTTCCGGGGGTCGTCAGCTCCTGTGTCACGGGCTTGAGCGAGCCCTTTTTCTCTGCGGTTTTCACGGGGTTCTTCTACCGAAGGCGGGCGGCACGGTCGAGCGCCACCCGGGTCAGGACCACACCCAAAAGCACGATCAGGCCGCCCAGGACCCGCGCCGGGGTCAGCGGATCGCCGAAAAACATCGCCGCCAGGGCCACGGCGGCGATCGGGATCAGATACATGTAGACCATCACCCGGCTGATCCCGAGCCGCTCGAAGCCGAAGCTGAGGCCGAGGAAAGCCACACCCACCGGGAAAATGGCGGTGTAGAGCCAGTAACCCCATTGCGGGCCGCTGAGCCGGCCGAACTCGCTGAAGGAATCGATGCAGGCGGCGAGGCCGGTCAGCAGCAGCGAGCCGATCAGGCTGGTCCAGGCGAACACCCGGAGCGTGCCGAGCCGGGCGTTGTAGGGCGCGCAGCGCTCGACATAGAGCGCCCACAGGAAGGCCGAGGTCAGCCAGAACAGCGCGCCGGAGAGGTTGCCGATTGCGAGCGTGATCCGGCTCAGGCTGTTGTTCACCACGATCACCACGCCCCCGAAGGCGACCGCGATGCCGAGCCAGCCCAGGGCCGACAGCCTCCGACCGCTGAGCGAGGCGAGGATGGCCGAGAAGGCGGTGGTGGTGGTCATCACGATCGAGCCGATGCTGGGCGCGGTGCGCGCCATGCCCAATCCCCAAAAGGCCTGGAAGGCGGCGACCCCCACGATCGACAGCAGGACGATCGGCAGCCAGTCGCGCCGCGGCAGCGCGATCGGCCGGCGCAGCACGACGAGCGCTCCGAACAGGAACAGGCCGGCGATGACGTAGCGCGAGCCGCTGTAGAGAAGCGGGCTCATGCTGGCGAGCACCTCCTTTGCGAAGGGATAGCTCGACCCCATCAGCAGGACGGTCACCATCATCACGAGCTCGCCGGTGAGGCGGTCGCGGTTCATGACCCCCTTCCGCCCCTTCGGGGCATCTTCCCCCGCAGACGAGGGAAGGCAAGAAGGTCATGCCTTCCCCCGTCTGCGGGGGAAGGTGGCGCGCAGCGCCGGAAGGGGGTCATTGCTTCGGTGCGGTCGAGGCCTTTTGCGCGCCCCAGAAGCCGAACAGCGCGCCGGCGACGCGGCGGATCTGGATCTCCTCCGAGCCCTCGGTGATGCGGTAGCGGCGGTGATGGCGGTAGATGTGCTCGAACGGCGTGTGGCGCGAATAGCCGATGCCGCCATGCACCTGGATGGCGCGGTCCGCCGCCTCGCACACTAGCCGGTTGGCGCGGTAGTTCGACATCGCCACCCACTCCGAGACATTCATGTGGTGCTCGCGGTCCAGGTGCCAGGCGGTCTTGCGCACCAGCCCGCGCGTCATCTCGGCCTCGGTGTGCAGTTCGGCCAGCGGGAACTGGATCGCCTGGTTGGTGGCGAGCGCCTTGCCGAACACCTTGCGGTTCTTGGCGTAGGCGACCGACATGTCGATGCAGTACTGCGCCGCGCCGAGGCTCGAGGCGGCCTGGCGGATGCGGTTCTCGTGCACGAAGGTCTGCGCCACGTCGAGCCCACGGCCTTCCTCGCCCAGCATCGAGGAATTCGGCACCTTGACGTTGCTGAGCGACACCTCGGCATGGTCGCTGGGCATGTTGAAGGTCCACCACATGTGCTCGATCTTGAAGCCCGGCGAGTTCACCGGCGTCAGGAACGCCGATATGCCGCGCGCATCGCCCGGCTTGCCCGAGGTGCGGGCGAACACCAGGTCGGCGGTCGCGGTATGCATGCCGGTGTTGAACCGCTTCATGCCGTTGATGATCCAGTCGGAGCCCTGCCTGACGGCGGTGGTCTCCATGAAGGTGGCGTCCGAGCCGTGCAGCGGCTCGGTCAGGCCGAAGCCGATGCGCTCGGTGCCCTTGAACATGCCCTCGATGTAGCGGTCCTTCTGCTCCTGGGTGCCGAAGCGGTGCAGCAGCAGCACGACCGGGAAGTTGCCGACGATCGAGCTCTCGTTCTGCAGGTCGTTGTGCAGGCCGAGCCCCTTGTGCGCGAGGTGCTCGCGGATGATCGCCATCGCGAGGTTGGACCCGTCCTTGCCGCCCAGCTCCTTCGGGAGTCCGAAGCGCAGATGGCCCGCTCGGTCGGCGCGCCGCTTCATCTCGGCCAGCAGCTCCTCCCATTCGTGCCGCGGCTGGCCGTCATTGTCCCAGTCGGTGCGGGCGTGCTCGCGGCGATGGTCGAAGAAGCGGATATTGTCGTCCGCGCGCTCGAGCGGCCGGATCTCGCGCTCGATGAACTCGTCCAGCTCGCGCAGATAGGCCGCGATCTCCGCGGGAATCTCGAAATCCATGGCGTTGCCTCCGTTTGCGGCAGACTACGCCGCGGGCAGGTCGACCCGGAAGCGGCTGCCGCCGCCCTCTGCCGCAAGGCAAACGACCGATCCGCCATGGCGGCCGGCGATGTCGCGCACGAGGGCCAGGCCGAGGCCGCTGCCGCGGCCGGTCTCGCGCGTGGCGGCGGGGCGATAGAACGGCTCGAAGATGCGCTCGCGCTCGTCGGGCGCGACGCCGGGCCCGTGGTCGCGCACGTCGAGGATTGCGCGGTCGCCCTCTTGGCCCTTCCCGCGCGCAACCGACAGCTCGATCGGGCCGTCGCCGGCGTAGCGGCGCGCATTCTCCAGAAGGTTGCGCACCAGCCGGCGCAACAGCAGTCGGTCGCCCTCGACAATGATGGGCTCGCCCTCGGCTTCGGTGTCGTAGTGCGCGCCCTCCTCGGCGGCGAGCGCCAGCAGGTCGACGGGCTCGCGGCGGTCGAGGCCCGTCGCGGCTTCGAGGCGGCTCGCCAGCAGGATCTCCTCGATCAGGTGGTCGAGCTCGGCTATGTCGCGCTTCAGCTCCTCGCGCGTCTTGGCATCGGCGCTGTCGCCCAGCAGCGAGGTGGCGACGCCGATGCGGGCGAGCGGTGTGCGCAGCTCATGGCTGCAGTTGGCGAGCAGGAGGCGATGGGCGGCGATCAGCTCCTCGATGCGCTGGGCAGAGCGGTTGAAACTCGCGGCGAGGGCGGCGACCTCGTCACGGCCCTCGACGGCCACGCGCGCGCCGAGATCGCCCGAGCCCAGCTGCTCGACGCCTTCCTTCAGCCGCTCCAGCCGGCGGCCGAGCCGTCGCACCACCGGGTAGGCGCCGAGCGCGATCGCGAGCGCCAGCACCACGAGGCCGCCCACCACGTAGAGGATCGGGCTCGGCCGCTCGCGCACCTGGCGCGCCACCAGCCAGCGGCCGTCGGGCAGGTGCAGGGTGAAGGTCGGCCCGCCGGGCCCGCGCCGCCAGCCGGGGCGGGCGCGGCGCGGATCGAAATGCGGCGGCGGATGGCCGGCCATCGCCAGCATCGCGCCGTCGCGGCGATAGAGTGCGAGGTCGAAGCGCAGCTTGCGGTGCAGCGAGTCGAGCGTCTTCTGGTCCTCGACGGCGGCTGCGTCCGCGTCGGGCAGCAGCGCGCCGGTGAGCTCGGCAGCGATGTCGAGATACTGCGGCGTCTCCTCCTCGGCGAGCTTCCACGTCAGCGCCGCCGCGCCGACGAACACTGCGAGCACGAGCAGCACGGTGGCGTAGATCTGGAGGTAGAGGCGTTGCATATCCCCCTCCGCCGCGGATTACCGCGCCACCTCCCCCCGCAGACGGGGGGAGGCATGACTCAGGCCTCCCCCCGTCTGCGGGGGGAGGTGCCCGAAGGGCGGAGGGGGGCGCCTCATCGGTCCTGGTCCCGCGCGAACACGTAGCCCGTGCCGCGTACGGTCAGGATGCGCTTGGGCTTCTTCGGGTCGTCCTCGATCGCGGCGCGGATGCGGCTGACATGGACGTCGACCGAGCGATCGAACGCCTCGAGCTTCTCGCCCTTCATCAGGTCCATCAGCTGCTCGCGCGTCAGCACACGGCCGGCGCGCTCCGCGAGGGTCAGCAGCAGGGTAAACTGGTAGCCGGTCAGCGGCCGCTCCTCGCCGTCGAGCCGCACGGTGCGTCCGCCCTTGTCGATCTCGAGCCGGCCGAATCGCAGCAGCTCGGCCTTGGGCGCACCGCTGCTGCGCCGCCGCAGGATCGCGCGCAACCGCGCCTGCAGCTCGCGCGGCTCGAACGGCTTCGCCAGATAGTCGTCGGCGCCCACCTCCAGCCCGACCACGCGGTCCATCGGCTCGCCGCGCGCGGTCAGCATCAGGATCGGCACGTCGGTCGAGGCCGCCCGCAGCCGGCGGCAGAGGTCGAGCCCGTCGCCGTCGGGCAGCATCAGGTCGAGGATCACCGCATCGAAGCTCTCGCGCTTCAGCAGGGCCTCGCCCTCGCGCCCGGTGCCGGCCACCGTCAACCGGAAGCCCGCCCCGCCGAGATAGTCCGAGACCATCCCGGCGAGACGGGCATCGTCGTCGATCATCAGGATGCGCTCGGCCATACGCCCAGTATCAGGCGAGCGCTCTCCCGATGTCGACATTACCCACGCTTGTGGTCGTGATGGCGGCCATGCTCATGCCGCTCGTTCCACGCCTTGAAGAAGGCCTGGCGCTGGCTCTGCGTCAGCACCTTGCCGGCGTCGGTCAGCGCCTTGGTGAAGCGCTGCGAGCTCGCGTCGGCGATCTTCATCTGCTCGGCGCGGATCGCCTCGATCTTCGCCGGGTCGACGGTCGGCGCCTGCAGCGCCTCTTCCATCGCCTTGCGGTTCTGGACGCGCTGCTCGTGCAGCGGGCGCATGTCCTTGAAGGTCTGGCCGAGGATGTCGGCGACCTGCTTCTTCTGGTCGGCGGTCGCGTCGGTGCCCGATAGCGCGCGGTCGACCCGCTTCTCCAGCCGCTGCTGGAACTGCGCCGGATCGAGCGCCTTGCCGTCGGTCTTCGCATAGGCCATGCCGCCCGCGGTCGCCGCCAAGCTGCCGGCCACGAGCGCCATCATCATCGTCTTCAGCGTTGCCATCGTCGTCTCCATCGTTAGAGGGGCGGGGTGAAGCTCCCGTCGCAGCGAAGATGGCGGCCTGCGGTTTCCCGCGAACGTCGCGAACGTAAAGTTGTGTAAAGCCGGGAGTCCCAAACCGTCCCACGAGTCGAAACGCTAAGTCTCTGATTCAGCGAGATTTTTCGTCGGAATCCCGAAATTCCATCACACCCCCACCCCGCAAATGAACTCTTTTGCGCCCCCTCCGGAAGAACGGCGGCAGGCGGAAAGCCGCGATCATGCCGCGCAGTCTGCCACACCTGTCGGGCGACCCCTATTACGGGCAATGGCCGGCGGTCCGCGCTGCGCAAACCGGGCCTCGACTCCCGGTCCATTGCCCATGACGAGACCGGCGCGCGGCCGCTTATCCACAGGCCAGTCAGTCGCCGGCGACAGGCTCCGCGGCGCCCCAAGCCGCGCGCTTGCGGCCGGCCTTCGGCGTTTCCTTCGCCGCCGCCTCGACGACGTCCGCCGCCTCGACCAGCGTCCAGGCAAGCGGCGTGCCGGCGCTGCAGGCCAGCGCCACGTCGAGCGCGGCCTCGGGCGCGTTGGCCGACAGCACCTTGACCTTGAAGCGCCCGGGCTCGGGCAGCCACGCCGCCTGGCCGTCCGCGACGTCCCACGTCTCGCCGTCGAGGAAGTAGAGCAGCGCGTGCGGCTCGTCCGCCTGGTCGATCACGCGCAGCACGGGCAGGTCGCGATGCTCGCCGGGCCCCAGGTCGAACGGCCCGCTCACGACCTGCACGTGCGTGGCGTTGACGAAGAAGAGCTGGCAGCGTCGCACGCGCTTGTCGCCGCGATTGGCGACGCGCGCCATGTAGGCCCGCGACGGCGGCAACGGCGCGCCGGTCGTGTCGACGGCGGCGCTCTCGTAGACCTGGTCCTGCAGCCGCAGGTGCAGGGTCGGCGACCGACGCTTCTCCCGCGGCACCCGCTCGCGCGCGGCCACCGGCGGCGATACCTCGTCAAGTAACCCCTCCCCCGTCTTCGGGGGAGGTGGCGGCGTAATCGCCGACGGAGGGGTCAGAGGCACCGGCACCGACGCCTCACGCAGCGGCGCCGGCAGCGCCAGCAGCGGCGTCGCCGCCGGCGCGGCCAGCGCGACCGGGGCGACAGTCTCCTGCGCATGCCCAATCTCGGGGCGCGAGGCCCGCCGCCGCTCCAGCGCGGCCAGTTCCGCCTCGAGCCGCGCCTGCAGCCGCGGCGGCGTCGCCACGAACTGCACGACGAACGCCGCTAGCCACGCCAGGGCGATGAACAGCCCCGTGCCGATCAGCGTGCCGTACTCGCCCGCGCCGGGAATGCTGAAGCTGAGGTCCAGCCCGCCGAGTCGCCCGCCGCCATAGAGCACCAGCAGGCCGAGGACCGGCGGAATGGCGTTCGCGGCATCCCACGACCGGCGCCACGCCTCCCGGGCGCACCGGGCATAGAACCGCAGCCCGTGCGCCATGCCGATCGCTCCGTCTCGCTCTTCGCCCACGCCTGACCTCCGTGATGGGCGGAGTATAGCGGTAGTGGTCTCAGGCGGAACTTGTGGAAGATTTTGTGTGCGACGGAGCTGGCAGCGTCCACGGTCAGCGGGGATTTCGAAGCGGCCGTCGCTGGGCGGGGACCTGACCAAGACACAAGACCCGAAGCGGATCGACGAATTGAAGGCCACTCGGGCGCTGACGGCTTCGGGTTCGGGCGCGCACCGCGTGAGCGGTCCAATTGCGTACCGTAACCGCCCCCGCGCGTCGGCGCTCAATCCACATGACCAACGCATCCGATCCCAACATCTCGCCCGTCACCGAGGCCAATATCTCGCCGACGACGGGCGCCCATCTCCCGCCGTCGGAGCGGCCGTACCGGCGCGCGCGGTCGAGCACCGAGCCGCGCGCCAACGCCCAGCTCCTGAGCCCGGCTTGGGCGGTCGGGATCGCGCTCGGCACCGTGGCGCTGGCCTACGTGACCAAGCGGGCGGTCACGGCGGCGCCCGCCCTGGTCACCAAGGTCGCGACGGCGATGGCGCCCAGCGAGGACAAGCGCAGCGCCGCGCGCTGGAAGGCGCAGCAGCTGACCTCGGCCGGCGACTGGCTGTTCGCCGCCCTCGATCATCATCGCGACATCGAGGGCGCGTTCGGCGCGGTCAGCGCGGCGCGACCCGGGGAGGACCGCGCGGCGGCGCTGAAGTCGCTCGCGACCGTGCTGATGGGCCATTCGATCGCCGAGGAAGCCGTGCTCTATCCGGCGCTGGCGGCGGCCGGCGAGAAGGCGCGCTCGACCGCGGCCTACGGCGAGCAGGCGCTGGTGAAGACGCAGATGGCGGCGCTGCAGGACATCGATCCGGAAAGCGACGTCTTCCTCACCACGCTGCAGGAGATCCGTTCGGCCGTCCTGCTGCATATGTACGAGGAGGAGGGGACGTGGTTTCCGCTCCTCAAGGAGCGGGTGTCCGAGATGGACCAGCGGGTGCTGACCACGCGCTTCCTCGACGAGTACCGCCGCTACACGCAGGCGGCGTGACCGTCGTCCCGACCGGGGCCGCGTAGCGGCCGCTTCGCCAAAGCGCGGGGGTCACCCCGCGCGACTCGGGATGACGGAGGAGGGGAGGGGCGGAGCGTGCTTCGTCAGAACTTCGACAGCAAGGACCCGTACCCCCACACCTTGTCGGCGATGCCGTTCGTCCTGAGCGCGTGCCAGTAGGTCGTGGCGTTGATCTGCAGCACCGGCTTGTCGAGCCAGCGTTCGGCCTCGTCCGCCAGCTTGGCGAACGGTAGGTTGGCGCCGAACGCGACGATCGCCTCGACGTCCGGGCCGTCGATCGACTTGATGGCCCTGATCATGTCCTGCGCCGTCAGGACGGAGTAGGACGCCGGGCTCTTGCCGCGCATATGGCAGTAGCGCACGACCTCGTAGCCGTGCGCGCCCAGCACCGCGTTCAGGCGCGGCTCGATGCACGGATAATACGGTTCCATGATCGCGATCTTCTTCCTGATGCCATGCGCCTTGAGGCCGGCCGCGACCGCGTCGGAGGCGATCGCGATCGGGATGTCGAAGCCGGCGACCTTGCGCACGCGGCGCTTCAGCTCCTCGCCCCATTCGAGCGTGCCGCCCCAGACGGAGAGCGCGGAGATGCCGAGGATGAAGGCGTTGGGCCTGGCGTCCATCACGCGCGCGACCGCATCCTCGAGCGACCTGTCGATCGCCTCGAGCTGGCGCTCGAAGTCGGCGTCGGATGTGACGGGATTGTCGGCGATCACCATGCGCGCCAGGTGATTGGTCACGCCGGCGGGCCGCATGTCGTCGTATTCCGGCTGCACGACGGTGTTGGTCGACGGCGTCGTCACGCCGAACGCCAGTCGCCAGGCCAGGTAATCGCGCATCTCGCTCGTCTTCGCGTTTTCGAGGAAATTCATATCATGCTCAGTGTGCCGGCGGATCGATCCAGTCGATCGTCTCGACCGTGCCCCATACCGTCGCCGCCGTGATCGCCAGCGCAGCCGTCGTACCCGCCAGCGCGAGCAGCAGGACCAGCCCGTCCTCCTCGAGGTACGCCAGCGCCAGGAGCATGATGACGAGCGCGGGAACAATGTGGCTGAACGGCACCGGCGAGATCATCGACAGGCCGAGCAGCAGCATGGCCACGCCGATCGTGCGCCGCAGGGTCGAGAACAGCTCGGGCCAGCGCGGCCGGACCAGGCGCTCGAGCCGCGCCAGCCGCGGCGCGAGCAAGCCGATCACCCGAGCGAGCCGCGCCACCGCGACGGTTCGCCGGCCGATCAGGCGCGGCAGCTCGGCCGCTCCATGTCCCAGCATCAACTGGACCGCCGGCCACGCCAGCAATACGCCTACGAGCGTCGATGCCCCGGGAACCAGAGCCAGCATCCCCATGACGAAGAATGTCAGTCCGAAGGATCGCGGCCCAAGCTGCTGCAGCAGCCAGACGAGCCGCACACGGTTAGCGTGCACAGGGTCGGCGTCGAAACGGACGCCCTCTGCGCGCTCCAGGAGCCTGGACAGCTCGACGGAGGTGGGCGTGTACATTGAACCTGTAGATGGGGACTGGGCGGCGCCGTCACCGTAACGTCCGCGTGGAACTCCTTGCCAAGCGGCGCCATTCCTTCTCCGTCGGCAGCCCTTCGCTGATCTCGACATGGGCCGCATCGCCACCGCGATCCGAGGGCTTGCCGGTGAAGCGCAGCGCGAAGGTGCCGTCCGCGGTGGTTAGGCGCACGGCCGCACCATCATGCGCGCGCGCCAAGGCCGTCGAGGCCATGCGCAACTCGCCGGAGGCGACGATATTGCCGGGTCTCACGACGTATCCGTCGAGCTCGTAGTCCGCCGGACCGATCGCTCCGTCGGCGTTCGCCACTGTGCCGCTGCCGCGCATTTTTCCGAGGAATCTCATGAGGAGGCCTCCGTGCTGTCCGGCGGGAGCGCATGCCTCTCTCAGCCAGGGCCGCCGGGAAACGAGGCCCTGATGGCGTCTGGCTTACACCTCGTGGCAACAACCGTCCACCAAATGGTCCCCTGCCCCAATCCCTTGTCCGGATCGGCCCGCCGCCCCATATAGGATGATGTCGATAGACGGATAGATCCTCTTTGCCCGCGCCGGCGCCTCGCGGACTTCCAGTTTCCGTCCCGAAATCCCGTGCGACTTCGACTCTCGCCACGACAGGCGGGCAGCACACGATCACCACGCCATGGAGTCGCGCAATGGATTTGTTCGTCTCGAAAGATACGCTGCTTCGCAGGGCCGACGCGCTGTTCGCCGATGCCCGCCGCGCGCGCAAGTCGGCGGCCGCCGCCGTCGAGAGCGAGCGCCTCCAGCTGATCGCGCATGCCGAGGATCTCGAGCGCCAGGCAGGGCGTCTCGAGAAGGATGCCGTCGCCGCCAAGAACGGTGTGTTCGCGAGCCACGCTCCGCAGCCCGGCGGAACGAAGACCCGGACGGCCTGAAGACGTCATCGGACCGCGCCACTAGAGTGGCGCGGTCCGATGAGCCTAGACCTTTTGCGGACGATACGGCCCCGCGGCAGCGATCAGCTGGTCGCGGTCGAGGATGCGGACGCGGCGGCGCTCCGAGCGCAGCGCGTGCTTGCCCTCGAGGACGTGCAGCGCGACCGTGACGCCGGCGCGGCGTACGCCCAGCACCTGGGACAGCGTGTCGTGGGTGATGGCCAGCAGGTCGGTGTCGAGCCGCTCCGATGCCGTCAGCAGCCAGCGCGCCAGCCGCTGCTCGATCGTGCCCTGGCCGTTCGCCAGCGCCGTCGACGACAGTCGCGCAATGAAGGCGTTGACCCCGCGCAGCAGCTGGCGGTGCAGGTCGCGGTTGGTCTCGAGGCAGCCCATGAGGTCGCCCGCCGGCACGCGCCACGCCGGGCCCTCGAACTGCACGACCGCGCGGTTGGTCGCGGTACCGTCGAGCAGCAGGGAGCTGCCGACCATGCCTTCGCGGCCGACCAGCGCCACCTGCATGTGCTGCTTGCCCACGCCCGCCTCGAGCGAGACCACGGCGCCGATCGGGAAATAAAGATGGGACGCCCGCCGGCCCGCCTCCTCGAGGATCGAGCCGGCGGCGATCGTCATGTGCTCGAGATGAGGCTGGAGCGCCGTCCAAGCCGCCTCGTCGAGCTGCTGCAGCAGCCCGTTGCCACGGTCCGCGGCCGGCGTCTCCGGCGGCTCCGGTCGCGCCTGCGGCTGCCGCAGCAGCGCCTGCAGGGCCAAGCGGATCTGGTTGGGATCGGCCGGCTTCGTGAGCACCTGGGTGCCGTTGAAATCCGAGGGCAGGATCAGCGACGGATAGCCGGTCAGGAAGCAATACGGCACCTTGCGACGATCGAGCTCGGCGCATAGCGGGAAGCTGTAGGTGCCGTCGAGGTTGATGTCGATGATCGCCCCGTCGACCGGCTTCTGGTCCAGCAGCTCCAGGCCCCGGTTGACCCGCGCCGCCGTCCCGGCGACGCTGTAGCCACAGTCACGCACGATGTCGCCGACCTCGCTCGCGGTCAGGAAATTGTCTTCCACGATCAGGATTTCGGGCCGATGCGCGGCTCCGTGTTCGGTCATGCCCGTCATGGCTTGCCCCTCAATTGTTAAGAGTCCGGACTTCCCCAGGAACCGTCCTGTGACCAACGCCCTCCTGTACGCTTTGGTTTCGCATCTCCACTCTTGGGAGCAGGTTGCCGTACGCCTACGCACAACGACTTGACATTGCCTGCGCGATTATAGTCGACCTTGCCAAGGGCGGCCCCGTTATTTACCGTGTGGTATCGCTGGCTGGGTTTCCCGAGCGCCGGCGGCAGAGAGACGCTTCGTGCTCCCGCTCACCTCCTGGTGCGGAGATGGCCATGAAAGAAGCGTTCGAGTGCCTCGACAAAGCAACCGTATGTGAAACCCTGGCCGGCGGCACGCGCGATGCGTCCTCGACCCGGATCCTGCAGGACATCGCCGACCAATGGCGCCGGCTGGCCCGGGATACCGACCGGCACAAGCGCATCGTGGCGAAATCGTCCGGTCTCGACCCACGCGGGAACCCGCGAAACCGCCTGCACGCAGCCTAGGCTGCTTTCCCGCGCAGCAACGCCCTGCAGCGATGCGTTGACTCCGAACACCGGGTTCAGGAGGACCTGCCATGCTGCGTGCACCCCCAACCCGCGACATCATCGTCATCGGAGGCTCCGCTGGCGCCATCGAGGCGTTGCATGAGCTGCTGCCCAATCTTCCGGCGGACCTGCCGGCCGCGCTCCTCGTGGTCCTGCATGTCGGGGCCGACAGCATCCTGCCGGCGGTGCTGGAGCGGACCAGCCGCCTGCCGGTGACGGCCGCCAGGAGCGGCACTGCGCTCGAACATGGCCGTATCTATGTCGGCGTGCCGGGCGTGCACCTGCTGCTGCACGACGAGCACATCCTGCTGCGCCGCGGCCCGCGTGAGAATTTCGCCCGGCCGGCGATCGATGCGTTGTTCCGCTCGGCTGCCGCCAGCCTCGGCGGCCGGGTGATCGGCGTCCTGCTGTCGGGCTCGCTGTCGGACGGCTCGGCCGGCCTGCGCGCGATCAAGCGCTGCGGCGGTGTGACGGTGGTGCAGGATCCGGAAGATGCCGTGGTGCCGGCCATGCCGCGCAACGCGCTGCGTCATGCCGACGTCGACTATGTGCGACCGGTGTCGGCGATGCCGGCGCTGCTGGCCGAGCTGGCGCGCCAGCCGGCCGGCCCGTCGCCCGAGGTTCCGCTCGAGATCCGGCTCGAATCGGCGATTGCTGCTCAGGAGTTGGCGGACATGAAGGTCGACCAAATGCTGGGCCAGGTATCCCCGTTCACCTGCCCCGAATGTCATGGAGCCTTGTGGGAAATCCGCGACGGGCCCATGCTCCGTTTCCGTTGTCACGTCGGCCATGCCTTCGCGGCCGATGCGGTCCTGGCGGCGCAGGGCGAAGAGGTCGAGCGGTTGCTCGGGAGCCTGCAGCGCACCCATCAGGAACGTGCGGCACTGGCGCGACGGATGGCGGAGCAGGAACGGTCGGGCAAGCATCACAATCTCGCCGACCGGCTCGAGGCGCGGGCCCAGGAATACGAGGACGATGCGCGCCTGGTGATGGAACTGATGCGCAACGGCTTCGGCGGCAGCGCCGACACGGGCAACAACAGCGGCAACGACACGGGCAAGGACGGCGGGGGCAATGGCAAGGACAAGGCGTAACGGAGGGAAGCCGCCGGAAGAGGCGGAAGAGGAGAAGGGCGGCGGTCCGGGCGTAGTCCCGGTGGTCGGCATCGGCGCCTCGGCCGGCGGATTGTCCGCGCTCGAAGCGCTGCTGCCGCCAATCGCGCCCGACAGCGGCCTCGCCTACGTCGTCGTGCAGCATCTCGATCCGGACCACGAGAGCGCACTCACGTCCTTGCTGCAGCGCCTGTCGCCGATTCCGGTCTCGCGGATCCACAACAAGACGGCGATCGAGGCCAACAATCTCTACGTCATTCCGCCCAATGCCAGCCTGACGCTGGTCGACGATCGCCTGCACCTGGCCCCGCCGCTGGAGCACCGCGGCCAGCGCACGCCGATCGACGGCTTCTTCCTCTCGCTCGCCGAGGCGCGCGGCGAGAAGGCGGCGGGCATCATCCTGTCGGGCTCGGGCAGCGACGGCACGCTCGGCCTGCGCGCGATCAAGGAGCATGGCGGGCTCACCATCGCGCAGGAAGGCGCGGAGTATGACGGCATGATGCGCAGCGCCGTGCGATCCGGGATGGTCGACTTCGTCCTGCCGCTCGACCAGATCCCGGCCAAGCTCGCCGACTATTTCCATCACCTCGACGGCCACCGCCAGCGCGCCGAAAGCCAGGAGCCGGGCGACTATCTGATGCAGATTTCCACCCTGCTGCGCACCCGAACCGGCCACGACTTCTCGGGCTACAAGGACAAGACGGTGGCGCGCCGGGTGCAGCGGCGCATGCAGGTGCTGCAGATCGACACCGTGCCGGAGTTCATCGACCGGCTGCGCAAGGAGCCGGCCGAGGTCGACACGCTGCTGCAGGATCTGCTGATCGGCGTCACGAACTTCTTCCGCGACCCGCAGGCGTTTGCGGCGCTGGAGGAGAAGGTCATCCCGGCGCTGTTCGAGGGCAAGGGGCCGGACGACACGGTGCGCGTCTGGGTGCCCGGCTGCTCGACCGGCGAGGAGGCCTATTCGATCGCGATCCTCCTGCGCGAGCACATGCCCAAGGGCCAGGGTGCCCCGAAGCTGCAGATCTTCGCCTCCGACATCGACGAGCCGGCGCTCGCGGTCGCGCGCATCGGCCGCTATCCCGCGACCATCGCGCGCGACATCCCGCAGAACCGGCTGGAACGCTATTTCGTGCGCGAGGACGGCACCTACCGCATCGCCTCGGACCTGCGCGAGCTCTGCCTGTTCTCGGCGCACAACCTGCTGCGCGACGCACCCTTCTCCAAGCTCCACCTGGTGACCTGCCGCAACCTGCTGATCTATCTCACGCCCGAGCTGCAGAACCGGCTGATCCCGCTGTTCCACTACGCCCTCAACGAGGGCGGCTACCTGTTCCTCGGCAGCTCCGAGAACCTGACGAAGCATACACGGCTCTTCTCCACCCTCGACAAGCCGCATCGCATCTTCCGCCGCCGCACCCAGGTCGAGCGCCGGCTGCCCGAATTCCCGCTGACCGCGCCCGAGGGCCTGCGCCGCCGGCCGCCGGCGGTGCCGCGCACGGCGGCCGACCAGGAGCCGTTGCAGGCGCTGGCCGAACGCCAGCTGCTCGACCGCTATTCGCCGGCCTATGTCATCATCAACGCCGAGGGCGACGTGCTGCACGGCTCGGCGCGGACCGGCAAGTATCTCGAACTATCGGCCGGCGTGCCGAAGATCGACATCTTCTCGATGGCGCGCCAGGGGCTCCGGCCCGACCTGCGCGCCGGCGTGCACAAGGCGATCAGCTCGGGCCAGGTCGTGGTGCAGAAGAACGTGCTGGTCGGCACCAACGGCGGGCGCCAGCTGATCGACCTCGTCATCCAGCCCTTGCGCACCGCCGCCCTGCACGATCCGCTCTACCTGGTGGTGTTCCAGGACATCGGCGGCATCAAGAGCCAGCAGGAAGCCGAGGCGCCGCATGACGACGACGATCTCGAGAACGCCAACCTGCGCCAGCTCGAGATGGAGCTCCGCTCGACCAAGGAGCGGCTGCAGACCACGACGGAAGAGCTGGAATCGGCCAACGAGGAGCTGAAGTCCGGCAACGAGGAACTCTCCTCGATGAACGAGGAGCTGCAGTCGGCCAACGAGGAGCTCGAGACCTCGAAGGAGGAGCTGCAGTCGATCAACGAGGAGCTGCAGACCGTCAACGCCGAGCTGAACGCGCGCGTGGAAGAGTTGAGCCGCGCCAACAGCGACATCGCCAACCTGCTCGAGAGCACGCAGATCGCCACGGTGTTCCTCGACCGCAATCTCAACGTCAAGAACTTCACGCCGGCGGCCAAGGACGTCTTCCGCCTGGTCGAGAGCGACACCGGCCGGCCGATCACCCATGTGCGCGCGCGCTTCCAGGCCGACACGGTGCAGGAGGACGCCGAGCGGGTGATGCGCACCCTCGCCACCATCGAGCGGCAGATCGAGAGCACCGATTCGGGCGCGCGCTACGTCATGCGCATGATGCCCTACCGCACGGTCGACAACGTGATCGCGGGCGTCGTGCTGACCTTCGTCGACGTCACCAAGATGAGCGCGGCCGAGGCGCGGATCGATGAGCTGACCCGAGACCTGCGCGACCGGATCTCGAGCCTCGAGACGCTGCTCGACGTCGTGCCGGTCGGCATCCTGATCCTGAGCGACGCGCAGAAGCTCGACGAGGTGCAGGTCAACCGCTACGGCGCGCAGCTGCTGGGCGACGGCGTGCGCGGCGAGACCAGCGGCCCGCGGCGCCTCAGCCGCCCGCTTCGCCTGTTCCAGGGCGAGCGCGAGCTCGGGCCCGACGAGCATCCGCTGCAGCTCGCCAGCCGCACCGGCCGGCCGGTCCCCAACTTCGAGGGCCAGCTGCTGCGCAGCGATGGCGAGCGGCGCGACGTCATGATCACCTCGACGCCCCTCTTCGAGCACGGCGGCAGGGTGCGCGGCGCGATCGCGGCCATCGTCGACATCTCCGAGCCCAAGAACGCCGAAGCGCGCCAGCAGGTGCTGCTCTACGAGCTGCAGCACCGGGTCAAGAACATCATCGCCACCGTGAGCGCGCTGGCCGGGCGCACGTTGCGCGCCGACCTGTCGCCGGCCGAGTTCGTGCAGGCCTTCCAGGGCCGGCTGCGCGGCATGGCCCGCACGCACGAGCTGCTGTCGCGCAGCAACTGGTCCGGCGCGCCGATCGGCGAGCTGGTCGACAGCACGCTGCGCAGCCTCGTCACGCCGGAGGCGGGTTCCTTCAGCGCGCATGGGCCGGAAGTGCTGCTGACCCCGAACGCGGCGGCGACGCTCGGCATGGTGATCTACGAGCTTGCGACCAACGCGGTGAAGTACGGCGTCCTGTCCCAGCCCGCCGGCCGCCTCGACGTGCAGTGGCAGCTTACGGGTCCGAGGCAGGCCGGCCGCATCGAGCTGGTCTGGACGGAATCGGGCGGCCGCGAGGTGCCGCGGGACATCACGCCGGGCTTCGGGCTGAACTTCATCACGCGCAGCATCGAGTACGAGATGCAGGGCAAGGCCGAGCGAGAGCCCGCGCCGGGCGGCCTGCGCTGGACCATCGAGTTTCCCGCCGCCCAGAACGTGCAGCGTACCTAGCTAGACCAGGAGGCAGCCATGCTACCCCCGTCGCCCGAGACACTCGCCGGCCTCAAGGTGCTGGTGGTCGAGGACAGCTACCTGATCGCCGAGCATGTGTCCGACCTGCTGGCGCAGTACGGCGCCGAGGTGGTCGGGCCGGTGGCGCGGCTCGGGGCGGGACTGAAGCTGGTCGAGGAGGGCACGCCGGTCGACGGCGCGCTGCTCGACGTCAATCTCGACGGCGAATTCTGCTTTCCCATTGCCGCTGCGCTGGCGCAGCGCGAGGTGCCGTTCGCCTTCCTGACCGGCTACGACGACAGCGACATCATCCCGCGCGATTTCGCCGCCGCGCCGCGCCTCGGCAAGCCGCTCGACGAGGCGCAGCTGGTCCGCACCGTCGCCGCCGACTTCGGCCGGCGTTAGAAAATCAGGAGAGGATGCGCGCCGCGGCGCGATGCACGGCGGGATCGCCGGCGGCGAGGATCGAGCCGTCGGACGTCATGTCGAGCTCGCGGCCGCGCCAGTCGGTGGCGAGGCCGCCGGCGCCCTTGATCACCGGCACGAGTGCCGCGAAGTCGTAGAGCTTGAGCTCGTTCTCGACCACCAGGTCGACATGGCCGGCCGCCAGCAGGCCGTAGGCGTAGCAGTCGCCGCCCCAGCGGAAGAGCTTCACCGCGTCGGCCAGCGCCGCATGCTTCCGCGAGACGTCGCCCGAGAACATGATCGGCGAGGTCGAGTACATGTAGGCGCGGTCGAGCGTCGGGCAGGCGCGCACGCGGATCGGCTGGCCGTTCAGCGTCGCTGGCTGGCCGCTCACGCCCAGCCAGCGCTCCTTCAGGATCGGCTGGTCGATCACGCCCAGCACCGGCAGGCCCTTGTGCAGCAGCGCAATCAGCGTGCCCCAGATCGGCAGGCCGGTGATGAAGGCGCGGGTGCCGTCGATCGGGTCGAGTACCCAGACATACTCGGCATCGGCGCGCTCGATGCCATGCTCCTCGCCGTAGACGCCGTGCTCGGGCACTTCCGTCGAGAGGATCGCCCGCATCGCCGCCTCGGCCTCGCGGTCGGCGATCGTCACGGGGCTCGCATCGCTCTTGTCGTCGACCGGCACGGGCGTGCGGAAGTAGCGCGCCGAGATCGGGCGGGCGGCATCGGCGAGCTTGTGCGCGAGAGCGATGAAGTTGGCGGGGACGCTCATGAGAAGGTCATGACTCACCGGACCGCGCCACTCCAGTGGCGCAATCATGAATCATGAGCGCCACTGGAGTGGCGCGGTCCAATGAACTACGGCAGCGGCGGCTTGGGGTCGTCGTGCATCGTGCGCAGGTAGGCGATGACGTCGGCGCGATCCTGCTCCTTGGGCAGGCCGGCGAAGGCCATCTTGGTGCCGCGCGCGAAGGACTGCGGCTTGAAGATCATGTGGTTGATGTCTTCGTAGGTCCACTCGCCGCCGAGCTTCTGCAGCGCCGAGGAGTAGCTGAAGCCTTCCTCGCTGGCCTTCTTGCGGCCGACCAGGTTCCACTGGTTCGGGCCGACCTTGTTGGGGCCGCCCTTGTCGATCGTGTGGCAGGTCGCGCACTGCTGCTTGAAGATCTGCTCGCCGTGCTGGACGTTGGCGTCCTTGAGCTTGGGCCCGATCGGCGGCAGCTCGGCCGGCTTCTCGCCGCCCGCGGCCGCTTCGGGCGCCGCCTCGGAGACGGCGATCGCCGGCTTCTCCAGCTCCTCCGGACTGACGAGCGCATTCGACACCTTGCCGATCACCATCGCGAACAGCGCGGAGGCCAGGAAGCAGCCCGCCATCGTGTTGAAAGACGCCATCGAAATCTCGCCCCGAATCTTTTTCGGACGTTGCTGTAGCACGCCCGCAGCCCGGTCAGTAGTATCCGTTCGCGCCCGCGGCATCGCGCGGCGGAACGTCGCAAGTCCCGGATATAGCGAGGTTTTTCAGGTTTTGCCGGGCGGACTAGACGCGCCGGAAACGCGCTGAGGGGGAGCATTTATCCATGGCAAAGGCGCGCGCCGGGGGCCAGACGCCCCGCAACATCATCGCCTACCAAGGCGAGCCGGGCGCCAACTCGGACATGGCCTGCCACGCGGCCTTTCCCTACATGACCACGCTGCCCTGCCCAACCTTCGATGCCGCCATGGGCGCGGTCCAGGCCGGCAAGGCGGAGCTTGCCATCATCCCGGTCGAGAATTCGGTCGCGGGCCGGGTCGCCGACCTGCACAGCCTCCTGCCGCACACCAAGCTCAAGATCGTCGCCGAGCACTTCCAGCGGGTCGAGCATTGCCTGGTCGCGCTGCCGGGCGTGAGCCTGAAGGGCATCAAGACCGCCAAGAGCCATGTCCAGGCGCTGTCGCAGTGCCGCAACTTCCTGAAGAAGCACGGCATCCAGCCGCTGGTCCATGCCGATACGGCAGGCGCCGCGCGCGAGATCGCCGAGGAGGGCGACAAGAGCGTGGGGGCCATCGCCTCTTCGCTGGCGGCGCGCATCTACGATCTGAAGGTGCTGGCAAGGAACATCGAGGACGCCGACCACAACACCACCCGCATGCTGGTGTTCTCGCGCGACGAAGCCCGGCCCGACTGGCGCACCGTGCGCTGCATGACGGCGTTCCTGTTCCGGGTGAAGAGCGTGCCGGCCGCGCTCTACAAGGCGCTGGGCGGCTTTGCGACCAACGGCGTCAATATCGTGAAGCTCGAGAGCTACCTGAGCGGCGCGCATTTCGAGCAGGCGCAGTTCTACGCCGAGGTCGAGGGCCATCCCGATCAGCGCAGCCTGCAGCTTGCCCTGGAGGAGCTGCGTTTCTTCTCGGAAGAGCTGAAGATGCTCGGCACCTTCCCCGCCCACCCGTTCCGCCGCAAGGGCTGGGACGCGCCGACCCGACCGGGAACCTGATCCCATGCAGAAGCCCGTCCGCATCGCGCCGTCGATCCTGAGCGCCGACTTCTCCGCCCTGGGCGCAGAGGTCGAGGCGATCGATGCCGCCGGCGCCGATTGGATCCATGTCGACGTGATGGACAACCACTTCGTGCCCAACCTGACGATCGGCCCGGTGGTGGTGAAGGCGCTGCGCAAGCACAGCAGGAAGCTGTTCGACGTCCATCTGATGGTGACGCCGGTCGATCCGCTGGTCCCGGCCTTCGTCGACGCGGGCGCCGATACCCTGTCTTTCCATCCCGAGGCCGGCCCACACGTCCATCGCACCATCCAGCTCATCAAGCATCACGGCAAGCGGGCGGGCTGCGTGCTCAATCCGGCGACGCCGCTCTCCGCGATCGAATGGGTGCTGGGCGACCTCGACCTGGTGCTGGTGATGAGCGTGAACCCGGGCTTCGGCGGCCAGGCCTTCATCGAATCGCAGCTCGCGAAGATCGCCGCGCTGCGCAAGGCGATCGACGCGCTGGGCAAGCCGATCGACCTCGAGGTCGATGGCGGCGTCAATCCGGAGACGGCTCGGCAATGCCTGAAGGCCGGTGCCGATGCGCTGGTCGCCGGCACCGCCGTCTTCACCGGCGGGCCGTCGCGCTACGCGGCCAACATCGCGGCGCTGCGCGGATGACGCCTGACCGGCCGGCGAGCCTTGCGCTGAGCGTGGCGAGCTGCGGTTTCGCCTTCCCGGCTTCTTCGACGCGGTGCCCAAGGCTTTGGACAAGGGACTCGGCAAGGATGTCGTCGTGCGGCTGGGCGCGGTGGTGGCCCAGCGCACGCGCCTCTATGCTTGGGCATGGCGGCTTGCCGTCATGGGCGGATTGGGGTTCGCCCTGCTGGTCGCGCTGGCGACGATTCACTGAGATTGGTCACTGAGACTGGTCACTGACGTTGGGAGTGTTCGATGCCTGCTGACCTCATCCTGCACCACTATCCCAACTCGCCCTTTTCCGAGAAGGTGAGGGTGGCGTTCGGCATCAAGCAGCTCGGCTGGAAGTCGGTCGTGATCCCCAACATCATGCCGAAGCCGGACCTGATGCCCCTGACCGGCGGCTATCGCAAGACGCCAGTGCTGCAGATTGGCGCCGACATCTACTGCGACACCCAGCTGATCATGCTCGAGATCGAGCGGCGCCACGCCAAGCCTCCGCTGCTGCCGGTCGGGCAGGAAGGCGAGGCGCGCGCGCTCGCGATGTGGATCGACCGCAACATCTTCTGGTCGGCGGTCGGCGTGGTGATGGGTGCGATCGGCGACCAGCTGCCCGAGGCCTTCAAGAAGGACCGCACCGAGTTCTCCGGCCGGCCGTTCGACAGCGACCGCCTCAAGGCTGCGGCCCCGTTCGCGCGCGAGCAGACCTACGCCCAGCTGTCGATCGCCGAGCAGATGCTGCGCGACGGCCGGCCGTTCCTGCTGGGCGGCGTGCCGAGTCTGGCTGACTGCGCGCTCTACAATCCGGTGTGGTTCCTGCAGGCGCGCATGGGCGTGGGCGACACGCCCTCGCCGCTCGACCGCCTGCCCAAGATCGTCGAATGGTCCAGGCGCATGAAGGCGTTCGGCGGCGGCAAGCCCACCGAGATGAGCGCCGACGACGCGCTCGCCGTTGCCAAGGCCGCGACGCCCGAGCCGGGCAAGGTCGACGACGGCGATCCGAGCGGGCTGAAGGCGGGGCAGAGCATCAGCATCACACCCGACGACACCGGCAAGGTGCCGGTCACGGGAACGCTGGTCGGCCTGACCAACCAGCGCATCTCCATCATCCGTAGCGACGAGCGGGTGGGCGACGTCATCGTCCACTTCCCGCGTGCAGGGTTCGTGGTGACGCCCTCGTAGACTAAAGCTCGATCGTTCCTTGCAGAACCGGCACGCAGGAGCCGCCGACCTTGGCGCGGATTCCGTCGGCGGCGCGATGGGCGGAGCAGAGGAGCCGGCTCGGCCGGCCCATCTCGACGCCCTGGACGATGTCGTAGGTGCCGACCGCGGCGGGCGTGAGCGACAGCAGCAGCGCGGCGAGCGGCGTCGCGGCGCTGCCGGTCGCCGGATCCTCGACCGTGCCGGACAGCGGCGAGAACATGCGGGTGCGGATGCGCCCGCCGTCGTGCGCATAGAGATAGAGCGGCAGGCGGTTCGCGCCCATCGCCGTGTAGCTCTTCGCAGCGTCCCGGAACTGGCCGATGTCGGGAGTCGCGCGGGTGAGCGCGTCGCCCGACACCTCGGCGATCACGAAGGAATTCCCCACCGACGCGCTGACCGGCTTGTGCGCCCCGGTCAGCACGTCGCTCGTCTTCAGCCTGGCGCAAGCCGCCACGAGCTCGACCGGCATTTCCGGCCCGAGCGACAGCGGCTGCGGCGCGGCGATCGTGATCGTCTCGCCCACCTCGATCTCGACCAGGCCGGCGATCTCCTCGAAGCGCAGCCGGCCGTCCTTCGCGCGGCCCTGCTGTGCCAGCACCCAGCCGGTGCCGACATTGGGATGGCCGGCGAACGGCATCTCGGCGCGGCGGTTGAAGATGCGCACGCGGGCGCTGTTCGCCGCGTCCGCCGGCGGCAGCACGAAGGTCGTCTCGCTGAGGTTGAACTCGGCGGCGAGCGCCTGCATGTCGGCGTCGCTCATGCCGCGCGCGTCGGGAAATACGGCGAGCGGATTGCCACCGAAGCGCTTTTCGGTGAAGACGTCGACGGTGACGAAGGAGAAGCGGGGCATGGCCCGCTTCTAGACGACTTCCACGCCGATCTCGCCGGCAATTCTTCTCAGGGCAGCCACCGATTTGGCTGTGGCATTGCGGCCGTCCTGCGGGCAGTGCGTCTCCATGCTGGCGACGATCTCCGGCACCGTGACATGCGCCAACAGGCGCGTGAGCTCGCGCGTCCATGGCACCTTGCCGTCGCCGAGCGGCACGGCGCGCCTGGCCTCGAAGTCACGGTCCTTGAGATGGATCAGGTCGACCATCGGCCCCAACGTCTCGAAGTCGTCGTCCGACGGCGGCTGGCCGATCGACCAGCTGTTGGCGATATCGACCAGCGGCCGCAGCCACGGCGAGGGTTCGCCCAACGACGCGAAATAGCCGGTGAGCTCCGGCATCGAGCCGATGTTGCAGACCGGCTCGTTCTCGATCTCGACCGCGATGTCGTGGCGATCGGCCAGGTCGATCAGCCGGCCCATCGGCGCCAGCAAGTCGTCGGGCTTGAAGCCCGCGTAGCGCAGGAAGCTGAAGACGCGGATTCTCGAGGCGCCCAGGACCGTCGCGATATCGAAGGCGTGCGCCAGCGGATCGTCGGTCGGGCAGGTCTTTGGATCGAAGGCGAAGTCGACCTTGCCGCCGGCGGGCGCCTTGGCCGGCGCGGGCCACTTCAGCAGCGGCGAGACGAAGGTCGGCACGCCGATGCCCGCCGCCTTGAGCTGGCCGGCGATCGCGGCGACCTCGTCGAGCGTCATGCCGAGCAGATTGCGGCCGTCGACGGTGCGCATGTCGAGCCGGCGCACCTCGTTTTCGTCGCAGAACGACAACATTTCGGTGACCGAGGGACCGATCTCGTCGCCGATCACGGCGAGGGCTAGGCGGGCGGGCATGCGCCATCATAATCTTGGGCATGGCTGACGAAACCTCGATCTTCGTGGGCGCGGGCGAGAGCGACCAGTACCTGCTGCTCAAATACGGCAACCGCCACGGGCTGATCGCCGGCGCGACCGGCACCGGCAAGACGGTCTCCTTGCAGACGCTGGCCGAGGGCTTCTCGGCCTACGGCGTGCCGGTCTTCATGGCCGACGTGAAGGGCGACCTGTCGGGCGTGAGCCAGGCCGGTGGCACCAACCCGCATGCGGTCGATCGCGCCAAGCAGCTCAAGATCGACGGCTATGCCGGCCGCGCCTTCCCGGCGATCTTCTGGGACCTGTTCGGCGAGAAAGGCCATCCCGTCCGCACTACGGTGAGCGAGATCGGGCCGGTCCTGATGGCGCGGCTGCTGCAGCTCAACGACACGCAGGAGGGCGTGCTCAACATCGTCTTCAAGGTGGCCGACGAGCAGGGCCTGCTGATCCTCGACTTCAAGGACCTGCAGGCGGTGCTGCAATGGACCGCCGAGAATGCCGGCACCCTGACCACCAAGTACGGCAACGTCTCCAAGCAATCGATCGGCACCATCCAGCGGGCGCTGCTGACCCTGCAGCAACAGGGCGGCGAGCGCTTCTTCGGCGAGCCGGCGCTCGACCTCAAGGACATGATCCGCACCGATGCGTCGGGCTTCGGCGTGATGAACGTGCTGGCGGCCGACAAGCTGATGGAAAGCCCGCGGCTCTACAGCACCTTCCTGCTGTGGCTCCTCTCGGAGCTGTTCCAGGTGATGCCCGAGGTGGGCGACCTCGAGAAGCCCAAGTTCGTGTTCTTCTTCGACGAGGCGCATCTGCTGTTCGACGACGCGCCCAAGGCCCTGCTCGACAAGATCGAGCAGGTGGTGCGGCTGATCCGCTCCAAGGGGGTCGGCGTCTACTTCGTGAGCCAGAGTCCGGCCGACGTGCCGGACAGCGTGCTGGGCCAGCTCAGCAATCGCGTGCAGCATGCGCTGCGCGCGTTCACGCCCAAGGACCAGAAGGCGGTCAAGACCGCGGCCGAGACCTTCCGGCCGAACAAGAAGTTCTCCGCAGCCGAGGCGATCGTCGAGCTCGGCGTCGGCGAAGCGCTGGTCTCGTTCCTCGATGCCAAGGGCGTGCCGACGCCGGTCGAGCGCTGCTTCGTCGCCCCGCCGCGCGGCCGCATCGGCGCCGTGACCGATGCGGAGCGCGCCAACGTCATCAAGGCGAGCCCGCTTGCCGGCAAGTACGATCAGGTGGTCGATCGCGAATCGGCCTACGAGGTGCTGATGGGCCGGGCCGGTTCGGGGCAGGTGCAGCACGGGGAGACGGCGACCCCGCCTCCGCGCCGCCGCGGCCAGTACGATGCGCCGCCGCCAGTGGCGACGCCGACGAGCGGACCGTGGGGCAGTGCGCCGTCTTCGCCTCCTGCCGAGGAAGCGCCGAAAGCCAAGCCCGAACCGCGCCTGCGCGAGGCGCAGCCGCCCCAGCCGCCGTCATCGCGAGTGCCGAAGACCGGCGGCCGCAGCGATTCGATCGAGACGACCATCATCAAGTCGGCCGCCCGCACCGCGACCAACATCGCGGTGCGCGAGGCCTCGAAGGCGATCTTCGGCAGCGGCCGCAACGCCGGCATCCTCGGCAGCCTGGTGCGCGGCGTGCTGGGCGGATTGCAGAAGTAGAAGGCCTGACCCTCCCCCATTCATATGGGCAGGGGTTTGAGCTAGGCCTCGACCACCAGCGTCCCCGACATGTCCTCGTGGCCGTCGCCGCAGAATACGTCGCAGAAGAAGACGTATTGGCCGGGTTTGGTCGGGGTGATCGTCACCCGTGTCTCCTGGTCCGGGATGATGTCGGTGCGGATGCCGAACGCGGGCATCTTGAAGCCGTGGATGCGGTCGAACGAGGTCAGCACGAAGGTGAGCGGCACGCCCGCCTTGGCCTTCACCGTGTCGGGCGTGTACTGGAACTTGCTGGCCGCGACACTCACTTCGGCGCCGGTCTCGGCGGCGAGCAGGCGCGCGGCTCCTCCGGCCGCGCTGCCGATCAGCAGCGCGGTGAACAGTCTACGCTTCATGGAACTAAGCCTTGGTGACGGGCAGCTCGGTGATGGTGATCGCCTTGCCCCCTCCACTGCTCATGAGGGCCACGTCGCGCGTGCCGAGCGGCTTGAGCGACGCATCGAACGGCGGCGGGGGCGGACGCTTCGGCGCGTCCCCGGGCGCGGCCTGCGGGAAGATCAGCGACTTCGCCGCATGATGGGCGATATGGCCCGTCATGTGGTGATGCTCCTGGTGGATGTGGCCGTAGAACACCACGATGTTCTGGTAGGGCATCATGATGTCGATCGCCTTGGCGCCGTCGGCCGTGGTCCAGTCCCAGTTCGGCACCAGGTCGAACAGCGGGCGATGGGTGAACACCACGATGCGGTCGTCCGGCTTGCGCTGCTTGAGGTCGGCCGCGAACCAGGCGAGCTGCTCGTCGCCCAGCTTCGCCGCCGGATCGGAGACGTTGTCGAGGGCGATGAAGTGCACGCCCTTGTGGTCGAAGGTCCAGTGCGTGTTCCCGAAGAACTCCTTGAACGCCTCACCCTTGTCGAGTGAGGCGTCGTGCTCGCCCGGGAGGAAGCGCACGTCCTTGACGTTGAGCTCCGAGACGATCTCCTTGAAGCGCTTCATGCGCTCGCGGCGCACCTTGCCGTCCTCGGTGGTGTGGGTGAGGTCGCCGGTGAAGACGATGAAGTCGGGCTTCGTGCTGAGGCCGTTCACGGTCACGACGGCCTTCTCCAGCGTGTGCTCGGCGTCGGGATTGGGCGGGCCCTTGAAGCCCCAATGGGTGTCGGACATCTGGACGAAGTGAAAGTCGGCGGCCTGCGCGTCGGCGGGACCTTTGGGAAACAGCCCCGCCGTGAAGGTGACGCCCGCGAGGCCTGCGAGCTTGAGGAACTGACGGCGATCGCTCTGTTGCATGAAGCCCTCCTTGGCAATCAGGAGGACCTACCGGGGCGCGCGGCGGCTTATTCCGGTCGGAATAAAATCGACGGCCGGGCGGTATTGATGTCCTATGGCTCGCATGTCCGAGGCACCGATGCCCGATTCCGGCACGGTGGAGCGTTTCCGCGCGCTGATGCTGCCGCATCTCGACGCGGCCTACGGCTTCGCCCGCTGGCTGACGCGCGACCCGGTGACGGCGCAGGACCTGGCGCAGGAGGCGATGCTGCGCGCGCTGCGCTACTTCCACGCCTTCCGCGGCGAGGAGGCGCGGCCCTGGCTGTTGCGCATCGTGCGCAACACCTGGGTCGACCAGCGGGCCAAGACGATGGCGGACCAGCCGCTGGAGGTGGTCGAGAATCAGCCGGCGGATGGGCCAGACCCGGAGCAGAGCGCCCTCGCCGGCGACCGGCGGCGGCAGGTGGCAGCGGCCTTGGCGGCGCTGCCGACGGACATGCGGGAGATCCTGGTGCTGCGCGAGATCCAGGATCTTCCCTACAAGCAGATCGCGGCCGTGCTCGACCTGCCGATCGGCACGGTGATGTCGCGGCTGGCGCGCGCGAGAGAGAGGATGGCGGCCGAGCTCAGCGGCCGCCTCGGAAGGAGAGGACATGGACTGCCCGACCTGTGAGGCGATGGTCGACGCCTACGTCGATGGCGAGCTGACCGCGACCGAGAGCGCCGACTTCGAACGCGCGCTCGAGCTGTGCCCGGAGTGCCGCAAGCGGCTCGACACGGCACGCTCCGTCGGCAACCTGCTGCGCGACCTGCCGGCCGAGCCGGCGCCCGACCTGCTGCGCGCGAAGATCGAGCGCGAGCTGCGCGGCATCGCCGGCCGGACTGCGGCTGCCCGGCCCTCAAACGCGGGATGGGGCGAGCGGATGCGCTGGATGGCCATGGCGGCGAGCCTGATCGTCGCGGTCGGCATCGGCTGGGCCGGCGGAACGCTGACTGGTTCGTTCACTGGGCGCGGCAGCAACGATACCGACGCGCTGGTAGCGAGCTACCTGCGGGTGGCAATGGCCGAGCATCCGGTCGACATCGCCTCGTCCGACCATCACACGGTGAAGCCGTGGTACGCCGGCCGCATCGCCTATTCGCCACCGGTCTACGACCTGACGGCGGTCGGCTTCCCATTGCTCGGCGGCCGGCTGGACGTGATCGAGGGCCGCAAGGTCGCGGTGCTGGTCTATCGCCGCAACCAGCACAAGCTGGCGCTGAGTCTGTGGCCGGCGGAGTCGGCAGGGAACACGGAGCCGGCCGTGAAACAGCACGACGGCTTCTCGATGGCCGAATGGCGCCACGGCGGCTTCGAATGGCGCGCCGTGTCGGATGTCTCGCCGGGAGAGATGCAGTCGTTCACCGCGGCGCTCAACGGCGCGCTCGACGCGGATCATTAGACTCATCGGACCGCGCCACTCCAGTGGCGCTCGTGATCATGATGCGCCACTGGAGTGGCGCGGTCCGATGACTAAGCCAGCCGGTCGAGCTCCTTGACAATCGCGTCGCCCATTTCCTGGGTGCCGACCTTCTTCGTGCCGTCGGTCTTGCCGACCAGAAGATCGCCGGTGCGGTAGCCCGCCTTCAGCACGTTCTCGACCGCGGTCTCGACCAGGTCGGCTTCCTTGCCGAGGTCGAACGAGTAGCGGAGCATCATGGCGTACGAGAGCGTCTCGGCGATCGGATTCGCCAGGCCCTTGCCGGCGATGTCGGGCGCGCTGCCGTGGATCGGCTCGTACAGCGCCTTGCGCCGGCCGGTCGCATCGGGTGCCCCCAATGAAGCCGACGGCAGGAGGCCCAGCGAGCCGGTCAGCATGGAGGCTTCGTCCGACAGGATGTCGCCGAACAGGTTGTCGGTCACGATCACGTCGAACTGGTTGGGCGAGCGCAGCAGCTGCATGGCGAGCGCATCGGCATACATGTGCTCGAGCTTCACGTCGGAATATTTTTCCTTGTGCAGCTTTGTCGCCTCCTCGCGCCACAGCACGCCGGTGTGCATGACGTTGGCCTTCTCGGCCGAGAGCACCTTGTTCTGGCGCTTGCGCGCGAGCTCGAAGGCGACGGCGCAGACGCGGCGAATCTCGCTCACCGTGTAGCGCTGGGTGTCGAACGCCTCGACCTCGCCCTTCGCGTTGGTGTGCCGTCCGCGCGGCTCGCCGAAATACACGCCGCTGGTCAGCTCGCGGATGATCATGATGTCGAGACCCTTGACGATCTCGGGCTTGAGCGACGACGCATCGACCAGCGCGTCGAACACCTTGGCCGGGCGCAGATTGGCGAACAGGTCCATTTCCTTGCGCAGGCGTAAAAGGCCGCGCTCGGGCTTCTTGCTGAAGTCGGCAGTGTCCCACTTCGGTCCGCCGACCGAGCCGAACAGCACCGCGTCGGCCTCGAGCGCCAGCGTCATCGTCTCGTCGGCGAGCGGCACGCCGTGCTTGTCGAGGGCGGCGCCGCCGACCACGTCTTCCTTGATGTCGAACCCGACCGCGCGCTTCTTGCCCATCCAGGCGATGATCTTGCGCACTTCGTTCATGACTTCGGGACCGATGCCGTCGCCCGGCAGCACCAGCAGATTGCGATTGGAAGACGCCATTTAAAATCTCTCGGATATGGTGCTTGGGACAAAGAACGGTGCCATCCCGAGCGAAGCGAGGGATCTACGCCGATCAGTATAGATCCCTCGCTTCGCTCGGGATGACACGATGCGTCGACGGGGCGGAGCGTTACTCCGCGGCGTGCAGCCAGGGCTGCGCTTCTTTCTGCTTCTTCTCGAAGTCGTCGATCTCCGACGCCTTCTCCATGGTGAGGCCGATGTCGTCGAGGCCTTCCAGCAGGCAGCGCTTGCGGAACGGATCGATGTCGAAGTGGACGGTGCCGCCGTCCGGACCCTTGATCTCCTGCTTCTCGAGATCGACCTCGATGATGGCGTTGGAGCCGCGGCTCGCATCGTCCATCAGCTTGTCGATCACTTCCTTCGGCACCTTGATCGGCAGAATGCCGTTCTTGAAGCAGTTGTTGTAGAAGATGTCGGCGAAGTTCTCCGAGATCACGCAGCGGATGCCGAAGTCGAGCAGCGCCCACGGCGCGTGCTCGCGGCTCGAGCCGCAGCCGAAGTTCGGGCCGGCGACGATGATCTTGGCGTTCTGGTAGGCCGGCTGGTCGAGGATGAAGTCCTTCTTCTGGCCGTCGGGCGTCCAGCGCATCTCGTAGAACAGGCCGTCCTTGAGGCCGGTGCGCTTGATGGTCTTCAGGAAGTTCTTCGGGATGATCATATCGGTGTCGATATTGACCATCGGCATCGGCGCGGCGACGCCGCGCAGCGTGGTGAATTTTTCCATATTTCCCTCGGGTTCCGCCGGAATAAACGGGCTTTCGCCCGGGCCGTCAAGGCCGCCCCCGTCAAGCGACCGGGGCGCTACCGCGCGATCCCCAGTTTCGCAGCCGCGATTGCGTTCCGGCCTTCGCCGTCGGCCAAAACCCAGCCGCTGGTCAGCATCCGCGTCATGTACTGCCTGTTGTAGAGGAAGCAGAAGACGAGCTGCCACAGGCCGCCGGTCACGAGCGTGAACAGCAGGTGCAGCGCCGCCACCCCGAGCTCGCCGCGGAACAGCGGCACGAACCAGCCGAAGAACAGATAGGTCCAGCTGAACCCGACATAGCCCGTCTTGATCAATCCGGACGCGGTGTGCTTGATGACGACTGCGGTTGCCATTTTGATCCCCCAGCCTCCAGCTTATGCGTGAGGAAGCGAGCGTGGCAACAACTGGCGAGACGCTCCGCGGGCACGAAAACGGGCGGTGCATCGCTGCACCGCCCGTTTCGATGTCGCCGTCGGTGACGACGAATTACTGGTAGTCGCGCACGTCCGCGAGAGTGCCCTTGATCGCGGCGGCGGCTGCCATCGCCGGGCTGACCAGGTGAGTGCGGCCGCCGCGGCCCTGGCGGCCCTCGAAGTTGCGGTTCGAGGTCGAGGCGCAGCGCTCGCCCGGCTCGAGCCGGTCGGCGTTCATGGCCAGGCACATCGAGCAGCCCTGGATGCGCCATTCGAAGCCGGCCTCGAGGAAGATCTTGTCCAGGCCTTCCTTCTCGGCTTCCTGCTTCACCAGGCCCGAGCCCGGCACGACCATAGCCGACACGCCCGGGGCGACCTTGCGGCCCCTGGCGATCTCGGCAGCGGCGCGCAGGTCCTCGATGCGGCCGTTGGTGCACGAGCCGATGAAGACACGCTGGATCGGCACGTCCACCAGCTTGGTGCCCGGCGTCAGGCCCATATAGGCGAGCGACCGCGCCCACGCCTCGCGGCGGTTCTCGTCCGGCGCATTGGCCGGATCGGGAACGACGTCGGTGATCGGCAGCGCATCCTGCGGGCTGGTGCCCCAGGTCACCATCGGCGGGATATCCGAGGCATTGAGGTCGATCTGCGCGTCGAAGACCGCACCCTTGTCGGACGGCAGACGGCGCCACTGCGCCAGCGCCAGATCCCAGGCTCCGCCCTTCGGTGCGTAGGGACGGCCGTGCAGGTACTTGAAGGTCGTCTCGTCCGGCGCGATCAGGCCGGCGCGCGCGCCCGCCTCGATCGACATGTTGCAGACCGTCATGCGGCCTTCCATCGTGAGCTCGCGGATCGCGCGGCCGGCATACTCGATCACGTAGCCGGTGCCGCCGGCAGTGCCGAGCTTGCCGATGATCGCCAGGATCACGTCCTTGCCGGTGACGCCGATGGGCAGGCTGCCCTCGACCGACACGCGCATGTTCTTGGCCGGCTTCTGGATCAGCGTCTGGGTGGCGAGCACGTGCTCGACCTCCGAGGTGCCGATGCCGAACGCCAGCGCGCCGAACGCGCCGTGCGTGGACGTGTGGCTGTCGCCGCACACGATCGTCATGCCCGGCAAGGTCAGGCCCTGCTCGGGGCCGATCACGTGCACGATGCCGCGGCGCGGATCGTCCATGCCGAAATAGGGCACGTGGAAGTCGGCGACGTTCTTCTCGAGCGTCTCGACCTGGACGCGGGACTCCTCGTCCATCTCGCCCACAGTGGTCGGGGTGTTGTGGTCGGCGACGGCGATGGTGGCGTCGGTGCGGCGAACCGGGCGGTTCGCCATGCGCAGCCCCTCGAAGGCCTGCGGGCTGGTCACCTCGTGGACGAGGTGACGGTCGATGTAGATGACGCAGGTGCCGTCGTCCTGCCGATGGACGACGTGGCTGTCCCAGATCTTCTCGAACAGGGTCCGCGGCGGAGGAGGCGGGGGCGGCGGGGTGGCCGACTTCTTGCGGAACGCCATGGTGCGCCTACTTCTTTCCGCCGCCCTTGGCGGCGCGCGAAGCAGCCTTCTCTTCCTTCGGCTTCTCCTTCTTGAGCTTCTCGCGGCGCGGTGTCTGCTCGGCGATCAGCTCGCGCTGGGCCTCGACGTCCTCGGCGATGCGGCTCGCCTTGCCGCGCAGGTCGCGCAGGTAATAGAGCTTGGCGCGGCGCACGATGCCTTTACGGACGACCTCGATTTCCCAGATGTTCGGGCTGTAGAGCGGGAACACGCGCTCGACGCCCTCGTCGAACGAGATCTTGCGCACGGTGAACGAGGAGTTCACGCCGGCATTCTTGCGGGCGATGCACTGGCCTTCGTAGACCTGGATGCGCTCGCGGTTGCCTTCCTGCACCTTGAGGTGCACCCGGAGCGTATCGCCCGGCTCGAAACGCGGCACCGGCCGTTCGGCGGTGACCTTGTCCATCTGGGCCTGGCCCAGCGTATCGAGAATGTTCATCGCACTTGTCCTTTCGTCACTTCTCTTCGTCTCTCTTTGCGGTGCGGCGGGCCCACAAATCCGGCCGCCGAGCCCGCGTGATCTCTTCCCGCTGTTTCCTGCGCCACTCGGCGACCCTGCCGTGATGGCCCGAGACCAGGATCTCCGGCACGCGCCGCTCGATCCCATCCGGTCCGGTCCACGACGCCGGCCGCGTGTAGTGCGGGTATTCCAGCAAACCGTCCTCGAAACTCTCCTCGTCTCCCGACTGGGCCGCGCCCATCACGCCGGGCAGCAGCCGCACGCAACTATCCATCACCGCCATGGCCGCGATCTCGCCGCCCGAGAGCACGAAATCGCCGACCGACACCTCTTCCAACGCGTGCGCCTCGATCACCCGCTCGTCGACGCCCTCGAAGCGGCCGCAGACCAGCAACACGCCCGGTCCCTTGGCCAGCTCCCGCGCCCGCGCCTGACTGAACGGCGCACCGCGCGGCGACATCAACAGCCTCGGCACGTCGTTCGACATCGCCGCGATCGCGTCCGACAGCACGTCGGGCTTCATCACCATGCCGGCGCCGCCTCCAAACGGAGCATCGTCCACCGTGCCATGGCGATCCTTGGCGAACCGCCGGATGTCGATTGCCTCCAGCGCCCACGTCCCTTCCTTCAATGCCTTGCCGGCCAGGCTTTCGCCCAGCGGGCCCGGAAACATCTCCGGGAAGAGCGTCAGCGCTATCGCGCGCCACACGTCAGCTCTCGTCCTCCTTCACGTCATCGCCTGCGAGCAGACCCGCCGGCGGATCGACCAAAACCTTGCCGCCCTCGACATCGATCTCGGGCACTGCCTCGTCGGTGAAGGGCAACATCACTCCGCCCGACACCTCCATCACCGACCCGGCGCCGAAATCGTGGAAGGCGATCACCTTGCCCCAACTCCGGCCGTCCGTGCCGACCGCCTCGAGGCCGATCAGGTCGGCCTCGTACCACTCCCGTTCGCCCGCCTCCGGCAGCCGCTTGCGCTCCACATAGAGTCGCAATCCGCGTAATGCCTCGGCTGCCGTGCGATCGGCTACGCCCTCGATCCGGGCCAGGACCGCGCCGCGTGCGGCGCTGAGGGCCTCGACCCGGTACTCCTTCTTCCCCGATTCGTCCGACAGCGGGCCATACGCGGCGACCGCCATCGGGTCCTCGGTGAAACTCCTGATGCGCACCAGACCGCGAACTCCGTGCGGCGCCGCGACGACGCCGAGCAGGACGCGGTCTTGCGGCATCAGCTCGCCGCGGCCTCCTCGGCCGGCTTCTCGGCCTCACCCGCCGCCGCGGCCGCCGCCTTCATGCGCTCCTGCGCCTTGGCCTTGGGCTGGTTCTTCTTGGTCTGCTCGCGCCGCTCGCGCGGCTTCATCAGCTCGGCCTGGGCGAAGAACTTGGCGAGACGATCCGACGGCTGGGCGCCGACCTTGAGCCAATGGGCCACGCGCTCCTTGTCGAAGGTGATGCGCTTGTCGTGCTCGCGCGGCAGCAGCGGATTGTACGTACCGAGCTTCTCGATGAAGCGACCGTCGCGCGGGCTGCGCGAGTCGGCGACCACGATGTGGAAGAACGGGCGCTTCTTGGTCCCGTGACGGCTCATGCGGATGGCTAGCATTCTGTCTCCTTCAAATCCTGTTCAAACCTGACAAATCTTCAGCGCGGGAAACCGGGCGGCGGCTGCATGCCGCCGAGGCTGCGCATGAATCCCTTCTCTCCGAGCTTGTTCACTCGCTTCATCATCTTGAGCATGTCGGCGTGCTGCTTGAGCAGCTTGTTGACGTCCTGCACGGCCACGCCTGAGCCCTTGGCGATGCGCTTCTTGCGCGAGGCGTGGATGATGTCGGGGTTGCGCCGCTCCCTGGGCGTCATGGCGAGGATCACCGCCTCCTGACGCTTGAGCTGCTTCTCGTCGATCTTGGCCTTGGACATCGCGGCCTTGGCCTGCATCGCGCCCGGCAGCATGCCCATCAGGCCGCTGAGGCCGCCCATCTTCCTGAGCTGCCGCAGCTGGCTCAGCAGGTCGTCCATGTCGAACTGGCCCTTGCGGACCTTGGCGGCGAGCTTCTCGGCCTCTTCCTTCTCGATCGTCTCGGCGGCGCGCTCGACCAGCGAGACGATGTCGCCCATGCCGAGGATGCGGCTGGCGATGCGGTCGGGATGGAACGGCTCCAGCGCATCGAACTTCTCGCCGACGCCGATCAGCTTGACCGGCCGGCCGGTGACCGCGCGCATCGACAGCGCTGCACCACCGCGGGAGTCGCCGTCGACGCGGGTCAGCACGATGCCGGTGACGGCGAGGCGCTCGTTGAACGCCTTGGCGGTGTTGACCGCGTCCTGGCCGGTCATGGCGTCGGCGACGAGCAGCGTCTCCTTGGGCTTGGCGAGGTCGGCAATCTGCCGGGCCTCGGCCATCAGCTCCTCGTCGACCGACAGGCGACCCGCCGTGTCGAGGATCAGGACATCGTAACCTTCGCGCCGCGCCGTTTCCATCGCCCGCCGGGTGATGGCGAGCGGCATCTCGAGCGGCACGATGGGAAGCGTCGGCACGCCGGTCTGCTCGCCCAGCACCTTGAGCTGCTGCTGTGCAGCCGGGCGGCGGGTGTCGAGCGAGGCCATCATGACCTTGCGGCGTGTCGCGAAGGTGCCGCTGGTGCCGAATATCTCGGCCGCCATGCCCTGCGGGCCCTGGCTGAGGCGGTAGGCGATCTTGGCCGACGTCGTGGTCTTGCCCGAGCCCTGCAGGCCGACCATCAGGATCACGACTGGCGGGATGGCGTTGAGGTCGAGGTCGGCGACGGTGCCGCCCAGCATCTCGACCAGGTGATCGTTGACGATCTTGATCACCATCTGGCCCGGCGTGACCGAGCGGATGACATCGGCGCCGATCGCCTTGGGCCGGACCTCGTCGATGAACTGGCGGACCACCGGCAGGGCGACGTCGGCCTCGAGCAGGGCCGTGCGCACCTCGCGCAGGGCTGCATCGACGTCGGCCTCGGTCAACGCCCCGCGCCCCCGCAGCCGGTCGAACACATCACCCAGACGTTTGCTCAGACCTTCGAACATCGTTTCCTTCGTCTGCCCAAACAGGTATCGCGCCGATGCGCGAGCCTTCGCGGATCAGCGGAGCTCCCCTCTCAGGCAACCGAGGGCGGGGAACCAATTAATCGGCACGACCGATTGAGCGGCCGGGGTATAAGGCCTGCCGGCCAAGGAGTCAAAAGGCTTGCCGACGGACGCTAACCCCTTGATGCAAAAAGATTATAGGCCTATACCCGGATGGTCGCTGCTGCTCTTCCTGGCGACCTTGGCGGTCATCGTCGGGCTGATCCGCCTGATCGGGCCTGCACGCCTGCTGCATTTGAGCATGTTCGGGGTGATGGGCGCTTTTTTTGCGATGGGCCTCACCGCGGTGGCCGTGGCGGTTGCGCCTCTCGGTCGCGCTGCCTTGCCTGCGCTCGGCCTGCGGCCCGCCAACTGGAAGTACCTGGTGTTCGGGGCGCTCGGCACGCTCGCTCTGTCGGTCGCGGTGAGCCAGACCGGACTCCAACCCCAGGGCATGAAGCAGGTGATCGACATGGTCCCGGGGAAGGTGAGCGTGAGCCTCGCCCTGTTCGCACTGCTCGCGCCGATCGTCGAGGAGCTGGTCTTCCGTGGCCTGCTCTATGGCTGGGTCGCCGGCCGCTGGGGCGGGATGGCCGGGCTGGTCGTCAGCTCGATCGTCTTCGCCGCCGCGCACATCGAGCCGGCGCACGTCATCCTGGTGCTGCCGCTCGGCTTCCTGTTCGGCTGGCTGCGCCGGCGAACCGACTCGCTGCTGCCGTCGCTCTTCTCCCATATCGTGAACAACGGCGCCGCGCTTCTCGCGGCAGTCTACCTGCCGGGCGTTTGAGTCCTACCCTTACCCGATGGGGTTTCAGCACGCAGGAGAATGATCATGGCCAATGACGCGATGTACGAGCAGATGTCTGCCAAGCCGGGCTTCATCGCTGCGCTCGATCAGAGCGGCGGCTCCACGCCCGGCGCGCTGCGCGCCTACGGGATTCCCGACAGCGCCTGGCACGGCGATGAGGCCGAGATGTTCAAACTGATGCACGAGATGCGCGTGCGCATCGTGACGTCACCGTCCTTCGTCGGCACCAAGGTGATTGGCGCGATCCTGTTCGAACGAACCATGGACGGCGACGTGAAGGGCAAGCCGGTGCCGGCATTCCTGTGGCAGGACCGCGGCGTGGTGCCCTTCCTGAAGGTCGACAAGGGGCTCGAGACCGAGGCGGACGGCGTTTCGCTGATGAAGCCGATACCCGGTCTCGACGCCCTGCTCGAGCGCGCCGTGAAGCTTGGCGTTTTCGGGACCAAGATGCGTTCGGTGATCAACCGTGCATCGAAGCCGGGCATCGAGGCAATCGCCGCCCAGCAGTTCGACGTTGCGCGTCAGATCGCGGCCCACGGGCTGGTGCCCATCATCGAGCCGGAGATTTCGATCAAGAGTCCCGACAAGGCGGCCTGCGAAGCCCTCCTGCGTGATGCGCTGCTCGCCCGGCTCGATGCCCTGCCGAAGGGCGAACGCGTGATGCTGAAGCTCACCCTGCCCGAGACCGCCGACTTCTATATGCCGGTGATCAAGCATGCCGGCGTGGCGCGCGTCGTTGCGCTGTCCGGCGGCTACACGCGTGCGGAAGCCTGCCGCCGCCTCGCCACCAATCACGGCATGATCGCCAGTTTTTCGCGCGCCCTGACCGAAGGCCTTACGCGATCGATGAGCGACTCCGAATTCGACGCCGCGCAGACCGCATCGATCGACGAAATCTACCAGGCCTCCACCGCGAAGGTTTGAACAGGGAAGGCAGTCAGCTCGCCAGCTTGCGGTCGACGAAGTCGAGGCGGTCCTGGCCCCAGAAGCGCTCGCCATCGATGACGAAGAACGGCGCGCCGAACACGCTCTGCTCGATCGCATGCCTGGTGTAGGCCTCGCGCTTGGCGGCCGTCTCGGGTGCCTCGCCCGCTCGCATCACCGCGTCGGCGTCGAGGCCGCAGCCGGCGATGATGCCCTTGAGCGTCGCCGGATCGCCGGTGTCCTTCTCCTCGGTCCACAGCGCGTTGAGCACGGCATGGGCCAATTTGATCGCGTCGGCCATGCGGCCCTGCTCGCGCAGGGCGATGACGCAGCGCGCGGCCGGCACCTCGTCGGCCGGGAAGAACTTGGGCTCGAGCGTCAGCTTGATGCCGAGATGATCGCGCCAGCGCCTGAGCTCCATCATGCGATAGGCTTGGCGCTGCGGCGACCGCTTGGGCAGCGGGAAGCCGCCCGACGCCGCGAAGACCTTGCCGAAATCGACCGGCCAGATGGTTATGTCGGCACCGTGCTTCTGCGCGATGGCCTCGAAGCGCTTGGAGGCGAGATAGGTCCAGGGCGAGTTGAGCGAAACGTAGTAGTCGACGTGCTTGGCCATGAGTCCTCCGCGGCGCGGGACTGTGGCATCTTCCAGCGGTGACTGAAAAGACCATCGCCATCACCGGCGGCGACGCCGCCTACTTCGACCTGCTGCGCGAATGCGTCGGCTCCCTGCGGGCGACGGCCGAAGGCCAGGCCATGGCGCTCGGCATCCTCGATTGCGGCCTGACCCAGGAGCAGCGCGCATGGTTTGCGGCGCAGGGCGCGGTCTTCGTGACGCCGGACTGGGATTTCGATTTCCCGGCGCGCGCCCGGTTGAAGGACGGCTACAAGGCGCTGACGGCGCGGCCGTTCCTGCCGCGCTACTTCCCGGGCTACGACCTCTATTTCTGGATCGATGCCGATTGCTGGGTGCAGCAGGGCGATGCGCTGGCGCTGTTCCAGCGCGCGGCGCGGACCGGCGCGCTGGCGGTGGCGCCGGAGATCCATCGCTCGATGCGGCACTACCGCCACGCCTGGACGGAGTTCTCGACCGTCAACGGCGCGGCCTACGAGGCGGCGTTCGGCAAGGAGACCGCGGAGCGGCTGATCCGCTATCCGTTGATCAATGCCGGCGTGTTCGCGCTCCAGGCCGGGGCGCCGCATTGGCAGGGCTGGGCCGACCTGCTGGGCGCTTCCCTGCAGCGCTCGGCCGACATGACCGACCAGATCGCGCTCAACGTCCTGGTCTACGACCACGGCTTCGTCTGCGAGCCGCTCCCCAGCCGCTGCAACTGGCCGGTCCATCACGCCACGCCCGCCTGGGATGCCGAGCGCAGCCTGTTCGTCGAGCCGGCCATGCCCTACGAGCCGTTGGGCATCCTGCATCTCACCATCTACACCAAGCGGCTGGAGACGCTGGACGTGCGCGAATTGGGTGGACCACACGCCGGAGAGGTGCGGCCGCGCTCGTTGCGCTGGCCCGGCCGAACCGCCATATAGCCCGCCGTGACGGTTCCGTTCCTGAAGATGCACGGGCTGGGCAACGACTTCGTCGTGCTCGATGCCCGGGCGCGCGCCCTGGACCTGCCGGTCGAGCGCCGCCGCGCCATTGCGGACCGCCGGCTGGGGGTGGGCTGCGACCAGCTGATCGTGCTCGAGCCGCCGACCGACCGCACCGCCGACGTCTTCATGCGCATCTACAATCCGGACGGCGGCGAGGCGGGCGCCTGCGGCAATGCCACGCGCTGCGTCGCTTCGGTCCTGATGGGCGAGCGCAACACCGACCAGGTCACGGTGCAGACGATTTCCGGCCTGCTGGAATCGGAAAAGGTCGGCGACGGCGTGATCTCCGTCGACATGGGATTGGCCAAGCTCGACTGGCGCGAGATTCCGGTGGCCGGCGCCTGCGACACCAATCACCTGCCGGTCGGCGCGGGTCCGTTGCAGGATCCGGTCGGCACCAACATGGGCAACCCGCACGCGACGTTTTTCGTGGACGACCTGTCGACGATCCCGCTCGCCGAGCTGGGCCCGAAGCTCGAGTACGACCCGTTCTTTCCCGAGCGCGCCAATATCGGCGTCGCGCAGGTGCTCGCGCGCGACAAGATGAAGCTGCGCGTGTGGGAGCGCGGCGCGGGCCTGACGCTCGCCTGTGGCTCCGGCGCCTGTGCAGCCGTAGTGGCGGCTTCCCGCCGCGGCCTGGTCGACCGCAAGGCCGACGTGATGCTGGAGCACGGCGCGCTCACGATCGAATGGCTGCGCGACGACCACGTGATGATGACCGGCGGGATCGCCCTGGCCTTCAAGGGCGAGCTCGACGCTCGCTCCTTTCCCGAGGTGCCCCGGTGAGCGACACGGAACCCGAGAAGAAGGGCTGGTTTGCGCGGTTTCGCTCACGGGGAACCCCGGCCGACGAGACGCCAAAGTCTCCGGAAACGCCGCAGTCGGCAGAACCGGAAGTCAAGACCGAGGCCGAGCTGCCCGTCTCGCGGCCCCCAAGCGAACCGGCGAGTGACGTCGAGAAGGAAGCAGAGGTCGAGAAGAAGGGCTGGCTGTCGCGCCTGCGCGAGGGCCTGTCCAAGTCGACCAAGCGCGTCACCGAGAGCATCACCGGGCTCTTCACCAAGAAGAAGCTCGACCAAGAGACGCTCAACGAGCTCGAGGATGCGCTGATCCAGGCGGATCTCGGCGTTTCGGTTGCTGCGCGGCTGGTCGAGAAGCTCGGCAAGGAGCGCTTCGGCAAGGAAGTCGACAACGAGGAGGTGCGCGCGGCGTTCGCCGACGACATCGCCGAGATCCTGCAGCCGGTCGCGATACCGCTCACGATCGACAAGACGCGCAAGCCGCACGTCGTTCTGGTGATCGGCGTGAACGGCAGCGGCAAGACCACGACCATCGCCAAGATGGCCCATCTGTTCAAAGGCGAGGGCAGGAAGGTGATGCTGGCGGCGGGCGATACGTTCCGTGCCGCCGCCGTCGAGCAGCTCAAGGTGTGGGGCGACCGTGCCGGCGTGCCGGTCGTGTCCAAGCCGACCGGCGCCGACGCCGCAGGCCTCGCCTACGAGGCGCTGGAGAAGGCCAAGGCCGAGAGCTGCGACGTGTTGCTGATCGACACCGCGGGCCGGCTGCACAACAAGACCAACCTGATGGAAGAGCTCGCCAAGATCGTGCGGGTGATCCGCAAGCTCGACCCGACGGCGCCGCATTCCTCGCTGCTGGTGCTCGACGCCACCGTCGGCCAGAACGCGCATGCCCAGGTCGAGACGTTCAAGAGCCTGTCGCCGGTCGATGCGCTGGTCCTGACCAAGCTCGATGGCAGCGCCAAGGGCGGCGTGCTGGTGGCGCTGGCCGAGAAGTTCAAGCTGCCGGTCGTCGCCATCGGCGTCGGCGAGGGCATCGACGACCTGCGCCCGTTCGAGGCGCGCGCCTTCGCGCGAAGCCTCATGGGGCTGGCGGCCTGATGGTTTCGAAATGAGCGACGACATCAAGCCCGAGAAGGGCCTGCGCAAGCTCTGGGCGACGGCGCTGGAGCTCGGCCCGCTGGTGCTGTTCTTCGCCGCGAACTCCAAGTGGGGCATCTTCCCCGGCACCGCCGTGTTCATCGTCGCCACGGCGATCGCGCTGCCCTGCTACCGCTGGATGGAGGGACGCTGGCCGATCATGCCGATGGTCGGCGGCTTCTTCGTGCTGGTGTTCGGCGGCCTGACCTTGTGGCTGCAGGACGAGACCTTCATCAAGCTCAAGCCGACCATCGTGAACTGCCTGTTCGGGGTGATCCTGGGCGGCGGGCTGCTGCTGCTGAAGCGGCCCTTGCTGAAGCCGATCTTCGGCGCGGCGTTCCAGCTCGACGACGCCGGCTGGCGCAAGCTCACCTTGCGCTGGGCGCTGTTCTTCTTCGTGCTGGCGGGGATCAACGAGTTCTTCTGGCGCAGCTTCTCGACCGAGACCTGGATCGCCAGCAAGATGTTCGTGAGCTTTCCCGCGACCATGGTCTTCGCCTTCTTCCAGGTGCCGCTGCTCAAGCGCCACTGGCTGGGCGACGACAACCCGTTCGCCTGAGCCTCATTTGTCGGGGGCGATTAGGCTGACCTTGGGGAAGTAGGTCCTGTAGCGTGCCACGTCGCGCGTGAGCAGCCGATGGCCGCGAATAGCGGCATGCGCACCGATATAGAAATCGGGAAGCAGCGATGTCTTGCCGGCAGCACCAGCGCGGCGGCGGTACGCGATGAATGCCTTGGCAGCCAGGAAGGCCGCTTCGTACGGAACTTCCTCCCGTTCGATCATCGGCGGCAGCGCGCCTTCCAAATCCTCGATCGCGTCGAAGCGGAAGGAAAGCTCGCCATAGACGATCGGATTGATGACCAATCGGTCGTTGTTCGCCGCGTCCTCCAGGGCGGCGCTCGACCATGACCATCAATGCGGATCCTCCGAGAAGAGGTCGAGAATGACGTTGCTGTCGACGAGAATCGTCATCCGCGAGTCATCGCCGTGATCTGGTCGGTGGTGAGCTTGACCGTCCCTCGGCCGCGCATGTGCTCCACCAACCGGGCACCGCGACTGGTCTTCTTCTTGGTCCTGCGGTCGGCTCGCACGATCTTGACGACCTTGCCGTCATAGATGAACTCGACCTCGGTGTGCGGCAGCAGTCCGGCGCGTTCCCGGATGTCCTGAGGAATCGTGACCTGGCCCTTGGAGGTGATGCGCATGGTCCATCCTTACTCTTACCGGTAAGAGTAATACCGGGCCGGTCCGTTTCAAGGTGCGGGTCCTACAGCAGCTGCGGCGTCAGCGCGTCGGCCTCTTCGGCGAGGGCGGCGACGTAGCGTTCGGCGACCGAGCCGACAGAGGAGTCTTCCGACCAGACGGCGACGCAGATCGCGGCGATCGTGGCGCCGTCGTAGCGGCGCAGCGGGACGGCGGCAGCCTGGTAGCCGCGGCGCAGCTCCTGCGCGGTGATGGCGTAGCCCTGCTTGCGCACCCGCAGGATCTCGGCCCGCAACGCCCGCTTGTCGGTCACCGTGAAGTCGGTCATCACCTTGGGCTCGAGCGTCGCGAGCCACTGGTCGAGCGCCGCGTCGTCGAGTTGGCTCAGGAGGACGCGGCCGGCGGCGCTGTTGAAAGCGGGACGTCGCAGGCCGATGGTCGGCGCCAGCACGTCGGGCCGGCCGTGCAGCGAATGGGCGATCAGCACGATGTCGTGGCCGTCCAGCACCGCGGCGAAGCACGACTGCTCGGTGCGCTCGGCCAGTCGCTCGCAGGCCGGCTGGACCACGGTCGCGACCAGGTTCGAGCCGAGATAGGCCGAGGCCAGCTCCATCACCTTGGGCGTCAGGCGGAAGGTGCGGCCGTCGCTCTGCGCCATGCCGAGGCAGGTGAGCGTGTAGAGCGCGCGGCGCACGCTGGGCTTGGGCAGGTCGGTCGCGCGCGCCACCTCGCTCAGGGTCATGCGGCTGTGCTGCTTGTCGAAGGCGCGCAGCACGCGCAGGCCGCGCGCGAAGGCCTCGAGGAAGTCCGGCCCGTAGCCGCTCGCCGCGCGCTTCTTCGCATCCTGTTCGCGCAGGCGGGCCATCTAGGGCCTCAAGGCCCAGGCATTGTCGGCGTCGACGCTGAGCGTCACCGTGTCGCCGACCGACGCCGCACGAGTCGCCGGACATTCGACGGTGAAGCGGCGCCCGTGCGTCTCGACCGTCAGCGTGCGCCGCGGCCCGCGGAATACACCGTCGACCACCTTGCCCTGCCACGACAAGGGACCCGCCGAGCCCAGCGTCACGTCTTCCGGCCGGATCATCACCAGGATGGAATCGCCCGGCCGGTGCGCCTCGGCGGCGCGGCAGTCGCCGCAGGCACCAGCCCCCTCGATCGTCAGCACATGGTCGCGGCCGTCGGCGCGGCTTGCCGTCACCTTCGCCTCGATGAAATTGGGCGTCCCGAAGAAGGCGGCCACCGTGCGGCTGGCCGGCCGGCGATAGACCTCCTCCGGCGCGCCGACCTGCAGGGCACGGCCCTTGTCCATCACCACGACGCGATCGGAAAGCGCCATCGCCTCTTCCTGGTCGTGGGTGACGTAGAGCGTGGTGATCTTGAGGCGTCGCTGGAGCGCCCGGAACTCGTCGCCCATCTGCGCGCGCAGGCGGGCATCGAGGTTGCTGAGCGGCTCGTCGAGCAGCAGCACCTCGGGTTCGAACACCAGCGCTCTCGCGATCGCGACGCGTTGTTGTTGGCCGCCCGACAAGGCCGGCGCCGGCCGTTCGGCATAGGCCTCCATCTCGACGAGCTTCAGTGCCGCCATGACCTTGGCCCTGATCTCGGCCTTGGCGACATGCCGTACCGACAGCGGATAGGCGACGTTGTCGAACACCGTCATGTGGGGCCAGATCGCGTAGGACTGGAACACCATGCCGAGCTTGCGATGGTCGGGCGGCACGAACAGGTCGGCGGCCGCGTCGCTCACCACCCGATCGCCGATCGCGATCACCCCGCTGTCGTTGCGCTCCAGCCCCGCGACCATGCGCAAGGTCGTGGTCTTGCCGCAGCCCGACGGGCCGAGCAGGGTGACAAACTCACCATGCTCGACCGCGAGGTCGACCCCGTCGACCGCCTTCAGCGCGCCGAACCGGCGCCCGACTCCTTTGAGCGTGACGCTGGGCACCGGCTTACTTGTAGATCTCTTTGGCGAGCGCCAGCATCTCGTCCTGCTTGGGCGGATCGGTGGTGCCCATCGGCTTGGTGGCGAGCAGGTCGCGAATCTCCGGCAGCGTCTTCTCGACCACGCCTTTGACCACCGGGGCGTAGCCCGCGTTGCCGAAGACGAGCTGCGACTCCGGCTCGAGGTAGAAGTTCATGAAGACCCGCGCGGCATTGGGATGGGGCGCGTTCTTGAGCATGGCGAGATCAAACCGCACGTAGGGCCGTCCCTCTGCGGGCACCACGGGCTTCACCGGCAGGCCCTTCAGATTGTTGTAGTCCTGCAGGGAGAACGGAATGTAGATCGGGAACTCGCCGCGCGCGCAGCGCCGTTCGCTGTTCTGGATGTCGCGCGAGAATACCGGCTTCTGCTGCGCGAGCTTCTCGTGGAACTCGCGGCCGAACGCCTTCAGCATGACGGGGAAGAACACCGCGCCGCCCCCCAGCGCACGGTAGTCGTCCGACAGGATCTTGCCCGTCCATTTGGGATCGAGGAGATCCTTCCAGCTCTTGGGCTCGTCGTTGGCCTTGACCAGGTTCTTGTTGACCAGCACGCAGTAGCTGATGACCTCGGCGGGGATCTTGGTGTCGTCGGGCTCGTAGGTCGTGTCGATGTTCTTGTAGTTGGGCAGCGTGCCGTGCGGCTGGAAGTTGCCGTCGCGCGTCATCAGCCAGGTGGTCGTGCTGCCGTTGTGGTGGATGTCGCCCAGAAAGCGGCCTGCCGCCTGCTCGACCCGCACGCGCTCGCGGATCTCGCTGGCCCGGGCCTCGAGCCGATCGACCTTGATGCCGTATTTCGATTCGAAGGCATCGAATACCTTCTTGTGGAAGGGCGAACCGACCGTCGCGGTGTAGATCGAGACCTTGCCTTCCTTCTTGGCGGCGTCGACCACCTTGTTCCAGTCCGCATCCTGCGCCGCCGCCGAGCGCGCGATGGCCGGCGCCGCCGCCAGCAGCCCGAGAAGCCTTCTTCTCCGCATGTCCGCCTCCGTTTGCCTTCCCCGTGTCGTCTTACAGCGTGCTGATGCGCTGCTTTATGAACCGGAGCTGCACCCAGCGGAAGAGCAGGACGAGGGCCAGCATGATCAGGCCGACCACGCTCACATCCTCGGGCTTGCCGCCGTTCCACATCTTCAGCATCACCACCGACATCACCTGGGTATCCGGCACATAGAGCAAAATCGAGGCGCTCAATTCGCGCATGATGCCGAAGAAGATCAGGACCCAGCCGACCGCGAAGGCAGGCCAGGCGAGCGCCACCAGGATGCGCAGCATGGTCTGGCCCCAGTTCGCCCCGTGCACCCGGCTGCATTCCTCGATGTCGCGCGCGATCTGGGCATAGGCGCCCGAGGTCACCCGCACCGCGACCGGCGTGCCCAATGCCATGTAGGCCAGCAGCAGCGCCCACAAGGAGCCGTAGATCGGCATCCAGTGCGGCAGGGTGGCGAAGCCCCACAGGAAGCCGATGCCCAGCACCATGCCCGGCATCATCCAGGGCAGCCAGGCGAGCACGTCGATCAGCTTGCGGCCGGGCCACGTCGTTCGGGTCGAGATGTAGGCGATGATGCCGCCCAGGATCATGGTCGCGGTGGCGCCGACGAAGCCCAGCAGCATGGTGTTGCCGAAGGCGCGCCAGAACTCGTCGTTCCCCCAGACGCTGCGGTAGTGATCGAGCGTCAGCATGTCGAGCTGGTAGAAGCCGAAGAACTGGAAGAACGAGCTCAGCAGCAGCTGGCCGACCGGCAGCGCCACGGTCAGCACGAAGAAGCCGACGCAGATCGCGAAGGTGAGCCAACGCCACGGCCCGAGACGCGCAACGGTCGGCGCATAGGCCTTGCCGGTGACGGTGGTGAAGCTGCGCCCACGCAGCAGCCGGCCCTGCAGGACCAGCAGCACCCCCATCAGCACCAGGCTGGCGAAGCCCATCGCCGTCGCGGCCTGGTAGTCGGGCTGGGCGCGCTGCGTGATCAGGTCGAAGATCTGCGTCGTCAGCACCTTGATGTTGACCGGCGTGCCGAAGAACACCGCCGATTCGAACGCCTCCATGCCGCGGATGAAGCTCAGGATGAAGGCCGAGGTCGTGACCGGCAGCATCAGCGCGAAGGTGACGCGCCAGAAGGTCTGCCAGCGCGTCGCGCCCGACATGCGGCTCGCCTCCTCGAGCGAGGGATCCATGGCGCGGAAAGCGTCGACGACGAACAGGAAGATGAACGGCGTCGAGTACTGCATCATGTGCCAGACGATGCCGCCGTAGGAGTAGACGTCGATCAAGGTGCCGTCGCCGCCGGTGATCCAGCGCCACGCGAGGTTGATCGTGCCGACCTGCTTGTTGCCCAGCATCGCCCATGCCGTCGCCGTCAGGATCGGCGGGATGAAGAACGGCAGCGTGATCAGGATCTCGAGCACACCGCGGCCCGGCGTGTCGGTGCGCGCGATGATCCACGCCATCAGGATTGCGAGCGACAGCGACAGGCCGGTCTTCACCAGCGAGATCAGCGCGGTGTTGGCGAGCGCCTGCAGGTTGTCGGGCGCCAGCAGCGCGCGATACCCCGCCGCGTTGAACTCGCCCGCCATGCCGGGCGGGGTCGAATGGATGCTGCCGTAGAGCAGCATCGCCAGCGGATAGACGGTGAGGAAGCCGAGCGCCAGCACCAGCAGGCCGATCGAAAGCGGCCGGCCATAGCGCGAAAGGCCGCGCACGAACGCGCCTTCCCGATGGTCAAGAGGAACGGCGACCGTCATCGAGGGGTATCGCTCGTCGCTCGGTCTTGCCTTCCCCCGTCTGCGGGGGAAGGCATGATGGAGGCTGGTCTCGCCCTCAACTATTCGGCGGCGAGCGGCAGCCGCTGCAGCAGGCCGAGCGGGCTCTTCGCCGTCTTCAGCTTCTCGGCGTAGGCGTCGAGCCAGTCCAGGTCGGCCGACGCGATGAACGCGCCGCCGCGGGCGCCGCGATAGATGTCGGGATTGTCGACGGTCGCCGGCACCTTCCCGTCCTTCATCAGGGTCTGCGCCGCCTCGAGGAGCCGCTTGCGCGTCAGCGCGATCATGCGGTCGGACGGGGCGAGGTGCTCGAGCGAGCGATCGACGATCTCGCCCATGCATTCGATCATCGCCTGGTCCTGCCGGCCGATGCCCTGGATGCCGGAGTAGTTCACGTTCTTCTGCATGTCGCGATCGATGAAGTAGTCGTTCTCGCGCCGCGCGACGAGACGGTGGCGGCCGAACCAGTCGTTGGTGTTGGGCAGGTACTCGACCTGCGGCTGGAGGCCCGGGATCCAGTCGCCGTTCGCGAGCGTCTCCAGGGGCCGGGTCTTCTTCTTCCAGCCGAGGTTGTAGGTCATGGTGTGGGTGTCATCCATCGGCACGTTGAGCGTGCACGCGAGCTGATCCTCGAAGTAGCCGTTCGGCGTCAGAGTGATGAACGGGAACATGAAGTGGGCGAAGCGGTAGTAGAGCGTGCCCGGATCGGCCGGCCGGTACGCCGCGTACATCGTGCCCCACTCGGTCTCGGTCGCCTTGTAGTCGGGCGCCCGGTCGGCCACCGCCCAGCGGTTCATGTCGGTGGGGGAGACGTCCTCCATCTCGACGCCGCCGACATGCAGGAAGCCGAAGTGCGAGGTGTCGATATCGCCCTCGAGCGACTGGAACCAGTTGCACTCGCGCATGTGCACGCGAGTCATGCGTTCCTCCTCGGGCATCATCAGGATCTCGATGTTGGGCAGCTGCGGCGGTTCGGCGCGCTTGCCCATGTAGGTCCAGACGAAGCCCGCGCGCTCGACCACCTTGTAGGCCTTGGCCTTGATTCGGTGCTTGAAGTCCTGCGCCGCCGGCACGTTCGGCATGTCGGTGCAGTTGCCTTCGACGTCGAATTTCCAGCCGTGATAGACGCAGCGCAGGCCGCCTTCCTCGTTGCGCCCGAAGAACAGCGAGGCGCAGCGGTGCGGGCAACGATGCTCCATGATGCCGACCCGCCCGTCGGTATCGCGGAAGGCAATCAGCTGCTCGCCCAGCAGCATCAGCCGCATCGGCTCGCCGTCGGATTTCAGCTCGGACGAGAGGCAGGCGGGGATCCAGTATTCCCGCATCAGGTTGCCCATCGGCGTACCGGGGCCAACACGCGTCAGCATCTCATTGGCGGCAGGAGTCAGCATCGTTTCCTCCGATTTGTACGTTCTGCGGACGTTTGTACGAGGATAGCAGATTTGGGGTTCAGAGTCCCTCTGATTGGCTTTTAGTCAGGGGCCGATCTTGCCGTCACCTCCCAACGAGTCGAACATCGGCTGCTATTGAGTCTTCCGGTCAGGATGCAATGTTCAAGAGGGGCGCTCAAAGAGTGCCAGTCGGCGGCACCCACCCCGTGAGCTGCTCGCGGTTGGACTAACGATGCGACGGAAAGGTTTCTGGGTGCAGACCGAGCCTATGCTGGCTCACTCCGCCCCTTGTCCGCGCCCATGAGCAATATTATCTATTGCCATTAGTTGGCCTACGGGACGAGGTCCACATGGCAAGCATCAGTCTCGGCGCCCACTTCGAGAAGTTTGCTCAAGAGCAAATCTCTCAGGGTCGCTACCAGAACGTCAGCGAAGTCGTGCGCGCGGCTCTGCGCATGCTCGAAGACTACGAGATGATGAGGCAAGAGCGGCTGAGGCGCCTTAAGGCGAAAATCGATGCCGCTTGGGACGATCCGCGCCCCAGCCTGACCGCTGACGAGGTGTTCGACCACCTGGAGAAACATCATCGAGAGGCTGTCGCAGCCTCATCGAACAGACGTGGGTAATCTTTTCTACCGTCCTGAGGCGCGAGCCGATCTCGCCAAGCTCTATGACTACATCGTCGAGCAAAGCCGCAGCCATGATCGAGCACTGGGCTACGTCCGCCGCATCCAAGCGTAGTGTAGACGCTGCCATACCAGAAGAGACGACATGATCCGGCGAGGGCTTCATCGTCTTCTATCCTGGAGACGGGCACATCATGCTGGAAAACGTGGCCGTTCCGCCACGCGCGGCCGGGCGCGGCATCGGCAAGGAGTTGATCGGGGTTCTGCGAAGAGGCGGCGCGTCAGCGTGGCATGAACGTGCATCTCTATACCAACGAGAAGATGGCGGAGAACCTCGCGATGTATCCCAGGCTCGGCTATGTCGAGGTGGGGCGACGCACCGAAAACGGCTTCAATCGCGTCTACTTCGAGAAGACCCTGACCTGCTCCGGCGCACGGGCGGCTTCGCCCGCCCGCGGTTCTGCGTCGTGCGGATCAGAACTTGAGCTTGTTCTCCGTGCCCGCCAGCAGCCGTTCGATGTTCTGCCGGTGCTTGAGGATGATGATCAGCGCGATCGCGAGCGCGAACAGGGAGAAATAATAGGTCGCTCCGGACGCCGGCACGAAGGACAGGGCCACGAAGACGACGGCGGCGCTGATCGTGCCGAGCGAGACGAAGCGGCTGAGCGCAATGACGCTCACGAAGACGCCGAGGCTGATGAGCGCTATCGGCCAGTCGATCATGAACATCACGGCCGCGGCCGTGAGCATGCCCTTGCCGCCCTTGAAGCCGAAATAGACCGGCCAGTTGTGCCCGAGGACTGCGCCGCCGCCCGCCGCGAGCAGGCTCACGCAATCCCGCGCCTCGCCGGACTGGACGTAGACGCCGAGGCGCAAGCCGATGAGGCAGGCGACGATGCCCTTCAGGACGTCGCCCACGAGGACGAACGCCGCCGCGGACCTTCCGAGCACCCGCAGCGTGTTGGTCAGCCCGGCGCTCTTGCTGCCATGGCTCCGGATGTCCTTGCCGTAGATCTTCCCCACGATCACCGAGGTGTTGATGCTGCCGAGCAGATAGCCCGCCGCCAGGGCCGCGAGGACCTTCGCGATATCGATCATCGATCGCCCGCCCCTGCACCCTGATGGCGGTGAGGCTTTTGTCTTGCCAGGTGCAACATCGCTCTCCCGAAGGGCCTGTAGGCAGCACGCCGCTCAGCCTCTAGAGCGAGTTCCGTTCAGATGGAACCGCGCCCGCACGATCATCGCTTCTCCCATCGACCGACGGCGCGGTTCCATCTGAACGGAAATGCGCGCACGAACGATGCCTGTTGCAGCAGGCATATTCCGTCCGGCCGATTCCGGCCGGACGGAATATGTTCTAGAATTCTACCGTCCAAGGCCGGCCAGGCGCCGCCTGATTCGACTCCGGAATCCCAAGGAAGGAACGTCCCATGCAAAACCGCAAGAAATTCTACATCGACGGCGCCTGGGTCGACCCGGTCGTCCTGAAGACCGTCCCGGTGGTCAATCCGGCCACCGAGGAGACGATGTACGACGTGGCCGTCGGCTCGAAGGCCGACGTCGACAAGGCGGTCGCCGCGGCGCGCAAGGCGTTCGAGACCTTCTCCGTCACGACCCGCGAGGAGCGGATCGAGCTGTTCGGCAAGATCATCGACGTCTACAAGAAGCGCTCCAAGGACATCGCGCTCGCCATCTCCGACGAGATGGGCGCGCCGCTGCCGATGGCCGAGCGCGCGCAGGCGGGCTCCGGCCTCGGCCACCTGATGTCGACCCTGCAGGTGCTGAAGGACTATCACTTCGAGGAGAAGGTCGGCTCGGCCGTCGTCGTCCGCGAGCCGATCGGCGTGATCGGCATGATCACGCCGTGGAACTGGCCGCTCAACCAGATCGCCTGCAAGGTGGCGCCCGCGCTCGCCGCCGGCTGCACCATGATTCTGAAGCCGTCGGAGTTCACGCCGACATCGGCGCTGATCTTCGCCGAGGTCATGGATGCCGCCGGGGTGCCGAAGGGCGTGTTCAATCTCGTGAACGGCCTCGGCCCCGAGGTCGGCGTCGCGATGAGCGAGCATCCCGGCATCGACATGATCTCGTTCACCGGCTCGACCCGCGCCGGCATCGACGTCGCCCAGCGCGCCGCCAAGACCGTCAAGCGCGTCAGCCAGGAGCTCGGCGGCAAGTCGCCGAACGTCATCCTGGAGGGCGCTGACCTGAACAAGGCAGTCGCCGGCGGCGTGGCCCACGTGTTCAACAACTCGGGCCAGTCGTGCAACGCGCCGACCCGCATGATCGTGCCGGCGGCACGCATGGCGGAGGTGAAGGCGATCGCCAAGGCCGTCGCCGACAAGACCAAGGCGGGCGACCCGAAAGCCGAGGGCACCACCATCGGCCCGGTGGTCAACCGCACGCAGTGGGACAAGATCCAGGCGCTGATCAAGAAGGGCGTCGACGAGGGCGCGACCTTGGTCGCCGGCGGCCCGGGCCTGCCCGAGGGCGTCAACAAGGGCTTCTATGTCCGCCCGACCGTGTTCGCCGACGTGACCAACGACATGACGATCGCCCGCGAGGAGATCTTCGGGCCGGTGATCGCCATCCTCGGCGCCAAGGACGAGGCCGAGGCGGTCAAGATCGCCAACGACACGCCGTACGGCCTTGCCGGCTACGTCTCCGCCGGCTCGGTCGAAGCGGCCAACCGCGTCGGCCGGCAGATCCGCGCCGGCAACATCAACCTCAACGGCGTTCCGAACGAGCGGCTCGCCCCGTTCGGCGGCTACAAGCAGTCCGGCAACGGCCGGGAGTGGGGCAAGTTCGGCCTGGAAGAGTTCCTCGAGGTGAAGGCCATCGCCCTCCCGGCCGCCGCAGCCTAGGCCTCAGCATCGCTCATGCTCGAAGGGGAAGGACACCTCGTGTCCTTCCCCTTGTCTTTTGCCGGGAGCGCGGCGGCTCTCCAGAGCCGCTCATACCCTGTCGTCCTGAGCGAAGCGAAGGACCTCATGGCGATTGCAGGCGGCATGTTCGTTGGACTGCCGAAAGGTCCTTCGCTCAGGATGACAATGCGGCTCTGGAGAGCCGCCCTCCTAGCGAAGGTTACAGCCCCGCCGGCTTCCGTGGCTGTGAACTCGTTCGCGACGAAAGCACCAGAGCGAGCACGCCCAGAAAGATGAAGACGTCTGCGATGTTGAACGACGACGGGTTCTCGACGCCGCAACAGCTCATGTTGATGAAGTCGACGACGGCACCATAGACGATCCGATCGACGGCATTGCCGATCGCTCCGCCGACGATGGCGCCGACCGCCAGAGGCCTGAGCGAGCCTCGTTCGTTGCGAACCCATGCAGCCAGGATGAGCGAGATGACGACCGCGAGCACGACCAGCGCCCACCGGCCGTCGTACGATCCAAAGAAACCGAAGTTGATGCCCCTGTTCCAGACCATTCTGAAAACGAGATACGGCGACCGGATGTTGACCACGTCCCCTGCCGCCAGGCCGACCCAGTGAACGATCACAATCTTTGTAAGCCTGTCGAGACCAAACGCGATCAATGCCGCGATGACTACGGCGCCCTTCACGGCAACATTTCGCGCGTACAGCCGGCCTTCAGTGCCGGATCGTCGACATGCTCGTAGTACGTACACCTTCGAACGATCGCCGCGCCTTCGACGAACACTTCCATGAAGTCAATGCCGGCCTGGAAGCCGAACGGATTCAGGAAGAGGTCACCCAGAGGCTTCCCATTTGCCGTGACCTCGATCTTGTCGACGATGAAGCGGTAGGAGCTGGTATCTTTGTTCAGGTCTTTGTAGACGCCGGCCGCACGGAGACGCACCGTTTTCGCCCCAACAGTCAGGTTGCATTCGACCGGTGCTTTCTCGAGAGCAGGCTCGACGTAAATGCCCTGCGAATTGATGGCGCCGGATGTCGATCCCTGCAGGCGATCAATGTATTGCGGCGAAAGGGAGAGCCCGAAGCGACGGATCGAAAAATAACCGAGTTCAGGCGCACACGCGATCTGGACGAAGCTGGTAAATGAATCCGCCAAGGCAGCTCGCGGATCCGCCGTGGCGGACAGGCAAACGCTCAACGCGAACATGCCAGTGCGCATCAGATCGCGCATGATTGCTCAAAGCCCCGCCGGCTTGCGGGGCGGCCACATCCTGGCGAGGTCGCCGGTCGGATTCGAATAGGTCGCGAACTCCGTCTTGCCGCGCGACTCGTGGAAGTGGGCGAGCGCCCAGACTACGGTCGGGAAGGCGAGCTGCTCCCACGGGATGTCGGCGAAGTCGACCAGCGCCACCTCCTCGCTCTCAGGACCGGCGGCGATGTCGGCGTTCACCAGCCGCGCGCGGTACATGATCTGCACCTGGCCGATGCGGGCGACGCTGTACATCGCCAGCAGCCGGTCGATCTCGATAACAGCGCAGGCTTCCTCGCGCGCCTCGCGCTGCGCCGCCTGCTCCGTCGTCTCGCCGAGCTCCATGTAGCCCGCGGGCAGAGTCCAGAAGCCCTTGCGCGGCTCGATCGCGCGCTTGGCGATCAGGATCTTGTCGTTCCCGTTGTCATTCCAGGTGCACACCGAGCCCGCGACGATCTTGGGGTTCTGGTAGTGGATGAACTCGCAGCGCCCGCAGACCAGGCGCTCGCGATTGTCGCCCTCGGGCACGCGCTTCTCGAAATGGTCGGGCGGATCCCAGGGGAGCCGCGGGCGGTCGGGAACGACGGGTGAGCTCATGAGGTGAGGCTAAAGCACATCGGCCCCTTGAAGAAGGCCACAGGTACACCATATGTCCATCATAGATTTACTCTGGTGAGCGGGCAGGAAGAGATGATTTTCGAGGAGGGGCGGGAGGGGGGCGGGCAGAGTGGCAGGAACGGCACAAAACGCTGGTCGGCTTGCAACGAACAGCTGCCACGGTGCGTGGCAGACCGTAGCAGGGCGTGCCGGTTCGGTGATTTCCGGCATTTCCGGTATTTGCGCCACCCCCTGTCCGGGGGTGGGCTCAGGCGGCGCGGATGAGCGCCGCGACGCCGGGCAGGGTCTTGCCTTCCATCCATTCGAGGAAGGCGCCGCCGGCGGTCGAGACGTAGGAGAACTTGTCCTCGACGCCGGCCGCCGCCAGCGCCGCGACGGTGTCGCCGCCGCCTGCGACGGACAACAGCGAGCCCTTTGCGGTGAGACCGGCGACCGTCCTGGCGAGCGCGACGGTGCCCGCATCGAACGGCTTCATCTCGAAGGCGCCGAGCGGGCCGTTCCAGACCAGGGTCGCGCAGCCCTTCACATGCTCCTCGTAGACCGCGACCGACTTCGGCCCGACATCGAGGATCATCTTGTCGTCGGGGCATTCGTGCGCCTCGACCACCTCGTGCGGCGCGTTGGCCTCGAATTTGGCCGCGACCACGGCGTCGACCGGCAGCAGCACGTCGCACTTGGCGGCCTTCGCCTTGTCGAGGATCTCGAGCGCGGTCTTGCCGAGGTCCTTCTCGGCCAGCGACTTGCCGACGGAAATCCCCTGCGCCAGCAGGAAGGTGTTGGCCATGCCGCCGCCGATGATCAGCTTGTCGACCTTGCCGACCAGGTTGCCCAGCAGGTCGAGCTTGGTCGAGACCTTGGCGCCGCCGACGATCGCCACGACCGGCCGCTTGGGATTGCCGAGCGCCTTGTTCAGCGCCTCGAGCTCGGCCTGCATCAGGCGGCCGGCCAGCGCGGGCAGGCGATGGGCCACACCCTCGGTCGAGGCATGCGCGCGATGCGCCGCCGAGAAGGCATCGTTCACGTAAATGTCGCCCAGCGTCGCGAGCTGGTCGACGAAGCCCTTGTCGTTCTTCTCCTCCTCCTTGTGGAAGCGGAGGTTGTCGAGCAGCAGCACGTCCCCGTTCTTGAGCGCCTTCACCGCCGCCTCGGCCTCCGGCCCGATGCAGTCGTCGGCGAAGGCGACCGGCTTGCCGAGCGCCTTGCTCAACGGCTCGATCAGGGGCCTGAGCGACATATCGGGGACGCGCTTGCCGTCGGGCCGACCGAAGTGGCTGAGCACCACGACCCTGGCGCCCTTGTCCGCGAGCTCCTTGAGCGTCGGCGCGGCGCGTTCGATGCGCGTGGCATCGGTCACCTTGCCGTTCTTCATCGGCACGTTGAGGTCGACGCGGACCAGCACCCGCTTGCCCTGGACGCGTTCGGAATCGATCGTCTTGAAATCGCTCATTCGCTCTTCTTCCTGATCACGAAAACCAGCACGTCGCCCTCGTGCGCCGTTGAGACCAATTCGTGGCCGGTCTGCCGGCAGTATGCGGGGAAATCCTGTTCGGCGGCCGGGTCGGTGGCGCGCACCGTCAGCAGCCCGCCGGCGTCGAGCTCGCGCATCTTGCGGTTGGCGCGCAGCACGGGCAGCGGGCAGGCGAGGCCCGTCGCGTCGTATTCGAGTCGGTCAGCCACGGGTCGATCTATCGCGGGCCCGATAGTACTTCAACGCGTCCGGCAGCCACTTCTTGATGTCCGCCAGGCGGGTTTGATCGGCGGGGTGGGTGCTGAGCCATTCGGGCGGCTTGCGGCCGCCGCTGTGCGCCCGCATGCGCTCCCAGAGATGGATCGCCTCGTGCGGATCGTAGCCCGCGAGCGCCATCAGGATGAGGCCGATGTGATCGGCCTCCGATTCCTGCGCGCGCGACATCGGCAGGAGGAAGCCGACTGTGGCGCCGGCCCCCAGCGCGGCCATGGTGGCCGGGGGGTAGGAGGCGGTCTGCTTGCCGCCGGCGACGGCGAGGCCTACGCCCGTCAACAGGACCGCCGCGCTTGCGGCGCGCTGGTCGCTCAGCCGCTCGGCGCTGTGGCGTGCCAATGCATGCGCGACCTCGTGGCCGAGCACGGCCGCCAGGCCGGCCTCGTTGCGCGAGATCGGCAGGATGCCGGAATAGACCGCGACCTTGCCGCCGGGCAGGCAGAAGGCGTTGGGCTCGTTCTTGCTGATGGTGCGGAATTCCCAATTGTAGTGCGGCGCCTTCCACAGGTCGGTCGGCGGATGCTCCGCGGCGTGGGCGATGCGCCGGCCGACCTTCTCGACCAGCGCGTTGAGCTCGACGTCGTGGCTGCGCGGTTCGCTCGCGAGCACCTCGCGATAGGCCTGCGCACCGAGCTGCCGCTCCTCGCTCTCGCTCACCAGCATCATCTGCGAGCGACCGGTCACGGGTGCGCTTTCGCACGCCGCAAGCAGGCAGAACGCGAGCAGGAAGAGGTGCCGCATGCGGGGAGTCTAGTGAACGGGCGGGAGCGGGTCGAGACCCGCCGTCGTCCCGACTCGCGCGGGGTAGCCCCGCGCTTTAGCGAAGCGAAGTGGAGGGACCCTTTTTGTTTCCGATGCCGACAAAATAGGTCCCTCGGCTTCGCTCGGGACGACGGAAGGTTAGAAAAATCCCGGCCCGCCGCGGCGCTTCAGCTCTTCGCCGGCTTCGCTGCCCATGGCCTCGGCGTCGCTGGCCGGGCCGTTGCGGGTGGTGGCGATCAGTGCCGAGCCGTCGGGCTTGGCGATCAGGCCGCGCAGGTAGAGCGCACCGTCCGTGTCGAACACCGCGTGTCCCGCGATCGGCGTGCGGCACGAGCCGTCCAGCACCGCGAGCATCGCATGCTCGGCGGTGATGCAAGTCTGGGTCGGCGCGTGGTTGATGTTGGCGAGCCATCCGAGCGTACGCGCATCGTCGACGCGGCATTCGATGCACACCGCGCCCTGACCGACCGCCGGCAGCACCTCGTCCTCCGGCACTGGCGTGCCGACGGAGAGACCGAGGCGGTTGAGGCCGGCCATCGCCAGCAGGGTCGCCTCGACCTCGCCGCGCTCGCGCTTGGCCAGCCGCGTGTCGACGTTGCCGCGCAGCGTGACGATCTGGAGATCGGGGCGGCGATAGAGCAGCTGCGCCTTGCGGCGGAGCGCGGCCGTACCGACGACCGCGCCTTTTCTCAGATCGGCTATGCGCGTGATGTCGCCGGCAATCAGCACGTCGCGCGCATCCTCGCGCGGCAGGAACGCGGCGATGACGAGTCCGGCGGGCTGCGCGGTCGGCATGTCCTTCATGCTGTGCACGGCGCCGTCGATGCGGCCCGACAGCAGGGCCTCCTCGATCTCCTTGACGAACAGGCCCTTGCCCCCGGCTTCGCTCAGGGGGCGGTCCTGGATCGCATCGCCCGTCGTGCGGATGGTGACGATCTCGATCGCGTCCGGCGCGGCGAGGGCGGGGATCGCTTTCGCGAGCGCGTCGCGGACCAGGCCGGTCTGGGTCAGCGCCAGCTTGCTGCCGCGCGTGCCGAGGCGGAGGAGGGGAGCCATGGCGCTGCTCTAGCCTACGCCACCCCCGGAGGCTAGAAGGCACCATGCGCGTCATGGGCATCGAAACCAGTTGCGACGAGACGGCGGTGGCCATCGTCGAGGCCGACGCCGGTGATCGGCCGGTCGGCCGCCTGCTCGCCAACGTAGTCTACAGCCAGCTCACCGAGCACCGCCGCTTCGGCGGCGTGGTGCCGGAGATCGCCGCGCGCGCCCATCTCGAGCGGATCGACGGCCTGGTCGAGCAGGCGCTGGCCGACTCCGGCCTGGCGCTGGGCGACCTCGACGGCATCGCCGCGACCGGCGGGCCGGGCCTGATCGGGGGCGTGATGGTCGGCGTCATGACCGCCAAGGCGATCGCCTTCGCGCACGACAAGCCATTCCTGGCGATCAACCATCTCGAAGGCCACGCTTTGTCGGCGCGGCTCACGGAGGAGGTGGAGTTCCCCTACCTGCTGCTGCTCGTGTCGGGCGGCCATTGCCAGCTCCTGACCGTCCGCGGGCCGGGTGACTTCACGCGCCTCGGCACGACGATCGACGATGCGGTCGGCGAATGCTTCGACAAGACGGCCAAGCTGCTTGGCCTGGGTTTCCCCGGCGGGCCGGCGGTCGAGCGCGCAGCCCAAGGCGGCGATACCAATCGCTTCAAGCTGCCGCGGCCGATGTGGCGCAAGCCCGGCTGCGACTTCTCCTTCTCCGGCCTCAAGACGGCGGTGCGGCAGATGGCGGAGTTGTTGCCGAAGGACGACCGCCAGGCGATCGCCGATCTCTGTGCCTCGTTCCAGCGCACGGTCGGCGACGTGCTGGTCGATCGCTGCTGCAATGCCATGGCTCGAGCGTCGAGCGACACGCTGGTGGTCGCGGGCGGCGTCGCGGCCAACACCTATCTGCGCAGCCGGCTCGAGGAACTGGGGGTCCGGCTCGTCGCGCCGCCGATCAGGTTCTGCACCGACAACGGCGCGATGATCGCCTGGGCGGGCATCGAGCGGCTGCGGCGCGGCATGGTCGATGCGCTCGACTTCGCGCCGCGTCCGCGGTGGCCGCTCGACGCGCTCGCGGGAGCGAGTCGATGAACATCAACATCCTGTTCGGCACGCCGATCGTCGTCAGCGACCTGCCCGAGGCTCCGACGCTCAACACGGCGCTCGCCACCACCATCTTCGAGCGCGAGAAGAGCCATCCCGGCACGCAGCATTCCAATCTCGGCGGTTGGCAGTCGGATTGGGAAATGGACCGCTGGGGCGGTGCCGGGGCGATCAAGCTGCTCGCGATCGGCCGCAACACCGCGAATCGCGTCACTACCGACCGCCAGGGCAAGCCGGTGTCGATCGCCTGGAAGGCCAACATGTGGGCCAACATCAACCGCACCGGCCACGGCAACGAGTTCCATTCGCACCCGGGCAGCTTCTGGTCGGCGGTCTATTACGTCGATGACGGCGGCATCGATGCCGATCCTCGATTGGGCGGCGAGCTGGAGTTCATGGACCCGCGCGGGCCGGGGCCGGCGATGTACGCGCCGCAGCTTGCCTATGGCAGCGCCGGGCTGTCGGTCGGCGCCAACGAGATGGTGCGGCCGAAGACGGGGCGGATGGTGATGTTCCCGGCCTGGCTGCTGCACCAAGTGCGGCCCTACAAGGGTTCCGCGCAGCGCATCTCCATCGCCTTCAACCTCAGCCTGTGATGGCGACCGCCCACATCGGAGTCGTGGGCGGCGGCGCGTGGGGCACCGCGCTCGCTTGCCTGGCGCGGCGGGCCGGGCGCGACGTGACCCTGTGGTCGCGCGATCCGGCGATCTCGAAGGCGATCGAGACCGAGCAGGCCAATCCGGTCTATCTCGCGGACATGCCGATCGAAACCGGCATCAAGGCCGCGGCCAGCCTCGATGAGCTCATCACGTGCGACGTGCTGCTGCTGGTCTGCCCGGCGCAGGCGGTGCGCGAGCTGGCGGGGCGGCTGCCGGGCGAGGCGCCGGTGGTGATCTGCGCCAAGGGCATCGAGGCGGCGACCGGGCTGCTGATGCCCGAAGTGTTCGAGCAGGTGCAGCCCGGTCGGCGCGTCGGGCTGCTGTCGGGCCCGAGCTTCGCCGAGGAGGCGATCCGCGGCCTGCCGACCGCCGTCAGCATCGCCACCTGGAACCCGACGCTCGGCGAAACGCTGGCGACGGCGTTGGCTGCCGGCGCCTTCCGGCCCTACTGGACGCACGACGTGCTGGGCGTGGCGCTGGGCGGCGCGGTGAAGAACGTGCTCGCCATCGCCGCCGGCATCGTCGAGGGACGCGGGCTCGGCCACAACGCCGCCGCAGCCCTGGTGACGCGGGGCTTCGCCGAGATGGCGCGGCTCGGCCAGGCGATGGGCGCGGAGCTCGAGACGATGACCGGCCTCAGCGGCCTCGGCGACCTGGTGCTGACCTGTCACGGCCCACTGTCGCGCAACCGCTCGCTCGGCCTGGCGCTGGGCAAGGGCACGTCGTTGGCGGATTACATGCAGGGCCGCCGGCAGGTGGTCGAAGGCGAGGCGACGGCGCCGGCGGTGCTGGCGCGCGCCAAGCGGCACGGCATCGAGATGCCGATTTGCGCCGCGGTCGATGCTATCCTTCATCGCGGCGCGGACCTCGATGAAGCAATCCGCGGCTTGCTGGCGCGTCCCTTGAGACGCGAAGGGGAGTGACATGGCGCATTGGCTCATCAAGTCGGAGCCCTCGGCTTATTCGTGGGATCAGTTCGTCAAGGACAAGAAGACCTCGTGGACCGGCGTGCGCAATCCGCAGGCCTCGGCGAACCTGTCGGCCATGAAGCCGGGCGAGCTCTGCTTCTTCTATCACTCCAACGAGGGCAAGGAGATCGTCGGCATCGCCAAGGTGCTGAAGGCGGCCTATCCCGATCCGACCGACAAGGCGGGCAAGGCCGTCACGGTCGATGTCGCGCCGGTCGAGCCGGTGAAGCATCCGGTGACGCTCGCGGCACTGAAGGCCGATCCGGCGTTCAAGGACTTCAAGCTGGTCCGCCAGTCGCGGCTCTCGGTCGTGCCGGTCAGCGACGAGCACTGGAAGCTGATCCTGAAGATGTCCAACGCGAAATAGGGGCAACGCCGTGATCGACAACCGCCGCGGCATCCTCGCGATGTCGGGGTCGGTCGTGGTCTTCATCTTCAACGACGCCCTGATCAAGCTGGCCTCCGAGACCATGCCGCCATTGCAGGCGATCGGCCTGCGCGGCTGCTTCGCGACCCTGTGGTGTCTCCTGGCCCTGCTGGCGCGCGGCGAGCTGCGGCACGCCCACCTCCTGCGCGACCGCTGGGTCGCCGCCCGCGGCGCGCTGGAGGCGACGGCCGCGATCAGCTACCTGGTCGCGCTCGCCTTCATCCCGTTCGCCATCGCGACCGCGATCAACATGTCGACGCCCTTGTTCCTCGCGGCGCTCGCCGTGCTGCTGCTGGGCGAGGTGGTCGGCTGGCGGCGCTGGACCGCGATCGCCGTCGGCTTCGTCGGCGTCCTGATGGTGATCCAGCCCCGCCCGGGCGACGTCAACCTCTGGACCTGGATGGTGGTGTTCTCGTCGTTCATCGGCGCGATGCGCGACGTGATCGCGCGGTGGGTGCCGCCGCGCGTGCCGACCCTGGTCGTGTCGCTGAGCTCGGCGGTCACGCTCGCGGTCGTCGGCTGCCTCTGGGCGACGCTCGACGGCTGGCAGCCGATGAGCCTGCGCGGCGTGCTGCTGGTGCTGGGTTCCTCGCTGCTGCTCGCCGCGGGCTACCAGCTCCTGATGATCTCCTTGCGCTCGGGCGCGGAGTTCTCGGTGATCGGCTCGTTCCGCTACGCCTCGGTGCTGTGGGCGCTCGCGATCGGCTACACGCTGTGGGGCGACGTGCCGAATCTGCTCGCCGTCACCGGCATTGCGGTGGTGGTGGGCGCCGGCCTGTACATCCTGCACCGCGAGCGGGTAACGCGGCGCAAGGTGCTCGGCCGATGATGAAGGCTTCAGGCCTCCGATGGATCGGCGCTCGTGATCGCGGGCTTCAGATGCCGGTCGATCATCTCGAAAGCATCGTCGAGCGCGCGAAAAGCCGAGGCGTTCGCGGCGACAAGGCGATCTTTGGAGCCGGGAACGATGACCTCGGCGAGGTATCCCCATTCTGCGGGTTCGATGCTGATGCGGTGGCCAAAGTAGGTCGTCATCAGGGAGCGCGGCTGCATGGCGAAGCTAACTCACCGGCGCCCCGCAGGTTGCATCCGGGGACGTGTTCGTACGGTGACAAGCTATCGCGCGACCCAGCTTTCGTAGTCCCGCGCGACGTCGGCGACGGCGGTATCGTAGATCCGCTTGCCGTGCTCGGGCGTGGCAAGGTTCGGGTCCGAACCGATGCGGCCGTCGGGGAAGTTGCGGCGGTAGTCCTCGGCGTCGGCGAAGCTGCCGTGCGGCGCGATGCGCGGCTCCATCGGCTTCTGCTGCATGGTCTGCGGGTAGCCGTACCAGGTCACCGCCACTTCCGACGGCGTGGCATGGCTTCCCTCGGCATTGCCGTAGAGCTCACGGCTGAGGCTCTTGATGCCGGCGCTTTCCCACCAGTTGCGCAGCACGCACTTGATCGACGGCTGGTTGGACAGCCGCTCCATCGAGCGCTCGGCGTAGATCTCGGAGAACGAGGCGGTGACGGTAGCGACGTTCCCGCCATGGCCGTTGATGAAATAGAAGCGGGTGAAGCCATGCCGCGCGAGCGACATCACCTGGTCGCGGATCAGCGCGATCAGGGTCGAGGGCCGCACCGTCATCGAGCCGGGGAAGGCGAGGTGGTGCTGCGCCATGCCGACCGAGATGGTCGGGGCCACCAGCGCGCCCACCTTCTCGCCGACTCCGCGACCGATCATCTCGGCGGTCAGCGCGTCGGTGCCGATCAGGCCGGTCGGGCCGTGCTGCTCGGTCGAGCCGATCGGGATGATGATCCCGGTCTTGGTCTTGAGATACTCCTCGACGAACTGCCACGTCTTGAGCTGAAGCTGCACGGTGAACTCCTCGTTTGCGACAGGATACCATGGAAAGCACTGACGTCCTGATCTGCGGCGCCGGTGCCGCAGGCCTCACGCTGGCGATCGACCTCGCGCGCCGCGACGTCGATTTCCGGCTGATCGATGCCGCGCTGCAGCCGTTCCACGGGTCGCGCGGCAAGGGCGTGCAGCCGCGCACGCTCGAAGTGTTCGAGGATCTCGGCATCGTCGATCGCCTGGTGGCGGCCGGCGGGCCCTATCCGCCGCAGCGCGTGCATCGCGATGGCGGCTTCGAGGATTCGCCGTTCATGGAGATCAGCGATCCGACGCCGTGCGAGCCCTATCGCATCCCGCTGATGCTGCCGCAGCACAAGACCGAGGCGATTCTGCGCGAGCGCCTGGCCGAGCTCGGCCATCGGCCCCTGTACGGTCACGCACTGGAAAGCTTCACGCAGGACGATGGCGGCGTGACGGCGGTGGTGAAGGGCATGCCGCTGCGCGCGCGCTATCTGGTCGGCTGCGACGGCGGGCGCAGCACGGTGCGGCAGGTCCTGGGCGTCGGCTTTCCGGGCGAGACGCTCGGCGTGCGCGCGCTGGTGGCCGACCTCGATCTCGACGGCCTGAGCCGCGACGCGTGGCATCGCTGGAACGACGGCAAGCCGGAGGGAATGTCGCTCTGCCCGTTGATGGGAACCGACCAGTTCCAGCTCCAGGCGCGCATCCCGGGCGATGGTGAGGTCGACCTGTCGGCCCAGGGACTCGAGGCGATGATCGCGGCGCGCACGCGGCGCAACGACCTCAAGGTGCATGCGGTATCGTGGGCCTCGGCCTATTCGATGAACGCGCGGCTGGCGGACCGCTACCAGGTCGGGCGGGTGTTCCTGGCGGGCGACGCCGCGCACACCCATCCGCCGACCGGCGGGCAGGGGCTGAACACCAGCGTGCAGGATTCCTACAATCTCGGCTGGAAGCTCGCCGCGGCTCTGGGCGGCGCGACGGATCTGCTCCCGACCTATGAAGAAGAGCGCCGGCCGATCGCCGCCGGCATGCTGGGCCTCGCGACCCGGCTCCTGCAGGCGACCCGCACCGGCGGCGGCAACCGCCGCGGCCGCGCCGAGCAGCAGCTCGATCTCGGCTATCCCGATTCGCGCCTCGCCCACGGGCCCAACGCGGGCAACCGCGCCCCCGACGCGCCGGTGTGCGGCGCCGCCGGCCAGCCGACGCGGCTGTTCAATCTCCTCCAGGGTACGCACTGGACCTTGCTGGTGTACGAGGCACCATCGCCGGTCGCTGCGCGCCGCGGCCTGCGTATCCATCGAATCGGCCACGACATTGTCGACGACCAGGCCCTGGTGCGGGAACACTACGGCATGACGACCGGGGACTGCGTGCTCGTCCGTCCCGACGGCTACATCGGCGCGGTCGAACGCCATGCCGCCGCTCTCGAACGGTATCTCGTTTCGGTCGGCCTCAGACCTTCGCCGGATCGGTGATCGGCGGCTCGCAGCTCATGCTGCGGCAGATGTAGAGCGCGGGCTTGCCGTCGACGAGCCCCTTGCCGGCGCCCGGATGGTTCGACGGCAGGGGTATGCCGGGCGCGAGCCGACGCACGACCTTGTCGGGCCAGCTCTTGCCGTAGATCGCGCGGCGCAGTGCTTCGGTCTCAGGCGCCCCCGGATCGCCCACCAGCACCAGCTCTTCGGCGCTCTGCAAGGTCTCGTAGCCGTTGAGCAGGGTCATCAGCGGGAAGAAGTTGGTGTCGAGCTCGCCCGCAAACGCTGCGACCTGCGCCCGCGCCTTGTCGTGCCAGCGCGCCTCGCCGGTGAGCACCCAGAGCCGCGCGAACACGCCGACCAGCGTGCCGTTGCCGGCCGGCACCGCGTTGTCGTGGCAGTGCTTGCCGCGCACGATCAGGTCGGCCGCATCGTCGGCGGTCGTGAAGTAGGCGCCGCCGGCCGGATCGGCGAAGTGCTTGTCGAGTACGGCGGTCAGCGCCTGCGCCTCGTCGAGGTAGTTGTTCTCGCCCGTGACCTCGAACAGCGCCACACCGGCGCGTGCCATGTTGGCGTAGTCGTCGAGCGTGCCGCGGTGCAGCCGCTTCGCAACGCGATGGGAATGGAACAGCCGGCCGTCCTCGTCGCGCATCGCGTCCATGATGAAGCGCCAGGCGCGCATCGCCGCGGCCAGCCAGTCATCGCGCTCGAAGACGGCCGAGGCGTTGGCGAGAGCGGCGATCATCAGGCCGTTCCAGTCGGCCAGCACCTTGTCGTCCCAGCCGGGCCACACCCGCTTGTCGCGCACCGTCTTGAGCTTCGCGCGCAAGCCGGTGAGGCGCCGCTCCTCTTCATCGCTCAGCAAGGAGGGCGCCCGGTTGCGGTGCAGGATGGTGTGGTGTTCCCAGTTGCCTTCGGGCGTGACGTCGTAGGCCTTGCGGAAGAACGCGCCGTCCCCGGGGCCGAGCGCCGCATCGATCTCGGCCGCATCCCAGACGTAGAACTTGCCCTCCACGCCTTCGGAATCGGCGTCGTAGCTCGCGGCGAAGCCGCCGCCTTCCGCCGTCATCTCGCGCAGCACCCAGTCGCAGGTCTCGGCGATGCGCGCGGCGTACAGCGGGCTCTTCGTCTCCTGCCAGACGAGGCACAGGAGGTCGACGAGCTGCGCGTTGTCGTAGAGCATCTTCTCGAAGTGCGGGATCAGCCATTCATTGTCGGTGGCATAGCGCGCGAAGCCGCCGGCGAGATGGTCGTAGATGCCGCCCTGGCACATGCGGTCGAGCGTGATGGTCACCGCATCGGGCAGCTTGCTGTTGTTGCGGTCGCGTAGCCAGCCGCGCCACAAGAGCTCGAACACATAGGGCGACGGGAATTTCGGCGCCTGCCCGAAGCCGCCCCAGGTCATGTCGCATTCCTGGACGATGCGGCTCGCGACCTGGTCGAGCAGGCTGAGCGGGAACATCGTCTCGCCCTGGAACTCGACCGCCTTGTTGACCGCTCGATTGCGGAGCGCATTGAGCAGGCCCGCGCGGTTCGTCTCGATGTCCTGCGGTCGCTCGCGCCAGGTCTGCGCAACGCCCTTCAGCACGTCGACGAACGCCGGGCGGCCGTAGCGTGCCGGCGTCGGAAAATAGGTGCCGCCCCAGAACGGCTCGCCTTTGGGCGTGCAGAACATGGTGAGCGGCCAGCCGCCGTGCTCGCCCATGATCTGCAAGGCCTGCATGTAGATCGCGTCGACGTCGGGCCGCTCCTCGCGGTCGACCTTGATGTTGACGAACAGCTCGTTCATCACCGCCGCGACGTCGGGCGATTCGAAGCTCTCGTGCGCCATCACGTGGCACCAGTGACAGGCGGCGTAGCCGACCGAGAGCAGGATCGGCCGGTTGGTGCGTTGGGCCTCGGCCAGCGCCTCCTCGCCCCACGGCCACCAGTGCACGGGGTTGCCGGCGTGCTGCAGCAGGTAGGGGCTGGTCTCGCGGCCGAGGCGGTTCATGCGGCGCCTTCTCCGAGATTGCCTTCGCTGTTGATGACCAGAACGCGCGAATCCTTGCCAAGCTGCAGCGCCGCCCCCGCCTTCGGATCGGTACAGACCCGCACCAAGCCCGCGAAGCCGGCGCAGCCCGACGGACCCGAGGTGATCGCCGGATCGCCTTGATGCGGATGTGCAAGCCGCCTGCGGGCCGGCAACACCTGGTCCTCGGTGATGGTCATGAACCAGTCGGCGCCCAGGCCGACGACCGGCCAGGTGATCGGCGAGATTTCCCGGCAGGCGAGCCCGCCCATCACGGTGTCGGCATTGCCGCTCGCGAGCGTCGGCTCGCCCACGCGGTTGCTCTGCAGCCAGCAGTCGGCGCTCTCGGGCTCGACGACGATGAACTGCGGCCGCGGGCTGCAGCGCGCCCAAAGGTAGCCGATCACCGCAGCCGCGAGTCCGCCGACCCCCGCCTGCACGAAGACATGCGTCGGTCCGGCCGGCCATTGCCGCAGCACTTCCTCGGCCAGCACGGTGTAGCCGCGCATGACGTCGCGCGGCGTGTCCTGGTAGCCATCCCATGAGGTGTCGGAGATGATCGTCCAGCCCTTGGCCAGCGACTGCCGCCGGCATTGGTCGACCGCCTCCTCGTAGTCGCCGTCGACGCGGATCACCTCGGCGCCGCGCGCGCGGATCGCGGCTTCCTTCTCGGCCGACGTGAACTTCGGGAGGAAGATGACGCAGCGCGTGCCGAACAGCTTGGCGCCGGCCGCGACCGATCGGCCGTGGTTGCCCGAGCTCGCCGTTGCGAAGGTGAAGCCGACGGTGATGTCGCGGTGCTTGTGGTGCATCAGGTCTTCGAGAGGGGGCAAGGTGCCATGCCGTGCCTGCACCGCACGCGCCAGCGCCATGCCGACGGCGAAGACGCCGCCCAGCGCCTTGAAGGCGCCGAAGCCGAAGCGCTGGCTTTCGTCCTTCACCCGCAGCTCGCCGATGCCGAGCTCGGCCGCCATGGCCGGCAGGGAGTGCAGCGGCGTCGGCCGGTGCACAGGGCAGGCGGCGAGGGCTTGCAGGAGATCGGCCACGCCGTCGGGGTCGATCACATGGCGCTGCGCGGCGCCGTAGGGCATGTCGCGCTGCGCGCGGGGATTTCGGGCAAACCAGTCTTGGGTCATGATGCTTCCAATGAGGATGATCATTAGCTGGATTGCATGGGCCTGTCTCGCCGTGCTGTCCGTCGTGCCGGCGTGGGCAGAGGACGAGGGCTTCAGCTGGCCGATCAGCCGCCAGACCTTCACGATCGGCGACAAGGGTGCCTGGACCGGCACGTTCGAGTTGGAGCGCACCGCGCACGATGCCCGCGCGGCGCGCAACGGCGCCCGCGTCGATATCTCCTACACTGCGGGCCAGGCGGCGATCGAGATCCTCGAGGCGGTGACGATCAAGGCCGACGGCCGACGCATCGCCGTCACGCCCGACAAAATCTTCGACATCGCGCCGCAGGCCGCGCGGCAGGTCGCGATGTATACCGACGCGCGCACCAAGAGCATCGTCTTCCCCGACGTCAGCGCGGGCGACACGGTGCGCTACGTCTATCGCCTGAATCATTTCGCCTCGACCTGGCCGGGCTTTTCCTGGGCCGTGCCGATCCGGCCGTCGATGCGGGTCAAGGCGGCGGAGACGGTGATCGAGCATGCCGCGAACCTGCCCTTCGCCGAGGAGCATCACGGCGTCGCGTATCGCCGCGAGACCGTTGGCGACCGGGTGCGCGAGACCTTCGCCTGGAGCAACGACAAGAAAGCGCCGGACGAGCCGGGCGGCACGTCCGAGCTCGACTGGGCGCGCCGCTTCGCGGTATCCACTTTCAAGTCCTATGCCGAAATCGGCGACGACTACGGCCAGCTGCATGCGATGGCATCGAAGGCGACGCCCGCGGTGTCGGCGCTGGCGGCGAAGATCGTCGGCACGGTGACCGACTCGCGCGAGCAGGCACGGTTGCTGTCGGAATGGGTGTCGCAGAATGTCCGCTATGTCGCAGTGTCGATCGGGCAAGGCACGCTCGCGCCGACTCCGGCCGACCAGACGATCGTCAACCGCTACGGCGACTGCAAGGCGCAGGCCGCCTTGCTGGCCGCCCTGCTGGCGGCGCGCGGCGTCGACAGCGAGCCGGCGCTGATCCAATCGGGCGTGCCGCGTTACACGCTGACCGAGGTGCCGGTGGCGGATTTCAACCACGTCATGCTTTACCTGCCGGCGTTCGATCTCTATGTCGATCCGACCGCGTATTTCGCGGCGTTCGGCGTGCTGCCGTGGTCGAACTACGACAAGCCGGTGCTGCTGGCGGTAGTCGGCCATTCGCGTCTGGCGCGCACGCCGACGCTGCGCACTGACGACAATGTCGTCGAGGTCACGACCCATGCCGGGATCTCGGACGACGGCCACATCACCGGCAGCACGTCGGAGCACGCGACAGGGGCGATGGCGAGCGACCTCAAGGCCTGGATGGCGCTCGATCTCGATGAAGCGCGGGCGACCAAGCAGCTCAACTTCTTCGACGGCCCCGGCACCGGCAAATGGCTCGATCCGGTACGCAATGACGCCGCCAACGACGTGACGCTTAAGAGCGAATTCGCCATGGCCGACACGATCGATCTCGCGGCCGGCGAGGCGCTGGTGCCGCCGCCGGGCCTGCGCTTCCTGGCGCGGCCGGGGACCATGCTGATGGGCACGCACGACACGCCGCGCACGCATCCCTTCCCATGCTATGCCGGCCGCCAGGTCGAGACGCTCGAGGTCGCTGTGCCGATGGGCTTCGAGCCGCAGCATTTGCCGCACGATCGCACGTTCGAAACCGCGATCGCCACCTACAGCGCCCGCTATGCGTTCGAGGACAGCACGCTCACCGTGCACCGGGAGTTCATTGCACGGCCCCGGCAGCAGGCCTGCACGCCCGAGCAGAGTCACGAGATGGCCGACCTGCTGTCGCGCATCCGGCGCGACTACGCCTCGGTGGTGTTGTTCGCCCGAGCCCACTAGGCTGTCCCAAACGGAGTGCGCCATGAAAGTGAATGTCGAGGTGAACTGCACGCCCGAAGAGGCCCGCACCTTCTTCGGCCTGCCCGACCTCAAGCCGATGCAGGAGCGGGTGATGGCCGAGATCGAGGAGCGCCTGCGCTCGAGCCTGAACGCCATGAACCCGGAGACGATCTTCAAGACCTGGCTGCCCGCCTCGATGCAGGGCGTCGAGCAGATGCAGCAGCTGCAGCAGGCCTTCTGGTCGCAGCTCGCCAACATTGCCCAGGGCAAGAAGGAATAGAGGACGAGAAGAATGAGTGACCGCGAGAAGCCGACCGACCCGGCGCCCTACTACGAGGCGCATGTCTTCTGCTGCACCAACAAGCGGCCGGCCGGCCATCCGCGCGGCTGCTGCTCGGACAAGGGCAGTGAGGGCCTGCGCGACTACATGAAGGATAGGGCGCGCGCGCTCGGCCTCAAGAAGGTACGCATCAACGCCTCCGGCTGCCTCGACCGCTGCGAGCTCGGGCCGACGGTGGTGATCTATCCCGAAGGCGTCTGGTATTCCGTGACGAACGAGGCGGATGTCGACGAGGTGCTGCAGAAGCACCTGGTCGAAGGCGGCCGCGTCGAGCGGCTGATGCTGAAGACGACGGACAAGCTGCCGAAGGACCGGGTGAAGGCGGCAGAGTAGACTCTTGCCGGACCGCGGGCGTCCATGATCATGATTCCGAGCGGGCGGGACGTCCGCGGTCCGGCAAGACTACTCGAGGAGTTCCCCGAGCCGCTTGATCACGCGCGTCGGCTGGGCTGTGGCGTGCGCCGGGATGCCGACGTCGAACGGGTCGTACCAGATGCCGCACAGGCCGAGCCGTTGCGGCGCCTCGACTTCCCATTCGTAATTGTCGCCCACCATCCAGGCCTCGCAGGCGTCGCAGCCCAGCTGCTCCAGCGCGTGGCGGTAGACGTCGGGCTCGGGCTTGCCCATGCCGAACTCGCCCTCGATCTGGATGTGGTCGAAGCGGTGGCCCAGGTCGAAGCGCTCGATCTTGGCGCGCTGGAACTCGGCCGCGCCGTTGGTCACGAGGGCGAGCTTCACGCCGCGCCGGCGCAGCGCGTCCACCGTGGCGTGGGCATCGGGATAGAGCCGGTACTCGGCGCGACGCAGTTCGGTGAAGGCATCGGCGATGCGGTCGGCCAGCGCTTCGTCCTGGTAGCCGAGCCGCGCCAGGCCGCGCCGCACCGACAGCCTGCGGGCGCCGGCGATGTCGAGCCGCCACTTCGCTGCCGCGGCGCGATCGCTCCAGAAGGCGCGTGCCTCCTCCATGATCGCCAGCCGCACCCGCTCGATCGCGGCGGCGTCGTGGGCGTCGAGAGGGGCAGCGAAGAGATGCAGCAGGCGCGTCCACGCCTCTTCCGGCTGCGCGTAGGCGCGGATCAGCGTGTCGTCGAGATCGAACAGGACGGCGCGGGGTAGCTTCGCCATCAGTTGGTTTGTGACGACGCGAAGGTACTGGGGGCGGGGCTGATCACCACATTGCGATCGGCCTGCACTTCGATCACCGCCAAAGCGCGCTCGACGCGGCCGTCGGGCAACAGGCGGAACACGCCATCGACGCCCGACCAGCCGTTGGGGTTGGCGATCGCCTCGGCCGAGAAGTCGCCGCCCGGCTTCACGCGCGCGAGCTGGGCGGCCAGCGAGACCGCGTCGTAGGCCAGCGTCGCCAGACGGGCCGGCGGGCGGCCGTAGGTCGCCACGTACTTGCGCTCGAAGTCGGCGCGCCGCGCCGGGTCGGGCGCGGCATACCAGGCGCCGCGCAGCATCGCGTCAGAGCCGATACCCGGCGTGTCCCACACGCCGGTGCCGATCAGCTGCACCGACTTCGGATCGACGCCGTTGGCGCTGAGCGAGGCGAGCACGGTATTGAGCCGCGGCGGCGCGATCGGCAGCAGGATGGCGAGCTTGCCCTGGCCTTGGGTGGCGTCGGCCAGCCGCTTGGCCGCGACCGAGACGTCGCTGCCTTCATCGTAGGTCTCGGTGGCGACAACCGTGCCGCCGCGCACGGCGACGTGGCTTTCCAGGGTGCTCGCCATCTGCTGGCCGTAGGTGCTGCGCGGCGCCAGCACGGCGAAGCGCCTGATGCCGGTCGAGACCGTGTAGTCGACGACGCGGCGCACCTGCGGCGGGGCGGCGATGCCCATCACCCACAGGCCGGGTTGGGCGACGCTCTCGTCGTTGGAGAAGGAAATGATGTTCGTACGGTCCTGCCGACGCATCGGCGCCAGCGCGGCTGCCGAAGCCCCGAACAGCGGTCCCAGGATCAGAGCGCAGCCATCGGTCAGCGCCCGCCTGTAGGCCTGGACGGCCGCATCGCCGGTTTGGCCGGCATCATAGGCGGCCAGTGCAAGATCCTTGGCGCCGGTGTCGAACAGGGCGAGCTCGGCCGCCTGTTGCATCGACTGGCCGATCGACGCATTGCTGCCGCTCAGCGGGAGCAGGAGCGCGATGCGCGCCTTGCCCGAGGCCGTGGTCGGTGAGCCGGCGACCGGCCCGGTGGGCTTCGGCGGCGGTAACGGCGTGCTAGGCTGTGGTGTTTCGGTGCAGGCACCCAGAAGAAAAGCGATGGTCGCTAGCGCGAGGAGGGGACGCATCGGCGGCAGGACTCCGGGTGGCGGAAATTTCAAATGGAAGGCAACGAAGGCTCCCAAGCTACCGGCCGGCAGGGCGGAGGTAAACCGCCGGACCGCCCACTGGCGCCCGGCCTCCATATTGTCGCGACGCCCATCGGAAACCTGCGCGATATCACCCTGCGGGCGCTGGATACATTGCGGTCGGCCGACCTGATCGCGGCCGAGGACACGCGCGTCTTCGCCAAGCTTGCCAGCGCCCACGGCATCGCCGGGCCGACAGTTTCCTACAGCGACGCCACCCAGGAGGCGAACGAGCCGCGGATCCTGCGCGCCCTGGGCGAAGGCAAGCGGGTGGCGCTGGTGTCGGACGCCGGGATGCCGCTGATCTCCGATCCGGGCTATCGCTTGGTGCGTGCGGCGCTGGAGGCCGGTCACGCGGTGACGGCGGCGCCCGGCCCCTCGGCGGTGCCGATGGCGCTGGCACTGTCCGCTCTGCCGACCGATCGCTTCTTCTTCGGCGGATTCCTGCCGGCAAAAGCCGGCGAGCGGCGGCGGGCGATCGGTGACGCCGCCCTCATTCCCTCGACCCTGGTGTTCTTCGAGGCTCCGCATCGGCTGGCCGTCTCGCTGGCCGATCTCGCCGAGCTGCTGGGCGACCGGCCGGCCGCGGTGGCCCGCGAGCTGACAAAGGTGTTCGAGGAGGTACGCCGCGCACCGCTCGGCGCGCTTGCGTCGCACTACGCAACCCAGGCCGAGGTCAAGGGCGAGATCGTCATCGTCATCGGGCCGCCGGGCGAGGCGGCGGCGCCGTCGGCCGAAACGCTCGATGCCGCGCTGCGGCAAGCGATGGAGTCCGCATCGGTCAGGGATGCTGCTGCAGAAATCGCAGCACGCTTTGGACTTCGCCGCCGTGAGGTTTATGCTCGCGCTCTCGAGCTCAAGCGTCAGGGTGTGCCATGACCATCGAGACCCGCCGTCAAGCCCATCGCCTCGGTCATGCCGCCGAGTGGCGCGCGGTCTGGCGCTTGCGGCTCGCCGGCTATTCGATCCTGGCACGGCGGTACAAGACCAAGCTCGGCGAGATCGACATCGTCGCGCGGCGCGGCGGCGTGCTGGCCTTCATCGAGGTCAAGGCGCGGGCCGACATGGAACGCGCCGGATACGCGCTCTACGGCCGCCAGTTCGGCCGGGTCGCGGCGGCGGCCAGCCTGTACGTGGCGCGCCATCCGCAATATGCCGCGCACTCGCTGCGCTTCGACGCCATGCTGGTGGCCGGGCTCTGGCCGCGGCACCTGCCGGATGTCTGGCGCGCACCGGAGTAGCCCGTGCCTCTCGACGCGACCGTGACAGCCGCCGAGCTCCGGCGGTTGCGCGATCTTTGCGCGGCCGGCGATCGGATCGATATCCTCGAGGCGGCGCTTACCTTGAGCGGCCTGCAGCGTGACGAGCCGATCGACGCGGCGCCGCTGCGCCAGCACGTCACCGCGATCGCCGCCGAGCTCGCCGACCTGGTGCACCGCCGCGGCGCGCTGCCTGAGCGGCTGGGCGAGGTGATTGCGGACGCCTACGGCTATCGCGGCGACAACGAGACCTACGACGACCTGCAGAACGCCGACGTCGCGCGCGTGCTGGAGCGGCGCAAAGGCCTGCCGGTCGCGCTGTCGATCCTCTACCTGCACATCGCGCGAGGGCAGGGCTGGAACGCGGAGGGGCTGGCGTTCCCTGGCCACTTTCTGATCCGGGTCGAGATCGACGGCGTCCGGCACGTGCTCGACCCGTTCAACGACGGACAGGTGATCGAGCCGCCGGCGCTGCGCGCGTTGCTGCAGCGGGTGCTCGGACCCAGTGCCGTTCTCTCGCCCGAGCACTTCGACTCGGTACCCGACCGCGACGTGCTGCTGCGCCTCGAGAACAACGTGCGCCTGCGGCTGGCCAAGCGCGAGGACTGGTTAGGCTCGGCGCGCTCGCTCGACCGCATGCTGGCGATCGCGCCCGACCGGCCGGAGCTGCTGTTCGAATCGGGGCAGATCAATGCGCGGCTCGACAAGCGCCGCGCTGCGATCGCTGCCTTCGAGCGCTTTCTCGCCACAGAGGCTGCAAAAGCCGATCCGGCCTGGAGCGCGCGCGCCTCTGACCTGTTGCAGGAACTGCGGCGCGGGCTTAACTGACGGCCGAAGGCCGTCATCCCGAGCGGAGCGAAGCGCAGTCGAGGGCTCTCTTTGTTGTCGAACTGAGCAAGGCCCGTCGGCTACGCTCGGGCCGACGGAAACTCTGTTCGGAAAGTCAGCTCATATGACGCTCAAGGTCGCCATCCAGATGGACCATGTGTCCACCATCGACATCGATGGCGATTCCACGTTCGTGCTGGGCCTGGAAGCCGAGAAGCGCGGCTACGAGGTGTGGCACTACACGCCGCCCGAGCTGATCTTCCGCGATCGCAAGGTGATGGCGCGCGCACAGCCGATGAAGCTGCGGCGCGAGAAGGGCAACCACTTCACGTTGGGCGCAGCCGAAATCGTCGATCTCGCGGCCTTCGACGTGATCCTGTTGCGGCAGGATCCGCCGTTCGACATGTCCTACATCACCACCACGCATCTGCTGGAGCACGTCCATCCCAGGACGCTGGTGGTCAACGATCCGGCAAGCGTGCGCAACGCGCCGGAGAAGCTGTTCGTCACCCACTTCGACAAGGTGATGCCGCCGACGCTGATCAGCTCCGACGCGCGCATGCTGCGCGAGTTCTGGAAGGAGCATGGCGACATCATCCTGAAGCCGCTATTCGGCAACGGCGGCGCGGGCGTGTTCCGCGTGCGGCCCGACGACGAGAACTTCGCCTCGCTGCTCGAGATGTTCTCGCAGCGCAGCCGCGAGCCGCTGATCGCGCAGCGCTATCTGCCCGAGGTGCGCAAGGGGGACAAGCGCATCATCCTGATCGACGGCAAGGCGGCGGGCGTGGTCAACCGCGTGCCGGCCGCGGGCGAGGCGCGCTCCAACATGCATGTCGGCGGCAAGGCCGTGAAGGACACGTTGACGAGGCGCGACCAGGAGCTGTGTGAGATCATCGGGCCGGAGCTTGCGCGACTCGGCTTGATCTTCGTCGGCATCGACGTGATCGGCGACTATCTCACCGAGATCAACGTCACCTCGCCGACCGGCCTGCAGCAGATCAACCGCTTCGACGGCGTCTGCCTCGAGGCGCAGATCTGGGACCGCATCGAGATCCGCTATCACGAGACACGGGGCCAAGGCACCAAGGAGAAGAAGTGATGATCCGGCGCAATTTCCTGGTGCTGGCGTTGGCCGCTGCAGCGACTCCGGCCTGGGCGCAGTTCGACATGATGACCCAGAAACCGATCGTAGCGGCGGTGCGCAGCGGCGACGAGGAGAAGGTCCGCCAGGCCCTGCTCAAGGGCGAGAACCCCAACCAGATCGACGCCAGTGGCCGGCCGCTGCTGATGATCGCCGTGATGGACGGCGATATCCCGGTGGTAAAGGCGCTGCTGAACGGCGGGGCGCTTCCCGACGCGACCGACCGCGACGGCTACACCTCGCTGATCCGGGCGGCCGAGCACGGCGACGTCGACATCGTCGACATGCTGCTGAAGCGCAACGCCCGGCCCGACCTGCAGAGTCGCCAGGGCCAAACCGCGATGATGGTGGCCTCCCGGCTGGGCTATGCCGAGATCGTCAAGCTGCTGCTGGCGAAGAAGGCCGATCCCAACAAGCCGGACTTCACCGGCCGCACCGCGCTCACCTATGCCCGCCAGAGCGGGAAGGGCACCGTCGAGAACATGCTGCGGGCGGCCGGCGGACGCGAATGACCGACGAGCGGCCGTCGGAGACGCGGCCGGCCGCGCCGATCCGGATCACCCACGGCATCGCCCTCGATCCGTCGGAGATCGAGGAGAGCTTCGTGCGTGCGGGCGGGCCGGGCGGCCAGCACGTCAACACGACCTCGACTGCCGTGCAGCTGCGCTTCGACGTGCGCCGTTCGCCCAACCTGCCGGACGACGTGCGGCGCCGGCTCGAGCGCCTGGCCGGCAGCCGCCTGACCCGCGACGGCGTGCTGGTGCTGCAGGCCCAGAGCCATCGCAGCCAGAAGCGCAACCGCGACGAGGCGCTGGCCCGGCTGGTGGACCTGATCCGCGAGGCCGCCCGCCCGCCGGTGCCGCGGAAGGCGACCAAGCCGACCCGCGCCAGCAAGCTGCGCCGTCTCGACAGCAAGAAGAAGCACGGGGCCCTGAAGGCGCTGCGGCGATCGCGAACCGACTGACGCCTGCCCGCTGCCGGAGCCTTTGCGCGGAGCGTGCGTTAAGCTCCCGATGATCCGCCGCCTGCTGCTCATGCTGGCTCTATGGATGCCGGCGCCCGCGGTCGCCCAATCTTCGTGGCTTTATGAGATCCGCGGCAGCGTGCTGGCGCACGACGTGCCGATGGTCGCTGGCGGCAAATGGGAGAACGGCGTCAGCCTCAACGCCGAACTGGCCTTCACGCCATCGATCCCGCTGTTCGGCGGCAATATCCGGCCGGCGCTGGGCGGCACCTTCACGCCCGACATGCAGACCAGCTGGGCCTATCTCGACATCCGCTGGGAATGGGCCGGACCGTTGTTCTTCGCCGCAATCGGCGTCGGCCCGTCGATCCACACCGGCGACGAACTCTATTACTCCAGCCCTGGCCACAAGGCGCTGGGCTCGCGCGTGCTGTTCCACATCCCGCTGGAACTCGGCATCCAGATGACGCCCAACAACCGCATTGCGCTCTACTACGAGCACGCCTCCAACGGCTTCACCGCCTATCCCAATCCGGGAATGGACAATATCGGCGTGAGGCTAGCGCACCGCTTCTGAGCGGACCCGTACGGGGACGGCCGCCGGTGCCGCATCGGTTTGTGCCGGAACGTCGCCGCTGACGAGGTGTCGGACGACGAGGCCGGCGATCAGCACGATTGCCGAAGCGGTGCCGGACACCGTGAGGGCCCCGCTCCAATCGAACGGCGCATGCCCGCCGACCAGCACATGGGCCAGCCACCAGATCGCGTAACCCGCGTGCACCAAACCGGTCGTGACCAGCGCGGTGAGGCCGACCAGAGCCGCAGGCAGTGCGTTGTTCACTTGATGTTTCCTCCCGCTCGGGGATCGACGGCGGAGTGTTGGGTGGCGCCGTTCGTTCGTTGCCGGAAATCGCATTTGGTTACGCGGGCCACCAGTGACCTTTCTGTGGCAGGTACATTCGTTGCCTGGAACATATTGCGGCCGGGATCTGCCAAACGGAACATGCCTGCTGCAACAAGCGTCGCCGGTGCACGCATTTCCGCTCCGATGGAACCGCACCAACAGGACCAGGCGCGTTCCATCTGAGCGGAATCGCTCTAACGGTTGAGCAGCGGGCGAAGCGAGAAGCCGCCGACGATGTCGCCGGCAGGCCCCTTTTCGGTGTGCACCACCTCGAGATCGCCCAGCCGGTGATCGCGCAAGCGCGCCGGATCGCCTTCGACGCCGATCGCCATGCCGAAGAAGCGATCGGGTCCATGGCGATGGCGCACGGCCTCGGGATCGTGATCGGCGATGACCAGCGGCGCCCCGGGCGTGGTCTGGCGCAGGATCACCGCGTCGGGGAACGGCTTGGATACGCCTTCGCGCACCGGCTCGAAGCCGCGATGCCCGGCCGGCGCCACGTAGCGCTCATAAGGAGCGCGCGGCATCGCGAGGTAGATCCTTACCGCATCGACCGGCCATCCGGCATGCTGGATTCCAAGGGCGTTGGCGCCGAGCCCTGCCTGCGCCACGATGAAGTTCGTCCAGATCGGCTTCTTGATCGCCATCAGCGTCATGTTGAACGGGGCGAGGTTGTGCTGCGCGATATGGCGGTCGTAGCGCGGGTTGGAATCGAGGGTCAGCGGCGGGTTGCCCATCGGCGGGAAGTAGTTCGGCTGTTCGCCGGAGACCACTCGCACCTTCACGCAAGGATGGCCGGCCTTCAGCCAGTCGGACGGTGTCATGCCGCCGAGGTTGACCCCCTGGAGCGCGGTGGCGAGGGCGGAGAACACCTTGCCGACATTGAAGCGGAAGGCGGCTACGTCATAGCTCTGCTTGGCCAGGACGAACTGGTCGTAGGTGGCGTTGCCGTCGTTGGGGTCGTAGTTGCCCATCGACGGCAGCGGCACACCGGGACTGAATGAGCTGTTGAAGCACTGCGCGTCACAGAGCACGTGCATCGGATTGGACGAGAAGATAGCGCGTCCGGCGGGCGCGCCCGCGCTCGAGTTGCCGATGAGCGCGCTCACATAGTACTCGGCGCCGGCATCGAGGAACGTCGGAGTCTGGACCTGGCCGTTCTCGTCGTAGAGGAAGATCTGCGACGTCGCCCAGAAGTTGGCGGGCACGTGGCCGAGCGGGACGGGCTGCGCCTCGCCGTCGCCGAACCGCCGTCCATCGTCGCCGGCGAAGCTCGCGACGAACAGCAAGGCCGTCGACGCTCCAGGGAAGACCGGCGGTGGACTGTTGATCAGCCCGGGCTGGGCGAACGGGCCGTTCTGCGGGTAGTCGTTCGGCTTGCCTGCCATGATCCAGTTGCCGAAGGCGGTGAACAGCGGCGGCGGATTGCCGTTGTTGAACTCGAGCCACAACTCGTCGAACTGGGTCCCCATGTTGGAATTGGGCGGCTCGGGCGGTGGCATGACCGGCCAGCTGTTGCCGGCGACGGTCACAGTGGCGGGAATGGTATTGGGCGCCCCGAACGACGGGGCGAACATGTCGTACAACGGGCTGTCGGTCGGGGTGTTGGTCGGCGCCAGCGGCGACAGGGTGGCGAGGCCCGCGGGAGCGAGGTTGCCGAGCTTGTTCAGGATGCCGTTGGGATGGTTGGGATAGAGCAGGCAAAACCCGCCCATCGGGTTCACCGGGTCGAAATGGCCGCCGTCCGTCGTGCCGATGCCTGCGACGTAGGCGCCTTGCAGCCTCTTGAAGATGGCATGGGTGAAGCTCGTATTGCCCGGCATGTCTGCCCCCGTAGCTCGTCCCAACGAGAGCATCCCATCATGGTTGTGACTGTCCGAATGTGATTCTCGCCACAGTTGAGGGGAGGGGTCAGAGGACGCCGGCGATCACATCCGCCATGTGCATCGTCGGTCTGCCGCTTCCCTGCTCGATCTGCTCCCGGCAGCTGAAGCCGTTGGCCAAGAGAATGGTTCCGGCCGGTTCGGCGCGCACGCGCGGCAAGAGCACCCGTTCGGCCGCCGCCATTGAGACGGCGTACTTCGTCTTCTCGAGGCCGAAGGCGCCCGCCATGCCGCAGCAGCCGGACGCCAGGACTTCGTAGTCGATGCCGAGCTTGTCGAGGACACGCCGTTCGGCGCGCTCGTCGAGGACCGCATGCTCGTGGCAATGCACCTGTACCAGCACGTGGCTGGTGATCCGGCCTTTGCCCGGCAGCTCCTGCTCGCGGTCGAGGAACTCCGTGAGGAAGGTCGCGCTCCTCGACAGGCGCGCCGCTCTCTCGTCGCCCTGCAACAGGCTGGGAAGCTCATCGCGCAGCGCGCTGACGCATGCCGGCTCCAGGCCGACGATCGGCGTGCCGGCCTGCAGATGCTCCTGCAGGACGTCGAGATTTCGATGGAGCAGACGCCTGGCCGCATCCAGGCGGCCCCAATCGTACAGCGGCCGCCCGCAGCACACATGTCCGCGCGGGATCTCGACCTGATAGCCGAGGCGCTCGAGCAGCTTCACCGCGGCGATGGCCGTGGGAGCGCGGAAGTAGTTGTTGAACGTGTCCGGCCACAGCAGGACCTTCTTGCCACGTGACGGCTGGGCGCCACGGCTGCGAAACCAGGCCGTGAAGCTCCGCCGGGAATAGCGGGGAATGCGCCGCTGCGGGGCGATGTCCGCGATCCACTTCGCCAGCGACGAGGATCCGGGCGTCTGCGTCAGCAGGTTTGCGAGCCACGGCACGGCACCGGCGATGCGCGACCAGCGATGGATCAGGCCCATCGAGTAGGAGGAGCGCGGCCGCAGCCGACCCGCATAGTGATGGGCGCGGAACTCCGCCTTGTAGGTGGCCATGTCGACCTGCACGGGACAGTCGCTCTTGCAGCCCTTGCAGGCGAGGCAGAGATCGAGCGCCTCCTCGACCTCCGCACTCCTCCATCCGTCGGTGATCGCGCCCCCGTGCAGCATCTCGAACAGCATTCGGGCCCGGCCGCGGGTCGAGTGCTTCTCCTCGTGGGTCGCCATGTAGCTCGGGCACATCACGCTCTTGTCGCTGTCGGTACGGCGGCACGAGCCCACGCCGACGCAGCGGCGCGTCGCCAGGGTGAAGCTGCCGCTGTCCTCCGCATAAGCGAAGTAGTGATCGACCTCCGGCGGCTGGTACTGCGGGCCGACGCGGAGATTGGAGGTGATGGGATAGGGATCGATCACCTTCCCCGGATTCATCCGGCCTTTGGGATCCCAGATCCGCTTGAACTGATGGAATGCTTCCATCAGCTCCGGTCCGTACATCTTGTGGATCAGGGCCGCGCGGGCCTGACCGTCGCCGTGCTCGCCGGACAGCGAGCCGCCATAGCCCACCACCAGGTCGGACGCCTCGTCGAGGAAGCGCTGCCAGTTCGCGAGGCCGGCTTCCGTCCGGAGATCGAAGCCGACGCGGCAGTGCACCAGCCCGTCGCCGAAATGGCCGTAGACCGAGGGGTGATAGCCGTGCTTGTCGAACAGCGCCAGGAGCTCGCGCAGGTAGCGGCCGAGCGCGGCGCGCGGCACGGCGCTGTCCTCCCAGCCGGGCCAGGTTTCCGGCTGGCCCGGCACGTGCGCCGTTGCCGCCAGAGCAGCTTCGCGCAGCTCCCAGATCTTCTTCTGCTGCGGCTTCTCGCGGACCACCTTGCTGTGTTCGCTGCCCTTGAAGCCATCGACCAGCTTCTGGGCGGCCGCCGCCGCTTCGTCGACCGTGTCGCCGCCGAACTCGGCGACCAGCCAGCTGTGTCCTGCCGGCAGCACGGACAGGTCCTCGGGATGAACATGCTTCTCGCGGATGAACTCGACGAGCTTGTGGTCGATGGCTTCGAGGGCGATCGGCTTGAACTCGAGCACCTGGGGCACGACGTCGGCGGCTTTGCAAATGTCGTCGAAGGACAGCAGCGCCAGGACGCGCTTCTTGGGGCTGGGGACGAGCCGCAGCGTCGCGCCCAGCACCGTCACGCAGGTCGCCTCCGTGCCCACCAGTGCCTGCGCCACGTTGAAACCGTTTTCCGGCAGGAGGGCGTCGAGATTCTCGTAACCCGACACGAGGCGCGGAATCCTGGGATATTTCGCCCGGATCAGGTCGCCGTAGCGCCGGCGAAGCGCGTCGAGGTCGCGATAGATCTGCGCCTTGCGACCGCCAGCCGCGATGATCTTCTTGAATTGCGCGTCGCTGGTCTCGCCCACGGTCATGCGCAGCCCGTCGTACGTCACGATGTCGAGCGCGTGGACATTGTCGGACGTGCGGCCGGCCATGACGGAGTGCTCGCCGCAGGAATTGTTGCCGATCATGCCGCCCAGCGTGTTGTGGTCGTGCGTCGCCGGATCGGGACCGAACGTCAGATGGTGCTGCTCCGCGGCGTCGCGCAGCTTGTCGAGCACGCAGCCCGGCTCGACTTCCGCCAGCCGGTGTTCGGGGTCGATGCGACGCACCTGGTCAAGGTACTTCGAGAAATCGATGACGACGGCGACGTTGCAGGTTTCGCCCGACAGGCTCGTCCCGCCGCCGCGTGGCAGGACCGGCACATCGTGCTTGTTGCACAGCTCCACCGTCGCCACGACGTCGTCGATGTCGCGCGGCACGACCACTCCGACCGGCACCTGCCGATAGTTCGAGGCATCGGTCGCGTACAGCGCACGGCTGCCGCTATCGAAACGGACTTCGCCCTTCAGGCGGGCCCGCAGGTCGCGCTCGACCGCGAGACGCGTCTGCTCGGGAACCGGTTCGTACGCGGCGGTTACGCGACCGGCGTTGTTGCGCTGCTCCATGTCCGCCGGCTCATACCAGCTCGCGAACCGTGTCCGACGCGATCGTCAGGGCGATCTTGCGGGCGTTCGGCGTGCCCCGCGCGAGTCCTTCGGCCAGATGCGCCATCTGCTTCAGCGTCGCCATCGGCGGCATGGGCGGCTCGTGCGGATCGACGACCGCCTCGATCAGCACCGGCCCGCGGATGGCCATCGCCTGCCTCAGGATGGGCGCGCACTGCTCGGGATCGTCGATCGTGAAGCTCTGCAGGCCGAAGCCGCGGGCGACGGCCGCGAAGTCGATCGGCTGCAGCTCGCAGACGTATTCCGGGTTGCCGAGGAACACCATCTGCTCCCATTTGATCTGGCCCAGCGCGTTGTTCTTGATGACGACGATCTTGATGTTGAGATTGTACTTCATGCAGGTGGCCATCTCGCCCATCAGCATGGTGAGGCCGCCGTCGCCGACGAAGCACACGACCTGCCGGTCCGGATGGGAGATCGCGGCGGCAATGCCATAGGGCAGGCCGCAGGCCATCGTCGCGAGGTTGCCGGAGCAGGAGAACTTCATGCTGCCGCGAATCGAGAGGTACCGGGCCGCCCACGTCGTGATGGTCCCACTGTCGGTCGAGACGATGGCGTCGTTGTCGAGCAGCTTGTTCAGCTCGTAGGCGACGACCTGCGGCTTCATCGGTCTGTCGCGCCGAGTGCCGCGCTCCTCCATCAGCGCGTTCCAGTCCTTCATGCCGACCCGGGCGTTCTCCAGGAAGGAGCGCTCCTCGCGCCGCTGGAGACGCGGCAGCAACGCCGTCAGGACGTTGCGGACATCGCCGACCAGGCCGGCGGACACCGGGCAGCGCAGCCCGATCCGCTGGGGATCGATGTCGATCTGGACGCACTCCGCCTTGCCGGGCTTGGGGTAGAATTCGATGTAGGGAAAATTGCTGCCGGCAACGAGGAGCGTGTCGCACTCCTCCATGGCCTTTTGCGAGGGTTTCGTGCCCAGCAGCCCGATGCCGCCGGTGGAGTAGGGACTGTCGTCGGGCAGGGCGCCCTTGCCGAGCAGCGGCTTCACGACTGGCGCCGCCAGTCTTTCGGCCACTTCCGTCAGCACGTCGCTCGCGCCGAGCGCGCCCTGGCCCGCGAGGATCACCGTCTTCTTGCCGCGGTTCAGGATGTCCGCGGCGCGTGCCAGCTGACTCTCCGACGGCATGTGGGCGGGCATCGCCAGCATCTCGGACACGTGGTGGGCGATGTTGCGCTTCGAATGGGGGATCGTGTCCACGGTCATGTCCTGCACGTCGACCGGCATCGTGACGTGCGCCACGCCGCGGGACGTGAGCGCCGTGCGACAGGCGAGCTCCACGGTGTTCTCGACATGGTTGGGGCCCATGATGCGCGCGTTGTACACGGCGACGTCGATGAACAGCTTGTCGAGCTCGACGTCCTGCTGCGTGAAGGTGTGCAACAGGTCGTGGAACTGCAGGCCGGTGATCGCCAGCACCGGCTGGTGGTCGAGCTTCGCGTCGTACAGCCCGTTCAACAGATGGATGCCGCCGGGGCCCGACGTGGCGATGCAGACGCCGAGCCGTCCGGTCCATTTCGCGTACGCGCAGGCCGCAAAGGCGGCCGCCTCCTCATGGCGCACCTGGATGAACCGGATCTTGTCCTTGCGGGTGCGCAACGCCTCGATGATGCCGTTTATCCCGTCGCCCGGAATCCCGAAGATCGTGTCGACGTGCCACGCGATGAGGGTGTCGACGAGGATTTCAGAGGCGGTCGGGGCGGCCATGGTCCTACCTTCGAGTTGCGGCGTTGTTGCTTAGTAACTCGCGCTTGCCATGCGACGTTGCTTGGGCGAGAGCAGAACCAATTCCTGTGTGACGGCCGGCCGCATCCATGTCTGATTTGGCACAATCGGTAGTCGCTGTGACGGGCGCGTCGGCCGGCGTGGGCAGAGCGACGGCCCTGCTGTTTGGCCGATGCGGCGCGCACGTCGCCTTGATCGCCCGCGATGCCGCGTCCCTCGAGGACGTCCGCCGCGAGATCGAGGAGTGCGGCTCGACGGCACTCGCCCTCCCCTGCGATGTCTCGGACGCGGAGGCGCTCGATCAGGCGGCCCGCCGCGTCGAGCAGGAGCTCGGACCGATCGCGGTCTGGGTGAACTGCGCCATGGTCACGGTCTTCTCGCCGGTCTGGCGCATGACCGCGAAGGAGTTCCGGCGGGTCACCGAGGTGACGTATCTGGGATTCGTCCATGGGACGATGGCTGCGCTCGCCTGCATGCGGCCGCGCAATGCCGGCGTGATCATCCAGGTCGGCTCGTCGCTCGCCTACCGCGGCATCCCGCTGCAATCGGCCTATTGCGGCGCCAAGCATGCGATCCGCGGATTCACAGATGCGCTGCGGTCGGAGCTCATCCATGAAGGCAGCGGCATCCAGGTCGTCATGGTCCAGCTGCCGGCGATGAACACCCCGCAATTCGACTGGGCGCGCACCCATATGCCTCGCGAGCCGCGGCCGGTGGCTCCGGTCTTCCAGCCGGAGGTGGCGGCCCGCGCGATCGTCCGCGCGGCCCTATCGCCGCGCCGCGAACTGTGGCTGGGGCTCAGCACCGTCAAGGTGATCCTGGCCAGCATGCTCGCGCCGTCGTTCCTCGACCGTTATCTCGCCGATCACGCCGTCGATGGGCAGGAAAGACCGACGGCCGTTTCGCGCAATCGACGCGACGATCTGATGAAGCCGGTGCGTAGCCTGCACGGCACGCACGGCGCATTCGGCGAGGAGGCGAGAACCCGCGCGGCGCTGCTGTCCGGCGAATCCGCAAGGCTGTGCGCCGGCCTGCTGGGGTTGGGTGGGCTTGCGCTTGCCGCGGGCCTCGTGCTTCGCCGGCGCGTCAGATGAGCCGCCCTGCGGTCATGCGGCTCGTCACGTACGGGCTTGCCGGTGTGGCCGGCTTCGCCGTGGGCGCCGCGTTGCGGCGTCGTTCCCATCCAACCGGCTACGAGCCGAACCGGCACACCGCGCTGGCGCAGCTCGAGGGCACGCCAGCGCGGCGGTACTATGCGGGCGCCGATCCCGCGCGGGCGGTCGCCATCTCCGACCTGCGCGCGATGGCCCACAAACGGCTGCCGCGCTTTGCGCTCGAATATCTCGAAGGGGGCGCGGAGGACGAAGCGACAATGCTTGCCGAACGGACCGCCTATGCCGGCTGGCGGTTCCTGCCGCGCACGCTCGCCGACGTGTCGCATCGCAGCCTCGACGTCGACATCCTGGGCGGGCGGGCGGCCATGCCGCTGGTGGTGTCGCCGACGGGTTTCAACGGCATAATTCACGCTCGCGGCGACTGCGCGCTGGCACAGGCGGCGCAGCGGAGGGGCGTCCCTTTCGTCCAGAGCACGATGTCGAACGATACGATGGAGGATGTCGCGAGGGCGGCGCCTGGCGGACGCCACTGGTGGCAGCTCTACATCTTCGGCGGCGACGAGGTCTGGCAGGAGCTGCTGCGGCGGGCGGACCGCGCGGGCTGCGAAGCGCTCGTGCTGACGACCAATGCGCAGGTTTTCGGCGACCGCGAATGGCAGCGCCGCAACCAGATCGGGAAATCGCGGCTGTCGACGTCCGCTGCGCTCGAGAGCCTGCTGCATCCGCGATGGATGGGAGGAAACCTGCTGGCCCATGGCATGCCATGCTTCACCAACGTCATCGACTTTGTCCCGAAGGATCAGCGCAGCCTGTTCGCCGCTTCGACCTGGATCCGCGAGCACCAGCCGAAATCGCTGAGCTGGGACACGGTGGCCAGGATCCGCGATCGCTGGAAGAAGCCCTTCATCCTGAAGGGCATCCTCAGCCCCGAGGACGTGCGCCGCAGCGTGGACAGCGGAGTCGATGGGATCGTGATCAGCAGCCACGGCGGACGCCAACTCGATTGGGCGATCGCGCCGCTCGACCTGCTGCCGACCGCGCGGAAGATCATCGGCGACCGGGTCGCACTGTACCTGTCGGGCGGGATCCGGCGCGGCACCGACATGCTGAAGGCGCTGGCGCTGGGCGCCGACGCGGTATGGGTGGGACGCGCGCCGCTCTATGGTCTCGCCGCAGCGGGAGCCGACGGTGCGGCGCGTGCCCTCGAGATCCTTGCCGATGAGGCGCTGAATGCGATGGGCCTCATGGGCGTCAATCGGGTGGACGAGCTGGGGCCGCATCTCCTTACTCGGGCCTTCGACGGTCGCGCGCTAGTCGATGTACCGCTCGGGCTTGGTCTCGCCGAGAAGAAACCACACCACGAGAGCGCCTGAGGCGGCGATCGACGCCATGGCCAGGAAGGCGGCCTGGTGGCCCACCTCCTGCGCGACGAAACCGAAGGCGGCAGTGCTGACCGAGGCGGCAATCGCGGAGACTAGGCCGACCACGCCCGAGGTCAGGTTGAAGCGGCCGGTGCCGGTCGTGAGATCGGCCACGATCACGGTGGTCATCACGGTGAGGACGGCCCCGCTGATCCCGTCGAGCATTTGGACGGCGATCAGCAGGATCGGATCGTCGACGAAACCGAGCAGGGCCGCGCGCACGATCTGAGCGGCGAAGCTGATGACCAGCACTGGTTTGCGTCCCCACAATTCGGAGAAGTAGCCGATCGAAGGGGCGAGCAGGGCGACGATGATCTGCGGCACCAGGATCATTGCCGAGGTGACGAGCGAGCTGTGCGCCGCGTTCGCCCGGCCCATGCCCTCGACGGCGATGACGAGCATGGAGGCATTCGCCAGCTGGAACAACGCCACGCCGCAGGTGAACCACAGGAGCTGACAGTTCTTGAAGAGCACCGAGAAGCCCTGCAGCGTCACCCGCCCATCCTGCTTGCCGGCGTTGCGTGCGCGGTCGTAGTCGATCTCGTCCTTGCGCACGAATCCGAGCGCGACGAGGGCCGGAAGGGCCAGTCCGGCCGCTGTCAGAAAGATCGCGGCCTTGCCGAAGGCGCTGCCCAGCGTGCCCATCAGGGCTGCCGTCAACGCGCTGCCGGCGGCGTTGAACCGCCGGTTGAGGCCGACGCGGCGCGACATGGCGCGCCGCCCGACGAGACCGAGGCTGATCGCAGCGATCGCGGGTGTCAGGATACCTGCAGCCGCGCCCTGCAGGGCCTCGGCGAAAAGCACGGACACGAAGGCCGGACGCAGGGCCAGGATGACGGCTGCCCCGGCGAGCATGACGATTCCCGCCGCCACCAGGGCGCGCTTCCATCGGACGGCATCGGTCAGGGCGCCGCCCGCAAGCAGAAAGATCGCGCTGGCGATCCGGCTCGCCGTCAGCACCAGTCCGACCGATTCCTGCTGCCATTTGAGGTCGGCGAGGTAGAAGGCCACGAAGCCGCCGAAACCCTCCTCGACGTCGGCGACGAAGAAGTTCACCCAGTCGAGCGCGCGCCGGCTTCGCCTCGACGCGAGGCCTTCGAACGACCGCTTGTTCTCGAGATGCCGCGCAATGCCCGTACGGACGCCTGACAGCGTGGCTCGCGGCATGGCCTTGTCCAAAGGTCTTCACCCTCCCGGCCACCCGTTGAACGGTCCGCCACGGCGCCGAGTTCCTTTGCAGTGACAGAACGAGTTTGAGATCCCCTCGGATGCAGACAGGGCCGACATCCGCTGCTATACCGCTGGCCACGTCCCCGTAGCTCAGCCGGATAGAGCAGCGGTTTCCTAAACAGATTTTGACCGTTGCTCATATCTTCTCATTTTGGACGTGCTGACCGGTAAGCTGTTGAGGCGCTGGCGTTTTCCGGCTCTTTCTCTCTACCTAGGTGCTCATAGCAAAACCCCACTACGCGGGGTCTCGGTGCACCTATGGCGAACCTAACGGACATTTCAATCCGCTCACTTCAGCCGCCGGCCTTGGGGCAGAAGGACTACTTCGACGCCTCGATCCCGGGCTTCGGTGTGCGCGTCAGCCAAGGGGGTTCGCGCTCGTTCTTCCTGTTCTTGGGTAAACGGTCCAATCGACGCCGTCACGCCATCGGCCGCTTCGGCATCGTCACCCTCGCTGAGGCCAGGGCAGAAGCGAAGCGGCTCCTGGCCGAGCAGACGCTGGGGCATGATAAGCGCAGGACGATCACGTTCACGGCCGCGCTCGAGCTGTTCGCAGAGCAGAAGTATCCGGCGCTGAAGGCGCGGACGGCAAAGGACTACAAGGACATCTTCCGCCGACACTTCAACAAGAAGCTCGGGGACCTGCGGCTCGGGGACATCGACTTCGATACGATCACAGCCATCACCGACAAGCTCGTTCGGACTCCAAGTGAACAGCGCCATGCGCTCGTAGTCGCAGGCACCTTCCTACGATGGTGCGTCCGCCGGCGGCTCCTGAAGCACAATCCTCTTGAGGGAGTGGATATTCCAAAGCCCGGGAAGCGGTCCCGCGTCCTAACCGATGCTGAGCTCGTGGCTGTCTATCTCGGTGCTGAGAAACTTGGATACCCCTTCGGGACGATCGTCCAACTGCTCATTCTGAGCGGTCAGAGACGCGGAGAAATCGCCGGACTTCAATCGACGTGGCTGAGTGATGGTTTCACCCTGCCACCGGGTTTCGCCAAGAACTCACGCGAGCATGTTGTCCCGGCCGGGCCTGTAGCGCGCGGCATCCTCAAGAACATCGAACGCGAAGGGTTGCTATTCCCCGCCGTCGGCGAAAAGGATAGGCCGTTCTCTGGGTTCTCCAAGTGCAAGAAGGCACTGGATGCGATGCTCGAAGAAGTGAAGCCCTACACCCTGCATGACCTCCGGCGAACTTTTTCGACAAACATCGCCAAACTCGGCGTCGCGCCGCATATCAAAGAGGCGCTTCTCAATCACGTCTCGGCCAAGACCGAGGTCGAAGCGATCTACGACCAGTACCGATACGTGCCTGAGATGAAGGCGGCATTGGGGCTGTGGGAGCGATATCTGTCCGACCTGGTTGTCAAATACCGGCCCCTCTAGGTTCTGCGAAGGTGCAAAGACCAGTTCATTGACAAGATCGCGATCTTTGCTTTACTACCTATGGTTGTTTTTCTTCGCATGGGGCGACCCTGCTCGGTGAGTTGGGTCGCTTTGCGCGAGGAGAGACAAGCATGGTCAACGCTTCTACTAAGCGTGCGTTGCGGCTACCGGCATGGAAGAGTGTTCAACTTGGTTTGGCGAAGAGCCTTCCCGATCTGAGGTGCCGCCTCAGGCAGGTGAACTGCGGTATCGGCGAATATGGCAATGAGATCCTTCGGTCGAGAAAATTCGCGATAGCAACGAAACCCACTCGGGTTCGCCTCACACTGGTCAGGGTGTGTGATCTTGGCTTTTCGGCACACACGAGCTACGCCGACATCCGCGCCCGTGCGGGCGAGTTCGGTCTTAATGAGTGCCCGGCAGAGGTTGGTCCGGTTCTTCGACTTGAGTACCTCGACCAAGAAGTTGGCGATGTGCTGCATGTTGGCATGGAGGCCATCGCGAGGCCGCGTACCTATCATCAGTTTCTGTTCATTCTCAAGCATGGCGCCGACGCTCGCCGCCAGCAATGCACCGGCTCACGACTTTGGCTCGACGGACGACTCGGAAACTGGGCGGGGGCGTTCTGGCCGAATGATCGATTCGTGTTCGCTCTCCCCTAGTCGTTTGAGGGCGCGACCATTAAGCCCCGCATCATCAGGAATGCGGGGCTCTTTTTACAGTGGCAAGAGGGCAGACCTTCCCCTGTCTGGACTGCAATCCTCGATTCTACCGACGCCGGAGAAGGCGTGAGAAGCCGTATTGAGCTATCTCGGCAACCAGCTCGCGGGCGGCTGCGTCTTGCGGAAACTGGGTCACCGAGGGCGGCTTGCTTCTGTCGGTCGGCGGTGATTCGAAGTTCTGCTTCGGGTCCTGGACGATGCCTTTTTGTTCTACTGATGGAACTGAGGCGGTCTTGCGCTTGATCCTGCGAACGCGTTGGCTGCGCTTCAATGGAGTAGACGTACAAGACATGGCTGCCTCGGACCGTGGTTGAAGGCAGCTTTCTATAGATCACTGTACTTCTAGGCCTGCACGAGAAGCGTAGCGGACGATTCTACCCGTCGGGCGATGGCGTTGCGGACAATCGTCCGCAGGCCGGCTAGCTAAGGTGGCTGCTGCAAAAGAGAGTATGACACGCCGACAAGATCCTTATCAGCGACAAGCAGTTTGGAACGCCATTGTCCCGCTAGGACTTCTGCCTCGGCGCTCGATGAACAGCGATCTGCTAGGATTTCAATCTCAACAAACTGGCCGAGCCCTTCGACGCGATCCAGGTTCACAAGGACCCTGGCGTTACTCCACCGCTCTCTGACCTTTGTCACGCGACTCGTAACCCCTAGCGCCGCCACGAGCACATCGGCCAACGAGCTGGCGATGACGCCTTCCTTCAGTTCTCCGGTCAAACAGTCTTGATACACGGCGGCAGCCCAATGGGACGTAAGTTGCGCTGCCGTTCCGGTGCGGCTGTAATGAACAATGATAGGGTTTGGACCTTGTCCCGTCCGAATCTTGAGGAGACCGGATGGGCAGTTGAGGTACGTGTCGACCTGTCGTGCACAGAACTCTTTTCTTAACCCGTTCTTGTCGCATACGTGAGCGAGCTCTTCAATTGGACGCGATGCCCGCGCCTTAATCTCGATGTTGCTGTGATAGATCGGTGTCATGCCTCAGCATATCCTTATTGGCCTGAATGGACCAAAGCGATCTGGAAAGTCGACTGTCGTAGAGGTCGCCAGTGAGCTCGGCGTGCGATCGATAAGCATCTCAACGCCGATAAAGAACAGCGCCCATGCCCTCGTCGGAAGCGAGTTTCCGGACGATCTCAAAGACGAGCCGACGGATCTCCTGAGCGGCCGAACTCCACGCGATCTGTATCGACATATAGGTGCCCTCATTTCGTTCGTTCCACACCTGTGGGTCGATCGAGCTTGGGCCGCGCAGTACAAAGGCACCGGGAACTACATTGTCGATAGCGTAGGGACAACCGATCAGTGGCAGCGACTAAAGGCTCTAGCCTCAGAACAGGGTATGCATGCCGTCCTGGTGCAGGTACTTCGGGTCGGCACTGAGGTCGCCCATGCTGTACGAGAGGATGTGCACGATGGAGGCGAGCTGAGCCTCGTCAACGACGCCAAGCGAGTTGAGGAATTCAAGCAATTGGCGCGGCGACACCTCATGCTTATTCTTGGCGGGTGAGCTGGACACCTTCATGCGGGCCGCCAAGTGCGGGTATTAAAGAGGGCCCGGTAGTCCCTGTTGTGAAGTGCGGCCCTGTATTCGAAAGCGCTCACTCCGAAACTGTGGGGAAATGATCCCATATCCGCTCAAGACACAAATGCGGAGCGCTAGCATTGTCAACGAAGATCCAGTTCTCGTTGGTGCTCGGAGGATCGATCTGCTGCATTCGCGCGAAATGCGCGGTCGCGTCAGAGGCGTCGTCTGTCCGTAATTGAGCACGCTCGACCCTAACCTCCAAGGGAGCATCGAGCCAAAAGCGTCGTATTACCATTCCTTCAGCTCCAGGATCGCAGACGTTTTGCAATTCGTCTCTCGACGATCGACCAGTGTAGGAAGCGTCGAGAATGACAACTTCTCTGGCCCTGCCGTCCAAAGTCAGGACTAGCCGCGCAGCCTCATGAATTGTCCGATAGATGAAAGATCGGAACGCGTCGCTTTGGCAGTAGCTTGGCGCTTGTTCACGGAGCGGTGCGCCGATCAATTGCTTTCGAATCACGTCGCTTTGAAGCAGTCGGACCGTCCTGTCGTGGTGCTTCAGCGCTTGGGCGAGTCTTCTCGCAATCGTCGACTTACCGACAGCTACGGCGCCGCCGAGAACTATAAGATTCGGAATTCTTGACATGGACCGCCTCCAGATGCCCAAGAGCGTTCGGATCAGCATGTCGGCACTTTGTGGAGCTGACTAGGCAGCTGTAGGTGCACTGGGCGGCGGGTGCGAGCTGTAAATCGATCCAGAGAGTATTAGACATCGTAACAAATCGCCGTATGGTAGCAACCGGCCCAGGCCTCAACCTGAGCCTCATGAGGCTCCCTAACGGGAGTGCTCGTGATGAGGTTACTATCGAAGAAGCAGCTCAAGGAGTTGGTTCTATATAGTTCGGCGCACGTCCAACGGTTGGAGAACGTGGGTCAGTTTCCCAAGCGCGTGCGACTTGGAAACGGGCCTCGGGCTCGGGTCGGCTGGATTGAGCAGGAGGTGTTGGACTGGCTCCAGGCTCGCATCGACGCTAGGCACTAGGCTCCTTTTGGAGCGGGGCGGGCCTTCCACAGCCCGCCCTTTCCATGTGAACGAACTGGCTGGTATTACAGTTTCCTACCCCTCCTTGAGGTGTCATGCCGCGCACAGCATCACTAAAAGTCATTGAGCGCCAAATTCGCAAGCTCCAGGCCCAAGCTGAGAAACTCGAGCGGGCCGACAAGCCCGGCATCCGGCAGCTCCGGGCAGTCCTGATCAAGTATCGGCTCGGCCCTGCCGACATAAAGATCGCGCTGGACGGGAGGCAGGGCCGAAGCCGAAGAAGCGCCCTAGCGGGACGCAAGGTCAAACCGAAGTATCGCAATCCAGAGAAGCGTGCCGAGACGTGGACCGGCCGGGGACGCATGCCGCGGTGGATGGCGGGCTTGGTAAAGAAGGGTAAGAAGCCGGACGACTTCCTCATCGCGAAGAAGGCGTAGACGACGGCCCCATCCATCTCACCCCCTAGCCACACCTGCAGCCATCGTGGCTAGACCCACACCCGCTTAGAGCTGCGAGCCTCCACGGATCATAGCTCCTCATAGGTGCTCCTAAGCGCGCCGGCGATCTGCGCGACACGCTCGCCGGAGGCCTCTTCGAGTCCTTATCCGGCTCGCTCACGCAACGGCACGATCGCCTGCCGTTATCACTACACGCTCTGATTGTCCCTTGACTCCACAACACTCTCTATATGACCCTCTACCGGGGTACAACTGGGGTGTGCAATGAAACTGCTTATACGTCGTGATCAACAAATTGGAGGTTTGCTTCGCAACACGGTGAAGTTCTCCATCACCGTTCGGGCCGACCTCTCGGATCAAGAGCGAACCAACATTACGAAGTATCAGCTTGGCGATACGCTGCTGTACTCGCGTGGAGAGCTAGTCGACAAAGGTTCGGGACTGCTTGGGCTGGCATCGCGCGCTGCCTTCCACATGATGAACATCTCGGTGACGGTGAACGACCTGGCCCAAGGGAAGCGCATCGAATGCAAGGACATCCTCGAGATGCTCGGCGTCCAGGAACAGATCAAAGAGGCAGCCGCGACCTTCAAATCCGTCCTCGAGGCCGCAGCGCACTTTGGCGGGGACGAGGTGCTTGAACTCTAAGCTCACCCCTTTCGAGTGGCGGCCGTTTAGCTGGAACAATCTGCGCGCCGCCCTCTCTGGCTCTGTGGTCGATCGCGAACGCCGTGAGCTTGAGGCGTTGCACGCTCGAGTGCGATCCTCTTATGAGTGTGACGTTGCCCCCACCGATTAATCCAGGTTGAACTGGAGTCTGGCCCTTACGGAGAGGACCAGAGGATGAAGCGGAAGAGGTTCAGCGAGGAGCAGATCATCGGTGTGCTGAAGGAGCATGAGGCCGGGGTTAAGACGGG
>DATGMK010000077.1:0-30240 GCA_035293665.1 Reyranella sp. | reverse complement strand
CAACGGTGATGACATTGCCTTCATCGCTCGCCGTTAACCGACTTCTTCAACAGCCTGCTAGAGCGATTTCCGCTCAGATGGAACGCGCCTGCAGATCGTCACTTGCCCCATCGGCCCGCTAGCGCGGTTCCATCTGAGTGGAAATGCGCGCACGGGCGATATTTGTTGCAACAGGCATATTCCGTCCGGCCGATTCCGGCCGGACGGAATATGCTCTAGCCGGCTTTTCCCTTCATCGCCTTTTCACGCGCGCTATAGGCCCGCGCCAGCCGCGCCGCGCGGTCTTCGAACAGGTCCGCGCCACCCCCCTTCTTCAGCAGCGCCTCCTCGATCTCGCCATGTGGCTTGGTGGTGCCGTCGGCCAGCAGATGCTCGATCGGCGTCCCGCGCTCGGCCAGCCGACGCGAGACCAGCACGGTGCGATGGCAGTCGAGCGGCTCCTTCTCGGCGCACATCAGGCAGAGCTGGGTGTCGGCGCCGGCCGCGATCAGCCGGCCGATTGCGTCCTTGAAAGCCGGCCGCGCCGCCGCGTCGTCGTAGCTTCCGCCGCCCTTCGGCATGCCGCCCAGCGCCTCGCCCTCCCAGGCGTAGTCGATGCCGGCCTCCTGGAGGCTCCTTGCCAATCGCTCACGCCCGAACTGCGGGAAGCGTCGCGAGTAGGGCATCGAGCGCACATCGACCAGGCGCTGCACGCCGCCCGCCTTCAGCAGCGCGACGAAGCGCTCGATGGGATGGTTGGAATGGCCGATGGTCTTGATCGGTCTCATGAGAGGCGCCGCACCAGATCGATGAAGGCCAGCGTCGCGGCCGACCGTTCGTCGGCGCGGCAGGCGAGGTTGAGCGGCACCTTGATCCCCGGCCGGCCGGCGAAGGCCTTGTACGTAACACCCTCGAGCGGCAGGCGGCTGAGCGACGCCGGAACGATGGTGATGCCGAGTCCCGCCGCCACGAGATTGAGCGTCGAGACGATGCGCGGCGCCTCCTGGACGACATGCGGGCTGAAGCCCGCTTCGGCACAGGCGGCGATGATCACGTCGTACAGGCCGCGGCCGTCGGGCCGTCGGTAGAGGATCAGCGTCTCGTCGGCCAGGTCCTTGAGCGCGAGCCGGGCGCGCCGGCTGAGCGGATGACGCGCCGGAAAGGCGGCGACCATGTCCTCCTGCAGCAGCGGATGCACCGTGATGCCTGCGGGATCGACCAGGCCGGAGCGGATGAAGGCCACGTCCAGCCGCTCGTCGCGCAGGCCGCTCACCATGTCGCCGGAACTGCTCTCCTCCAGCACGAACGACACGTTGGGCCGGTTGCCGCGGAACTCGCGGATCGCGCGCGCCACCAGCGGATGGAACGGCGCCGAGGTGGTGAAGCCGACCGCGATGCGGCCGACCTCGCCGCGCGCGGTGCGGCGCGCGCGGATCTTGGCGTGCTCGGCCTGCGCCAGGATCTGCTCGGCATCGGCCAGGAACGAACGGCCGGCGTCGGTCAGGCTGACGCCGCGCGGATGGCGCACGAACAGCGCCGCGTCGATCTCGCGCTCGAGCGCCCTGATCTGCTGGCTGAGCGGCGGCTGCTGGATGTGCAGCTTCTCCGCCGCGCGCGTGACGTGGCCCTCATGGGCGACGGCGACGAAATAGCGGAGATGGCGCAGTTCCATGTGTCAGTCCCTGACGGCTTGCACAGTCGTCATTCTGAAGAGACGAAATTCATATTGGGTTTCCATTTACCATATATTTGAACACTGGATAAGCCGGCCGTACTGATCGGGGCCATGACGACCCTGATGGCCCTCGGGCTTTCCGTGCTGATGATCGGCACCGCCCTCCTCTCCGGCATCTTCGGCATGGCCGGGGGCCTGATCCTGATCGGCGTGCTGCTGGTGGTCTTTCCGCTGCCCACCGCGATGGTGCTGCATGCGATCACCCAGATGGCGTCGAACGGCTGGCGCGCGACCCTGTGGTGGCGCCACATCGAGTGGAGGACGATCGCCTTCAGCGTTGCCGGCAGCCTGGTCGCCGTCGGCCTGTGGTCGATCTGGCTCTACGTGCCCGACAAGGCGATGGCGCTCCTGATGCTCGGCCTCTCGCCGTTCGTCGTGCGGGCGATCCCCGACAGGCTGATGCCGCGCACCTTCGGGCCAGCCCAGGTCGCGGGCACCGGCTTCGTCGCCATGATGCTGATGCTGACGACCGGCGTCACCGGCCCATTGCTGGACACCATGTTCCTGCGCTCGCCCTTCGAGCGGCGGCAGATCATCGCCACCAAGGCCGCCTGCCAGGTCTTCAGCCACGGCTTCAAGCTCGTGTACTTCGGCGCGCTGATCGACCAGGCCGGCCAGGTCGAGCCGTGGTTCCTCGCCGTCGCGGTCGCCTCGTCGATCATCGGCACCTCGCTCGGCAAGTTCCTGCTCGAGCGGCTCAGCGACAAGCAGTTCCGTGTCTGGTCGAACCGGTTGATCACGGTGCTTGCCAGCTACTATGTCGGCTACGGCTTGGTCCTGCTGGCAGGCCTCGCCTAAGATGGGGCGTGTCGGACAGTTCGAGCGTTCCCCCAGGCTTTCAGCAGCTCACCGCGACCGGTTTCGCTGAGGCCAATGGGCCGTGGTTCGAGAAGGTCGAGGGCAGCCGCCTGATCCGCGGTTTCCTCCCCGGTCCGCAGCATTCCAACACCCACGGCATCGTCCACGGCGGCATGCTGGCGGCGTTTCTCGATTCGCTGATGGGCTCGACCGTATTCCACGTGCTGCACCGGCGTTGCGTCACGGTGCGGCTCAGCATCGACTACCTGTTGCCGGCCCGCGTCGGTGTCTGGCTGCAGGGCGAGGCCGAGGTGCTGGGCCGCGACGAGCAGATGGTGCAGGTGCGCGGCCGGCTCTATGGTCCGCGCCACGACGTGCTGGCGGGGCTCGGCGCCTTCGCGCTGCTGCACCGCCAGCGCGTGCCGAAGATCATCCGGAGCTGAAGCGTGAGCGACGACAATCCACCCGAAGGTTTTTTGCGCATCGATTTCGACCGCGACCGGCCGGTCACCTTCAACACCCATGTCGGCACGCTCTACTGCAAGCGCGGAACCAAGGGCACCCGCGACGAGTTCGTCCTGGGCTTTCGCGTCCATCCGCACATGTGCAACCCGGCGGGCGGCCTGCATGGCGGCATGATGATGACCGTGTCCGACCTGGTCGGCACGATGGGCGGCGGCACGCTGGTCGGCCTGCGCAAGTTCCTGCCGACGGTCAGCATGACCTTCGACTTCGTGGCGCCGGCCCAGCGCGGCGACTGGGTCGAAGGGCGCGCCGAAGTGGTGCGTCAGACCCGCTCGCTGCTGTTCACCGAGATCGCGCTCACCGTCGGCGAGACCCGCATCCTGCGCGCCTCGCAGATCGCCAAGATCCCGTCGGGCGAGGGCCAGACTTTCGGCAAGGCGCGGCTAGACAGAAGTGCCGAAGTGGCTGCCAAGCGCCCGCCGGCCTGAGTCCGTCAGGCGCACGGTGCGGCCGCGGCGCAGGCGCTCGGCCCAGCCCTTCTTGAAGAAAGTGTCGGCGATCGCCGCTCCCAACGCGCCCGAGATGTGCGGCCGCCGCTCCGACCAGTCGAGGCACTGGCGTGCGAAGTGACGTGTGCCGGCCTGCTTGGCGCCGTCGAGATCGACGCCGAGCCGCTGGCAGAACAGCTCGCCCGACTGGGTGAGCGACCAGTCGCGCGCGCCCTTGGGCTCGAGATGGCCGTGCTGGGTGAGCGAATCGGTCACGGCCATGCCGACCTGGCCGGCGAGATGGTCGTAGCAGGTACGGCAGAAGCGGAGATCGGGATCGCGCCGCCACGCCGCGGTCTTCGACGCCGGCTGGGCACGCTCGCCGGCCAGCGCCATCAGCGATTCGATGGCGTGCGCCACCTCGCCCGAGGCGAGGCGGTAGAAGCGGTTGCGGCCCTGCGCGCGGGCGGCGAGCAGGTTGGCCTCGACCATGCGGGCGAGATGGCCCGACGCGGTCTGCGCGGTCACGCCGGCGACATGCGCAAGGTCCGACGCGGTGTGGGCGCGGCCGTCCATCATCAGCTGCAGCATCGCGGCGCGCGCCGGGTCGCCCATCAGGGCGGCGACTTCGGAGAGGGCGTTCACGGTGATCATGACCGCAATCTAGGCTCGCGCGCGCGAGGCCGCCATGACCAATAGTTCGGTCGTGGCCGAATTATTCTCGCCGGATCGCGGGCGTCCCGCCCGCTCATGATTCTTGAGCGGCGAGAGGCCCGCGGTCCGGCAAGACTACTTCCACTTCGGGTTGGCGATGGCGATCTTGTCGTTGGTGGTGGCTTCGAGATGCGCCATCAGCTCGGCGTCGGTTTCGTCGCGCTCGCCGCTGCGCAGTTGCCGGGCGAGCTCGCGGGTCAGTTCGGCGAGCGTGCCGTCGCGGCCGAGCAGCTTCCTGAGCCGCATGAGCTCACGGGAATCGGCCTCGGGCGCCAACCGCCATTCGCGCTCGAGGATGGCGAGCGAGTTCACCGCGACCCGCATCTGGAAGCCGAGCCGCGGGTCGCTGCGGTCGAGCGCCGGCGCCGCTTCCTCGCGCAGGAAGTCGGCGATCGCGATCAGCAGCTCCGACGCCGTGGGACGATCCTGCGCCATCAGTGCGCCTCCTTGAGGAGCTGCAGCAGATCGACCTCGGTTTCGACGGCGCGGCGGCCGATCGAGGCGAGCTCCATCGACTTCACCGAGCCCGAGAGATGGCGCCACGCCTGGGTGAGGCAGATCACGCCCCAGCGCACGGTGCCGAACATCTCCCACCAATGCGCGCGGGCCGGATCGATCTCGGTGCCGCCGGCGCGCCGATAGGCGGTCCACAGATCCTCGCGGCTCCCGAAGCCGCCGGCCGGCTTGTCGACCGAGCCGAACCGCCAGCTCTTCACACAGACCCAGCCGAGATCCTCGATCGGATCGCCGAGATGCGCTCCCTCCCAATCGAGGATGGCGGTCACGCCGGTTTCGTCGGCGAGGTAGTTGCCGGTGCGGAAGTCGCCATGCACCAGCAAGGGCCGACCGGTCGGCGCGGGCCGGCGCCGGTCGAGCCACGACAGCGCCAATTCGAACACCGGCTGCGGCTGGTCGAGCGAGTCGAGCGCGGTGCGCAGCGCCGCGACCTGATCGGCCGCCTCACGATGTGGCAAGGGCGGCAGCTGGGCCGTATCGACCGCATGGATGCGGGCGGCGATCTCGCCGAGTTGCGACGCGATCTTCTGGCGGGCCTCGGCATAGGGCGGATCGCGCAGCAGCTTGCGCGCGATGGCGATGCCGCCGACCCGGCGCATGACGAAGGCCTCGCCGAGACCGTCCGACGGTCCCGTCTGGAACAGCACCTCCGGCGCCCGCACGCCGGCCTTGAACGCCGCCCGCAGCACGCCGAATTCAGTGGGACGATCGAGCGAAGTGGCGCTCGCCTTCTCGCGGCCGCCGGCGGTCGGCGGATCGCGCCGCAGGATCAGCTCGTGCCGCTCCCCCGCAACGACGGCGTCGAAGCTCCAGGTCTGGCGCGAGGCGCCGCCCGATTCGCGGCGCAATCCCTCGATGGTCGCCGGTCCGCCGAGGTGCCGCGATGCGGCCGCTGCCAGGCCAGCGGCGACGGTCTCGGCTTCAGTGCCGCCGTGGAAAGTCATGCGAGAGCGGTCATATGTGAACGGTCATTCATGCCGACTGTGGCACAGGCCCTGTCGCATGGTAAGAGGGCGGCCCTCACAAGGAGAACAGTCGTTGTCCGATTTCGCGGCCATGAACGGCCTTTATCTCGAGGATCTCAAGGTCGGCATGTCGGCGATGTTCGGCAAGACCGTCACCGAAGCCGACATCATGGCTTTCGCGGGCGTGTCGGGCGATACCAATCCGATCCATCTGCATGATGGCTTTGCCCGCTCCACCCGCTTCGGCCAGCGAATCGCCCACGGCATGCTGAGCGGCAGCTTCATCTCGACGGTGATCGGCACCAAGCTGCCGGGCCCCGGCTCGATCTACATCTCGCAGACCATGAACTTCATGGCGCCGGTGCTGATCGGCGAGACCATCACCGCGGTGGCCACCGTCAGCGCGATCGACGAGCGCCGCCGCCGCGTGACGCTCAAGACCCAATGCCTGAACGGCGACAAGGTCGTGATCGACGGCGAGGCCGTCATCCTCGTGCCGCGCCGGGACGCGGCGTGATGATTCCCGTCTTTGACGATTGGCAATCGTTGCCCGCCGAATGGACCGGCGGCGTGATCGCCATGGGCAATTTCGACGGTGTGCACAAGGGCCACCAGGCGCTGGTCGCGCGCGCCGCGGCGCAGGCCCGCGTCCTGGAGGCGCCGTTGGTCGCGCTCACCTTCGAGCCCCATCCGCGCCAGTTCTTCGTGGCCGACACCGGTCCGTTCCGCCTCACCCTGTTGCCGGCCAAGGTGCGGCTGCTGGGCGAGTGCGGCATCCAGGCGGTGCTGGCGCAGCGCTTCGATCCGGCCTTCGCAGCGATCAGCGCGCAGGACTTCGTGGACAAGGTGCTGCTCGAGGGCATGGCCGCGCGCCACGTCGTGTGCGGCTACGACTTCACCTTTGGCGCGCGGCGGACCGGCAATGTCGAGCGGCTGCGCGAGCTGGCGGGCGAGCGGGCCTTCGGCATCACCGTGCTCGATCCGGTGATGCGCGAGGGCGAGATCTACTCCTCGACGCGCATCCGCGAGGCGCTGCGTGCCGGCTGGCCGAGCGAGGCGTCGGGGCTGCTGGGGCATCACTGGGAGATCGAGGGCGCCGTCGAGAAGGGCGACCAGCGCGGCCGCACCATCGGCTTCCCGACCGCCAACGTGGCGCTGGGCGAGCATCTCCGGCCGCGCTACGGCGTCTATGCCGTGCGGGTGCTCGTGGGCGGGCAATGGCGCAACGGCGTGGCCAACCTCGGCAAGCGGCCGACCTTCGGCAAGCTGCAGGAGAATTTCGAGGTCCACCTGTTCGACTTCTCCGACGACATCTACGGCCAGGTCCTGCGGGTCCAGCTGATCGAGTTCATCCGGCCGGAAATGAAGTTCTCGGGCCTCGACGCGCTGAAGGCCCAGATCGCGGCCGACGGGCAGGCGGCGCGGGCGATCCTCTCGTCTCCTTGACGAGTTCCTGGTTCGTTCCTATGTCGCTTATAGTGTGGCCGGCGGACCCTGCCACGCCCTGCGGTCGAGACGCGAACGGTCATGCACGTGCAGCGCAGGGCGACTCGAAAGAGTTACGATTCGGGGTGGGGGTGTCGCGGATTTGGTACTGAAAGGGCCTCCGATGTCGATGCCATCGGCATTGGCGTGCTTTACGCGGTGGGACGGTTTGGGACTCGGGGGCTCGTCCCGGCTCCTTGACCCCCTCCGACCCGGTCCCTAGATTGCCCGCCCCATGGTGATAAGGGCCTCTCGGGAGCGAATTAGCCGCCCGGTCCGCTAGCAGCGGCCGGGTTTTTTGAGCCTGCCTGTTTCGAGGTTACCGGGCATCGGGTCCGGCGCCTCCCGTCCCGAATACCGAGAGTTCGTCGTGACAACCGACTATAAATCCAGCGTTTTCCTGCCCAAGACCGACTTCCCCATGCGCGCGGGGCTCCCCAAGAAGGAGCCGGAGCTGCTCAAGCGGTGGGCCGACATGGACCTGTTCAAGCGCCTGCGCGCCGAGAGCAAGGGCCGGCCCAAGTTCGTCCTGCACGACGGCCCGCCCTACGCCAACGGCAATCTCCATATCGGGCATGCGCTCAACAAGATCCTGAAGGATCTCGTCACACGCACCCAGCAGATGCTGGGCAAGGACTCCCATTACGTGCCGGGCTGGGACTGCCACGGCCTGCCGATCGAATGGAAGATCGAGGAGGAGTACCGCGCCAAGAAGCAGGACAAGGATCAGGTGCCGGTCGGCGAGTTCCGCCGCCAGTGCCGCGCCTTCGCCGACCACTGGATCGGCGTGCAACGCGAGGAGTTCAAGCGGCTCGGCGTCGAGGGCGACTGGGACAACTACTACTCGACGATGAAGTACGAGTCCGAGGCGGTCATCGTCAACGAGCTGGGCAAGTTCCTGATGAATGGCGGGCTCTACAAGGGCTCCAAGGCGGTGCTCTGGTCGGTGGTCGAGAAGACCGCGCTGGCCGAGGCCGAGATCGAGTATCACGACCACACCTCCGACACGGTGCATGTCCGCTTCCCGGTCCTGAAGTCGAAGGATGGCAAGCTCGACGGCGCTTCGGTGGTGATCTGGACGACCACGCCCTGGACCATGCCGGGCAACCGCGCGCTCGCCTTCGGCAAGGACATCGCCTACGTGCTGATCGAGGTCGAGGCGGTGGCCGAAGGCAGCAAGGCCCATGTCGGCGAGAAGATGGTGCTGGCGAAGGAGCTGGTCGGCGCCGTCGCCGAGGCCGGGAAGTTCACGCCCAAGGTCGTGGCCGACCTGAGCACGGAAGATCTCGAAGGCCTCGTCGCGGCCCATCCGCTGCGCGGGCAGGGCTACGACTTCGACGTCCGCCTGCTGCCGGGCGACTTCGTCACCGCCGATGCCGGCACCGGGTTCGTGCACATCGCCCCCGGCCATGGCGCAGACGACTACGAGCTCGGCATCGCCAACGGTGTGGAGGTGCCGGACACGGTGGCCGAGGATGGTTCCTACTATCCGCACGTGCCGTTGTTCGCGGGCCTGCACGTCTATACGTCGGTCGGCAAGAAGGGTCCGGCCAACAAGGTCGTGACCGAGGCGCTCGACAAGGCGGGCAAGCTGCTGGCGACCGGCCGCATCACCCACTCCTATCCGCACTCCTGGCGGTCCAAGGCGCCGGTGATCTTCCGCAATGCGCCGCAGTGGTTCATCGCCATGGACAAGCCGATCGCCGAGATCGGCGGCACCCTGCGCGAGAAGGCGCTGGCGGCGATCGATGCGACGCGCTTCGTGCCGCGCGCCGGCTACAACCGCCTGCGCTCGATGATCGAGCAGCGGCCCGACTGGTGCGTGTCGCGCCAACGCGCCTGGGGGGTGCCGATCGCGGTGTTCGTCGACAAGAAGACCGGCGAGCCGTTGCGCGACCCCGAGGTGATGGCGCGGGTGGTCGAGGTGTTCAAAGCCGAGGGCGCCGACGCCTGGTTCGAGAGCCCGCCCGAGCGGTTCCTCGGCAATGCCCACAAGGCCGAGGATTTCGAGCAGGTGCGCGACATCCTCGACGTCTGGTTCGATTCGGGGTCGACGCATGCCTTCACGCTCGAGGGCAACCCCGAGCTCAAGTGGCCGGCCGACCTCTATCTCGAAGGGTCCGACCAGCATCGCGGCTGGTTCCATTCCTCGCTGCTGGAGAGCTGCGGCACGCGCGGGCGCGCGCCCTATGACGGCGTGCTGACGCATGGCTTCACGCTCGACGAGCAGGGCCGCAAGATGTCCAAGTCGCTGGGCAATATCACCGCGCCGCAAGCGGTGTGCGACCAGTACGGCGCCGACATCCTGCGCCTGTGGGTGGTCGGCACCGACTACACCGAGGACCAGCGCATCGGGCCGGAGATCCTGAAGCACCAGGCCGAGGCCTATCGCCGGCTGCGCAACACGCTGCGCTACCTGCTCGGCAGCCTGGCCGGCTACTCGTCGGCCGAGAAGGTCGAGTTCACCGAGCTGCCCGAGCTCGAGCGCTGGGTGCTGCACCGCATGGCCGAGCTCGATGCGACCTTCAGGCAGGCGGTCGAGGATTTCGACTTCCACACCATCGCGACCGAGCTGCACAATTTCTGTGCAGTCGATCTCTCGGCCTTCTACTTCGACATCCGCAAGGACGCGATCTACTGCGACGCGCCCAAGGCGCTGCGCCGCCGCGCCGCGCGCACGGTGATGGCCGAGCTGTTCTCGTTCCTGACGGCGTGGCTGGCACCGATCACCTGCTTCACCGCCGAAGAGGCGTGGCTGATGCGACCCAACGATGTGCCGGACGGCGCGGCCGAGAGCGTGCATCTGCGGCTCTATCCGGCAATCCCAAACACCTGGCTCGATGCGCCGCTGGGCGAGAAGTGGAAGACCGTGCGCAGCCTGCGGCGGGTCGTGACCGGCGCGCTGGAGCTGGAGCGCGCCGAGAAGCGCATCGGCTCGAGCCTGCAGGCCGCGCCGCACGTCCATGTCGCGCCGGAGTACCTGGCAGCGATGAAGGGCATCGATCTCAGCGAGATCTGCATCACCTCGGGCGGCGACCTGATTGAAGGGCCGGCACCCGACGGCGCCTTCACCTTGCCGGACGTCGCGGGCGTGGCCGTCGTCCCGGCGATGGCCTCGGGCAACAAGTGCGCCCGCTGCTGGCAGGTGCTGGAGGAGGTCGGTAAGTCCGCCCGGCATCCGCTGATCTGCGTGCGCTGCGAAGGAGCGGTGGAAGCCCTGGGATGAGACCGCTCGATCGCCAATCCATGGCGCTGGTCGCCGCCACCCTCGTCGTCGACCAGCTCTCCAAGCAACTGCTGCTCGGCTATCTGACGGCGGCGGGCGGCGTGGTTTCGGTGATCGAGGGCTTTTTCCGGCTCGTCATCGTCTGGAACCGCGGCGTGAGCTTCGGCCTGCTGGGCGGCGACCGGCCCTTGCCGGCCTGGCTGCTGTCGGGCGTCGCCGTCGCGGTCTGCATCGGCCTGTTCATCTGGCTGCGACGAACCGACCGGGCGCTCACCGGATGGGGTATCGGCCTTGTCATGGGCGGGGCCATCGGCAATGTTATCGACCGCGCCCGCTGGGGGGCGGTGTTCGACTTTGCCGACTTTCACGTGCGCCAATGGCATTGGCCGGCCTTCAACGTCGCCGATTCGGCGATCGTCGTCGGCGTCGGGTTGATGCTGATCGATTCGCTTATCGGCGAGAAGCAGCGCGCGCCCTGATTAGGCCATGTTCGGCGGACACAAGTTTCAAGGACAGATGATGCGACGGACGATCCTCCTTCCGGTGACCTGCGCGGCGGTGGGCGCCATGATGCTGGGCGGCTGCAGCGCCTTCGAGAATCTGGGCGGCGGCAAGAAGGTGTCGCCCGACGAGTTCAAGATCGTCTCGCACTCTCCGCTCACCATGCCGCCCAACGCCGAGCTCCGTCCGCCGCGGCCGGGCGAGCCGCGTCCGCAGGAGACCTCGCCGGCCGACCAGGCCAAGGAGGCGCTGTCGCCGACCCTTGCCGGCCGCGTCCAGGCCCAGGCCAAGACGCCGCCGACCGGTGCGCCGGGCGATGCCTCGGAGGCGTCGCTGGTCGCCAAGGCGAGCGCCGGCGGCGTCGATCCCAACATCCGCAGCCAGGTCAACCAGGACACCCGCGTGCTGGCCGCGAAGGACGACACGTTCATCGACAGCCTGATCTTCTGGCAGGACAAGCCGCCGCCGGGCGTTATCCTCGACCCCGCGAAGGAGCAGCAGCGCCTGCGCGACGCGCAGGCCTCCGGCCAGCCGTCGAGCGCGCCGACGCCCACCATCGAGCGCCGCAAGCGCGGCCTGCTCGAAGGCATCTTCTGAGCCTGACTGCATGATCGGCCGCCGCGCCGCTGCCGGCGGCCTGCTCGCGGCCTCTGTCGTCCTGCCGCGGCGCCCGGCGCGCGCCAGCCTGCTCGATGTCCAGCGCCGGCCCAGCGAGACCTTCACCCTCGCCAACGGGCTGCAGGTCGTCGTGCTGCCGTCGAAGCGCGCGCCGATCGTGATGCAGCTGCTGGTCTACAAGATCGGCAGCGCCGACGAGACGTTCGGCCAGACCGGCATCGCCCATTTCCTCGAGCACATGATGTTCAAGGGTACCGACACGATCGGACCGGGCGAGTTCTCGCGCATCGTGTCGCGCAACGGCGGGCGCGACAACGCCTTCACCTCGATGGACATGACCGGCTACCACCAGACCATCGCCGCCGACCGGCTCGAGCTGGTCATGCGGCTGGAAGCCGATCGCATGGCCAATCTGCGGATCGTCGAGAAGGAGCTGACGCCGGAACGTCAGGTCGTGCTCGAGGAGCGCCGCATGCGGGTCGACAACGTGCCGGCCGCGCTGCTCGACGAGGCGGTGCGCGAGCCGCTGTTCGGCCGGCACAGGCCCTACGCCATGCCGACGATCGGCTACGTCGACGACGTGACGGGGCTCGGCGTGGCCGAGCTCACCGCCTTCTATCGCCGGTTCTACGCGCCCAACAACGCCGTGCTGATCGTGGCCGGCGATGCCGCTCCCGAGGCGGTGCAGAAGCTCGCCGAGACCCATTACGGCCCGATCGCCGCGCGCGCGCTCGCGCCGCGGCGCCGGCCGGCCGAGGGCGGCACGGGCCTGCCGCAGCGCGTGACGCGGGCCGATACGCGTGTCGCCGAGCCCCATTGGAGCCGCGATTTCCTCGCGCCGTCCTATCGTGCCGGCGAGACCCGGCACGCCCATGCGCTGCTGGTGCTGACCGAGCTGTTCGGCGGCACCGAGACCAGCCGGCTGTCGCGCGCGCTGGTCGCCGATGCCAGGCTCGCGCTGAGCGCCAGCGCCGGCTACAGCGCGAAACAGCCTCGGCCTGTCGAGCTTCGAGATCTCCGTGCATCCCGCGCACGGCCGCAGCGTGGCCGAGGTGGAGAGCGCGGTCGCCGCCGAGATGAAGCGCGTGCTCGACGGCGACATCACGGCGGAGGAGGTCGAGCGCGCTCAGAACCAGTTGCTGGCGGCCGCCATCTATTCGCGGGATTCGCTGGCGAGCGGTCCGCGGCTCTACGGTTCGCTGCTCGCGACCGGCGGCAGCATCGCCGGGATCGATCATTGGCCGCAGGCGATCGCCGCGGTCCGGCCGGACGATATCGTCGCCGCCGCGCGGCATGTCTGGCGCGACGACCGTTCGGTCACCTCGCTGCTGACGCCGGCCGGCGGCTGGCCGTGAAGATCGCCGAGGTCGTCACGCCGTTCGGCCTCAAGGCGTGGCTGGTCGAGGATCGCAGCACGCCGGTCGTGTCGCTGGTGTTCTCGTTCGACGGCGGCGGCGCGCGCGATTCCGAGGCGCACAAGGGACTGACCAGCCTCACCGCGAGCCTGCTGACGGATGGCGCGGGGGCGCTCGATGCGCAGGCCTTCAAGCAGCGCCAGGAGGAGGCTGCAGTCTCGCTACGCTTTGCCGCTGCGCTCGATACGGTCGGCGGCGCGATGCGTCTTCTGTCGGCCAGGCGCGACGAGGCGTTCGACCTGCTGCGGCTCGCGGTCACTGCGCCGCGCTTCGATGCCGACCGCTTCGAGCATCGCCGACGGCAGTCCATCGCCGCGCTCAATCAGGCGGAGCAGCGGCCGTCGGCGGTGGCGCAGCGCACCCTGATGGCGACCCTGTTCGCCGGCCATCCCTATGCCGTCACCGCCTCGGGGGTGCGCGAGACCTTGCGGGCCCTGACCGTCGACCAGGCGAAGGCCCGCGCGCGGTCGCTGCTGGTCCGCGACGGTCTCATCGTGGCGGCGGTCGGCGACATCGATGCCGCCGAGCTCGCGCGCCAGCTCGATCGCGCCTTCGGCGCGCTGCCTGCCGGCTCGACATTGCCGCCGCTGCCCGACTGGAGCCCGCCGACCACGGCGCGCACCGTCAGCATCGAACGGCCGGTGCCGCAGAGCTCCATGCTGATCGCCCTGCCGGGCCTGCTGCGCGGCGACCCCGACTGGCATGCGGCGCTGGTGATGGCGCATGTGCTGGGCGGCGGTCAGCAGTCGCGCCTGTTCGACGAGGTGCGCGAGAAGCGGGGCCTGGCTTACGGCATCTCGGCCGGCCTGCGCGAGCAGCAGAAGGCGGGGCTGCTGGTCGTGTCGACCGGCAGCGCCAACGAGCACGTGGCCCGGTCGCTCGGGATCATCCGGGCCGAGCTGGCGCGGATGCGCGACGGCGCCACCGACCAGGAGCTGGCCGACGCCCGGACCTATCTCAGCGGGTCCCTGGCGCTGTCGCTCGATTCCTCCAGTGCGATCGCCAATCTCGTGCATCAGATGCAGGTCGACCGCCTGCCGCGTGACTATCTCGACCAACGGGCGGCGCTGATCGGCGCCGTAACGGCTGACGACGTGCGCCGCGTCGCACATCGCCTGCTGCACGACGAGGCGATGACCACGGTCGTCGTCGGCAAACCGGTCGGGCTGGTGGCCGAACCCTAGAAATCCGTCCGAGAAACCGGCCCAAGAAACCCGCCCAAGAAACCCACCAGTATCTTTCCCAAAGGCAGAAGCCGTAAAATGGAGGAGCGATGCTGCGCCGCCTGCCCTCCAACCTGGTGAACCAGATCGCCGCCGGCGAGGTCGTCGAGCGGCCGGCCAGCGCTGTGAAGGAGCTGGTGGAGAACGCGATCGACGCGGGCTCGCGCCGCATCGCTGTCAGCCTGAAGGAGGGCGGCCGAACCTTCCTGTCGGTGGTCGACGATGGCCACGGCATGACTCGCGAGGAGCTGGCGCTCGCGGTAGAGCGGCACTGCACGTCGAAGCTGCCGGCCGACGATCTCAGCGACATCCGGACCCTCGGCTTCCGCGGTGAGGCGCTGCCCTCGATCGCGTCGGTCAGCCGCTTCACGATCACTTCGCGGCCGGCGTCGGCGGACAGCGCCTGGGCGCTGGCGATCGATGGCGGGGTCAAGGGCGAGCCCAAGCCCGCCGCTCATCCGCCCGGCACGCGGGTCGAGGTGCGCGATCTCTTCTTCGCCACGCCGGCGCGTCTGAAATTCCTGAAAGAGCCGCGAACCGAATCGAGCCACGTCGCCGACACCCTGCGCCGGCTGGCCATGGCGCATCCGGAGATCTCCTTCCGGCTGGAGAGCGAGGAGCGCACCTTGCTCGATCTGCCGATGGCCGTGTCGCTGCTCGAGCGGCTGGCCGCCATCATGGGTCGCGAGTTCGCCAACAATGCGGTCCCGATCGACGCCAACCGCGAGGGCTTCCGGCTGACCGGCTTCGCCGGCCTGCCGACGCTCAACCGGCCGACCGGGCAGCACCAGTACCTGTTCGTGAACGGCCGGCCGGTGCGCGACAAGCTGCTGGCCGGCGCGGTGCGCGGCGCCTACCAGGATTTCCTCGCGCGCGATCGCCATCCCATGGTGGCGCTGTTCCTCGAGGCGCCGACAGAGGTGGTCGACGTCAACGTGCATCCGGCCAAGACGGAAGTGCGCTTCCGCGATTCAGGAATCGTGCGCGGCCTGATCGTCGGCGCCCTGCGCACCGCGCTCTCCGCCGCCGGCCATCGCGCCAGTACGACGGTGGCCGATGCAGCGCTGGGCGCGTTCCGGCCGCACACCGGCTATTCGACGGCGCTGCCGATGGGAGGCGGCCGCCCGTCCTCGATCCCGCGCGGCCTTGCTGAAGCAGCGATGCAGTTCATGGCGCCGCTCGCCGAGCCGTCGGTGCGCACCGAAGCGCTGGTCGAACCCGTGAACGGCAACGGCGCACAGTATCCGCTCGGTGTCGCGCGCGCGCAGCTGCATGAGACCTACATCGTCTCCCAGACCGACGAGGGCGTGGTGATCGTCGACCAGCATGCGGCGCACGAGCGGCTGCTGCACGAGAAGCTCAAGAACCAGCTCGAGGCCGAGGGCGTGAAGCGCCAGGCCCTGCTGCTGCCGGAGGTCGTCGATGTCGGCGAGGACGGTGCGCGGCGGCTGGCGCAGCGCGCGGCCGAGCTGGCCGACATGGGCCTGGTGTTGGAGCCGTTCGGGCTCGGCGCCGTGGTCGTGCGCGAGACGCCGGCGCTGCTCGGCGAGGCCGACGTGCAGGGCCTGGTGCGCGACCTCGCCGACGAGCTCGCGGAAATGGGCGATCACCTGTCGCTCAGGGAGAAAGTCGAGGAGGTCTGCGGCACGCTCGCCTGCCACACCTCGGTGCGCGCCGGACGCAGATTGACGGTCGAGGAAATGAACGCCTTGCTGCGGCAGATGGAAGCGACGCCGCATTCCGGTCAGTGCAATCACGGCCGTCCGACCTATGTCGAGCTGAAGCTGGCCGACATCGAAAGGCTGTTCGGAAGACGATGAAAACGCTGCTGACGTTCTGCCTGGCCCTCGCAATGGGCGGCCCCGCGCTCGCCCAGGCGTCGAGTCCGCCTGCTTCCCCGGTGGACGGCCAGTGGCGCGGCCGCAGCGACGGCGGCTCGTGCAACGCGCCGCTCGACTACGACATCACCATCGAATCAGGCATCGTCGGCGGCAGTGCCTACGACGGCACGGCGAAGGGCCCGGTGCCCAACCTCAAGAAGGCCGCGCCGCCGCCGCCCACGCCCGGCCTGTGGCAGCTCCACGGTCTGGCGAAGCCCGGCACCTTCTCGCTGCTCGCCGTCGCCTCGGTGAAGGCCGAGGACCGGCGCGAGCAGCGGCTGACCGCCACGCTCCAGGGCAACACGCTGACGGTCAGCGAAAGTGGCGGCTGCGGCCGTACTGCGCGCCTCACCAGGAGCTAAGCCGTCTCCAGCGCCGCCAGGATGCGCTCCTCGCGGTCGTCGAGCAGGCGGAAGAAGGCGTCCTGCGGTTTCTCCAGCACGAACATCGCCCGCGCATCGAGGCCGTGCAGCAGGCCGCGCATCACCGCGCCGCTGACGCCGTGGCTCACCACGACGGTGCGGGTCCGCGAAGCGATGATGTCGGCCAGAGCCGCGGCCGAGCGACGGCGCAAGTCGAGATGGGTCTCGCCGCCCGGCGGGCAGAAGCCTTCGGGATCGGCGCGCCAGGCGGCCATCGCATTGGGATGCCTGACCTCGATCTCGGCCCAGGTCGAGCCCTCCCAGTCGCCATAGCGCAGTTCGGCGAGCCGCGGATCGTCACGCCAATCGGATGGATCGATGCCAAGCTCCCGGCCGATGATCAGCGCCGTCTCGCAGGTCCGGCCGAGCGGGCTGCGCAGGAAGATGGTCGGCCCCGGTTCGCGGGCGAGCTCCGCCGCGAGCGCACGGCCCATGGCAGCGGCCTGGGCGCGGCCGCGCGCGGTGAGCGCGGAGTCCTTGCTGCCCTGCATGCGGCGCTCGAGGTTCCACGCCGTCTCGCCGTGGCGCATCAGGTAGAGCGGAGCAGTGAGCTTCATGGGACGTAGCGCAGGATCACGATCTTCGCCGCACCGTAGCGCCGCTCGTCGATCGCTTCGAAGCCCGGCGGCGGGACGATGTCTTCGGTGTTGGCGAGCTCGACGGTCGCGACGGCGCCCGGCTCGAGCCAGCCCGCTTCGGCCAGCGCCGAGAGTGCGGGGGCGGCAAGCCCCGAACGATAGGGCGGATCGAGGAAGACCAGGTGGCAGGCCTCGCGCGACGACGGCGGTCGCGTGGCATCGCCGCGGATCACCTTGGCGTTGGCCGCTTCGCCGATCTTGCGCAGGTTCTCGCCGATCAGGCGGATCGCCGTCGCATCGGTGTCGAGGAAGGTCGCATGCGCCGCTCCGCGCGAGAGAGCCTCGATGCCGAGCGCGCCGGAGCCGGCGAAGGCGTCGAGCACGCGCGCTTCGACGAGCGGCGAAGTCCCGTCCTCGTTCCAGCTGGCATGCATCAGGATGTTGAACAGCGATTCGCGCGCGCGGTTGGATGTCGGCCGGGTCGTGATGCCTTCGGGCGTTTCGATGGATCGGCCGCGGTGCTTGCCGCCGATGATCTTGATCATCGGCGTGGCCGCCCTCTGTCGTTCGACCTGCCGCGTGGCTTGGCCCAGCCTTCCCTGCGGGGCGCCTTCACGCCGAACAGGTTGGCCAGCGCCTGCGCCGGCACCTCCTCGACCTGGCCGCGCTCGAGTTCGCCGAGATAGAGCGGGCCGAAGGCGACGCGGATCAGCCGCACCACCGGCAGGCCAAGATGGGCCAGCACCCGGCGCACTTCGCGGTTCTTGCCTTCGGTGAGCGCGATGTCGATCCAGGCATTGGTGCGTTGCTGACGATCCAGCCGCGCCTCGATGGCGCCGTAGCGCACGCCTTCGATGGTGATGCCCTTGGCGAGCGCAGCCAGCCGCTCGGGGTCGACCTCGCCGTGCACGCGCGCGCGATAGCGCCGCGTCCAGCCATTGGCCGGCAATTCGAGCTTGCGCGCAAGGCCGCCGTCATTGGTCAGCAGCAGCAGTCCCTCCGAAAAGTAGTCGAGGCGGCCGACCGTGACGACGCGCGGCATGCTCTTGGGCAGCGAGTCGAAGATGGTGCGCCGGCCCTGCGGATCGCGCGTGGTGACCATCTCCTCCGGCGGCTTGTGGTAGCGCCACAGCCGCGCGCGGTCGGCCTGCGGCAGCGGCTTGCCGTCGACCTCGATTCGGCTCTGGTCGCTGACGACGAACGCCGGTGTCGCCAGCACCACGCCGTCGACCTTCACGCGGCCGTCGGCGATCCAGCGCTCGGCGTCGCGGCGCGAGCACAGGCCCGCACGCGCCAGGCGCTTGGCGATGCGCTCCGGTGCGCTTCCTTTGACTTCGGTCACTCTGGCTTCCGTCACTGGGCCGTCGCAGCGCCGAGGAATGCCTTGAACAGCCGGGCGTCGCCCTCGGAGATCAGGAACTCGGGATGCCACTGCACGCCGATGCAGAAGCGGTATTTCGGCGCCTCGATGCCCTCGATCACGCCATCGGCGGCGGTGGCGTTGACGATCACGCCGTCCGGCGCATCGGCCGCCGCCTGGTGATGGGCGCTGTTCACCTGCAGCTGGTCGGTGCCCACGATCTTGTGCAGTTGCGTGCCCGGTGCGACGGCGACGCTGTGTCCGGGCTCGTTGCGCGGATTGGGCTGCTCGTGGGCCAGCGCATCGGCCACCGAATCGGGGATGTGCTGGATCAGCTTGCCGCCCAGCACCACGTGCAGCAGTTGCTGGCCGCCGCAGATGCCCAGGACGGGCTTGTTCTGCGCGAGCGCCCCCTTGGTGACGCCGTACTCGAAGGCGGTGCGGCGGTCCTTGGTGATCACGGTCGCGTGCTTCATACCGACGCCGTAGTACGACGGATCGACGTCGAACGCCCCGCCGGTCACCACCAGCGCATCGATGCGCTCAAGGTAGTCGGCGACCCGGTCGGGCTCGTGCGGCAGCGCCACCGGCAACCCGCCCGCGGCGTCGATCGCGTCGAGGTAGTTCTGGCGCAGCGCATACCAGGGAAATTTGGAGTAACCGCCGGGCTTTTCCGCATCCAGCGTGACTCCGATCAGGGGGCGAGGCATGGGTCGATCATATCACATTCGCAGTCGCGGGTTTCTGCCCAGCGCCCACCACACGAAAACGGCGATACCGATGAGAGAGAGCCCGATCGCATCGATCACGACGGGAATGAGCCACAAGGCTGAAAAGGACGCGAGCCGGGCCTGCTCCGGATGGTCGGGATCGTAGAGCACCGCGACACGCTCGCCGTCGGCATAGGGCTGGTCCGTCGAGCCGGAAGACGACGTGAAGCGGACGGATCGGCCGTCGCGGGTCGTGAACGCGAAGGTTGGATGAAGAAAGGTGCCGCCGTGGCTGCCGCCGACGCGCGACACCGCGCCGGCGAACCGCGCGTCCGCGCGCTCAGCGTGGAGGACGAAGGCCGCCGTTCCCGCCGTCTGATGGAGGCCGAACGCCAGGACCGCGAGACCCAGCAGCCCGACGACGATCAGCGGCAGGAACGACCGTTTCCGGCCCACGATGGGATCAGCGCGGCGCGACGACGTTCCGCGGCACGTCCTTGAACGGCTTGTTGGTGTCGACGCTGGTCTCGCGGGGCATCTTGAGGACGCGCTCGGAGATGATGTTGCGCTGGATCTCGTCGGTGCCGCCGGCGATCGAGCAGGCGGGGACGGAAACCAGGATCTCGGCGATCACACCGCCCATCGGGCTGTCCTCGCCGCTCAGCAGGGCGTCGGCGCCCGTGATGTAGGTGTGCACGCGGGCGGCTTGCCGGGCGACGTTGCTCGCCACCAGCTTGCCGAGCGAGCCTTCCGGACCCTGCGGCTTGCCCTGCTCCTGCGCGGCCCGCGCCCGGCGGGCGGTCCATTCGGCCGACTTGGCCATGATCAGCAGCTTGGCGACCTCCTGTCGGACGACCGGATCGTTGATCTTGCCGGTCTCCCTGGCGCGCTGCATCACGAGGTCGACCCGGCCGGCACGCTGCGGGTACCACTTGTAGGGTTCCATCGTGGTCGCGATCTCGGCCCGCTCCTCCTCGTAGATGCGGCCGGGCTTCTGGCTCGCGGTGGCCCAGCTCCTGAGGCCGTCCGCGCCGCGGCGCTCGTGCATCAGCGTCGTGGTCGCGACGGTCCAGCCGTCGCCCACATCGCAGATCATCATCTCCGGCTCGACGATGGCGTCGGTGAAGAACACCTGGTTGAACGAGGCGTGGCCGTTCATCTGCTTCAGCGGATGGACCTGCACGCCGGGCTGCTTCATGTCGAGGATGAAGTAGGCGAGTCCCTTGTGCTTGACCGCGTCCCAGTCGGCGCGCGCCAGGAGCAGGCCCCAGTGCGCCTTGTGCGCCGAGGTCGTCCACACCTTCTGGCCGTTGATCACCCATTTGTTGCCGCGCTTGTCGGCGCGGGTGACGGCGCCCGCCATGTCGGAGCCGCTGCCCGGCTCGCTGAACAGCTGGCACCAGGTGTCCTCGCCGGTGAGGATGCGCTTCAGGAACTTCTGCTTATGCAGGTCCGTGCCGTGCGCCAGGATGGTCGCGGCGGCGAGCGTGCGGATGCCGGCCTTGGCGACGCCGACCGCGCCGATGCGCGCGAACTCCTCGTCGACCACGGCGTTGAACTTCACCGGCAGGTCGCGGCCGTACCATTCCTTCGGCCAGTGCGGCGCGCCCCAGCCCGAGTCGCACAGCTTCTCGCGCCATTCGACCAGGCCGTAGTTCGGGTTCCAGTTGGCCTCGAGCCAGGCGCGGACTTCGGCGCGGACGCTCTCTTCCGTCGGGGCGGTGGTGGTGTCGGTCATGGTCATGTTCGTTACTCCGCCGCCTGCTGGCCCCAGGCCTGCATCATCTTCTCGCGATGCTCGTTGGCATCGCCGAACAGGATCTCGCTCGACTTGGCGCGTTTGAACCAGAGATGGGTGTCGTTGTCCCAGGTGAAGCCGATGCCGCCATGCATCTGCACGGCGTGGATCGCGGTCTGCAGGTAGGCCTCGGCCGCCTGCGCCTTGGCGAGCGACGCCAGCGCCGGCATGTCCTTGTCGCCCTCGTCGAGCGCGGCGGCGGCGTAGTAGGCCGCCGACTTTGCCAGCTCGACGTCGACCAGCATGTCGGCCGCCTTGTTCTTGGTGGTCTGGAACGAGGCGATCGAGCGGCCGAACTGCATGCGCATCTTGACGTACTCGAGCGCGTCCTCGCGCAGCCGCTCGGCGCCGCCGACCATCTCGTTGGCAAGGCACACGATCGCCTGCTGCAGGGTCTTCGCGAAGGCCGGCCCGCCCGCGCCGTCGATGCCGAGCGGTTGGGCCTCGACACTCTTGAAGGTGAGCTGCGCGAGCTTGCGGGTCTCGTCCATGGTCTTGAGCTTGCGCCGGGTCAGGCCCGGCGCATCGCCGGCGACGGTGAAGAAGGAGAGGCCGTCGCTGCCCGTGGTGCCCTTCTTGCGCGCCACCACGACGATCAGGTCGGCGGTGTGGCCGTCGAGCACGAAGCTCTTGGTGCCGTCGAGCTTATTGGCTGTCGCCGTCATGGCGATGCCGGCCGCATCGATGCTGCCGTTCCCTTCCTGGAAGGCGAGGGTGGCAGTCTTCGTGCCGTCGGCGAGGGCGGGCAGCAGGGCCTTCTTCTGCTCCTCGCTGCCGGCGTTGAGGATCGCGATCGCTGCCAGCGTCGTCGACAGGAACGGCGCGCACAAAAGGCTCCGGCCCATCTCCTCCAGCACGATGCCGAGCTCGCCGAAGCCGAAGCCCTGGCCGCCATAGGCCTCGGGGATGAGGAGGCCGGTGAGGCCGAGCTCCTGGTTCAGCCGCTTCCAGCCGTCCCGGTCGAAGCCTTCGTCGGTCGCCATCAGGCGGCGCACCTCCTTGGTGGGCGAGCGCGCCTCCAGGGCGCGCCGCAGGGTGCCGCGGAATTCCTCTTGTTCAGCCGAGAAGCTGAATCGCATCGCTACTCCTCCGAAGGCGTTTCTCGGCTATTTTCCCCGTTATGACCGGCCCGACAAGGCTCTCTCCGATGGAACGCGCATTGCAGCAGGCTCATGCAGCCGCAGAGCGGGGCGAGGTGCCGATCGGCGCGGTGATCGTCGGGCCGGACGGCGCGATCCTCGCCGAAGCGGGCAATCGCACGGAGGGTGATCGCGATCCGACGGCGCATGCGGAGCTGCTGGCGATCCGCGCCGCCGCCGCAAAGCTCGGCGCGCCACGTCTGGTCGAGTGCGATCTCTACGTCACGCTCGAGCCTTGCCCGATGTGCGCCCAGGCGATCTCGTTCGCGCGCATCCGTCGGCTCTACTACGGCGCCTCCGATCCTAAGGGCGGCGGCGTCGAGCACGGCCCGCGCATCTTCAGCCAGCCGACCTGCCATCACCGGCCGGAGGTCTATCCCGGCATCGCCGAGCAGGTGGCGGGCGACTTGCTGCGCGAGTTCTTCAAGGGGAGGCGGTGATGGCGGCAAATCCACTTCGAGCGGTAATGCAAGCGTGGCTGCCCGAGCTCGACTTCGCCGTATTGCGCCACGGTTTCGCGGATCACGGTCGCGACTATCTCTTTCTTATCCAGGCGGGCGGAACATACGAACTGATCCTGACTCATGTCGTAGAGATGCACTACGAAACCCGAGTGCGCGACGACGTGTGGTCTGTCTCGTGGGACGATTGCCTTATCGACTACGCGGAATGGCAGGCGGCGGGGGAGCCTGATGGATACGTATGGGGATCGAACTGGTCGCTCGCCTATCCGGGGCTGGAGATGCCAGACGACGATCCCGCGGCTGCGGGATGGACGACGCGCGCGGGAAAATCAATGCATGCCATGGCCGTTGAAACCGATCGCTTCAGGATCTCGATGGTCTTTCATGACGCCCGCTCCAACAAGATCTCCGACGACAACTCGATAATCGACCGAGTCTTGATCCCATTGGGCTCCTATCAAGGTAGATGGTCTCCTCTGGCCGGTCATTGACCCAAGCCTTCGGCAGGACTACCTAAAGGCATCATGACGGACGAACCCGACAACCTGATCGTGCGCTACCTGCGCCGGCTCGACGAAAAGGTCGATCGGGTCATCGAAGATCTGCGCGAGATCAAGCAGCGCCTTTCATCGGTCGAAGTCTCGGTCGCGCACGTTCATGGCGACTTCGCGGCCCAGTCCGGCCGGATCGACAAGCTCGAGAACCGTTTGGATCGCATCGAGCAGCGCCTCGACCTGCGCGACGCCTAAGGCTTCACGAACTTCAGGAAGAACTCGTCCTTCGGCATCGGCGGGTCGGGCGTGTTCTTGTCGCGCGGGTCGTTGGGATTGCGCAGGAAGTTGCCTTCTGCGGCCAGCTTGAAACCGGCGGCTTCGACTTCCTGGCGCAGGAAGGATTCCTCGACCCGGTGCAGCGTGCCCGATTCGGAGATGCCGGTGCCCGGGCGGCCCGAATGGTCGCCGATCACGAAGAAGCCGCCCGGCTTCAGCGCCTTGAACACGGCCTTGTTCATCGCCGCGCGATCGACGTTCAGGAAGCCGAGATCGTGGTAGTTGAACATCAGGGTCACGAGGTCGAGCTTACCCTCCAGCTCGGGCGGCACCGGATCCTCGAACGGCCGCACCACGGCGACGATCGGCGCGGCGGGGATGTTGTTGGCCACAAGCCGGCTCGAACGATCGGCCAGCGCCTCGGGCGACGGGCGCGGTCCGGCAGGCGGCGGCGCGTCGGCCTTCACCGTGGGATTGGAGTTGCCCTCGGGATTGGCGGGCTTCGGCGGCGGTGCGGTCGGCCGCGGCCGGCTCTGGCCGTAGACCTTGCCGGTCGGGCCGATCGAGCGCGCCAGGAGCTCGGTCGTGTAGCCGCCGCCGGCGCTGATATCGAGCGCGGTGATGCCGGGCGTGATGGCCAGGAAGCCGAGGATGTCCGCCGGGTGACGGCGCCTGTCGTTGGTGAGATCGGCCGCGGTCCGGTCCGGACTGGCGACGATCGCCTTGATCTGGTCCGGCGTCAGGGTCTGTGCCGCCGCGCCGCCGCTAAACGCCAACGCCAGCAGGATGGTCAGGCCGAGTCTCATGGTCATCTCCCGTCAGCCGGGAGAATGCCCAGCGGGCGGCGTCGCGCACCAGCGAAGATTCGTCGTTCAGCAACTGTTGAACGGCGGGCAGGGCGTCAGGGCTGCCGCTATTGCCGAGCGCATAGGCGACATTGCGAATGAATCGGTCGCGGCCGATGCGCTTGATCGCGGTGCTGGCGAAGCGCTGTCGGAACGCTGCGTCGTCGAGCGTCGCGAGCTCGGCCAATGCCGGCGCGGTCAGCTCGGCGCGCGGCGTGAAGGCGGCCTCGCGCGCATTTTGCGCAAACTTGTTCCACGGGCACGCTGATAGGCAATCGTCGCAACCATAAATGCGGTTGCCGAGGAGCGGACGCAGGTGCTCGTCGATCGGACCCTCGTGCTCGATGGTGAGATAGGAGATGCAGCGTCGCGCATCGAGTTGATGGGGGGCTGGGAAGGCGTTGGTTGGGCAGGCGTCGAGGCAGGCGCGGCAGTGGCCGCAATGGTCGATCTCCGGATCGTCATAGGGCAGCTCGGCCGACAGCAACAACTCGCCCAGGAACAGCCACGAGCCCCAATGGCGCGACACGAGGTTGGTGTGCTTGCCCTGCCAGCCGAGTCCGGCAGCCTGCGCGGCGGGCTTCTCCATCAGCGGCGCGGTGTCGACGAACACCTTGATGTCGTGACGATAGGTGTCCCAGATGAAACGGCCGAGCGCCTTGAGCTTGGTCTTCACCACGTCGTGGTAGTCGCGGCCCTGGGCGTAGACGGAGATGGCGGCGCGGTCGCGTTGCTCCAGCACGGCGCGCGGATCGGAGTGCGGGCCGTAGTTGAGGGCGAGCGACACGACGGTGCGCGCCTTCGGCCACAGGGTGGCCGGATCGGCGCGCGCTTCGGTGCGCTCGCCGAGCCAGCCCATGTCGCCCTGGAAGCCCTTCTCGACGAAGGCACCGAGCTGTTCCAGCCGCGTGCGCCGGGCCTCGGGCGCTGCTTTGGCCGGCGCAAAACCCACGGCGTCGAAGCCGAGCCGCAGCGCCTCGGCGCGGATGGCATCGCGCAGCTCGACCGGTGTTGCCGGTTTGGGCGGCCGCTTGGGGACGGGCGGCGTACGAGCCATCCGCGTGCGACCTCAGCGTCCTCGATAGGGCGGCACGCCCTGATCGGGCAGCCACAGGCCTTTGGGCGGCGCGCCGGTCTGCCAGAACACGTCGATCGGCATGCCGCCGCGCGGATACCAGTAACCGCCGATTCTGAGCCAGCGCGGCGCCAGCTCCTTGGCCAGCCGCTGACCGATCATCAGCGTGCATTCCTCGTGGAAGGCGCCATGGTTGCGGAAGCTGCCGAGGTAGAGCTTCAGCGACTTGCTCTCGACCAGCTTGGCGCGCGGCGCATAGTCGATCACCAGATGCGCGAAATCGGGCTGGCTGGTCAGCGGGCACATGGCCGTGAACTCCGGCGCGGCAAAGCGGACGAGATAGAGATCGCGCGGCCGCGGGTTGGGCACGGTCTCGATCCGCGCCTTGTCAGGCGAGGCGGGCAGCGCGGCGGGACGGCCGAGCTGGGTGAGATGGGAGTATTTAGCCATGTCGCCATCATATGCTATCCGACGCGCCCATGACCCATCGGGTTGCGATCGTGGGTGCCGGACCGGCGGGGTTGTATGCCGCTGACGGATTGTTGCGCACCCGGCCGGACCTGCGGATCGATCTGATCGACCGGCTGCCGACGCCTTTTGGCCTGGTGCGTGCGGGTGTGGCGCCGGATCACCAGGGCACCAAGGCGGTCATCCGGCAGTTCGAGAAGCTGCTCGCCCAGCCCGATGTGCGCTTCGCCGGCAATGTGGAGATCGGCCGCGACCTGTCCTGGGATGAGCTGCGCGAGGGCTACGACGCGGTGATCGTCGCCACCGGCATGACGATCGGCAAGAAGCTTGGCGTGCCGGGTGAGGAACTGCCGTTCGTCTGGGGCTCATGGAAGTTCATCGCCTGGCTGAACGGCCATCCCGATTTCCGGGAGGGGCCCGATCTCCGGGACGTCCGGAAAGTTGCGGTGATCGGCAACGGCAATGTCGCGCTCGACGTGGCGCGCGTGCTGGCCAAGTCGGCCGGCGAGATGGCCAAGAGCGACATCGTGCCGGAGGCGGGCGCTGCAATCGCATCCGCGCCAATCGACGAGATCACCGTCATCGGCCGGCGCGGGCCGGAGAGCGCCTCCTTCACCAACAACGAGCTGGCCGAGATGGGCCGGCTGGCGCGCGCCGTCGCGGTGACCGATCCGGCTGGCCTCGAGGTGGCTCCCCCGGCGGGCGATTCCACGCCGGAGCGGCTGCGCAAGGGCAAGAACCTCGAGATCCTGCGCGGCTTCGCGAAGAACCAGCCGGGCAGCAAGCCGATCACGCTGCGCTTCGTCTTCAACCGGCCGATGGAGGCGATCGAGGCCGGGGAATTCGACCTCGTGATCACCTGCATCGGCTATTCGGGCGTCGAGTATCCGACGGGCGAGGACGTATTCGCGGTCGGCTGGGCGAAGCGCGGCCCTCAGGGGACGATCCCGACCAATCGCGCCGACAGTTTCGCGGTCGCGCAGCAGGTGATCGTCTGGCTGAAGGCGCGCGATCCCAAGAGCGGGCCTGATCCTTTGCCGGTCGCGGTTGACCTCGCCGGCTGGCACCGCATCGACCAGGCCGAGGTCGCGGCCGGCGCCAGGGCCGGCCGGCCGCGCGTGAAATTGACCGACTGGAAGGCGCTGCTGGATACAGCCAACCCGTCGCCCCGAGGTTAGCCGAGCGGCCTCTTTCAGATGGGTCGACAAAAGAGGCCCCTCGACTTCGCTTCTCCGCTCGGGGTGACGGCGGTCTTCGTCCGCCGTGACGCTGTGCTATCGTCGCACGCCTGATGAGGGAAGGGAGAGTTCCATGCGTCGTTTCATCTGTACGCTGGCCGCCGCGCTCGCCGCGTCTTGGGCAGCGACCGTGCCCGCCAGCGCGGAGACCGTGCTGCGGGTGTCGCTGCACTCCGATCTCAAGATCGTCGATCCGATCTGGACCACGGCGCTGATCAGCACGCACTACGGCAACATGGTCTACGACACGCTGTTCGCGGTCGATGCCGACCTCAAGCCGCAGCCGCAGATGGTCGACACATGGACGGTGTCGTCCGACAAGCTCACCTGGACCTTCACCCTGCGCGACGGCCTCGAATGGCACGACGGCAAGCCGGTGACCGGCGAGGACTGCGTCGCCTCGATCAAGCGCTGGGCGGCAAAGGATTCGATGGGCCAGAAGCTGATGAGCGAGGTGAGCGCGCTCACCGCGCCCGACGCCAAGACCATCAAGATGGTGCTGAAGGAGCCCTACGGCCTGGTGCTCGATTCACTGGCCAAGCCGTCGGCCAACATGGCCTTCATGATGCCCAAGCGCGTCGCCGACACCGACCCCAACACGCAGATCACCGACTATACGGGTTCCGGCCCGTTCATCTTCAAGAAGGACGAGTGGAAGCCGGGCGAGAAGGCGGTGTTCGTCAAGAACCCGAAGTACAAGCCGCGCAGCGAGCCCGCCTCGGGCCTGGCCGGCGGCAAGGTCGTGAAGGTCGACCGCGTCGAATGGATCACCATCCCCGACCAGCAGACCCAGGTGAACGCGCTGCTCAACGGCGAGATCGACATGATCGAGATCGTGCCGCCCGACCTGCTGCCGCTCCTGCAGAAGGACAGGAACGTCAAGGTGCTGGTGGTGAACAAGGCGGGCCGCCAGTACGACATGCGGTTCAACGTGCTGCACAAGCCGTTCGACAATGCCAAGGTACGCGAGGCCGTGCTCTACGCGCTCGACCAGAAGCCGTTCCTCGAGGCCAATGTCGGCAACCCCGACTACTACACGCCGTGCAAGTCGGTCTTCCCCTGCGGCTCGCCGCTCGAGACGACCAAGGGCTGGGAGGACAAGCTTTCGGGCAATGCCGGCAAGGCCAAGGAGCTGCTGAAGGAGGCGGGCTACGACGGGACGCCGATCGTGCTGCTGCACCAGACCGACATAGCCGGCCACAACCAGCTCGCCACCGTCGCCAAGCCGCAGCTCGAGGCGGCCGGCTTCAAGGTCGACCTGCAGGCGATGGACTGGCAGACGCTGGTCGCGCGCCGCGCCAAGAAGGAGCCGCTCGATAAGGGCGGCTGGAGCGCCTACTTCACCTCATGGGGCTCGCCCGACGTGATGAACCCGGTGTCGGCCGCCTTCATCAACGCCTCCTGCGACAAGGCGACGTTCGGCTGGACCTGCGACGAGGGCATCGAGAAGCTGCGCGACGCCTTCTCCAAGGAAACCGACCCGGCGAAGCAGAAGACGATCGCCGAGCAGGTCTCGGTGCGCCTGTCGGGCGCCTATCCGACCTTCGTGCCGCTCGGCCAGTTCACCACGCCGACGGCGATCCGCAGCAACATCTCCGGCCTGCTCTCGGTGCCCGAGCTGGCGCTGTGGAACGTGGAGAAGAAGTAGCGATGCACCGCCGGACACTGCTGGGCGGGCTCGCCGGGCTCGCGGGCGCCGCCGGCCGGCCGTGGGCGGCCGGCGCGCAGGACAAGAAGGTGCTGCGCGCGGTGATGCATTCGGACCTCAAGATCATCGATCCGATCTGGACCACCGCGCTGATCTCCTCGCATCACGGCTACCTGGTCTACGACACGCTCTTCTCGCTCGACGAGAAGCTCGAGACCAGGCCGCAGATGGTCGACACGTGGACCGTCTCGGACGACAAGCTCACCTGGACCTTCACCTTGCGCGACGGGCTCGAATGGCACGACGGCGCGCCCGTCAAGGCCGAGGACTGCGTGGCGTCGATCAGGCGCTGGGGCGCGCGCGATGCCGCCGGCCAGACGCTGTTGTCCTTCGTCAGCGCGCTGTCGGCGGTCGACGACAAGACCTTCCGCCTCGTGCTGCGCGAGCGCTTCGGCCTGGTGATCGAGTCCCTCGGCAAGACCGGCGGCAATCCACCGTTCATGATGCCCAGGCGCGTCGCCGAGACCGATCCGCAGAAGCAGATCACCGATGCGACCGGCTCCGGGCCCTTCATCTTCAAGCGCGACGAGTGGAAGACCGGCGACAAGGCGGTCTACCTCCGGAACCCGCGCTACAAGCCGCGCAGCGAGCCGCCCTCGGGCTTTGCCGGCGGCAAGGTCGCCAAGGTCGACCGCATCGAATGGATCTGGATCCCCGATCCCCAGACCCAGGTGAACGCGCTCCTGAACGGCGAAGTCGACCTGCTGGAGCTGATGCCGTCGGACCTGTTGCCGCTGGTCGACAATTCGCCGGACGTGACGACGACGGTGATCGACCGGCTGGGGCGGCAATACATCATGCGCTTCAACGTGCTCGCCAAGCCGTTCGACAATCCGCGTGTGCGCCAGGCGGTGGTGATCGCCCTCCGGCAGAAGCCCTTCCTCGAGGCCAATGTCGGCGACCCGCGCTTCTATCAGGAGTGCAAGTCGCTCTTCCCGTGCGGCCTGCCGCTCGCCAACACCAAAGGCTGGGAGGGCGAGCTGAACGGCGACGCCGCCGCGGCCCGCAAGATCCTGCAGGCGGAGGGCTACGACGGAACCCCGATCGTGCTGCTGCACCAGACCGACGTGATCGGCCATTCCAACCTTGCGACCGTGGCAAAGCCGCAGCTCGAGGCGGCGGGCTTCAAGGTCGACTTGCAGCCGATGGACTGGCAGACGCTGGTTTCGCGCCGGACGAAGAAGGTGCCGCCGAGCGAGGGCGGCTGGCACGCGGTGTTCACTTCGTCGGCCGCGCTCAGCATTCCCGACCCGGTGGCCAACTTCTATCTCGCCGCAGGCTGCGAGAAGGCGGTCTTCGGCTGGCCCTGCGATGCGGAGATCGAGAAGCTACGCGATGCCTTCGCACGCGAGACCGATCCCGGGAAGCGCCACGCCATCGCCGACGCGGCGCAGGCTCGGGAGCGCGAGTATCCGACCTACGTCCAGCTCGGCCAGTTCACCGTGCCGACCGCCTTGCGCAAGAGCGTGAAGGGCCTGCTGACCGCACCGGCCATCACCTTCTGGAACATCGAGAAGACCTAGCAGGCTGTTGAAGAAGTCGGTTAACGGCGAGCGATGAAGGCAATGTCATCACCGTTGTCGAGGGAGATCTCGCCCTTGAGGGAACCGTCGTCCTGCAGTTCAGCCCAGCCGCGGCCGCCGGCCGGTTCCATTTC
>DATGMK010000076.1:0-27538 GCA_035293665.1 Reyranella sp. | reverse complement strand
TCGTCGATGAAGCCGATGTCGCCGGTGTGATGCCAGCCGAAGGTGGAAGCATCCGCCGTCGCCTGCGGGTTCTTGTAGTAGCCGGCCATGACCAGGCCGCCGCGCAGCACGATCTCGCCACGCTCGCCGCGCGGCAGGATCCGACCGTCGTCGCCCATGATCTCGAGCCGCATCAAGGGCGAGATCCTGCCGCAGCTCGCCAGCCGGTGGCGCTTGTTGCTCTCGAGCGCCGCGACATGGTCCTCGCGCGAGAACACGGTGGCGATCATGCAGGCTTCGGCCTGGCCGTAGGTCTGGGTCAGCACGGGACCGAACACCTTGATCGCCTCGACCAGCTTGTCGACCGACATGGGCGCGGCGGCATAGATCAGCCGGCGCAGCGAGCTGTAGTCGTATTTCCCGATGTCGGGGTGCGCCAGCAGGATGTAGATCAGGGTCGGCGGCATGTAGACGTGCGTGACCTTGTGCGTCTCGATCGCGGCGAGAATGGCGCCGGGATCGGACGTGCCCATGAAGATGTTGGTGCCGCCATAAGGCAGCAGCGGGAAGGAGCTGACACCCGCCGCATGGGTCATCGGCGCCACCATCAGGTGCACCGGCGGGGACTCGACCGGCATGGTCGCCCAGAAGATCGCGTTCATGGTCTCGATCACCCGGTTGGTGATCTGCACGCCCTTCGGCCGGCCCGTCGTGCCGCCCGAGCTGATCAGGATCGCGACCTCGTCCGGCGCATCGGGCAGGTCCGGTGCAGTGTCGCCCTGCTCGGCCAGCCAGGCGTCGAACTCGGGCGCATCGATGCAGAGGAACGCCTTGATCTTGGGACAGCCTTCCTGAATGCGCGGCAGGTAGTGGGCGAAGCTCGAATGGTAGAACAGGAACGACACGTCGGTGTTGTCGAGGATGTAGAGATTCTCCTCGATCGCGTTGCGCGCATTGACCGGCGCCCAGATCAGCCCGGCGCGCTGGATGCCGAGCAGCGCCGCGTACGCCATCGCATGGTTGGGGCTGTAGACCGCGACCTTGTCGCCCTGCTTCAGGCCCTCGGCCAGCAGGCCGTTGGCGATCCTATGCGTCGTGCCGCGCACGTCGGCATAGGTCCAGCCGCGCGTGCCGTCGTGCAGGCAGTTGCGCTGCGGGAAGAGATCGGCGCCGCGGTCGAAATAGTCGATCAGGCGCATGTCAGTTTCCCAACGGACGCTGCATCAGCACGCTGTCGAGCCAGCGGCCGAACTTGAAGCCGATATTCTCGAGCGTGCCGACCCTGCGGAAGCCGCACGAGGCATGGAGCCGGATCGACGGTGTCGAGGCCGAATCGCCGATCACCGCCACCATCTGCTTTTTGCCGAGCGCCGTGCACTGGTCGATCAGCACCGGCAGCAATGCCTTGCCGACGCCCTGCCCGACCGCGTCCTTGTCGATGTAGATCGAATCCTCGACCGAGAACTTGTAGGCCGGCCGCGGCCGCCAGTTGCCGGCATAGGCATAGCCCATGACCCGGCCGTCGCGCTCCGCGACGAGGTGCGGCAGGCCGAGCTCCAGCACGGCCGCGCGGCGCTTCTTCATCTCGGTCAGATCGGGCGGATCGATTTCGAACGACGCCGTGCCGTGCAGCACGTGATGGGCATAGATTTCCGCGCAGCGCGCCACATCGGCCTCGGTCGAGGCCCTCACGACAAGTCCGCTCATGCGCGGACTATAGAATCAGTTGCGCTGGCCGTGCCCCAAAATCTGGCCGGCGTCCGGACCGTCGTACTTGAACAGCGAATTGGCGAGCTGAATCCCGGTCTGCAGGTTGGTCAACGCGACGTCGACCTTTTGACCGCGGTTGTCGATGATGCTCCAGCCGCGCAGCTGCATGGGATTTTCCGACAAGCGGACGACGACCTTGCCCTCCTGGGGCTTGCGCGTCTGCACCAGGGTCAACGCCAGCAGGCCGTCAGGTGTGCGCTGGTTCGCGACCACGGTGATGTCGCCCGAGAGCCGGAACGGATCCATGACCAGGAAGGACGCCGCCGTCCAGCCGATCGGCCACTGGCCGAAATCCTTGTTGGCGGGATCCCACATGGTGACCTGCCGTCCGTCGGCGACGATCTTGAGCTGCGACGGCGGATCGTACTGGAAGCGCATCTTGCCGGGCCGGCTGACATAGAGCGTGCCCTGCACCACGCTGCCGTTGGGATTGCTCTGCACGAAGCGCGCCTGAAGCGTGCGGATCGAGTTGATGTAGGCCTCGACCTCCGGAATGCCGCCCTGCTGCGCCTGGGCGTTGGCGGTGAAAACGAAGGCGATGAGGGTGGCGAAAGCCGCGAGCAGGATGCGCATGAAGGCGCATATGACCGGCGAATGCGGCCGTTTCAAGTGAGGGTTCCGGCGATTGGCCGCTCTTCCCAATCATATGAATGAGCGTTTACCATGCCGCGAACCGCGCGAGGAACCAGACCATGCATGTCGGAATGGCGACCGTCTTCCAGAACACCGGCCGCGCCGTCTCGGACCGGCAGATCTACCTGAACGAGCTGGCACTGGCCGACATGGCCGAGCCGCTGGGCTTCGAATCGATCTGGTCGGTCGAGCACCATTTCACCGACTACACGATGTGCCCCGACGTCGTTCAGTTTCTGTCCTACATGGCCGGCCGCACGCGGAACCTGAAGCTGGGGTCGATGGTTGTCGTTCTTCCCTGGCACGATCCGATGCGGGTGGCCGAGCAGATCTCCATGCTCGACCAGCTGTCGGGCGGCCGCATGATCCTCGGGTTGGGCCGCGGCGCGGGCAAGGTCGAGTTCGACGGCTTCCGGCTCGACATGGGCGACAGCCGCGAGCTGTTCGTCGAATACGGCGAGGCGCTACTGAAGGGCCTCGAGACCGGCGTCATGGACTATGCCGGCAAGCACTACCGCCAGCCGCCGACTGCGATCCGGCCCGCTCCGTTCAAGAGCTTCCGCGGCCGCACCTACGCCGCGGCCGTCAGCCCCGAGAGCGCGCGCATCATGGCGCGGCTCGGCGTCGGCCTGCTGATCATCCCGCAGAAGCCCTGGCGCGAGGTCGAGAAGGAGCTGCGCGAGTACAACACGCTCTACCGCGAGATCAACGGCACCGATGCGCCGCAGCCCATCTCGGCCGGCTGGGTGTTCGTCGACGAGAGCGAGGAGCGCGCCCGCGAGATGGCGATGCGCTACATCGGCGGCTACTACCGCACCGTGCTCGACCACTACCAGTTCGGGGCCGAGCACATGAAGAACCAGCGCGGCTACGAATATTATGCTAAGATGAACGAGAAGCTCGCGGTCTATGGCGACCAGAAGGCGATCGAGTTCTTCGCCGACCTGCAGGTCTACGGCACGCCCGAGCAGGTCCATGCCAGGATCATGAAGATCCACGAGCAGACCAACAACTCGGGCTTCGTCGGCGTGTTCTCCTATGCCGGCATGCCGCACGAGGAGGCCGCGCGCAACGTCCGGCTGTTCGCCCGCACCGTGATGCCCGAGCTGCAGCGCTTCGATGCCGGCGCACCGATCGACAGAGCGTTCCCGCTGCCCGACCATCGCTACGCCGCCGCCGCCGAGTAGCTCAAGGCAGCGGCAAGGTTCCGCGCACGGCCTTCGACATCAGCCGCACCGGCCGCAGCAGGTAATAAGCCGGCCACAGCGCGCGCGGCAAGGGCAGGGCGCCGAAGTCGCTCGGCGTCGGCGCCAGGACAAAGCCGAGCTCCGCCCGCCAGCGATCGACCCGGCGATCGCACAGCGCGAGATCGTCGAGGTGGCGCTTGTCGAGGCGGCCCTGGCGCAAGCGTTCGCCAAGAGAGGCGGCCAGCGCGGCAACGCGGCGGCTGCCGCCGACGGCCGACGCAAGGGCCCACGGAACCGGCGTGGCCAACACCTGCTGGGCCAGCGCACAGCCCAGCAGGACGCTGTCGCCGCAGCCATTGCGGCCGGCACGGCGATGGATGTCGGCCCAGTCGAGGTCGCGCCAGCGCTCGACCGCGAAGGCAAAATCGCGCAGCCACATCAGCGAGCGCCAACCCTCCTTGGTGCCGTGGCCCGCCAGCAAGAGGACCGTGTCGGCCGGCGACAGCGTCGGCACGTCGACGCCGGCCACCGGCACACTGGTCAACCGATCCCAGATCTCCCGCTCGCGCAACGGGAACGGCAGGAACGACCCGCTGAACGTCCAATGCAGATCGAGGTCCACCGTGCCGCCTTCGCGCCGGAACGCAGTCTGGCCCTGATGGCCCTGGAAGAAGCGACGGAAGCGGCGTTCGGGGAAGGCCGGCCGGTAGCCGCCCGCCGACAGCACCTCCTCCGCGGCAGCAACGTCGGCCGCCGGCACGATCAGGTCGAGGTCGTTGTATTCACGCGCGGCCAGCCGGCCATAGAGCTGGATCGACAGGGCCGCGCCCTTGAACAGGGCGAACCGAATGCCGTGCGACTGGAACGTGTGCGTTAGAAGCGCCAGCTCTTCTGCTATCTTGAGCGTGTGCAGCAAGTGCCAGCGCCGGAAGTCCTCCAACTCCGCCCGCACCGACCCGGGAACATGCTTCCAGCCGGCCGCCGACAGAAACTCGATCAGTGCCGGCCGCAACCCATGATCGTTCGCCAGGGACGACGTGACGTCCCACGCCGCTTCGAGCTGATCGACGTCCCGCAGGTCCTCCGGCCGCGCGACAGGCTGCGCCGCCCGACGCAGCAGCTCAGTTGGACGTCCTGTTCCGGTTTCCTTTGCGGCCACCATCGGAGGCACCCATGCTGCCGACCGCCTGCGTGAGCTCTTGCAGAGTGCCCCAGCGGACGAGGACGGGCGCTTCATAGGGCTTCTTGGTCTCCGCGCCCTTATCCGCCAACGGCGAAGGTGTGTCGTCGTTCTTCACCCGGCAACAATAGCGAAAATGGCTACGCTGGAGAACCCACAAGCCGTTCAGTAACTCGTGCGTTTGTTCCTGCTGCGGCCCCCGTCGGACGCGCCCCTGTTGCCGACAGACTGCGTGATCTCCCGCAGCGTGCCCCAGCGGATCAACGCCGGTGCTTCGTACGTCTTCTTCTCTTCCTCGGCTTTCGACTGACTCATGTCCCGCCCCTCTCCACCAGCCCTGCAGCTTCCAGTTCAGAAAGAAATTTCATCAGGTCCGCCTGGGCGCGCGCGGCATCGACGTCGAACTCCTGGCAGATTCGGCGATTGAGCTCGGCGAGCGACTGCGGCTGCTCCAGCGCCAGCCACACCTGCGCGCCCACACCCTTCAGGCCGAAGTAGACGGACTGGTCAAGATGCAGGATCGCGGCCTCGCCGTTCAGGTCACACGAAACCTGTCGGTCGGACCTCTTAAAGACAGTCGACGATGCAAACATCCCCAAACACCCCACAGCAAAATATGCAATCAAGGCAGCCAATGGTCCAGCGCGTGGACGGCGACCGCCGGCTCGAGGTCTGCGGCGTGCGGTCGCCGGGGAACGCGCCCTGGGTCGAGCCACAGGTCGAGGGCAGCCGAAGAAGCAAGCGGCGGCAGATCGACTTTCGACAAGGCCTGGTGAAGGGCATTGGCGGCAAGCGGTGTCTTGCGGCGCTCGAGCACCTCCCTGGGCAACCGGCCGCGCATCGCCTCGCGCGTCACGAGCTTGCGCCGCGCCCAGGGGACCGGGGGCACGCTCAACAGGAACTGCAGAACGCGCAGATCGAGATAAGGATGGCGCCAGTCCACGCCGAGCGCCCGGTCGGCCTCGAGATTGCCCAGCAGCGATTGCCAGACCGGCGTGCCGAACGACCCGATCGCGCGCGGGTGCCAGGGATGGCCGTGCGGCGCCGGCGCCTGAAAGGCCTCCACCCGGTCGCGCAGTCCCGTCCGCTCGACGAAGTCGGGCCGCAGCCAAGCCGGAAGCTCCGACGATGCGCCCGTCGCCACGCGGGACGATTGCGGCCGTCCACGCTCGCCGAGCTTCACGGCGGCATAGTGCCAGAAGGCCATCGCCAGCCGCCGCCATCGGCCGGTCCGCACGAGCCAGCCGAGATAGGCCTCGCGCTCGAAGGCGAGCGCGTTGTCCGGACCTTCGCCGAAGAACCAGACGGAGGCCTCCGCCGCCATGCTGCGCGCGAGCGCCTGCTCGCGGTGGGCGTTGACGATGGTGACGGTCGGCTCGGCCGTACGAATGCCGCGCGCGCGCCACTGCGGGTCATAGGCGGCATCCGCCTTGTCGAATCCCAGCTCGATTCCGAGCGATTGCGCGACGAGGCCGGCAAAGTGCGGCTCATCGTCGGCCATCAGCGTCTCGAAATGGGCACAGCGCGCCGTCACGCGTGCGGCGTCGCCCAGCGCCTCGACCGAGAGCGCGGCAAGCGTCGTCGAATCGAGGCCGCCGCTCATCGAGATGCCGAGCCGCCCGACCGGCGCCCGGTCGCGGATCGCCCTCTTGGTCAGCTCGCGCAGGCGCTCGCCGTAGGCACGGCCGTCGCGCAGGAAGAGCGGCTCGTCCACGGTCAGCCGCCAGTACCGGCGGACGGACTCGCCCTCGCGCGTCAGCGCCGCGCAATGGCCGGGCGGCAGGCGCCTCACCGCCGCATAGACGGTGCGCCAGGGCTCGAGGCTGTGGCCGGTCGCGAGGAAATCGGCGATCCAGGTCTCGTCGAGGCGCCGGTCGACTCCCGGCCGTGCGATCAGATGATCGAGCGAGTCCGATACGACCCACGCCGTGCCGATGCGGACATAGAACAGCGAGCGGATGCCGAGTTGGTCGCGCACCAGCAACAGCCTCCGCCGCGCGCCATCCCACAGCGCGAAGGCGAAGTCCCCGGCAAGCCGCTCGACGAAGCCGTCGCCCCACGAGCGGTACGCGTGAAGGCACAGCATGGCATCGCCCACCGCCTTGTCGGCAATGCCGAACGCCGCAAGCAGATCCTCGCGCGCGTCGAGGCGGACCGAGCCAGCGATCCGGCAGCCGTTCAGCGCCTCGTCGAGCCCGGTCGGCGACCCCTCGGTGTCGAAGACGACGACGAACATGGCTAGCCGCTTCCACGCACCGCATCGCCAACCGCCGGCAGGAGCTCATGGCGCCGGGGGTATGCCAGGACGAACAGCGGCACGGACCTTGCCAGTCGCTGGAGCGCGTGCAGCTGCCGCTCGGTCCGGTCCCGCGGGCGATGGTCGCGATGCAGCGTCGACGCGAGCAGCCGCTTGATCGCTTCGACGCCCTGAACTCGGCGGACGGCGACAGCGGATGCCGCTTCGTCGAGCCAGAACAGGGCAGTGAGCGGAACGCGGTCATCGTGCGATGACGCTGCTTCGACCAGAAGCTTGCCGCTCATCGGATTGAACGCGGCTTCGCGCGCAGCGGCCGGCAGCAATAGGCGGGCCTGCTCGTCGAACAGCTTCAGCCGCGGCGGACCGCGCCAGGCCATCGCCTCGCCGCCGTGGTAGGCGATGCGCAGCATGTCGTCGGTCACCAGCTCGGCGCCCTCGGCCAGCAGGAAGGCCGCCAGGGTCGATTTGCCCATGCCGCTGTCGCCCAGGAAGCCGACCGCGCGGTGGTCCAGGCGCACGACCGTGGCGTGGAGCGGCTCCTCACCCTGCAGGGTGAGCGCGGCAGTGAGCACGAAGTTCAGCACATTGGCCTCGAACGACCGCGGATCGCCGCCGCGGGCCGGCGCGCAATGTGCGGTGCGGCCATCCGCACCGATCATGGCCTGCAGCACATCGGGGATGGCGAGATAGACGCCGCCGTCCGCAAGCGCCTCGTGCCGGTACCACGTCGCCTCGGAAGCGCCGGCGTCGAATCCCGCAAACGTGCCGGACGATGCGCGCAGGATACGGACGTCCGCCTGCTCGCCCCCCGCCGCCGTCGGCAGCGTCCCGAGCGGGAACGCGCTCTCGACCGTCAGGCCATAGACGGCGTAGCGCGAAAGACCTGCGGCAACGGTCTGCATCACGCTATCGCGCCGCCTGACGGAGGGATGCGATGCCATCGATCCGCGGCGCCGACTCGGGACAGAGCGGCGCGTGCGCGAGATGCGGCGCGACCAGGAGATAGACGTTCACCGGTTCGCTGCGATGGGCGAAGTCGAAGCGGTCGCAGACGCGCCAGTCGCGCATGTCGAGCGCCGTCGTGAGGATGCGAAAACGCGCCGGATCGACGAAGGCGAAGTCCGCCCCCCGGGCGCAGTGGCGCAGACGCTCCGGCAGCGAGAGCTCCGCAAAGGCCCGTCCGTCGATCAGGCCCTGGGCGTCGCACACCGGCGCCCTGCTGAAATAGGCAAGATAGCCGACATCCCACGCGATCCCGGTGTGGCCCTGCAGCACCGACCAATCGCGGGCGCGCATCGCCTCCATCGATTGCGCTTGCACCCGCACGATGCGCTCGAAGGCGACGGCATCGACCGCCCAGATGCCGATGGCCACGACCGCCAGCGGCAGCAGGACGCGCGCTCGGACGGAGCTTGGGGGGACGCGCCGGACGAGCGCGACGCCGCAGGCCAGCGAGAAGGCCAGGAACGGCAGCAACGGCCGGATGCCCTCGACTGCCGCGCCGCGCACCGCGATGGCGACCAGCACCGGCAGGAACGACAGCTGGCCGAGCAGCAGGGCCGGATCGCGACGTCCTGCCCGGATCGTGACCGCGACCAGGCCGAGCCAGGCGAACGCCAACCCCACACCCAGCAGCCCAGCGCCGGCAGCCACGCTCGCGAGCAGTTCGAGGAACTCCGCCAGTGAATAGCCGTACCGCAGCTTCGCGATCGCGGCATCCGACCAGAGGCTTCCGAACACGCCGTGAAGCGCCGCTACCGCCGTAAGCCCGCCGAAGGCCGTCGCCATCGCGAGACGACGGTTCGACCGAATGAGCTGCCCGACCACGACTGTGGCAACGAGGGCCGTGAGCTCGGGCCGCACCAGGGCGCACAGCAAAGCAATTGCGCCCACCGCAACCGGTCGAGGACGCCCGGCATCCAAGGTGTGCGCGAGGAGGAGCGCCAGCAGCACCGCGAGTCCCGTCTCCATGCCGTCGGTCAGCCATTTGACGCCGAACGGCGACAGCACGAGCACCAGCAACGCGACGACGATCGCCTGCGCCTGCGGATGACGCTCGCGCGAGGCGCCGATTGCCAACAGCGCGACCAGCGCACCGAATGCGGCGAGCGAGAGGATCTTCGTCACGTAGAACGTGCCACCGAGTGCCAGGCCGGCGGCGGTCAGCAGCAGGTAGAGCGGGCTGGAGTCCGCGAACGAGAGCGTCACGCCGTCGGCGGTCGGGAAGCCCGTCCGCAGCAGCAGGCCGGCGGCGCGCACATGGATCAGCGCATCGTCGAGCAGGAATCGGCGCGCCACGACGATCTCGACCGTCCCGGCCAGGACGGCGAGTGCAACAAGGACGGACAAAGACGCACGGCTGGGCACTGCCGCAAGTATAGGCCATTGCCGCGCTCCGAGGCTGTTCCTAAGGTCGCGCCTCGCCTTGGAGGGACCATGAAAACCTACGCAATCGCCGCCATTCCCGGAGACGGCATCGGCACCGAAGTGGTTGCTGCCGGCGTCGAGGTGCTGGCCGCCATCGCCAAGCGCGAGAACTTCGCCGTCAAGGTCGACCATTTCGACTGGGGCGGCGAGTACTACAAGAAGCACGGCCGCATGATGCCCGAGAACGGCCGCGAACAGATCGCCAAGCACGACGCGATCCTGTTCGGCTCGGCCGGCCATCCCGACATTCCCGACCACGTTACGCTGTGGGGCCTGCGGCTCGCCATCTGCCAGCCGTTCGACCAGTACGCCAACGTGCGCCCGACCCGCGTGCTGCCCGGCATCATCTCGCCGCTGCGCAGCGTGAATGCCGGCGAGCTCGACTGGGTGATCGTGCGCGAGAATTCCGAGGGCGAGTATTCGGGCGTCGGCGGCCGCGTCCACCAGGGCTCGCCGCTCGAGGCCGCGACCGACGTGTCGATGTTCACGCGAGCCGGCGTCGAACGGATCATGCGCTTCGCCTTCCGGCTCGCGCTGTCGCGGCCGCGCAAGCTCCTGACCGTGGTCACGAAGTCGAACGCCCAGCGCCATGCCATGGTGATGTGGGACGAGGTCGCCAACCAGATTGCCGCCGAGTTCAAGGACGTGACGTGGGACAAGATGCTGGTCGACGCCATGACCATGCGCATGGTGATCCGGCCGCGGTCGATCGACACGGTGGTCGCCACCAATCTGCACGCCGACATCCTGTCCGACCTCGCGGCAGCGCTGGCGGGCTCGCTCGGCATCGCCCCGACGGCCAACCTCAATCCCGAGCGCACCTTCCCCTCGATGTTCGAGCCGATCCACGGCTCGGCCTTCGACATCATGGGCAAGGGCGTGGCCAACCCGATCGGCACCTTCTGGTCGACCGTGATGATGCTCGAGCATCTCGGCGAGAAGCCCGCCGCGGATCGGCTGATGAAGGCGATCGAGCGCGTGACCGCCGACAAGCGCTTCCACACACCCGACCTCGGCGGCACGGCACGCACCGCCGACGTCACCAAGGCGGTGATCGAGGCAATCGAAGGCGCGAACGCGTAGCGCATCGCCGTCCGAAAAACGGAGAGTGCGCCAAAAACGGCAAAAACGGCCGAAAACGGTGTTAACGGCGGGGGCCTCGCGATCAGGCGCAGATTGACGTACATTCATTAATAATATACATCAGTCGCTGGAAGATGCAAGGGCGAAACAGTGCGGCACGTCCGTCGTCCCGACCGGAGCGCCGAAGGCGCGTAGCGGAGGGACCTTTTTTCAACCATCAGTCGGTAAATCGCTGAAAAAAGGTCTCTCCACTCCGCGCTTCGCGCTGCGGTCGAGACGACGGACAGCGCTACTTCTGCAGCACGCCGAGCGTCTTGAGCTTGGCGATGTCCTCGGCGGAGTAGCCGGCCTCGCGCAGCACCATCTCGGAATGCTGGCCGACGACCTTCGGCGCGCGCACGGGGGCGACCTTGGCTGCGCCGTCGACATGGAACGGGCTCGATACGGTGAGGGCGGAGCCGTCGGCGAACGGCACGAGGGCGCCGATCGTGCGCGACTGCTCGTCGTCGCCGGCTTCGTCGACCGTGCAGACCGGGCCGAAGGTCACGCCAGCCTTCTCGAGGATCGGCCGCCACTCGTGAAGATCGCGCTGGGCGAACACCTCGTCGAGGATCGCGGTCAGCTCCTTGTGGTGGGCTCGGCGCTGCGGCTGGGTGTGGAAGCGCGGATCCTGCGCCAGGTCCTCCCTGTCGATCGCCTTCAGGAAGGCGGCGAGCTGGCGCGCCTCGTTGTGCAGCGCCATCAGGAACCAGCGGCCGTCCTTGCAGCGATAGTGGTTGGCGAGCGCGCTCGGCGTGTCGATCCGGGGCGGCCGGTGCGGCACGTGCTCGCCGAACAACCGGTTCTGGACGTAGCAGCCGTTCGCCCACAGGCCGTTCTGCAGCAGCGAGGTCTGCGCCACGCCGCCCTTGCCGGTCTTCTCGCGACGGTACAGCGCCGTCACGATCGCGGCATAGAGGCCGGTCGCGGTCGGATGGTCGCCCATGCCCGGCATCGAGCGCACCGGCTCGGTCTCCGTGCCGTCGCGCACCATGTCCATCAGGCCGGTGCGCGCCCAGTAGGCGGTGGCGTCGAAGCCGGTCCGGTGGGCCTCGGCCCCCGCCTCGCCGTAGGCCGTGATCGAGCCATAGACGAGCCGTGGATTGATCGACAAGAGATCGGCGGCGGCGATCTGCAGGCGCTCGCGCACCGGCGGCGGAAAGTTGGTGATGAACACGTCGGCGCTACCGACCAGGCGATGCAGGACGCGCAAGCCCTCGCGGTGCTTGAGGTCGATCGCCAGGCTCTTCTTGTTGCGCGACGTCAGCTCCCACCAGTAGTCGATGCCCTTGTCGGGCGCAGCCGCGAACACCCGCCCGCGCCACGGGTCGCCGGCGCCGGGCGGTTCGATCTTGATCACCTCGGCGCCGAAGTCGGACAGGATCGTGGCCGCCGCCGGCCCGGCGATCCAGCTCGCACAATCGATCACCCGCAGACCGGTAAAGATGCCATCAGCCATCGGACGTTCCCTCGTTTGGGCGCTATCCTAGCGAAGGTCGCGTGCCAGCAGGGGAGGATTTCCAGGATGGCCGGGAAGCGAAACAGCACGGGCAAGCCGGTGGCCGTGGTGATCGGCGCCACCTCGAAGTGGCAGGCGGACGGCCGCAACACCAAGCTCGCCCACGGCAAGGCGGTGGACGACAGTGCCCTGCCCGTCGGCATCCGCTGGGGCGTCGGCGGTGCGATCGCGCAGAAATTCGCCAAGGAAGGCTTCTTCACCGTCCTGACGACCCGGACGGAGGCCAACGCCGCCGGTCTCGCCGCGGCGATCGGCCAACAGGGCGGCGATTGCATGATCGTCGAGCTTGATCTTGCCCAGGAGAAGTCAATCGCGTCGGCCTTCGCCACGATCCGAAGCGAAGCCGGCGACCCGCACGTGCTGGTCTACAACGCGGGCTACCTCGAGGGCCGCGACCTGCCGCCGGAGAAGGAGCTGCTGGAGCACATCCCGGTCGAGCTGTTCGACGCCACCCAGCACATCGCCTGTCGCGGGCCGTTCCTGGTCGCCAAGGAGGTCCTGCCGGCGATGCGCAAGCGCGGCGAGGGCTCGTTCTTCTTCTCCAACAACGCAAGCTCGCTGCGCGGCCGCAAGCGCATGACGGGGCAGTCGCTCTATTATCCGCGAGTCATGATGCGCACGCTGGCCCAGGTGCTGACCGAGGAATATTCCGAGCACGGCATCCATGTCGCCAACATCGTGATCGACGGCCTGATCGATTCGCCTGGCACCCATGCCCTGGCGCGGGCCCGCGAGAACCCCGACGTGGTTATCAACCCGGTGAAGATCGCCGAGGCTTTCTACTACCTGCACACCCAGGACCGCTCGTGCTGGACGCACGAGCTGCAGCTCACGCCGTTCGCGACCAAGCCGAGCTATTAGAGCTTCATGCTCATGGGACCGCGGGCCTCCGGGACCGCATCGTGAGCGGGCCTGGAGGCCCGCGGTCCCATGAATCTGACGCGCCACGGAGTGGCGGGCCCCACGGGAAGATTACTCCGCCGCCTGCGGGACCTGCTTGGCGCGGATCGCGGCGACCTTTGCCTGCGCCTTGGCGCGGCGCTCGTCGAACTTGGCGAGCCGCTTGGGCGGGTGACGGTGCACGACGTTGTCGGCCTCGCCCGGATTCTTCTGCGTGCCGGCCCACCCGTGGGCGGCGATGTCGAAGATGATGCCGTCGAGGTCGGTGTGCTTGATCTCGTAGCCGTGCGGGTTGTTGGTGTCGCCCATGATCCAGGTCGCGCCGGTGTTGCGCGCGATCTTGCCCTGCTCGACCACGTCGTCGACCCAGAACCCGATATGATGGATGCCGACGAAGTCCGCGCCGGTGCCCTGCGAGGCCTCGTCGCTCTTGAAGTGCAGGATGGCGAGATTGACCACGCCGTCGGTCAGGAACACGCCCTCGGCCAACGGCCCATCGAGCTCGATGACCTCTTCCAGGCCCAGCGCCTGCTTGTAGAACTCCGCGGTCTCCCAGGGATCGGCGACGCTCAACGCGATGTGACGGATACGGCCCTTCGTCTGCGCTGTCATGGACATGCTCCTTCCAGACGCCCTCGGACCTGTAGAGTGTAGCCCGAAACCGACCCACAACCTAGCCGGTGCTACAACAGCCGGGATGAAAAGGAGATCTGCGTGACCACGCCGTGCGCCGATATCGACCTGTTCGAGGCGATGTACACCGCCCGCTCGCTGCGCCATTTCAAGCCGGACCCGGTGCCGCCGGAGCTGATCACGCGGGTGCTCGACGCGGCGATCCGGGCCTCGAGCGGCGGCAATACCCAGCACTGGTCGTTCGTCGTGGTGCGCGACACGGAGATCAAACGCCAGCTCGCCGCGCTCTATCGCAAGGCGTCCGACTACGCGATGGCGATCTATGCCTCGCGCTCCAAGCCCGAGCACCTGACCGACGAGCAATACCGCCAGTTCCTCGCCAATAGCGGCTGGCTATGGGACCACCTGGCCGAGTCGCCGGTCATTCTTGTCGCCTGCCTCGCCAAGCGCGAGCCGCCGGAGCGCGCCAGCCTGCCGGAAGCGGTGCAGACGCGCTACGAGGCCCATCTCGCCAACACGCTGCGAATCAGCGGCTCGAGCATCTACCCGGCGATCCAGAACATCATCCTCGCCTGCCGCGCGCTCGGGCTGGGCACGGTGATCACGACCAACCACATTCTCTACGAGGACGAGGTCAAGGCGGTGCTCGGCATCCCGGACAATGTCGCGACCTTTGCGCTGATGCCGATCGGCTATCCGACGCGCAAGTACGGCCCGCTCACCCGCAAGCCGGTCGCCGACGTCACCTTCGCCGACCGCTGGGGCACGCGCTGGCCGGGCTGAGCCGAGCCTCATGCGCGCATGAAGAACCCGAATTTGACCGTTGGCGGCGTTCGATAGCTTCATCAAGCATGCGTGCGCTACGGAACCCGTCGTGAAGGTCGCCGTCGTCGGAGGCGGCATCGTCGGACTGTCGACCGCCGACGCCCTGGTCGAGGCGGGCTGCGATGTCATCGTGTTCGACGCGGGCGCCATCCCCAATCCGGCGTCGGCCTCGTACGACCGAAGCCGCATGATGAGGCTGCAATACGGACCGCAGCGCGGGTACACCCACCTCGCCCGTCGCGCGCTCACCGCGTGGATCGACTTGGAGCGGAGGCTCAGCGCGCGTCTTTATCGCCCGACCGGCGTCTGCGTCTGGTCCGCCACAGCCGAGGCGTGGACCTCGGCGACGCGAAGCGCGCTTGCAGAAGCCGGCATTGCCCACGCAGAAGCGCGGCACGACAGACATGCCGGACGGCTGTTCGACTCTTCAGCTCTTCATCACGGTGTCCATGTCCAGGACGGCGGCGTGCTGCTGGCCGACCGGGCGGTGACCGAGTTGGCGGCTGCGGCGGCCCGCCAAGGAGCGCGATTGCAGCCCGGCGTCGCGGCGAGCGACATCGACGCCGAGCGCGGCATCGTCCGGACCGCAAGCGGTACCGTCGAAGCCGACGCCGTGGTCGTGGCGGCCGGCGCCTGGACGCCGAAGCTGCTGCCCCGCTTCGATCGCCGCCTGACCCCGATCCGTTCGATCGTCGCCTATGTCCTGCCGCCGGATGAGCTCGCTGCCGATTGGCGGGCGGCACCGTGCACGATGATCGAGACCCGGGAGTCGATGCTGTACGCGCTGCCGCCGGTTCCGGAAGCGCCCCTGAAGCTCGCCGGCACCGGCAATCTGCGCCCGGCCGACCCGGACCGGCCGGAGCCGGTGTCGGCGCAGGAGGCGCAGGCGGTGCTGGAGGCGTTCCGGCCCTACCTGCCGCAGATCGAGCGGTACCGCCTCGTCGGCGCGGCGATGGGTTGCTATGCCGATCCGCCGGACAAGACCTTCATCGTCGAACGGCAGGGCCGATCGATCGTCGTTTCCGGATGCGGCGGCCGCATGTTCAAGTTCGGCCCCCTTCTGGGGAGAGAGATCGCCGCCGTTCTCACCGGTCACGCCTCCGGCGCCAGCCTCGATCCTTGGACCACTCCCCTCGCGGACCCGCCACACATTGGTCACATCGGGCAATCCGCCTTGTGACCAATCGCGGAGTGGTCTTTCCACGGCCTGTTGGCTGAGAGTGGCGCCACACGACGGCAAGGCGGGTGGGTCCGGTGAGTATGGATATCAATCAGCTTCGGGGCTGGGCGACGATCATGGACAGGGCCGTGATCGCCAGCCTCATCGCCACCATCCTGGCGGTTACGGCGCTCGGCATCACGACATGGCTGTCGTTCCGGTTCAGCGGTGCGGTGCGGGCGCACGACCAGGCCCTCCTCGCCGGATACACAGGCGCCGAGGGCCACGCGTTGCAACTGGAACGGGACGTCGTCGCGGCGCGGCAGCGGGTATCGACGCTCGAGCACGAGGTCGCCGCGGCGCACGAGCGGACGGCCGCGCTCGAACAGCAGGTGGCGGCGGCGCGCCAGCAGGCTGCGGCGAAGGATCAGGAAGCTGCCGCGGCCCGCGAGCGCGCGGAGGCCTATGCCCAGGCAGCGCGCGAAGCCGCCGAGCGAGCCGCCCGTGCCGACCGCGAGACGGCGGAGGCCACCGCAAAGGAGCGCGCGCTGGAGCTCGATGCCGCAGAGATCCGGCAGCGGCTGGCAGAGCTGGGCCAGCAGGTCAGGAAGGCGGCTGAGCAACCGGCGAAGCCGGCGGAGCAAGCGACGAAGACGGAGAGTCCCCCTGAAACCGCCATGCCCGGCGGCGACAAGCCGGCGTCGCTGGTCGTCGAGAGCCTGCGCAAGTATGCGGGCACCAAGGCCGCCGTCTTCGTGGTCGACCAGGTGTCGGACGCGCCGGCGGCCGGCGCCGCCATCTCGAGCGATCTCAGCCAGGCGGGCTGGGAGGCGCAGACCTGGAAGTGGACGGGCGTGGCCGGAATCTCCGGCGTCGTCGTGCTGGTCAAGGACGGCAGCGATGCCGCGACCAACGAGGCGGCATCGACCCTGGTGGACCAGCTGCGCGCCAACGCCTTCAGCGCGACGAAGGGGGACTGGCCCGCCAATTGGCGTCTCTATCGCGGCACGCTCGACGGTCCGCAAACGCCGGCTCCGACGGATGCGCCCATCCGGATCGTGATCGGAGTCAAGCCAAGGTGAGATCGACGTCGCCCGCTTCGCGACCGACCGCAGCGGCACACCCATAGCAACGGCGTCTCCGCCTCATTCATCCACCGCTTCGGGCACCGGCGGCGCAAACGGCGGTCCCTGCTTGCCATCCGACCGCCGCACCACAGGCGGGAGGGGCAAGCGGCCGGCGCCGTCGCGTTCGCGGCCGAAGGGCAGCGGCGGGTTGGGCAGGTTGGGCGGCGGATTGGCCTCGGCCTGACGGGCAAGGTCCTTGATCTCGCTGGCATCGGCGGGCCGACCGCGCATCAGGAGATCGGCGACCAGTCGGGCGACCTGCGGGGCGGCGACGCTGGTGCCGTCCATGGCGACGGTTGAGTTGCTGCGCGTTCCCGTGCCCAGCACGCCGGGATGCGCGTCCGAACTGTCGGCGGGCGCCAGGGCCTCGGGCCCCTCGCGCAGATAGGTGCCGTGCTTCAGCGCCGGACCGGCCGCGCTGTAGTGCGAGACGATCCGCGTCCAGCGCTCGTAGCCGCCGATCACGATCGAGCCCTCGCCGGTGGCGTAGGCGTTGAGCGTGCCGTAGCGGCGGACATAGGAGCGCGGGTCGTCGATCTCGATCGGCCGCGGCGCGTCGACCTCGTATCCACCGGGCTCGTAGAAGATGTCGTAGTCGTATTTCGGATCGTCGAAGCTGGATTGGCGGCCCAGGGGCGGGTAGCCGAGGGGCGGGCCGTTGCGCTCGATCCAGGCGTAGACGTCGTCGTCGGGCTTCAGTCCGTGATGGGCGTCGTTGTGCAGCGTGACGGTCCACTCACCCGACGAAACCGCCGGGCCCGTGCCGTCGTGGCTGGCGGTCGGGGCGAGCGCCACCAGGAACATGGCGCGATGAGTCTGCGGCGAGGCCGGCGCGTAGATCACGCCGCCCAGGGTGCGGCCCTCGGCGTCGACGAGCTGCAGGCAGTTGTTCGGATCTTCGCCCAGCGCCGGGCTCGCCGTACCGTCCGGAGCGGTCAGCGTGAGCGAGACGCGCTGCAGTGGCATGGCGCTGCCCGCGGCGGCTTGCGGCAGCCAGACTTCCAGGTAGTTGGGCGCGAGATCGTCGGGCTGCAGCCGCCAGGTCGTGGCGAGGCTGGAGGCCGAGCCGAACCTGAGCTTGGCGTGGGTGCGCTGCAGGTAGTTGTTGCCGGCCGGCAGTACGACCCGCAGCTTGCCGTACTTCTCGCGCTGGGCGATGCGACGATCGATCAGCTGCTCCAGAAGGTGCGTGCCGTCATGTGGGCCGGCGTAGCGGCCGTAAGAGAAGTTGATCACGACCGGCAGGTTGGGAACCTTGTACTCGTGGGCGAGGTGGCCGGCGCAGTACAGGATGTAGTCGATCGCCTCGGCGACGTGCGGCGAAAGATCGGCGCCGGAGGAGGTTGCGGTCGTGCGGGTCGGCAGCTGCACGGCCACGATCGGCCGCGTCCTGTCGGCGCTCCCGGGCTCAGCGCCAGCCGCCTGGTCCATCACCTGGGTGCCGTGCGCGATCGACTGCGCCGCCGCCTGGTGAGGGAAGAGCCGGTAGTCGATGATGCCCAGCGCCCGGTAGAGCTGATCCTCGTCGACGGCGCCGTCGGTCGTGTATTGCTGCATGAAGGCGTCGATCTCGCCCTTGTCGAACTGCCAGCCGTAGAGGCCGGCGAACGGCGCACCGACGGAGAGCGGTTGGATGATGGGCTCGGGCTTGGGGCCGTTGCCGTCCTGCACCCAGACATAGCGCACTCGCGTGCCGCCGGCTGCGTCGCGGAAGCGCCGGTTGGCGACGGCGAGGCCGTCGTCGATGATGCCCATCACCACGGCGGGCGGGTGGGGCACGAACGCCTCGGCCTCGGCCGGCGGACTCCAGGCCTCGGTCTTGAGCGGCTCCTCGGCGTAAGGCAGGCCGAGCGCCAGGCGCCAGATGTGCCCGCGCAACACGTCGCGGTCCGGGGCGGCGAGCAGGGCGAAGAAGCCGATCTGCACCCGGGCAGTGCAGTAGCGATACTCGATGTTGTCCTTGTGCTTGTTCCTGGGGCCGCCGAGATGACTGTAGAGGGGCGGCACGTTGACGAGGTCGCTCCAGTCGACGCCGGTCGGCAGCGGCTCGCCGAAGATCGGCGTGCCGTCGAGCGTGCGGCCCTGGGCGAATTCGTAGGGGCTGATGTCCTTCAGCCGCAGCAGCACGGCGATGCGCGAGAACTGGAAGTTCGGAATCGGGATCGGCCAGGGCGGCTGCAGCAGTTCGCGCCCGGCCCCGCCATCGTTCTTGGACGGCGGAAAGAAGAAGTTCGGGCCGAGATGCAGCGACCATTCGACGTAGGGATCGATGCCGAGGTACTTCGAGTAGAGCGTCGGCACGCTGCTCCATTGCGCGGGCATGGCGGGCCCCTATGTGTGAGAAAGGTGCCTCAGAACCACTCGGCCACGGCCTGCTGCCACAGCCAGGGCAGCGCGATCGACGGCGTGTCGCCCTGCAGCGATTCGATCCGGTGCTTCTTGGCGTAGTCCGTCTCGGTCTGCAGGTCCAGCGTGGCGTCGTACAGCGCGCTCCAGTAGAAGTCGCCGTCGTTTGGCGGCATCGCCGGCGCGCCGCCGACCTGGGGGTTGGGATTGGGGAACTGATCGCCCAGGAAATGCCAGGAGCAGTACTGGGCATTGGCGGTGCAGCGCTGCACGAAATACTCGGCAAGCGTCAGGCCGAGCAGGCAGCCGCAGGCACTGTCGACCGGGAAATGCACGCCGGCAACGGTGCGGTTGACGGCGATGCGCGAGGCGATGCGCATCAGCTGCTGACCGTAGTGGACATCGGCCTGGTTGCGGGTCGCGGGAGCGGCCTGCAGGAGCCGCAGCAGCACCAGGGCGCAGATGAACGATTCGGTTGCATGGCCGCTCGGCGTCGAGCCGTGCGAGGGCGTCTGGATCATCGGCTGGACCTGCGGCGAGAACTCGACCGGGCGGCGCACCGAAAGGCCCTGCTTGATGCGCATCTCGACGGTGCTGGCGAGCCGAATGGCGGTGCTCAGGAGCTCGAGCGTCCACTTGGTGCGCTCGGGATGGAGGAAGGCAACGGAGGCCAGGAACCACAGGCCGCCGCCGAGCTGCGAGATGACCTCGCTCTCGCGGTCGGCACGCAGGTCGGCGTACTGGTCGAGGAAGCGGAGCTGGCCCTCGTAGATCTCGTCCTTCGGTCGCACGAAGTCGAGCAGCGGGTGATAGTGCGGCGTCGGGTGGTGGCCGGGGTTCGCCGGCGGCGTCACCTTGAGGTGCCAGAGCGAAACCCTGCGGTGGGCAGGATCGGTGGTGAAGCCGATGCGCGAGATCAGCTCGTAGTCGAACACGCTCGCGCGCACCCAGGCTTCCCAGCGCTTGAGATTGTCCGGCGAGTCGAGCCCAAGTTGGAAAGGGTTCGGCGGGTTGGGCGGACTCCACGGCCCGACGACGCCGTCGCGATTGCGCACCAGAGCATCGGGCGTGGCGATCGGGAAACCTCCGAGTCCACCGAGACCGCCAAGGCCTCCGAGGCCGCCCAGGCCACCGAGACCGCCTAAGCCTCCAAGACCGCCCAGGCCGCCCAATCCGCCCAGGCCCCCCAAGCCGCCGAGACCACCCAGGCCTCCCAATCCACCTAGAGGTCCTGTCGCCATCGTGCCCTCCCCTCGTCTCGAGATCGGTACGCTGCTCCCAACCCACAGTACCGATCCGTGCAGGATCGCAGAAACACCTGGGGCATTCAGTGACAAATATCACCACCGCACCCGGTGCCTTCGGGGCGATCTATTCGGGGACGCCGGCACCACGCAAAGCTTCCGCCGTCTCCTTCCCGATGGGATACGGCGCGGCGGGCGACCGTTGAAGCCATCCGCCGACGGTGAGGTCGGGCTGCAATTGCAAGAGTCGCTTGGCTGTCTGCCGAGCTTCTTCGACCCGACCAAGATGCCATTGTGAAGCGACGACGACCCGCAGGGTCGAGGTGTGCAGGCGGTTGGCGCGCAGCGAGCGCTGTGCGAGCTCGAGGGCACGCTCGTACTGGCGCCCGGCGACGCAGGCGGTAGCGGCTAGCGAATCGTAGAAATAGCGGTGCGGGTCGAGCGGAGTGAGCTTGAGCGCGCGCTGGGTGTTCTCCATCGCCTCCTCACCCTCGCTCTTGAAGGCATGCAGGGTACCCTTCAGCAACCAGGCCAGCGCATTGCTGGGATTGGCCCGAATCGCATGATCATAGCGATCGGCCGCGACGTCGAGCTTGCGCAGAAGGTTGGTGTGCACGAAGCCGTCGACGGCCAGCGCGAGCGAGCAGTCGGGATCGACGTCCAGCGCGCGCTTGGTGCTCTCGGTCGCGAGATAGGCGTCCTTCTGGGGGTCGCTCGACCAGCCCTGCTGCACGCGCAGCACATGCCAGTTGGCGAGCCAGGCCTGCGGGATCGGCTGACGGCGGCCACGCTCGATCAGGGTTTCGAGCAGATTGTGCGCCTCGTCGAAGTCGCGCGAGGACAGGCGATGCATCAGGGCGATCGCCCCCATGAGCAGGGTATAGGACCTCAAGGTCGGTAGCGGCTGCAGGCGCGAGCGGGTCAGCTCGCGATTCTCCAGCGTGGTCTGCACCTCGGCGGCAAGCTGGCTGACGATCTCCTGTTCCTCGCTGAACAGGTCGGCAACCTGGCCCGACAGGCGGCGCGTCCACAGGATGCGCCCCGAGCCGGTTTCGGCGAGCTCGGCGTTCAGCAGAATCCTGGTGCGGTCGGTCGAATAGGAGCCCGAGAGGACATACTCGGTCTGCAGGTGCTGGCCGATCTCGCTCAGCGTCGCGCCACGGCCGCCGAAGGCCGCCGTCGACAGTCGCGAGATGACGTTGAGCTCGGGCGTGCGCGACAGGGAGCGGATGATCTCCTCGGCCAGAACCTGACCCAGCACCTCTCTTTCCTCGGTCGGCCGGGGGCGGACCTCGAACGGCATCACGGCGATCGACGGTGCAAGCTCGTCCATCATCAATGTCGGCCGGGCGGAGGGCCGCGAACTGGGCGGCCCCACGCGGTAGGCGCGCACCGGCTGGGCGATGTGGCGCAAATAACAGTCGCCGAGATCCTCGATGTCGGCGTCGAGACTGTGGGTCAAGCGGTCGCGCACGCGCTGGGTGATCACGATCTCGCCGGGGCCGGCGAGTGTCATCAGCCGCGCCGCGAGATTGACGCCGCGGCCGAGCAGGTCGTTGTCCTGCACAACGACGTCGCTCACCTCGATGCCGGCGCGCAGCAGGATATGCTGCTCCGCCGGATGGTTGGCGTTGATTTCGCGACTCAGCTGCTGGATGGCAAAGGCCGACGACACGGCGTTGCGCACGTCGTCGAAGTCGAGCAGGACGCCGTCGCCGGTCGACTTCACGAGGCGTCCGCCGAACTTCGGCAGCACCTCCTGCTTGATGCGTTCGACGATGCCGCGCCAGCGGGAAATGACGCGCACTTCGTCCTGCTCGATGAGTCGCACAGACTCGACGATGTCGACGAAGACCACGGCGCGATTTGCCCAAACGACATAGCCATCCATCGGCGGCACCCCAGCCAGAACGCAACCGTCCGATCGAACCCCGACGGACAGAGTGCGTCCCAGACCCCTAGAACCTGGAGCAGCTTTCCGATCGCCGGAAAGCCCGTGAGCTTGCATCGATCAGTCACTGAGTTGGGGCGCCGGTTACGGCTCCTCGTCCGCAACGCACTCGTGTCTGTTCGACGCCACGCGTCGGGAACGTAGCATCTTTTACCGCGTATCGATCCCCCAAATACACGGCCCCGCAATCGCACCCAAAATCAGGGAATAAAAGTAACGGCGTCTCTTGACTCGCAAAGCGCAGGGGAGGGATGCGAGCAATCCTCGCGCCTACCCGACTTTTTTCAACGAACGTGGGCATTCCCACAATCCGTTACGGCTCGTCGTGATAGACGCGCGATACAGAAAAGTCACAGCGCAGCGAGATGTTCCGGCCTACCGGGAGCAGATCATGGCCAATGCCAACCGCCGCTTCGGACTCGTCACCTTCTCGATAGTGACAACAGCCGCCGCGGCCTTCGCCGTCGCAACCCTCGCCTATCAGCCGGACCTGGACGCCGGCAGCATCGCGCTCAGCATCGGGACAGCCACGCCGTTGACCGAGCCACCCATGGAACGACAGGCCCGCCAAGTGGCGGTCGACCACGTGGCCGTATTCATGAGGCGCTGGGCAGACGCGGCGAGGAGCAAGCCGTAATGGCGAGATCCTGTGAAGCGCGAACGCGCGAAGCAGGATGGTGCCCGAGACGGAATCGAAATGGCGAACCTGAGGCTGATTTTGCTGGCCTTTTAGTCGCCCAAACAGGCCACAATACCAACAGCGATACCAACAGCATAGGCTCATGACGCGATTTGCTTCTTGCCGTCGCGCACATTGTCGCAGATGACAAAGGGCAATCCTCCCCTATGCGGGCCGAATATAGCCCAGTTCCGGCACAGCCGGATACGCGCAGTTCCGCGATGTTGCTCACGACCGCCCGTCGTTTTCCTCTGTCGCTTGATGGTTGAGCAGTCCTTCCCATGCGTCAGGCTCTTGCTGCATGTCATGCAAGAGGCGCCGCCCGGATTGCCCGGGCGGCGCCTTCGGAGCCGGATCTACTCGCCGCTCGGGCGGCGGCGCGACCAGATCAGGGAATAGGCCTCGCCAGACTCGTCGTCGAACAGGTTGGCGAAGATCGGGCTGGCGAAGCTTGGATCGTCGAGCTTGACCGAGAGGTAGTCGCGGCCTTCGTTCGACCGCTTGGGCCAGGCCGCGCCGATCTCGGCCCGCCGGACATAGACGCGATGGCTGGGCGCCTTGTCGCTGGACCTGTTGGCCTCCGGGACAATGCGGACACCCTTGGTCTGGACACTCAGCGTGACGATCTCGCCCTGGTACTCGTCGTTGACCTTCTTGAAGGAACCGATGTTGGCCATGTCACTTCTCCTTGCTGTTCGGGCCCGCGACCATCGCGGCCCTCGATGGCGATCTGCAGGCCGGAGACGATCGCCGACGCACCCGCTTGAGGGCCGGAGCGCAGCGGAGGATGCCCTCGAGGAGACTTTCTTGCCTCGCGAGGAATGGGCGAAGCCCAGGGGAAGAAAGTCGAGGCGAGGGCGTTGCGGCTTAGGCGGTCGAGGCGCAGCCGGTCTGCGGCCAGATTCGCCATAACGAGGCCCCGCGTGTCGCGCGCTCAACAGCATGGTGAGGAAAAGACGTGGCCAATCTCGTGCATTCACAAGAGGTCGGCGAGCAAAGGGCGATGAGAAGGGTAGTGGATCGTAGATAAGGGCCGGTTGTCCGAAAGCCAGCCAGTCGAGCGACAAGGCGCCCGACCATCGCGTCTATGTATGGCGGCCCGAGATCGGCGCGGCTTGGCCCAAGCGGGCGAACGAAGGCCGCGACTACCTCTCGGTCAAGCTCGACGATCCAAGATTCGCCAGCCCGATCTTCGCCAACCTGTTCGACGACGAGTCTGGCGAGGCCTACTCCCTGATCTGGTCGCGCCGCCGCCCGAGCGGCGAGTAGGTCCGGCTCAGAAGGTGCGGCGGTGTGACGGGCGCACCTTGGCGAACTGGAAGAGCGCTTGCTTCAACGACGGCGTTTCTGCCTGCCCAACAGCTCGGCATGGCTGGCAGCCCCGACAGCCTTGATCGTCTCGTAGATACGTTTGCGGACTCTGCCTTCGCGAATTTTGTAGTAGGCGCGCACAAGCTCGAGCGTCTCGCGCTTGATCAGTGGATCCTTGTCTTTCTTGAACGGCGTGCCTGCCTCGCCGAAGCCAGCGGTGCGACCACGGCCGGACATCGGCCGGCCGGCCAGTGCGTTTGACGGCATTTCGTCGAAAAAATACGACAACGGCACGTCGAGCACCTTGGCGAATTCGTACAGGCGACTCGAGCCCATGCGATTGGAGCCGCGCTCGTATTTCTGCACTTGCTGGAACGTCAGCCCGACAGAATTTCCGAGCACAGTCTGGCTCATCCCAAGCAGCGCCCGTCGTTGGCGCATCCGCAGACCAACATGCACGTCGACCGGGTGTGATCTCGCCATCTTTCTCCCCGCACCTCACGTACACTTATGGCTTCCAGGGCACGGTCCGTGCAATTGCCAAGTTGGCCAGCTTTCTGGATCGACCAATTTAACGTGGTTAATAGAGCCGTTGGGTGGGCGGCGCTCATCAGGCTGTGTGAAAACTGCCGAGAGCCTCCCCTCAAGGGAGGCTCGGTGCTGTCCTAATTGGAGGGCCAGTGTCCTACTTCACGTTCTGCGGTGCAGCCAAAGTTTGACCGAAGACAGCAGCAGTACGAGCGCTAAGGCGGGCAGCAAAACGGCATTGGGGATGATCCCGAGCAATTGAGCGCCAACGAAGCTGCCGACCACGGAGCCGAGGGCCATGGCGGCCACAAAACGCCGATTGACCCTCAGCACCGCGAATGTGCTATCCCGACTATAGCGGCCGAAGCCAACCAGCATGGTCGGCAGGCTGATCGCCAGAGAGAGGCTACCAGCGAGCTTCACGTCCACGCCGAACAAGATGATGAGCGTAGGTATCAGCAACTCACCACCAGCAACTCCCAACAGAGACGCCACCACGCCGATGGCGAACCCCGCAACCAGTCCGGCAACGAGTTGAACCGGCCCGGTAAAGAGCGGCTGACCGTTTCCTTCGGCGGTATGCCCAACCATCAGGATCACCGCCATGCCGACCAGCAGGACGGAGATCACGCGGTAAAGGGTGTCGGAACGAAGTTTGGTCGCCCACGACGCGCCGAACCAGGCGCCCAGCAGGCTGCCTTCGAGCAGGTTGAGAATCACGGGCCAGTAGCCCAGCAACGTTTCGGCCGAGATAGTGCTGGTACGGAAGGGCAGCGCCGACATGACCACCACAAGGCTCATGGCCTTGTTAATGATGACGGCTTCCAGCGCGCCGAAGCGGTATAGGCTGATGAGAAAGGGTAGGCGGAACTCTGCTCCTCCCAATCCGATCAGCCCGGCCAGTGTTCCGATGCCAGCACCGCTGTGAACGCGCTCGTCTGGTTACGCTGAAAGGCATCAAAACTAGCTGCAGCCATCGTACTATCCCGCTATTCCCAACGGGATACTACGAGGTTAATCCGGGCGGGGCGAGCGATTTGCCATCCCGGCCTCGACGCGCACGCCACCGTCGGAGTAGAGCTCCAGCACATCGGGTGCCGGAGTGCAGTTATGGCGTATGTAGCTGGAGAAGATCGCCACCAGACGACGTTGTTGCCCCCGGTTCTCGACGATTATGTCGACGATAAATCATCTGTTCGTGTTGTAGACGCGTTCGTCGATGGCCTCGACTTCACCGCCCTTGAGTTTGAGCGTGCAGCACCTGCATCCACCGGCCGACTAGGATATGACCCGCGCGACCTGTTGAAGCTATACATCTATGGCTACCTCAACGAGGTTCGCTCGTCCCGCCGGCTCGAGCGCGAGTGCAAGCGCAACATCGAAGTGATGTGGCTGGTCCGCCGGCTCGCGCCCGACCACAAGACGGTCGCCGACTTTCGGCGCGACAACGGGCCCGCAATCGTCGGGGCCTGCCGCGCATTCGTCCTGTTCTGCCGAGATCAGGGTGTGTTCGCTGCCAAGCTGGTCTCGATCGACGGAGCGAAGTTCCGCGCGGCGGCAAGTCAGAACAGGGTGATTGATCGGCGGCGGATCGCCGAAGAAGCCGAGAAAATCGACGCGCGTGTCGCCCAGTACCTTGCCGAGCTCGACGAACGAGATGCCGCCGAGCCCGGCGACAGCGACGGATCGACCATGGAGGCGCTCGCGGCATTGAAGACACGCCGCGACGAACTGAATCGTTTGGCGGGCTACCTTGAACAGGATGATCGCACTTTGGTCGTCGACGGCGAACTGGACGCGCGACCGATGGGCTTCGGCCGGGGCGGCAAGCCGCCGTCCTACAACATCCAAATCGCAGTCGACGCCGACACCGGCCTCATCATTCACCATGCCGTGACCGACGAGGTTAACGACCTGAGGATGCTGCACCCGATGTCAAAGGCCGTGAAGGAGCTACTGGCCCGCGAGCACTTAACCGTTGTCGCCGACACCGGCTACTCAAATGGCAATGCGGCAGCGGCGTGCGAAGCGGACAACATCACGGCCTGCGTACCGGTCAAGCGTTCCGTCAACAACCGAGGCAACGGCGACGAGTTTGAACGCTCCGCCTTCATCTACAATCCCGACGATGACAGCTTTACATGTCCGGCTGGGCGGGTGCTTGCACGGACCCAACGAGTTCATCCTCAGAGTATCTTCTATGTGTCGCGGGATTGCAGCGGTTGCGCGCTCAAGTCTCGTTGTACAACAGCGATGCGTCGATCGGTGACGCGGCACGTCCACGAAGACGCCCTCGATCGCATGACCGCGCGCGTCGCAAATCGCCCGGAGTTGATGCGGCTCCGAAGATGCTCGGTGGAACATCCTTTCGGGACAATGAAACAGATGATGTCGGGGCGCTTTCTTACCCGCGGGATTGCAGGAACAAGCACCGAGATGGCGCTCTCCGTACTCGCCTTCAACATGGTCCGGAGCATCAACCTCCGAGCAACGCCGAGCTGAGGTCAGCCCGACGTTGCGTTGGGAGGAGGTGCTCCGCCGAGGCTACGCGCTGACGTTTTCACACAGCCTGTCATGCGCCGCCCTCGCTGAATTGCCACACGGGAATGCCGAGCTTCCTTGCCTTGTCGGCGAGGTTCGCCTGGATGCCGCTGCCCGCGAAAACCATGACGCCGATCGGCAGGACCTCGAGCATCGCGTCGTTGCGCTTGAACGGTGCCGCCTTGGCGTGCCTGTGCCAGTCGGGCTTGAAGGCGATCTG
>DATGMK010000075.1:0-174945 GCA_035293665.1 Reyranella sp. | reverse complement strand
CACAAGAAACTCGCCCTACGGGCCTTGGCCGCCTGATGCGGCGGGCGGGCATGGGCGCCGCGGCGCTACACGGGGCTCCGCGACGACCATGCCCAACATCACCCGCTATGACCGTTTTGCTGAACTTGACGCACACAACTCCGTCCAGCAGGCGTCCAGCCGCGGGGGTGGCGGTGGACTCCAGGACTCTCCGGGTAAAACCCTTATGGAATCGGCATCGGAGGCGTTCACCGGCCGGGTGGACTCGGGTGGACGTCGTGGAGGGTCTCAGACCGCCCCGGCGTCGTGCAGGTAGAGCCAGCCGATGTTGGCGATCGAGCGGTCGCCGGACGCCGCCATCGCCTGGTCGCGCGCCTGTTGCTCGGGGCCGTCGGGCAGGTGGAAGCGCGTGCGGTTGTTGGCGCTCGCCTCCTGCAGGCGCGTCGCGCGCGGCTTGCGGACCTCTTCGTAGCGGCGCAGCGCACCCGGCACGTCGTCATGCATCGCCTTCAGCAATGACGCCAGCGCCGCACCGTCCTCGATCGACTGCGCGGCGCCCTGCGCCATGAACGGCAGCATGGGATGGCAGGCGTCGCCCAGCAGCGTGATGCGGCCGTCGCTCCAGCGCGGCAGGGGGAGACGGTCGTGCAGCGCCCAGACGTAGGTCTCGGGGAACGACGCGATCAGACCCCGCACCGTCGGATGCCAGTCCTCGTAGCGTGCCATGGCATCGGCGACGTTGCCCTTCTCGGTCCAGCTCTCGGATGTCCAGCCGCCATGCTCGGTGACGCAGACGACGTTCATGAACCGGCCGGCTGAGACCCAGTAGTGCACGACGTGGCCGTCCGGCCCCATCCAGTTGTGCGAGGCGACCTCGATGCCGAGATGGGCGACGCGATCGGCCGGCACCAGGCCGCGCCAGGCGACGCAGCCGGTGAAGCGCGCCTTCTCCGGCCCGAACACGATGTGCCGCACCTTGCTGTGGATGCCGTCGGCGCCGACCAGCGCGTCGGCCTCGACGCTCGCGCCGTTCTCGAAGCGCGCGACGACCCGCTCGCCCTTCTGCTCGAGGTCGACCAGCTTGTGGCCGACATGCACGCGCTCGGCCGGCAATGCCGCCGCCAGCAGGTTGGCGAGGTCGGCGCGATGGAAATGGTAGTACGGGGCGCCGAACGTTTCCTCGACCAGCTTGCCGACCGGCGCGCGCTGGAGCGTGCGGCCGTCGTCCCAGCGGCGCTGGTGGACGGCCTGCGGGAATACCCCGGCCGCATCCAGCGCCGGCTTCAGCCTCAGCCGGATCAGGAGCCGCGAGGCGTTGGGACTGATCTGGATGCCGGCGCCGACCTCGGTGATGCGCGGCGCCTGCTCGTACACATGCACGTCGAAGCCTTCGCGCAGGAGGTGTAGCGCAGCCGACAGCCCGCCGATGCCGCCGCCAACGACCGCGATCTTCATGCCAGCACCTGTTGCCACACCTTGTGCCCGTCGTCGCACGCGTTGCCGCGCCAGGCGACATGCGTGTCGGGCCGCACCAGCACCAGCCTGGCCTCGTAGATCGGCGCGACGGACGGATCGTCGACGATCACGGTCTCGACCGGTACCGGCGCCGCGTCGATCAGAGGGGACGGATCGGCGTCGCTGAAGCGCAGCAGGGTGAACCAGCGACCGAGCCGGTCGTAGAGCGCGGAACCGTCGCGCAGGAAGACGCTGGGCAAACGCGCACCGGGCGCGGTGGTCGGCTCGTAGGTCGTGGGATGCGGCTCGACGCCGTCATAGCGGTAGCCGAACTCGATGCCCCAGCTCTCGTTCTCGGCATTGCCCAGCGCGGCGATGCCTCGTGCCAGCGCGTCATGATCGCGCTCGTTCTTGTAGAGCTCGGCGATTTTGAGGCGCACGTCGGTGTGGCGTTCCGACGCCAGCCGATTGCGATAGCCGACCGGCCGCCGCTCGCGGTCGTAGGAGCTGAGCAGGCCGGCACCGGCATAGCCCTTCACCGCCGCCGCGAGCTTCCAGCCGAGATCGATCGCGTCGCCGATGCCGGTGTTCATGCCGTAGCCGCCGGTCGGGATGTACTGGTGTGCCGCATCGCCCGCGAGGAACACGCGCCCCTGCCCGTAACTGTCGGCCAGCAGCAGGTTGGTGAACCACGGATTGGCGACCAGGATCTTGCGCTCGAAGTCGCCGCGGCCGACCCAGGCGTCGAGCACCGCGTTGGGGTCGGTGTTGCCTTCAGTCGGCAGGCGCATCTGCAGGGTCCAGGTCTCCTTGTCGTCCTGCGCGATCAGGGTGCCCATGGCGCTCTGATAGTGCCAGGCGACTCCGAACGCCTGCAGGATGTCGCGCGCCTGCGACTGGAAGTGCACCATGTAGCGATGCGCCACATTGGCCTTGCCGCTGAGGCCGATGCCCAGCTTATCGCGCACGATCGACGAGCCGCCGTCGCAGCCCGCGAGATAGTCGCAGCGCACCGTCTCGGTCGCGCCCGTCTCGACCACGCGCAGCGTGCAGGTGACGCCGGCCGCGTCCTGTTCGAAATCCTCGAACGCCACACCCCAGCGCGCGTCGACCAGCGGATCGCCGACGATGGCATCGCGCAGCACCGGCTCGATCCTCACCTGGCTCACCCGCATCGCCGGCTCGCGCGGCTGGGTGCCGTCGTTCTTCGCCCGGATCTCGGCCCGCTTCTCGACCACGCTGGGATAGCGGAAGCGGTGCAGCTCGCGGCCGCCCTTTTCCCTTGCAAGTGTGGTGATCCACGCGACGTCGAAGTTGTTCTCTTCCGGCACCGCCACGGCGCGCAGCCTGTCGACCAGGCCGATGCGGCGGAACAGCTCCATCGAACGGCCGTTGGTGATGTCCATCTTCGGATGCCGCGTTGTCGAGGGCTGGCGCTCGACCAGCAGGCAGCGCACGCCGAACGACGCGAGCGTGCGTGCCAGCGTCATGCCGACCGGGCCGCCGCCCGCGATCAGGACCGGAACGTGCTTCATTGCGAACCAAGATGCAGCGGCCCGAAGCGATGGTCTATAGTGGCGCTTGCATGAGGCCTGTCTCGTCCTGGGGCCGTCTGGGCGCCGAGCCTCACGACGTCGTCGATCTCACCGACCGCACTGCGGTCGCCGCCGCCGTGACGGGGCGCAGCGGCATCGCCTATGGGCTGGGCCGCAGCTACGGCGATGCCTGCCTCAACCCCAGCGGCCTGTTGTGGCGCACCGCCGGCCTCGACCGCCTGATCTCGTTCGAGGAGGCGACCGGCCGGCTGGTCTGCGAAGCGGGCGTCGTGCTGCGCGACATCTCACGGCTGATGATTCCTCGCGGCTGGAACCTGCCGGTCGTCCCCGGCACACAGTTCGTGACGGTGGGCGGCGCCATCGCCAACGACGTGCACGGCAAGAACCATCACGTCGTCGGCACCTTCGGCGAGCATGTGCGGCGCCTGAAGCTGGTCCGTACTTCGGGTGAGACGATCGAGTGCAGCCCTGACGAACAGCCTGACCTGTTCCGGGCAACGATCGGTGGCCTCGGCCTCACGGGCCTGATCACCGAGGTCGAGTTGCAGCTCCGCCCCAGCCGCGGGCCGTGGCTGGAAGCCGAGACCGTCCCTTTCTCCGGCCTGTCGAGCTTCTTCTCGCTGTCCGACGAGTCAGAGGCGGCGTGGGAGCACACGGTCTCGTGGATCGATTGCACCTCGGGCAGCGCGCTGCGCGGCCTGTTCATGCGCGCCCGCCCCGCCGAGGGCCGCACGGGCCGGCGCTGGCAGGCCCGTCAGCGCCGCGTGCCGCTGACGCCGCCGGTCTCGCTGGTGAACAGCCTGTCGCTGAAGCCGTTCAACGCGCTTTACCACGCACTCGGCAGGCGCAAGACCGGCGTGCAAATCGTCCATTACGAGCCCTTCCTGTTCCCGCTCGATTCGGTGCTCGAGTGGAACCGGCTGTACGGGCCGAAGGGCTTCTACCAGTACCAGAGCGTCGTGCCGCGCGCCGAAGCCTTCGAGGCCACCCGCGACATGCTGGCGGCAATCGCCCGGTCGGGCGAAGGCTCGTTCCTCGCCGTGCTCAAGACCTTCGCCGACCGGCCGGCCGCCGGCCTGCTGAGCTTCCCGCGCGAGGGCGTGACGCTCGCGCTCGACTTCCGCAACGGTGCCGCCCTGCCCGCCCTGTTCGCCCGTCTCGACGACATCGTGCGCGCCGCGGGCGGCCGGCTCTATCCGGCCAAGGACGCGCGCATGCCGCGCGAGTTCTTCCAGGCCAGCACCCCCAACCTCGCCGCCTTCACGGCGCTGCGCGATCCGGGCATGAGCTCGGGGATGTCGCGGCGGCTGATGGGCTTCTGAGAGGACCTGCCATGAAGATCGTCGTGATCGGAGCGACCTCGGGCATCGCCGAGCACTGCTGCCGGATATGGGCCGTCGAAGGCGCCGACTTCGTCCTGATGGCGCGCGACACTGCCAAGCTCGAACGCATCGCCGCCGACCTCAAGGCGCGCGGCGCCCGCTCGGCGGTCCTGGCGACGCCGGAGTTCCACGACGCCAACGCGATCAAGGCGTTCGCCGACGCAACCATCGGCGAGGGCGCGGTCGATATCGTGCTGATCGCCCATGGTTGGATGCCGCTCGACCAGCACAAGGCTGATCTGGCCACGGCCGACCGGATCCTGCAGGTCAATGCCGTGTCGCCGGTGCTGTTCGCCGAGGCCTTCGCCGGGCCGTTCGCCGCGGCGCAGCGCGGCACCATCGCCATCATCGGCTCGGTCGCGGGCGACGTGACGCGGCGCGCCAACTACATCTACGGCGCCTCCAAGGCGCTGCTCGCGCGCTACGCGCAGGGCCTCGACCACCGGCTGGTCGGCACCGGCGTGAAGGTCGTGCTGATCAAGCCCGGCCCGACCGACACGGCGATGACGACGCACATGAAGGAGAAGGGCCAGCGGCTCGCCTCCGCCGAGGACGTGGCGCGCGCGACGGTCGACGCCATCCGCCGCGGCAAGGTCGAGGTCTACGCGCCCGGGCTATGGCGCTACATCATGCTGATCGTGCGCCACATGCCGCGGCCGATCCTCAATCGCCTGCCGATCTAGCCCTTTCCTTCTCCGCCATCTTGGCCTTGAGCTGCTCCGGCGTGAGCCGGACGATGTGCTCGTTCTGGTGGCTGTAGATGTCGTACTTCTGGACGTCGAGGTCCTCGAGCACGATCTCGCGCTTCAGCACCTTCTCCTTCCACGCCGCATGCTCGGCCTCGGCGTCGTGGAACTCGGGCATCACTTCCCGGGCGAACAGCTCGAGCGACTCGCAGATGTCCTGGTGGCTGGTCTTGCCGGCCTGGTTGAGCAGGATCACCTGGTCGACGCGGCTCTGCTGGAACTGGCGCAGCTTCCGGCGGATCGTCTCGGGTGAGCCGATCAGTCCCGACTCCAGCGCCGTCCTCTCCTCCGGGCCGCCCCTCCAGCTCTGGTACTCCTTCCAGAGATTGGACGTGCCCGGCGCATCGACGCCTTTGCGGCCGTAATAGCTCAGGGCAAAGATGAAGAACGTCCAGCCGGCGGCCTTCGCCTCGGCCTCCGCGTCGGTGGCGGCGCACATGAAGCCCGAGACCATCGCGACGTTGGGATTGCTCGGATAGTCGGTGAGCTTCTGCGAATTGTTCAGGAGGTTGTTGTAGTACTTGTGCACCCAGGCGCGCGCTGCCTCGGGCGTGACGAAAGTGAAGCCCAGCGCGCCCATGCCCCATTCGCCGGCCTTGCCGATGGTCGCGATGTTGGAGCAGGCGACCCACAGCGGCGGATGCGGCTTCTGCAACGGCTTGGGAATCACGTTGCGCGCGGGAAAGTCGTAGTACTGGCCGTGGAACTCCCAGCTCTCCTTGCTGAACATCGGCACGATCGCCTTGACCGCCTCCTCCCAGCGCTCGCGCTTGTCGCGCACGCGGATGTTGAAGGGATGCAGCTCGGCCGGTCCCGCCGCTTCGCCCATGCCGAGATCGACGCGGCCGCCCGACAGCAGGTCGAGCGTCGAGATGCGCTCGGCGACGCGGTGCGGCTGATTGGTGGTGAGCTGGACGACGCCGTGGCCCAACCGGATGCGCTTCGTGCGCTGGCTGGCGGCGCCGAGGAAGACCTCCGGTGCAGAGGAGTGCGAGTACTCCTCGAGGAAGTGGTGCTCGACCTCCCAGGCGTAGTCGTAGCCCAGCCTGTCGGCCAGCTCGATCTGCGTCAGCGAGTCCTGCAGCAGCTGGTACTCGCTCTTGGCGTCCCACGGACGAGGAAGCTGGTGCTCGTAGAAGATGCCGAACTTCACTGGTCTAGCCCTCCACCGTCGTCCCGACCGGAGCGCGCAGCGCGGAACGGAGGGACCTCTTTTCTGGCGCCGTCAAAATAGGCCCCTCGACTTCGCTTCGCTACGCTCGGGGCGACGGCCTATTTTCCCGTGCAGAAGGACGCCACCCGATCGACGAGTCGCGGCACGAGCTGCGGCGGGAAGTCGTGCCCCCAGCCGGCGATGGTCTCGATCTCCGCGCCCGGCACCAGCCGGGCGACATCGCGGCCGCACTCGACCGGCAGCAATGGATCCTCCTCGCCGTGCAGGACGAGTGTCGGCGCCTTGACGGTCTTCAGGAGATCGACGCGGTCGCCGGAAGCGATGACCGAGACGTATTGCCGGCCGACTCCTTCGGGATAGTAGCGCCGGTCGACGTTCTTCTCGACGAAGGCGCGCAGCTCGGCCTCGGGCGTCGGAAAGCCGGGGCTGCCGATGATCCGGCGCAGCTTCATGCCGTGCAGCACCCGCGCCTCGCGCGTGTCGTTCTCCGGCACCGAGCCCAGCATGGCGAGCGCTTCGGGCTTGCCCTGCGGCAGGCCGCGGCGGCCGGAGGTCGAGTAGATCGACACCATCGAGCGCGTGCGTTGCGGATACTTGCCCGCGATGATCTGCACGATCATGCCGCCCATCGACGCGCCGACCATGTGCGCCTTGTCGATGCCGAGCGCGTCGAGCAGCCCGACCGCATCGGCCGCCATGTCGTCCAGCAGATAGGGCGCCTTGACCTTCTCGCCTTTCATTGCCGCCTGCAGCGCGCCCGGGATGTCGGCCACGCCCCACTTGCCGAAGTCGCTCGAGAGGCCGGTGTCGCGATTGTCGAACCGGATCACGTAGAAGCCGCGCGCCGCGAGTCCCTGGAACAGCGAATCCGGCCAGATGGTGAGCTGCGCGCCCAACCCCATGACCAGCAGCAGCGCCGGGTCGCTCTTGTTGCCGGCGGTCTCGTATTCGATCTCGATGCCGTTCGCCTTGACCTTGGCCACGTTGCCTCCGTTCGATTCAGTCTTGTCCCGCGCGGGCCGCGAGCACTGGCGCGAGCCAATTCACCGAGCCGGCAGCGGCCGCCAGGGCGGCCTCCTTCGAGCCATAGGCGGCGCCGGAATGGTAGGCAACCGCCGTCCAGAGCCCGGCATCCTCGACGTCGCGGCGGAAGACCTCGAAGCCGAAACTGCCGTCTGGTCGCCGGAACAGGTCGACGCAACGATCATGCTCGTCGTTCTCGATGCTTTCGAGCACGACCCACGACTTGTCGATGCGTGTCGACATCGCTCAATACCGCCCGCGCCGCGCGCTCCACCACAGGACCAACGGTTTCTGCCACGCCGGCCACCGCCGGTCGAGCAGCCGCGCCGGCAGGAGGATCGGCAGCGCCGCGGGGTCCACCGGCCGATGCGTGCGAGCCTCGGCCAGAAGCGCCGTGCGCTCGGGTCCCTCGCCCATCAGCCATGCCGCGCCGATAGCGCGGGCCGCCTGGCGCGTCGGCTGGTCCGTCACGCCCAGCACCGCGAGTTGCAGGTCGGCCAGCGAATGGCCGGCCGATACGACGTCGAGCGCACCGTCGATCTCCTCCTCGCGCGCGTCGATCAGATCGACCATGCGCTGCTGCGACAGGGCGTGACGCCGGACGGTTTCGCTGAGCGATTCAACGATCGGCTGAGCGCGCGGCCTTCCTTCACCCGCCGCCTCGGCCACCGCCTCGCGCCACCATTCGAGCCGGATGCGCGCCAGCATGGGTTCGCGCGTGACCGTGCGGGTTCGCGACAGCTCATGATCGAAGGCAAGCAACGCCATCAACCCACGGCGCTGCGGCTCCGGCGCGAACAGGGTAGCCAGAAAACGGTCACGGTCTGCCGCCCGTACCTCGTCGAGAACGTAGCGGTGGGCCGCTTCAGAGGCACTGTAAGCAATGGCCATGAGACTCCCTGCGGCGGTTGAACGCAGGCATCGTGCGTATTACAATAGGTTGATGGGATGTTTGCATCCCGCAACAAGATAGGGGAGTTGAAACATGGGTGCCATTTTCACATCGCCCAGAAATACCGTCGTCGCCGGCGTCATCCTGCTCATCGTCATCATCCTCGTCATTGGCGCCGCCACCGGGCAGATGACGCATTTCGACATGGCGTGGTCGACCTTCGCGATGCGCTGGCTGCATGTGATCAGCGGCGTGATGTGGATCGGCCTGCTCTGGTACCTGAACTTCGTGCAAGTGCCGAGCATGCCCAGCATCCCGGCCGAGAACCGCAGCGCCATCACCAAGGTCATCGCGCCGAACGTACTGTTCTACTTCCGCTACGGCGCGCTGGCGACGGTGATCACCGGCCTGCTGCTGGCGTGGATGCAGCACTTCATCGTGCAGGCCCTCACCTTCCAGAAGGGCTTCATCATGATCGGCACCGGCATGTGGATGGCGCTGATCATGGCCTTCAACGTGTGGTTCATCATCTGGCCGAACCAGCAGAAGATCCTGGGTCTCGTGCCGGCGACCGACGAGCAAAAGGCCGCCGCCGCCAAGCCCGCGCTCTACGCCAGCCGCTTCAACACCATGTTCTCGATCGGCATGCTGTACTGCATGGTGGCGCAGCAGAACATGCCTGTGTGACCGCCGGCACCCACACGTGACACGGGGCCCTGCGGGGCCCCGTTTTGTTTGGAGTCCGCGAGAGTCCACTCGGGGGTGGACCGGTTGGATGCCGATGGCACAAGGGTTTCGGGCCCGGAGTCCACGAATCCACCGATTCTGTCCCCCAGAGAAAACACCCCTCATCGGACCGCGCCACTCCAGTGGCGCTCGGGAATCATGAGCGCCACTGGAGTGGCGCGGTCCGATGAGGAAGATCATGCGCGCGCGACAGTGCATGATCGCGCGCCGAACACCTGTTACGGGCAATGGCCCGGAGAAAAAGCCGCCGTTTGCGGGCTTCAAATCCCGCTCCATTGCCCATCATGAGCGCGTTGCGACGGCAAGATTCGTGGCCTTTGAAGTTCCGGAGCGAGATTTCCCAGGGAATCGCTCCCCGCCGCGCTAGGAATTTGTGCCGACCAGAAAGAAAAATCGGCGCTCTAGGAGCGGCGCGCCATTGCGAGGCCGAGGCCGGCGCTGACCAGCAGCCCGCCGGTGATGCGATTGCGCAGCCGAGCCTGCACCACCAGCAACGCGCGCAGCCGGCCCGCGAGGATCGCCCAGCCGCTGTCGCACAGGATCGCCACCGCAAGGAACGTCACCGCGAGCAGCAGCAGCAGATGCCCTGCATCGGAACCTGGTGTGATGAACTGCGGAAAGAAGGCGCCGTAGAACAGCAAAGTCTTGGGGTTCGTGAGCCCGACCAGGAAGCCGCGCGCGAAGATCAATCGCGCCGAGCGGGCTTGCGGCTTGGTCTGGGCGAGATCGGGCGCCGGCGCGCGCCAAGCAGAGATGCCGAGCCAGATGAGGTATGCGACACCCGCCCAGCGCAGCCAGTCGAAGCTCGCAGCGAGGAAGCTCAGCACCGCGGTCGCGCCGATCACCGTCAGCGCGAGATGCACCACGACGGCGCTGCTGGTCGCGCCGACCGTCAGCAGGCCGAAGCGCGTGCCGTGCGCCACGCTGTTCGCGACGATCAGCGCCACGTTCGGCCCGGGGATCGCCATCAGGATCACCACGGCGGCGACGAACGCGAGATAGAGCTCGATCGACATCGAGTTGATCCTACAAGGGGATCAGGGCCGCCGCGACCCGCCGCCCCTCGGCCAGCAGCACGTTGTAGATCCGGCAGGCAGATCCGGTGTCCACGACCTCGAGCGCCAGGCCGATGTCCTTCAACGCAGTGCGCACGGCCGGCGGCACGAACACCGAGCGGCTGCCGCAGCCGACCACCAGCAGCTCTGCCGGTGCGGCGCCGGAGCGCGCGGCCGCGACATTGTCCGTCGACAGTTCCTCGGCGCGCTGCACCGGCCACGGCGTGGTCCCGGTCGGCGTCACCAGCACGGGCTCGCGCCAGTCGCGGTCGCTGATCTGGAAATGGCCCGGGCCATAGGTCCGGATCACCTGGACCTGCGCCGGATCCGGCGCCGGCAGGGTTTTGTCGAGGGGCCCAGAGCCCGGCGGCTTCAAGCCTTCGCCTTGGCTTCGTCGTCCTTGCCGAGACGAAGCTGCTCGGGCCGCAGGTTCATGTAGACCAGGCACGCCGAGGCGATCCAGATCGACGAATAGGTGCCGACGATCACACCCCACAGCATGGCAATCGAGAAGCTGTAGAGCACCGGTCCGCCGAACAGCACCAGCGCCAGCACCGCGACGAACACCGTGCCCGCGGTCATGATGGTGCGGGCGAGCGTCTCGTTGATCGAGAAGTTCAACAGCTCGATCAGCCCCATCTTCTTGTAGCGCCGCATGTTCTCGCGCACCCGGTCGAAGATCACGACGGTGTCGTTGACCGAGTAGCCGGCGATCGTGAGCAGCGCCGCCAGAGCGGTCAGGCTGAAGTCGAGCCGGAACAGCACGAAGATGCCGACCGTCGACAGCACGTCATGCAGCAGCGCGATCAGCGCGCCGACGCCGAACTGCCATTCGAAGCGCATCCAGACATAGATCGCGATCGCACCCAGGGTGGCCGCCACCGCCCAGATGCCCGATTGCATCAGCTCGCCACCGACCTTCGGACCGACCGATTCGGTGCTGCGGATCTCGTACTGGTCCTTGATCGTATCGTCGACCACCTTGATCGCCACCTGCTGGCACCATTCGGCCCGCTGCTCGGGGCTCATGTCGATGCGCGCGGTGTTGGAGTTGGCGCGCGGCACCTGCCGCTCCTGAAGGGTCAGGCCGACCTGGCTCACCGCGTCGCGCCAACCGGCGGCATCGAGCGTGTTGGGGGCGGTGAAGTCGACGTCGCCGGTGTTGGCCGGACCGGGCTTCACCGACCAGCCGTTGCCGGCGCGGCGCTTCATGACGGCATCGGCATGGGCGACGCATTCGGCGTTGCCCTCCTGCCGCTGCACGCGGATCAGCGCGGTGCTCTTGTCGCCGAACGCCTGCAGCGTGACCTCGCCGATGCCGAGGTTGCCCAGCTCCAAGCGCAGATTGTCGAGATGGACCTCGCCCTGCTTGGCGCGCACCTGGATGGCGATGCCGCCCTCGAAGTCGATGCCGAAGTTCAGGCCGAACACGAACACGCCGACCAGGGCCGCGAGATTGATCACGCTCGACAGCACGAGTGCCATCTTGCGCTTGCCGAGGAAGTCGAAGTCGGTCCGTTTCCGGATGAGGTGATGCGGTTTCCAGAGCATGATCAGACCGGCAGTTCCGTCGGACGCCGCCAGCGCACCCAGACCGCGAGCAGCATGCGGGTGAACACCGTTGCGGTGAAAAGGTGGGTCAGGAGGCCGAGCGTCAGCGAGGTCGCGAAGCCCTTGATCGGGCCCGAGCCCATTCCGAACAGCAGCACGCCCGCGATCAGCGCCGTCAGGTTGGAATCGATGACCGCCGTGAGCGCCCGGTCATAGCCTGTCGCCAGGGCGCTGAAGGGCGATCGGCCGTTCTCGCGCTCCTCGCGCACGCGCTCGTAGATCAGCACGTTGGAATCGACCGACATGCCGACCGTCAGCACCAGCCCGGCGATGCCCGGCAGGGTGAGCGAGGCGCCGAGCAGCGACATGCCCGCCAGCACGAGCAGCAGGTTCACCAGCATCGCGAGCGAAGCGAAGCCGCCGAACACCGGGCCGTAGACGAACAGCATGAACAGGATGACCAGGATCGTGCCGACCACCGCCGCCAGCGCGCCCGCATGGATCGCGTCGGCGCCGAGGTCGGCGCCCACCGTGCGTTCCTCGATGATGGTCAGCGTGGCCGGCAGCGCGCCCGAACGCAGCAGCAGCGCCTGCTCCTGGGTCTGCTGCGGCGTGAACTGGCCGGTGATGATGCCGCTGCCGCCGCAGATCGCGCTCTGCACGACCGGCGCGCTGATGATCTCGTTGTCGAGCTGGATCGCGAGCCGCTTGCCGATGTTGGCGCGGGTCGCCGCGCAGAAGGCGCGGCCGCCGGCCGAGTTGAAGGTGAAGGAAATGATCGGCCGGCCGCCCTGCTGCTGCGATTCGAACGTCGCCTTGGCGTCGTCGAGATCCTCGCCGCCGACGACGATCCGCTTGAACACCGGGAGGCACGGCACCTGGAAACGCCTGCAGATCTGCTCCGGCGACATCCGGGGATTGGCTGTCGTGATCTGCTCGAAGGCCTTCGGATCGGACAGCCGCAGCGCCTGCATGCCCTCGCGGGTCGGCGCGAGGAACGTCGTCGGCGGCAGCGTGGCCGGGATGTTTTGACCGGACGCCGCGACCTCCTCGTTCACCAGATGGAAGGTCAGCTTGGCGGTCTGGTTGATCTTCTGCTTGAGGTCGGTCGTATCCTTGATGCCCGGCACCTGCAGCAGGATGCGGTCGTCGCCCTCGCGCGTGATGGTGGGCTCGATCGTGCCGGTCTCGTCGACGCGGCGGCGCAGGATCTCGATCGACTGGTCGATCACCTCTTTCTTGCGCCGCACCAGGTCCTGGTTCGAGAACGTCAGCTGGATGGTGTCGCCGTCGCCGCCGATCTGCAGCGAGGGATCGATCTGCCGCAGCGCCTCGATCGCCTTGCCGCGCTGGCTGGCGTCGCGCAGCACCACCTCGACCGAGGTGCCATTCTGCACGGTCACGTCCTTGAAGCCGATCTGCTGCTTGCGCAGCTCGCCGCGCGCGGAGTCGGACAGGTTGGTGAGCCGCTCGTTCAGCACCGAGCGCAGGTCGACCTCGAGCAGGAAGTGGGCGCCGCCGCGCAGGTCGAGGCCGAGGTTGATGCGGCTCGCCTGGTACCAGGCCGGCAGCCGGTCGAGCACGCTGCTCGGCAACAGGTTGGGCAGCGCGAACAGGGCAGCCAGGCCGGTAACGACGATGATCGCGATGACTTGCCAGCGCGGAAGATTGAGCATGATGCTTACAGCGTCTTGGGCGCGCTACTTCTTGCCGCCGCCGAACAGGCTGCCCAGCAGGCTCTTGCGCTCGGCCGGTTCCGCCGCCGCCCTGGTCGGCAGCATCGGCTTGTCGTCCTCGTCGGACTCCTTGGCACCGCGCACCGATTCGCCGCGGGTGATGATGTCCGTGATGGTCTGCTTGATGATCCGCACCCGCACGCCTTCTGCGAGTTCCACCTGCAGCTCGTTGTCGCCGATCACCTTGGTGACGAGGCCGATGATGCCGCCGCCGGTGACCACGCGGTCGCCGCGCTTAACGCCGGCCAGCATCTCGCGCTGCTGCTTCGCCTTGTTCTGCTGCGGGCGGATCAGCAGGAAGTAGAAGACGACGAAAATGAGGACCAGCGGGAAAAGCTGGACGAGGAAATCCGAGCCGCCGGCACCGGCGCCCTGAGCCCACGCTTCCGAGATGAACATCGTCCCTGCTCCGATTCTTCAAGGCGCTTTGGCCACATGGCCGCCAAAGCGCGAGGCGGCCGAAAAAGCGCGCGGACTATAACCGCCCTAGGCCGCTTTGCAACGCAAGGGCGGGGCGATATGGTCGCCCCCTTTTCGGCCCGAAATGGGCCCTGGATGACGATGGATCAAGAGCTTAAAGCCACGCTTTCGCGTATCGCCGAGGCGCTCGACCGCCTCGCCCCGCCGGCTCCGGCCGGCGCCGACATCAGGGGTGCGGAAGCGTATGTCTGGCACGCCGCCGGCCACCGGCTGGAGGCGGTGGCCAAGGTCAACCGGGTCGAGCTCGACCTTTTGCAAGGCATCGACCGGCAGAAGGAAATCCTGCTGGAGAATACCCGCCGCTTCGCCAAGGGCCTGCCGGCGAACAACGCGCTGTTGTGGGGCTCGCGCGGGGCGGGAAAGAGCTCGATCGTGAAGGCGGTCCATGCCCATGTGAACCGGGAGATGGGCGGCCCGCCCGGCCCGCTGGCGCTGATCGAGATCCACCGCGAGGACATTCCGTCGCTGCCCGCCCTGCTCGCCCGCATCCGCGAGAGCGACCGGCGCTTCGTCGTGTTCTGCGACGACCTCTCCTTCGACGGCCAGGACGCAGCTTACAAATCGCTCAAGGCCGTGCTCGAGGGCGGCATCGAGGGCCGGCCGGAGAACGTGGTGTTCTATGCCACCTCCAACCGCCGCCACCTGATGCCGCGCGACATGATCGAGAACGAGCGCTCGACGGCGATCAATCCCTCCGAGGCCGTGGAAGAGAAGGTCTCGCTGTCCGACCGCTTCGGCCTGTGGCTGGGCTTCCACAACGCCGACCAGGACACCTTCTTCGCCATCATCGAGGCCTACGCCAAGCGCTACCGCCTCGACGTGCCGGTCGAGGAGCTGCAGCGGCAGGCGCGGGAGTGGTCGGTGACACGCGGCGCGCGATCCGGGCGCGTCGCCTGGCAGTTCATCCAGGAAGTCGCCGGCCAATTGGGCAAGAAGCTGGAGTAGGACCATGAGCGGTCCCGAAGACGTCCTGTTCTCCGACTCGGTGAAGGCGGAGCAGGCGCGTCTGGGATCGCGGCCGATGTTCGAGGGACGGGAGTGGAAGACGGAGATCACCGACGACCTTCGCCAGTTCCTCGGCGTCATCGACACCTTCTTCTTCGCCACGGCCAGTGCCGACGGCCGACCTTATATCCAGCACCGCGGCGGCCCGCCGGGCTTCCTCAAGACCATCGGCACGCACACGCTGGCCTTCGCCGACTTCGCCGGCAACCGCCAGTACATAACGCTCGGTCATCTCAGGGAGAACGACCGCGCGCACATCTTCATCCTGCACTTCGCGACCCAGCAGCGGGTCAAGCTGTGGGGCCGCGCCCGGGTGATCGAGAACGATACGGAGCTGATGGAGCGGCTGGTCGATCCGGCCTACAAGGCGCGGCCGCAGCGCGCGATCGTGTTCACGCCCGAGGCGTGGGACGTCAACTGCACCCAGCACATCGTGCCCCGCTACAGCGAGGCCGAGATCGCCCCGGGCCTCAACAAGCTGGTCGCGCGCATCAAGGAGCTGGAAGAAGAAGTCGAACGTCTTGCCGGACCGCGGGCGTCCAGCCCGCCTCATGAGTGAGCGCCTTCACAGGCGCATGAGCGGGCGGGACGCCCGCGGTCCGGCAAGACTATGATGCGGTCTTCGCGAACCGTTCGGCGCGGTAGGCGCCGACCGAGACGGGTGGATACTTCGGCGTCTCACCCCTGCGCAGGCAGTCGACGATCGTGTCGTAATTGGCCTGGAAGAAGAACGGGATCGAGATGCGCCGCTCGCGCCAGCCGTCCGGCGGATTGGCGACGCGATGCGGCGTCGACACCCAGTAGTCGTTGGTCCAACGCATCAGGATGTCGCCGACATTGACCACGAACGCATCACCGGTCGCCGAGGGCGCGACCCACGCCCCGTCGCGTGCCCTCACCTCCAAGCCGCCGGTGTCGGAATTGGCGTGCACGAAGGTGAGCATGTTTAGGTCGGTGTGCACGCCCGCGCGCAACTGCCCGTCCAGCGGCGGCCGCTCGTACGGCGGGTAGCAGATCAGGCGCAGCATGCTGATCTGCCGGTCGGTCATCGCTGCGAAGTAGTCGGGCGGCAGACCAAGCGCGCGGGCGTTGATGCCGAGCATCCGCTGCGCCAGCGCCGTGATCGCCCGCCAATAGGCCCGCATTGCCGGCTGCAACGCCGGCGGGTTCGACGGCCAGAGGTTCGGCGCGAACGACGGATAGGCGGCTGGACCCGTATAATAAGCATCGTCCGGCAGGTCGAAGGGGCCGATCGAGAAGATCTCCTTATAGTCCGGCGGAGTCTGCCGGCCACCCAGGCGTGCCAGGGTCTCCTCGCCGTAGCCGATATAGCCGCGATTCTGATCGGGCTGCGGGCGAGCGACCTGCCGCTTGGCCTCGGCCGGGGGGTCGAAGAAGGCGTTGGCCGCGTCGTAGAGCGAACGAATGGTCGCGGACGGCACACCGTGGTTCACGACCGAGGCGAAGCCGATCTCGCGAAAAGCCTGATCCAATTGAGGCGCCAGCTTGCCGTCGCTCTGCGCCAGATCGAGGATGGGAATCATTGGCATACCGATTGCACGTCCATCGAGAGGGAAATTGCGCAAGGGGAGACTGCCATGCCCAACACTGTATCGACTTTCTCGCGTCGCCGCCTGCTGGCCGGCGCATCGGCCCTCGCGCTAGGCGGCTTTCCGTCGATCGTGCGCGCCGAGGCCAAGGAGATCGTGATCGGCGGCGCTGCAAACTTCGCGCCATGGATGAACGGCACGGTCGCCCAGGCCTTCGAGGCCAAATACAAGACCAAGCTCGTCTACGAGGGCACCAAGTCGCTGGTCAACCTCGAGAAGATGCAGAAGAACAAGGACAAGCAGTATCTCTCGGTCGTCATGATGGACGATCCCGTCATGATCCTCGCGGTCCAGGAAGGCCTGCTCGAGAAGCTGACGCCTGCCAGCGTGCCCAATCTCGCCAAGGTGCGCGCGGACGCCATCCACATGGACGGCATGTGGGCCAACTACCTGCAGCCCTGGCAGGGCATCGCCTACAACACCAAGGCATTGCCCGGCGGTGTGCCGACATGGGCGGAGACCTACGATCCGAAGTTCAAGGGGCGGCTGATCATCCCCTCGCTGCAGAACACCGAGGGCCTGGCAAACCTGGTGATCGCCGCGCACCTCGAGACCGGCAAGCCGATGGACAAGGCGCAGTACGACATCGATGCCGGCTTCAAGAAGATCAAGGCCCTGAAGCCCAACCTGCTCACCGTCTACACGCAGATCCCGCAGGCCTTCAACCTGCTGGAGACCGGCGAAGGCTGGGCCATGGCGAGCCTGTTCTCCTCGGTGGTGATCCCGAAGGAGAAGGAATCGCCGGTGAAGATGAGCACGCCCAAGGAAGGCATCTTCGTCGGCCCGGCTGGCGTGTGCCTGGTCAAGGGTGGGCCGAACAAGGACATGGCGCTGGCGCTGATCGACATGCTGCTGAGCGCGGAGATGCAGGACAAGCTGCAGCCGGAGACCTACGCCTTCCCGTCCAACACCGCCGCCAAGCCGCCGCTCGGCATCGGCGGCGACGTCAAGGTCCACAATCTTGACTGGGCCTTCGTCGCCAAGGAGCGCGGCGAATGGGTCAAGCGCTGGGACCGCGAGATGGCGATGTGACACGGCCAACTTCACGCCTTCCCCCGTCTGCGGGGGAAGGTGGCGCGCAGCGCCGGATGGGGGCCGCGACGTGCGACGCACGCTACGGCCCCTCAAACCGCCAACTTGGATCACGAAGCCCATGACCCCCGTCCGGCCCTTCGGGCCACCTTCCCCCGCAGACGGGAGAAGGTTGGGCTGATGTGCCCCTATTCGCCAGGAGAGGTCAGGGAAGCGATGTCGTTCCTTGAAGTCTCCGGCGCCGAGAAGTCGTTCGGCGCGGCCCTAGTGCTGGGTGGCGTCGATCTCGCCGTGGCCCAGGGCGAGTTCGTCTCCCTGCTCGGCCCCTCGGGCTGCGGCAAGACCACCCTGCTGCGCATCGTCGCCGGCTTGCTCGCGGTCGATCGCGGCACGGTCGCGCTCGACGGCCGCAACATCACCGGCCTGCCGCCGCACAAGCGCGACGTCGGCGTGGTGTTCCAGAACTACGCCCTGTTCCCGCACCTGACGGTCGCCGAGAACGTCGCCTTCGGGCTCAAGGCCCATCGGCGCAGCGCCGGCGAGACCAAGGATGCCGTGAAGCGCTTCCTCGATCTCGTGCATCTGTCCGACTTCGCCGACCGTTCGGTGCGCGCTTTGTCGGGCGGGCAGCAACAGCGCGTCGCCGTCGCCCGCGCGTTAGCGGTGCGGCCCAAGCTCCTGCTGCTCGACGAGCCCTTTTCCGCCCTCGACCGCAAGCTGCGCGAGACCATGCAGATCGAGTTGCGCCGCCTCCTGCGCGAGCTCGGCACCACGTCCGTCTTCGTCACGCACGACCAGGACGAGGCGCTCACCATGTCCGACCGCATCGCCGTCATGAATCGCGGCGCGATCGAGCAGCTCGACACGCCGGAGGCGATCTATCGCCGGCCGGCGACGCCCTTTGCACTGGAGTTCGTCGGCCTCAGCACGCGGCTGGCCGGCACGTCGCTCGGCACGGACGACGGCATCGTCCTGGTGGAGACCGCGCTCGGCCGCCTGCGTGCGCCCGGCAGTTTCGTCAAAGGCGCCCCGGTGCTGCTCGCCGTTCGGCCCGAACGCATCAAGATCGGCGCTGCCGAGAACACGGCGAACGCGCGCCTGCGCGACGCGGTATTCCAGGGCTCCAAGGTCCAGCTCCACTTCGAAGTGCGTGACGGCGACCAGCTCATGGTCGAGACGTCTGACCTGCCGCAGGTACCGGCACCGGGCAGCGAGATGACGCTCGGCTGGTCGTCGGCCGACACGCTGCTCTATCCGGCGCCATGAAAGCCTGGCGCGATCCGGTTGCTCTGCTGGCCGTTCCGGCGAGCCTGTACTTGCTGCTGCTCTACGCCCTGCCGCTGCTGTGGCTGCTGGCCAAGAGCTTCACCGGCGCCGAAGGCCTGACGCTCAAGCCGTACATCGAGTTCTTCAGCGATCCCTTCAACTGGCGCGTGGTCTGGAACACGCTCAGCGTGGCGCTGTGGGTGACGCTGGTCTGCCTGGTCGTCGGCTATCCCGCCGCCTTCGCCCTCGCGCGCGCCGGGGCGGCCCTGCAGATCGCCATGCTGGTGGCGATCATCCTGCCGCTGTCGGTCGGGGTCGTGGTGAAGGCGTTCGCCTGGCAGATCGTGCTCCAGCGCAACGGAATGGTCTCGCAGCTGCTGGTGGCGACGGGCGTCTGGGACGAACCGCAGCGGCTCCTGTTCACGCCACCCGGCCTGGTGCTGGGCGCGGCCAACATCTTCCTGCCGTTCATGATCCTGCCGATCTATTCCGTCGTGAAGCTGATCGACCCGCGCCTGCTCGAGGCCGGCGCGACGCTCGGCGCGGCACCTGTCTACCGCTTCGTGAAGATCATGCTGCCGCTCACCTTGCCCGGCGTGGTGTCGGGGCTGGCGTTCGTCTTCTCGATGGCCGTGTCGATGTACGTCATCCCCTCGCTGCTGATCGGCGACCGCTTCCAGACGCTGTCGACACTGACCGGCCGCTCCTTCCTGTTCATGCGCAACGAGCAGCTCGGTTCGACCACGGCGGTGATCCTGCTGGCGCTCGCCGTGAGCGTCGTCGTCAGCTCGAGCTGGCTGGCGCGCCGGCTAGGAAGCCGGGCATGACGCCCGTCGAGCGCCTCGGCCGCGGCATAATGTGGTCCGCGGCCATCGTCACGGTGGTTTTCCTGATGACGCCGCTGGTCGTGACCGTCGCCGCCTCGTTCGGCTCGTCGAGCGTATTCAGCCTGCCGCCGCCGGCCTGGTCGATGCGCTGGTACGAGCGGCTCGCCAACACTCGCGGCCTGTGGCCGGCGCTGCTGGTCTCGGTCGAGGTTGCCGCCTTCGCGACCATCGTCGCGCTCGGGCTCGGCACACTGTGCGCCATCGCTTTGGTGCGCGGCCGTTTTCCCGGGAGGGAGGGGGTCGCGACCTTCCTGGTGTCGCCGCTGATGCTGCCCGGCCTGGTGGTCGGCATCGCCATGCTGCAGGGCTTCAAGGCGGCCGGGCTGCGCGAGGCCTATACCAGCCTGCTGGTGGCGCACGTCATCATCACCCTGCCCTACGTCGTGCGCACGGTGCTGGGCGCGCTGTCGCTGTTCGACTTCTCGCTGATCGACGCTGCGCGGACGCTCGGCTGCTCGTACCCCACCGCGATCCTGCGCGTGCTGGTGCCGGCACTGGGGCCGGCATTCCTGACCTCGGGGATGTTCGCGTTCCTCGCCTCGATGGACAATTACCCGATCTCGATCTTCTTCACCGACGGCTGGACCAAAACACTGCCGATCCAGATGCTGCAATATGTCGAGGAGAATCCCGATCCGACGATCGCCGCCATCTCGACCGGCCTCGTGCTGCTGGCCGTCCTCGTCCTCGTCGTCGGCGACCGCCTGGTCGGCCTGCGCAAACTAGCGGACTTCTGACCATGACTGACGCACCCAAGCCCTGCGACCTGCTGGTCACCGGCGACCTGATCATGACCCTCGATGCCGATGGCCGCATCATGAAGCGCGGCGCCATCGCGGTGACCGACAAGACCATCGTCGACATCGGCGGAGCCGACGAGCTGCGCGCGAGGTGGACGCCGGCACAGACCATCGACGGCACGGGCCGACTCGTCATCCCGGGGCTGGTCAACCTGCACAATCACACACCGCTGATGATCACGCGCGGCATGATCGAGGATATCGGCTTCGCGCCGATGTACACGCCCGGCATCCCGCAGGGCCATTGGCTGAACGAGGACGACGCCTACGCCCTCTCCTGCCTCGGCCACTACGAGCTGCTGCGCGCAGGCTGCACCACGGTGATGGACTTCTATCGCTACCCCTCGTCCTGCGCCCGCGCCGCCGCCGAATTGGGCGTGCGCGCCGTGATCGCCGGCCGCGTACACGATGCCGAGCCGGGCTCGCTGGCGGACGGCACGCACCGCTACAGCACCGCGATCGGCCAGGCGAGCCTCAAGGAGAATGCCGAGCTGATCGAGCGCTGGAACGGCCACGATGGCGGCCGCATCCGCTGCGATTGGGCGCCGCATGCGCCCGACACCTGCTCCGACGACCTGCTGCGCGAGGTCAAGAAGCTTGCCGATGCGCATGGCGGCAACGTGCACACGCACCTGTCGCAGCTGCCGGCCGAGGTCGAAGCGGTAAAGGCGCGGACCGGGCTGACGCCGCCGCAGCTGATGGACAAGCTCGGGCTGCTCAACGAGAAGCTGATCGCCGCGCACTGCATCCACATGGACCGCGCCGACATCGAGCTATGCGGCAAGAGCCGGATGACCGTGGCGCACGCGCCGATCGGCAATGCCAAGGGCGGCCGCATCGCGCCGATCCTGGAATTGCAGGAGGCCGGCGCCCGCATCGCGCTCTGCACCGACACCTTCTCCGGCGATCTGATCGAGGCGATGCGCTGGGCGATCTCCATGCAGCGAATCAACCGCCAGGGCAACGTGCTCGACCCGAAGACCGTTCTGGGCTGGGGCACGCGCGAGGGCGCGGCGGCGCTGGGCATGGCCGACCAGGTCGGCTCGCTGGAGGTCGGCAAGAAGGCCGACATCGTGCTGCTCGACAGTCGCGCGCCGACGATGGCGCCGATGATCGACGGCTACGGCGTGCTGGTGCACAGCGCCTCGGGCCACGACGTCGACACGGTGATCGTCGACGGCAAGGTCGTGCTGGCCGGCGGCCGGCTGACCCTCGCCGACGGCGATGCTATTGTTGCCAATGCACAGAAGGTGGCCAGCGCGCTGTGGGCGCGCGCTGGCCGGCAAGCGATCGGATGAAGATACTCGTCGCCAATCCCAATACCTCCGTCGGCGTCACCGACCGTCTCGTCGCCTCGGGCAAGCGGGTCGCCAGCTCCGGCACCGAGCTGGTCCCGATGACGGCGCCGCGCGGCGTGCCCTATATCGCCACGCGCGCGGAGGCGGCGATCGGCAGCGCCGTCTTCCTCGAGATGCTGGCGGAGAAGCGCGGCACGTTCGATGCCGCGATCTGCGCCGCCTTCGGCGATCCGGGGCTGGGCGGTGCGCGCGAGCTGTTCGACTTTCCCATCGTCGGGATGGCGGAGGCGGCGATGCTGGTCGCCTGCACCCTCGGCCGAAGCTTCGGCATCGTGATTTTCTCCAAGTCGCTCGAGCCGTGGTTCGCGGAGATCGTGGCGTGGCACGGGCTCTCGGACCGCTGCGCCGCGATCCGCATGCTCGACCGGCCGTTCAGCAACATCAACGCCGTGGCCGACGAGATGGAGCAGCTTCTCGTCGATCTGGCGAACAAGACCGTCACGGATCAGGGCGCCGATGTGATCATCCTCGCCGGCGCGCCGCTCGCAGGCCTTGCGAACAAGATCCGCGAGCGCGTGCCGGTGCCGCTGGTCGACGGCATCCAGGCCGCGGTGACCATGGCCGAGGGGCTGGTGCGCCTCAATCCGCGCAAGGCGACCGCCGGCACGTTCCGCCGGCCCGCCCCGAAGGACTCCACGGGGCTTGCGCAGGGGCTCGCCGACGTGATCGGACACAAGGATGCGTGATCTCAAAGGTTACGGCCGCATGCCGCCCAATCCAAACTGGCCGGGCGGCGCGCGGGTCGCCGTCTCGTTCGTGATCAACTTCGAGGAAGGCGCCGAGATGTCGCTCTCGGCCGGCGACCCGTTCAACGAGAAGGCCTACGAGGTCACCGACGAGGTGGTCGGCGTGCCCGACCGCTGCATGGAATCGCACTTCGAGTACGGCACCAAGGCTGCGTGGTGGCGCATCGCCGATGCGCTGCAGCGGCTGGAAGTGCCGGCGACCGTCAGCACCTGCGGCCGCGCCGCCGAGCTGTCGCCGTGGCTGATCGAGGATGCGGTGGCGCGCGGCCACGAGATCGCCTGCCACGGCTGGCGCTGGGAGAAGCATGCGCACATGAAGGTGGACGAGGAGCGCGAGGCGATCGCCAAGACCGTCCGCGTGCTGACCAGGATCGCGGGGCATCGTCCAGTCGGCTGGCATACGCGCTCGACGCCCTCGCCCAATACACGCCGCCTCCTGGTCGAGGAAGGCGGCTTTCTCTACGACAGCGACGACTATTCCGACGACCTGCCCTTCTCGGTCGAGGTGTCTGGCAGGAAACACCTGGTGATTCCCTACAGCTTCGACACCAACGACATGCACTATCACCAGGGTTTCCACCGCTTCGTCACGGCACGCGATTTCGCCGAGTACACGACCGACGCCTACGACGCGCTGTGGGCCGAGGGCGAGCGGCATCCGAAGATGATGTCGATCGGCTTGCACCTGCGCATGATCGGCCGTCCCGGCCGCATCGCGGCGCTCGACCGCATCGTCGGTCACATGAAGCGCAAGGGCTGCGTCTGGTTCGCGACCCGCCAGCAGATCGCCGAGCACTGGCTCAGCGCTTCGGCCTGACGATCTTCACCGTGCAGGTGGCGTGGACGATCGTCCGGCCATGCGCGTCCTTGATGTCACCATCGAGAAAGCCGACCGAGCCTCCCCAGCGCAGGATGCGGCCTTCGGCGAACACGGTGCCGGGACCGACGGCCTCCATGAAGCTGATCTTGAGCTCGAGCGTCGGCACCGCACAGGCGAAGCGGCCCTTGGCGATCGCCGTATGCGCCATGGCGATGTCGATCATGCCGGTCAGGAAGCCGCCCTGGCAGATGCGGCCCTGGGAGTGGCAGAAGGCCGGCACGATCTCGAAGCTGCAGCGGCAGATGCCGCGTTCCGAATCGACCGAGAGGAACCTGCCGTTGAGCAGCCTCGTCGGTTCGACGCGGTTGTCGTTGAAATGCCGCAGCATGTCGGCGTCGGTCATCGTCGCGGTGTCGACGCCGGCGAAGTCGGGATGGGTCGAGGTCATGGGATCGCCTTGTCCCTTACCTTCTCCAGCAGCTCGATCAACTTGCGCGTTTCGGCCGCCGAAAGGCCCGAGGCGATGCGCTTCTCGTGCGCGGCCACCAGCTTCGCAAACTTCGCCAGCGCCTTCTCGCCGGCCGGCGTGAGGCCCAGCGCATGGGTGCGGCCGTCGGTCGGCGAGGAGCGGCGCACCAGCAGCCCGCGCGCCTGCAGGCGGTTCAGGATCGGCACCAGGGTCGAGCGGTCGATGCCGAGCGCCCGCGCCAGCGCCATCTGGCTCAAGCCCGCGTTGCGCTCGACCAGCACCAGCAGGCCGAACTCGGCCGGCGTCAGCGCCTCGCCGGCCCTGGCAAAGGTTGCGGCGAAATCAGCGAAAACCGCCGACTGGGTGCGCCGCAGGACGTAGCCCAGCAGCGAGGGCAGCATGCCGCGATCCAGATGCGGGGCGAGAGTTTTGGCCGATGGACGCGCCATGGATCGAGTGGTAAACGGAGATTGTTTGGGGAGCAAACAAATTCCGACGGGCGTTACCTCTCCATGAGCTTCAAGGTTCGCATCACCAGAGCCGACAGGACGATCGAGGTGCCGACCGGCGCCACCATCCTGTGGTCGGCGCTCGAGCAGGGCGTCGACTATCCGTTCGGCTGCCAGTCGGGCAATTGCGGCGCCTGCAAGTCGCACCTTGTGTCGGGCGAGGTGACGATGGAGGGCTACTCGGAGTTCGCGCTCTCCGACGAGCAGAAGGCGCGCGGCCTGATCCTCGCCTGTCGCGCCGTGCCATGGGAGGACTGCGAGGTGGCGTGGCTGGAGGAGGACGACCTGATCGTCCATCCGCGCCGCATCCTCTCGTGCAGGGTGGTCGGCCTCGACGACGCCACGCACGACATCAAGCGCGTGCGGCTTGCCATCGAATCGGGCGGACCGTTCGATTTCTCGGCCGGCCAGTTCGCCTCCGTGACTTTCGGCGGCGGTTGTGCGCCGCGCGACTATTCGATGGCCAATGTGCCGGGCGATCCCGTGCTGGAATTCCACGTCCGCCGTTCGGTCGGCGGCACGGTCAGCGCCTATGTCGCCGAGACGCTGAAGGTCGGCGACAGCGTGCGCGTCGAGGGGCCGTTCGGCACGTCGTACCTGCGCGAGAGCCATCGCGGCCCGATCATTGCCGTCGCCGGCGGCTCGGGCCTCGCTCCCATCAAGTCGATCGTCGAGCGCGCGCTGGCGCAGAAGCTGCCGCAGCACATCCACCTCTATTTCGGCGTCCGCACCGAGCGCGATCTCTATTTCCACGATCATTTCGTCCGGCTGGCAAAGCAGCACGACACGCTCCATTTCACCCCCGTGCTGAGCGAAGCCGCCAACGGCGCCTATCGTACGGGCCTGGTTCACGAAGCCGTCGCCCGCGACTTCGACGAGCTCGACGGCTGCAAGGCCTACCTCGCCGGCCCGCCGGTGATGGTCGAGGCGGCCACCAAGCTGTTCGAGCGGCGCGGCATGCGCCGGATCGACATCCATGCCGACGCCTTCTACACGGCGGCGGAGATGGCCCAGGCGGGCAAGAAAACGGGAGCGGAACTATGACGGGATCACTCGACGGACGTTCAGCCATCGTCACCGGCGCCGGCCGCGGCATCGGCCGCGCCATCGCCGAGTCGCTCGCGGCGGCGGGCGCCAGCGTGATCGTTGCCGATGTCGGCGCCTCGATCGGCGGCGACGGGGCAGATCCTTCGCCGGCGAAGGAGGTCGCCGAGACCCTCAATAAAGGGGGCGGCAAGAAGGCGATCGCCTTCACCGAGTCCATCGCATCGCCCGGTGTGGCGAAGCACCTCGTCGAGCTGGCGGTGAAGAACTTCGGCGGCATCGACATCGTCGTGAACAACGCGGCGATCCTGCGCGACGCCTTCGTCTTTCGCATGAACCCGGGCGATTGGGACGCAGTGATCCGCAACAACCTGTCGGCGCCGTTCTACCTGATCAACGCGGCCTCGGCGGTGATGCGCGACCAGGGCAAGTCGGGCCGCGGCGGCGCGACCTACGACTGGGGCCGCATCGTCAACATCGTCTCGTCGGCGGGCCTGTACGGCAATCTCGGTCAGGCGGCCTATGCCAGCGCCAAGGCCGGCCTGTTCGGCCTGACCCGCGTTGCCGCCATGGACCTGCAGCGCGCGGCGATCACCGTCAACGCCGTGGCGCCATTCGCCCGCACCCGCGTCACCGACATCATCCAGCCGGCCAACGAGGCGCAGAAGACCTACAAGGAGCGGGCGCTGAAGATCGGCGCGCACCATGTCGCCAACCTGGTGACGGCGTTGTGCACGCCGGCCGCCAAGGGCGTCACCGGCCAGCTGCTGGGCGTGCGCGGTCGCGAGGTGTTCCTGTTCGGCCAGCCGCGCCCGGTCGGCAGGCTCGAGGTCGAGAAGCCCGATACTCTTGCGGCCGACATCATTGCCAAGCTCGGCGCGAAATTCACCGACATGACCACCGACCTCGAAGCCTTCAACACCGAGCCCCTCGTCTAAGAACAATGGAGCCACCGATGACCGATATCGTCGTCAAGACCGTCGAGGAGCTGAAGTCGGCGCCCGAGGAATATCGCGAGGCCGTCAGCAAGCTCGTCATCAGCCACGCCATCAACGAGCTCTACGGCGCGCAGGTGTTCGACGAGCCGGCGATCGCGCTGGCGCCCACCCCCTACGCCAAGTGGCTGACCTGCCGCGTCGCGATGGAGGAGTACGGCCATCACGTGCGCTTCAAGGGCCTCGGCACGCAGATCGGCATCCCCGAAGAGCGCATGGTGCCCGGCGCCGGCAAGAAGCCTCTCTCGATCTTCGAGTTCCCGCTCAAGACCTGGGAGGAGTTCGTCGCCATCAAGCTGCTGGCCGACCTCGCCGAGATCCTGCAGGTCGAGGACCTGCTGCACTGCACCTTCCATCCGCTGCGCAACCTCGCCCGGGCGACGATGCCGGAGGAGCGCTTCCACGCGCAGTTCGGCGAGGACTTCTCGGCCGAGCTGGTGAAGACGCCGGAGGGCAAGGCGCGGCTGCAGGCGGCGGTCGACGAGTACTGGCCGTACCTGCCGAAGTTCTTCGGCGGCTCGAAGTCGAAGAACAACGAGATCTTCCGCAAGTGGAAGATCAAGCAGCGCACCAACGACGAGATGCGCGAGGACTTCGTCAGGCGCGCCACCGAGGTCGCCGCGAAGTACGGCCTCACCTTGCCCGAGGTGCGGCAGGCGGCGTGATCTTCCTTGGGCCGTTGCGCAGCGAGGTTCGCGCCGCATCGTGGTTCGCGGCGCTGGGCGAACCGCTGACCGAGGGCGACCGCGAGGAGGCGAAGATCTATGCCGGCACGGACGACGTCCAGCTGGTGACGTCGTGGGCGCAGGCGGAGCGGTTCCTGAAGTCGCCGGCGACGCTCGAGTGGTGGGAGCGCGAGGAGACGCTGCGCAAGGCGTTGCTGGCGCGCGCCGCGGTGCAACATCGGGAACATGCGTTCTGGAGCGCGATCACCGAGCTCACGACAGAGGCCGGCGATCTCGTTCACGGCAAGGCAGCGACCGCAGCCGCGCGCATGGGCGGAGCAGCGCCGGCCTCGATCCATGTCGCGGCGGGCGCGGCTTCGCAGGCCGTCTACCAGCTCGCGGTCGCGCGCATGGCCGGCGAAAGCGCCTCGCTGTTCGAAAGCAAGTTCCGTTTGTTCGCGGCGGGACGCTGGCCGCTCGGCGTCGCGGGCTCTAGTCTGGTCCTCTTCTAGAAGAGGGTCCGATGCAGCGCACTGTCGGCAAGCTCGAGCGGCCGTTCGGCAAGCTCCACTACGAAGTCACCGGCAGCGGCCCGGCCCTGCTGTTCGCGCACGGGCTGGGCGGCAACCAGATGAGCTGGTGGCAGCAGGTCGCGCACTTCGCCCCCTCCTACACCTGTGTCGCCTTCGCCCATCGCGGCTTCGCGCCGTCCGACAGCATCGCGGCCGGCCCCGATCCCGCCGACTATGCCGGCGACCTCGCCGCCTTGATCGATCATCTGGGCTTCGGCGAGGTACGTCTGGTCGGCCAGTCGATGGGCGGTTGGACGGTGCTCGAATACGCCATCGCCCATCCCGACAAGGTGAAGGCGCTCGTCCTCAGCTCGACTTCCGGCACGATCGACCGTCGCGGCGCCGATCCGTCGGGCGGTCAGCAGTACGACGCGTGGATGAAGGACGCCGAAGCCAAGGTCGCCGCCGGCATCGCCAAGGGCATTCATCCCGCCGTCGGCCTTGCCGCGGCCGAGCGCTCTCCCGCCCTGCACCTTCTTTACAGGAGCATCGACGAGATGGCGGGCGCGCTCGACAAGGAGAAGGTGCGCACCGGTTTGCGTCGCACAGCGACCCGCACGCTCGACGGGCTGAAGGATTTTCGCGTGCCGACCCTGATGATTGCGGGCGGCCAAGACGTTGTTTTTCCATCGTTCCTCGCCGCGGCGATCGCCGCCAGGCTGCCCCGCGGCGACGCACAGCTGATGCCCGACTCAGGACACTCGCCATACTTCGAGCAGGCCGCTACGTTCAACCGTCTGGTGGAGGCCTTCCTCTCCCTCCACCGCTAAGGAGGAGACGTTGTCCAAGGACAACCCGCGAATCGCCGTCCTGGGATTCGCCATCGAGTGCAATCGCTTTTCCCCCATCAGCACCAAGGAAGATTTCGAGACCGACGTCGACATCCGCGGCAACCGCATCGTCGCGGAAGGCCGCGCGGCCGCGGCCATCACGCTGCCCGACCTGCCGGGCTTCTTCGCCGAGATGGACCGCACCGGTCCATGGACGCCGGTGCCGCTGCGTGTCTCGCAGGCGCAGCCCGGCGGCCCGGTCGAGCGCACCTTCTTCCAGGAGTTCCTGGCCGAGATCGGCGCCGGCCTGAAGTCGGTGCTGCCGGTCGATGGGGTGTTCGTCTCCTGCCACGGCGCGGCGCTGGCCGAAGGCACGGACGATCCCGATGGCGACCTGTTCGAGCTGGTGCGCTCCATCGTCGGCCCCGACGTGCCGGTGGTCGCGGTGTTCGACCTTCACGCCAACGTCTCGCGCCGCATGACCGACAATCTTTCCGTGTTCGTGGGCTATCTCGAGAATCCCCACAACGACATCTACGAGCGCGGCGTCGAAGCGGCCAAGCATCTGCGCGAATGCCTGGCCGGCGCTGAGACCGCCGTGACGATGGTGAAGGTGCCGATCGTCTCGCCGCCGATCGCGCTGCTGACCGCGCGCGGCCCCTACGCGGACCTGATCAAATACGGGCAGACCAGGGTCGGCGGCGACATCATGAACGTGTCGGTGATGGCGGGCTTCGCCTACGCCGATTCGCCCAAGAACGGACTGACCGCGGTGGTCACCGCGCGCAACGGCAAGCGCGACGCGGCGGCCGCACTGTCGCTGGACATCGCCAAGCGCGCCTGGGGCATGAAGGAGCGCTTCAAGCGTGGCATGATGGCCCTCGGTGATGCGGTGCAGCTCGCCGTCTCCGTGGGCCGCGACCGCCGGCGCAAGCCGATCATCCTGGCCGACGTCGCCGACAATCCCGGCGGCGGCGCGCGCGGCAACACGACCTATCTCCTGCGCGCCCTCAAGAGCGCTGGCGCCAAGGGCGTGATCTTCGGCGTGTTCAACGACGCCGCCCTTGCCGCCCAGGCACATGCGCTGGGCGAAGGCGCGATCTTCACCGCCTCGTTCAACACCCAGGAGCACCACGAGTTCTCCCTGCCGTTCGACGTCGAGGGCGCCAAGGTCGTGAAGCTCGGCGACGGCAAGTTCACCGGCCGACGCGGCGTGCTGCGCAACGTCGCCGCGGACATGGGCCCGTCGGCGCTGCTCGACCTCGGCGGCATCCAGATCGTGGTGATCACCCACCGCTGCCAGTGCATGGACCCGCGCCAGTTCGAGATCTTCGGCCTCGACATCAGCCAGGCGCGCGTCGTCGTGGTCAAGAGCCGCGGCCATTTCCGCGGCGGCTTCGACGAGTTCTTCAAGCCCGAGCAAATCTACGAAGTCGACTGCCCAGGCCTGACCTCGCCGGTGCTGGCCAACTTCACCTGGACCAAGCTGCCCCGCCCGGTCTACCCGCTCGACGAGGAGACGACCTGGACGCCGCCCGCCAGCGTCTGACCCTCTCTTGTTCCCCCTCACCCTGACCGCTCCTCCTGGCGGGTGAGAGGAACATGAGCTTGACCGCGACCGGCCGGCACCCTTCACTTCATCAACCATGAAGTCGTAGGGAGTCATCCATGTTGCGTCGTCGTTCGCTTCTCGCCTCCTCTGCCCTGTGGCTGGCGCGGCCGGCGCTCGCGGACACGAAGACGCTCAAGGTCGTGATGCATTCGGATCTCAAGATCCTCGATCCGATCTGGACGACCGCCTACATCGTCCGCAACCACGGCTACATGATCTACGACACGCTGTTTGCCCTCGACGAGAAGCTCGAGCCGCAGCCGCAGATGGTCGACAGCTGGACGGTGAGCGACGACAAGCTCACCTGGACCTTCAGGCTGCGCGACGGACTCAAATGGACCGACGGCACGCCGGTCACCTCCGCCGACGTCGTCCCCTCGATCAAGCGCTTCAGCGACAAGGACGTGCAGGGCGGCCTGCTCGCCCAGATGACGAAGGAAATGACGGCGGTCGACGACAGGACCTTCCGCATCGTCCTGAAGGAGCCGTTCGGCCTGATGCTGAAGACGCTCGCCAAGTCCGCCTCGGTGCCGCTGTTCGTCATGCCCAAGCGCGTCGCCGAGCTGCCGATCAGCCAGCAGCTCGGCGACACCACCGGCTCGGGCCCGTTCATCTTCAAGAAGGACGAATGGAAGCCCGGGGAGAAGGTCGTCTATGTCCGCAATCCCGACTACAAGCCACGGTCCGAGCCGCCGTCGGGCCTGGCCGGCGGCAAGGTCGCCAAGCTCGACCGCATCGAATGGCTGTCGATTCCCGACAGCCAGACGGCGATCAACGCGCTGCTCACGGGCGAGATCGACATGATCGAGGCGCCCTCGCACGACCTGCTACCGGTGCTGGAGAAGGACAAGAACATCGAGGTGTTCACGACCAACACGCTGGGCAACACCTACATCCTGCGCTTCAACTGGAAGCTGCCGCCGTTCGACAATCTCAAGATCCGGCGTGCCGCGGAGGTTGCTCTCAACCAGGTCGATTTCCTGAAGGCGGAGATCGGCGACCCGCGCTGGTACAAGGAATGCCGCGGCATGTTCGGCTGCGGCGCCGTGCCGTTCCAGACCAGCGTCGGCACCGAGGGCATCCTGCAGTCGAACTTCGAGGAATCGAAGAAGCTGCTCCAGGAGGCGGGCTACGACGGCAAGCCGATCGTGATCATGCAGACCACCGACCTGCAGGAGCTGACCAACCTCGCCCCGGTCGCCAAGAGCCTGCTGGAGCGCGGCGGCTTCAAGGTCGACATGCAGTCGATGGACTGGCAGACGCAGGTGACGCGGCGCGCCAAGAAAGTGCCGGTCGACCAGGGCGGCTGGAACATCTCGATGACCGCCGCGTCGGTGGTCCTGCTGAGCGACCCGATCGTCAACCACTACACCGAGACGAGCGGCGACCGCGCCCAGTTCGGCTGGCCGCTCGACGAGGAGATCGAGAAGCTGCGCATGGCGTTCGCGCGCGAAAGCGATCCCGCCAAGCAGCGCGAGCTCGCCGAAGCCGTGCAGAAGCGCGTGCTCGACCTCGGCGTCACCGTGCCGCTCGGCCAGTACGTGCAGCCGATGGCGCGCCGCAAGGGCGTCAGCGGCAACCTCGTCTCGGCGGTCACTGTGTTCTGGAACGTCGACAAGAAATAGCCTTTTCCAGCTCCTCCTCACCCTTCGAGCCGCCGCGCTCCGCGCGGCTCCTCAGGGTGAGGGGAAGGTGAAATAGGAAATTCATAGGAAGAGGTTGTCGGACAACCTTCGAAATGCGACCCTCGTACAAACATCAAAAGTGTAGGGGGACGCTGACGATGGGTTTCAATCGGATCGCCGCAACTGCCGCGGTGTTGGCCGGACTGGGCTTCACAAGCGATGCAATGGCGCAGACCAAGCACTACCGGCTCGCCTATGATCAGCCGGTCAGCACCGGCTACGGCGTCGGCGGCAAGATCTTCGCCGACAAGCTCAAGGAGCTCAGCAAGGGCACGATGCTGATCGACCAGTATCCCGGCGGCCAGCTCGGCCAGGAGCCGCAGGTGCTGCAGTTGGTGAAGACCGGCGACATCGACTTCTGCTTCAGCTCCTCGGCCAATGCCGCGACGCTTTCGCCGGAGGCCGGCGTGATGTCGCTGCACTTCCTGTTCCGCGACGAGGACCATCTCAAGAAGTCGATCGCCAGCCCCGAAGTCTCGAAGGCGGTGCGCGCCATGGTCGACGAGACCGTGCAGGGCAGCCACGTGCTGGCGCTGCTGACGCTCGGCTTCCGCAACATCTATTCCAAGAAGGAGATCCACAAGATCGACGACATCAAGGGCATGAAGGTCCGCGTCCAGGCGACACCGACCGAGGACACCATGTTTCCGGCCTATGGCGCGCAGATCGTCCACATGCCGTTCGGCAACGTCTACACCTCGCTGCAGACCGGCGTGGTCGACGCGGCCGAGAACGGCGTCAACGTCTTCCTGGTGAACAAGCACTATGAAGTGGCGCCGGTGATGTCGATGACCGAGCACGAGGCCAACAACAACCTCCTGTGGATCAGCGACAAGCTGTGGTCGAGCCTCAGCGCCGAGCAGAAGGGCTGGGTACAGGCGGCGGCCGACGAGGTCGGCAAGCAGGAGCCTGAGAAGGGCCTCGCGCTCGAGCACGAGTCGGCGACCAAGCTCAAGGGCATGGGCGTGAAGATCGTGACCGACGTCGACAAGTCGGGCTTCAACAAGGTGGCCGCGCCCTATCTCGACAGGATGGCGAAGGAACTGGGCCCGCACGCCGACAAGATCCGGCAGCTCATCGCGGCGGTGAAATAGCAGGCAGGCTCGTCGACCAAGACCGGAGGAGCGTCGCGTATGGCCGAGGACCGGTCGCTGGTGCTGGAGCGGCAACGGCAGCTCAAGTGGCGCGCGCTCGACCGGCTCGAGGCCGTCCTGATGGTGCTGTGCGGCGTGACGCTGTTCGGTTTCAGCACCTCGGTCGTATGCGACATCGTCACCCGCGAGATCGGCCATCCCTGGCTGTGGCTGCAGGAGGTCACCTCGACCTTCTTCGTCTACGGCATCTTCATCGGCGCGGCGGTGGCGACGCGGCGCAACGATCACCTCTATCTTGCAGCGGTCGGCGATTCGATGACCGGCACGCCGCGCCTGCTGATCGAGGTGATGATCCGGCTGGTGGTGATCGGCGTCGGCCTGTTCCTGACCTGGTTCGGTTACATCAACTTCCTGCGCGGCTTCGCGAGCTTCCGCATGCCGTCGATGACGCCGATCGCCTCGCTCTACGCGGCGATCCCCCTGTCGGGCGCGCTCATCGCCCTGTTCGCTTTCGAGCAGCTGGTCAACGGCTGCCGCCACGGCTTCGAGATCCCGCCCGAGGACAAGCTGCCCGAGGAAGGAGCCGGCCTGCCATGAGCGCGACCCTCGTCCTCGGCATCATGACCTTCCTGTTCCTGTTCTTCGGCTATCTCGGCGTGCCGGTGGCGTTCTCGCTGACCGCCGGCGTGGTGATCGGCACGGCCTTCACCGACGTCACCTTCGCCGCGATCGTGCAGAAGATGTTCGACGGCGTCGATTCGGAGGCGCTGCTCGCCATCCCGTTCTTCCTACTGGTCGGCGAGCTGATGAGTTCGGCCAACGTGGTGCAGCGGGTGATCAACCTGTCGCTGGCGCTGGTCGGCCACGTCAAGGGCGGCCTCAGCCAGGTCGTGGCCGTGTTCAGCATGTTCTTCTCGGAGATGTCCGGCTCGACCACCGCCGACGTCGCCGTGATGAGCCGCACGCTCGGCGTGTCGATGAAGAAGGAGGGCTACGACCCGCCGTTCGTCGCCGCCATCATCGCCTCGGCCTCGACCATCGCCGCGCTGGTGCCGCCGTCGATCACGGCGGTGGTCTACGGCGCGGTCGGCAACGTGTCGATCGCCGGCCTGTTCATGGCGGGCTTCCTGCCCGGCTTCATGATCGGCATCGGCCTGATGATCTTCTGCTACTTCTTCGGCCCGATCGGCATCCGCCGCCAGCGCTCGAGCTTCGGCCAGATCGCCCAGGCGACCAAGGAGGCGGCGCTGCCGCTGATGATCCCGGTGATCCTGCTGGGCGGCATCCTGACCGGCTGGTTCACGCCGACCGAGGCGGGCGTGGTGGCGGTGTCGTGGATCCTGCTGGTGGTCATCCCGCTTCTCAATCCCAAGCACATCCGCAACCTGCCGCGCGACTTCTGCTACGCCGGCCTGATCTACTCCCTGCCGCTGATCACCATCGCCGCGGCCACCGCGTTCGGCTGGATGCTGGCCTACCTGCGCGGCGCGATCGTGATCTCCGACTTCATCACATCGATCGCGGGCAGCGATCCGCACCTGATCCTGCTGCTGCTGGTGCTGCTGTTCACCATCGTCGGCGACTTCATCGAGCCCGTCCCGACCATCATCATCTTCATGCCTTTGGTGAACGCCCTGACCGAGGCCGGCAGCATCAACCCGGTGCACATGGGCGTGGTGCTGATCGTCACGCTCGCCTTCGGCCTGATCACGCCGCCCTACGGCCTGGTGCTGCTGATGGCCTCGAAATTCGTCGGCGTGCCGTTTTCAAAGGCCTTGAAGGCCGCGCTGCCGATCTACGTCGTGTTCCTGGCGACGATCGTGTTCACGATCTTCGCCCCCAGCGCCGTCCTGTGGCTGCCCAAGCACGTGATGCCCCAGGCCGTCGGCTGCTTCAAGAATCCCAGCGGCACCGGGTATATCTGCCCGAGCTGACCGCGAATCCACTCCGAGGGCCCTCTCCGCGCGCGTCATACGCGTGGGGAGAGGGAGGGGACCCGCGCTTGCGCGGGGAGGGAGAGGTGTCGGGAATGTTTTCATCGATGTAGTCGGCGATGTTGTTGTAACGTCGACCACCTCACCCTCCCATTGCTTCGCAATGGGCCCCACCCTCTCCCCCACTTCGTGGCGGAGAGGGAGTATGAGCGCGGTTATCTTTTCTTCCGATTGAGAAACGCCGTCATGTACCGTCGCGGCTCGTCGGTGCGGTAGGCGTCGACATAGGCCTGGATGCCGGCGCGCGCGCCGTCGGTGGGAGACATGCGGTCCCAGTCCATGATCAACCGCTTCTGGATGCGCACGGCGTTGGGCGCGCAGGCGACCAGCGACGTCACCCAGCTCTCGACCGCTTCGTCGAGTCGGCTGAGCGGCACGAGGCGTTCGAGATAGCCGATGCGATAGGCTTCCTGCGCGTCGATGTGGTCGCCGGTCAGCACCAGCTCACAGGCCTTGCCCCAGCCGATCAGCCGCGGCAGCACCGACGCCTCCATGCCCGACGGGATGCCATGGCGGGTCTCCGGCATGCCGAACTTCGCGTGATCGGCGCCCACGCGCATGTCGGCGCAGGCGGCCAGCTCCATGCCCGAGCCGAAGCAGTAGCCGTTGATGCGGGCGATCACTGGCACCGGACAGGTCCGCACCGAATCGCACATGCGGTGGGTCTTGGTCGCCGACGCCTCCGCGGCGGCCAGGTCGAACTCGGCCATCTCGGCGAGATTGGTCCCGCCGACGAACGACTTGTCGCCGGCCCCGGTGACGACCACGGCGCGCAGTGTCGGGTCGTGGCGCAGGCCGGTCATGATCTCGACGAACCTGTCCTTCCCCGCGAGCCCCAGCGCATTGCGCTTCTCGGGATTGTTGAAGGTGACCCAGGCAACGCGGCCTCCCCCGCCGCGATCGTCGTAATGCAGCGTGACGAGGTTCGAAGGGGACGTGTCCATTTTTGATCTCCCTACTGATCCCACCGGCCGTCGTAGAGCCGGCCCAGCCCTCACACATCGCCGCCGCGCCTCGCGATGCCGCGCAGGATGAAGGTCGCCGCCACCGCCAGAACCGGCACCATGCACAGCGACACCGCGGCCCCCAAAGGAAAATTGCCGCCCAGGAGGCTGACCCCGAACGCTGCCGTGCCCAACACGTGGGTCGTGCCCAGCGGGCCGCCACCCGTCAGCACGTTCACGACGGTGAAGCCGGCGAAGCCGCCGATCAGCGAGAAGAGCATGGTGATGGCGATGAGGTTGCGCGTCATCGGAAAGGTCACATACCGGGTGCGCTGCCACCACGAGGCGCCGTCGATAGAGGCCGCCTCGTAAAGCTCGTCGGGCACCGATTTCAACGCCGCGAGGTACATGATCATGAAGAACGGAGCGCCCAGCCACACGGTGACCACGATGACGCAGAAACGCGCCCAGCCGGTCTCCGCGAGCCAGGAGATGCGCTGGATGCCCACGTGTCCCAGAATCCAGTTGAAGGCGCTGAAAGACGGATCGAACAGCTCCCGCCAGGCGAGGATGCTCATGGCCGGCGGAATGACCCACGGCACCAGGAGCATGCCGCGCCACGTGCGCTGGCCGCGTGCCGGGATGTTGTGCATCAGATGGGCGCCCGCGAAGCCAATGACCGCCTTGCAGATGACGGCCGTGATCGCGAACAGGCTGGTCTGGTAGACGACCATCCAGAACCGCTCGCGACCGAACAGCAGGGCGAAATTGGCGAGCCCCACGAACTTCGTCATGCTCCTGTCGAGCACGGAGAGATGGATCGCCGAGCCTGCAGGATAGGCCACAAGCGCGATCATCAACGTGATCAACGGCAGCGTCATCACGAAGGCCAGGGTCGAGCGACGCTGCATCAGCTTGCGGAGGCTGCTGCCAGCACGAGCCCGGCCGGAGGTCGCCGAAAGCCTGTGGATAACGGCGCCGGGCGGAGTCTCACTGTGGGCATTGGATCGTGAGTCGAGTCCCGCTTTCCGCGCGAAAAACTCGCGGCCATTGCCCATATTAGGTGTTCGATCGCGCACTGGTGCAGTGTGGCGCGCATGTCGCTCCTTTCGCCACAACTACCGCCTATCGCGCGCTCGCGTTTTCGCCGGAAGCGCGGCAGTCCAATGCCGCTCTTACGCGCCGATCCCGCTCGATCGCATGCGGCTCGCGCAGCGAAGAAACCGTTTTCGAGCCGTTTTCGCTCCGTTTTCGGCCGTTTACGCGAACGCGCCATAGCCGGAAAATGGCGCTGCGCCGGGCCTTTTGCGCATCGACCCCCGCAAACACCGTTAGAAAACGGCGAAAACGGCCGCGCACTACCGGTCGGGCAGCGGGATGAACTCCTTGTCGCCCGGCACCTTGGCGAAGCGGCCGTCCTTCCAGTCGGCCTTGGCCCGCTCGATGCGCTCCTTCGACGAGGAGACGAAGTTCCACCAGATGTGCCGCGGGCCGTCGATCGTCGCGCCACCCAGCAGCATCAGCTTGGCGCCGTCGCTGCCGGCCAGCACGTCGACCGGCGCGCCCGCCGTCAGCACCGCCAGGTCGCCGACGCCGAGCTGGCGGTCGCCGATCATGACGCTGCCGTGGCTGACATAGACCCCGCGCTCTTCATGCTCGGGCGAGACCGTGATCTTCGCCGCCGCCGGCATCTCGGCGGCGACGTAGAAGATCGGCGAGAAGTGCGTGGTCGGTGCCTTGCGGCCGGCATAGCTGCCGACGATCAGCCGCAACGCCGACGGACCGTCGTTCCACGCCGGCAGGTCCGCCTTCGCGACGTGCTGGAAGCTGGGCGCGGTCTCCTCGTGGCTGTGCGGCAGCGCCACCCAGGTCTGGACGCCGTGCATGGTGAAGCCGGTCCGCTTCATTTCCGCCTCGGTGCGCTCGCTGTGGGCGATGCCGCTGCCCGCCGTCATCCAGTTGACGTCGCCCGGCCGGATCGCCTGCGCATAGCCCAGGCTGTCGCGGTGGAAGATGCCGCCCTCGAAAAGGTACGTGACGGTGGCGAGGCCGATATGCGGATGCGGCCGCACCTCCATGCCGTCGCCGCCGGGCGGGATGGTCATCGGGCCGAAGTGGTCGAGGAAGATGAACGGCCCGACCATGCGCCGCTTCACGCTCGGCAGCACGCGGCGCACCGGAAAGCCCGGTCCGAGCTCGTGCGCGCGGCCCTGGATCAGGAGCTCGATGGGATCGGTCATCTTGTTCTCCCGCATTGTTTGTGCTGCAAACAAATGACCATGAGCCCTCGCGATCTCTCGCCCTTCTTCGCACCGCGCAGCATCGCCGTGATCGGGGCGGGCGAACGCGCCACCTCGTCGGGCGGCGCGGTCATGCAGATGCTGCAGCGAGCGGCGTACGGCGGCCGGGTCGTGCCGGTCAATCCCCGCGGCGGTAACATATTCGGTTACGAGGCCGTGACCTCGATCGCCGCGATCGATCCGCCGGTCGATCTTGCGGTCATCGTGATCAGACCCGACGCGATCCTCGAGGCGGTCGGCGCCTGCGCCGATCGCGGGATCCGAAACGTGCTCATCCTGCCGGGCGGCTTCGCCGAGGCCGGTCCCGCGGGCTTGGCGCGCAACGAGGCGCTGCTGAAGCTCTCAGCCGAGCGCGGCGTCACGGTCGCCGGCCCGAACTGCGCCGGCATCGTCCATCTCGATCCGAAGTGGCGCTTCGCCGCCACCTTCCTGCGCGACCTGCCGCCGGGACTGAAGAGTGGCCCCAAGGCGAGCGGTCTCGCCTTCGTCTCGCAGTCGGGCGCGCTCGCCGAGGAGTTCATCGACAAGGCCAATGCGCGCGGCCTGCCGCTCACCTCGGTGGTGTCGGTCGGCAACGCCGTGCATCTCGGCGTCGAGGACTATCTCGACTGGCTGGGCGAGCGGCCGGAGATCGGTGCGGCGCTGCTCTACATCGAATCGATCGAGGACCATGAACGTTTCCGTGCGCTGACGCGGAAGGTCGCCGCCAACAAGCCGGTGATCGCCCTGTTCGGCGGCCGGACTCCTGTCGGCGGCCGCGCCGCGGCGGCGCACACCGGCGCGATCGCCAACGACGACGCGGCGATCGACGCCTTCTGCGCCTCGTGCGGCATGATCCGGGTCGAGAGCCTGCGCCGGTTGCTGGTGGCGGCCAAGGCGTTCGGCCGGTTCCCGCAGGGGCTGGGGAAGCGAGCGCTGATCCTCTCCAACTCGGGCGGGCCGGGCGTGATCTGCGCCGACCGGGCGGCGCTGGAAGGGCTGGAACTCGGCGCTCTTCCCCCGGCGATGGCCGATGTGCTGCGCCAGCAGCTGCCATCCGAAGCGTCGGTCGCCAACCCGATCGACCTGCTGGCCGACGCCCGCGAGGACCGCTTCGGCCAGGCCTTCGAAGCCGCCATGACCCATGCGGCCAAAGCCTACGACATGGTGCTGATGATCCACGTGGTGCCCTTCATGGTCGACGCGGCCCCCGTGATCGCCCGCCTCGCCGAACTCGCAGGCAGCGCGCGGCTGCCGCTGATGCATTCGATGATGGGGACGCTGCCGGGCAAGGCCGACTGGTTCGCCACCATGGAGCGAGCGGGCGTGCCGATGTTCAACGACGTCGAGGAGATGGCCGAAGCGGCCGGACTGCTCGCGCGTTACCCGGCGCTGCAGGACGCCGCACGTCGCGACACTCTGCCTCCTGCAGTTTTCCACGACCGAAAGCGGCGATAATCCCGGAAAATCTGGATTCTCCAGCATTTTCAGGCATTTGCACCACTGTTGCATTTTTGCCACTTTTCGTTGGACTTGAGGAAATTGCGTGGCCAGTATCGGGCCCGAGGGGGGCTATTGCGGCAGAACCGGCAAAAATCCGGTCAGCGTTGCCGTTAGCCTCGCTCAGTTGGGCAAAGAAGGCGGGAGAGGCTAATGGCGTTCACGACGACGCGCGCCGAGCGCGCCGACCGGTCACGGCTCATGCAGGTTTTTCTGGCTGCAGCCACCGTCACCACCATCGGCATTGCTTCGCTGTCCCTGCCCGCCGTCGCCCAGGTCAAAGCCCCCGCAAAGAATCACCTCAAGGCCGCGCCGGCCACAGCGGCCGCCAACGCGCCTTCTTCCACCGACAACCAGGCCGACCAGCTCAATGCCCAGTGGCTCAAGGAGCACGGTGACGGCGCCCCGACGACACCGCCGGCCGCTGCGGCCCCGGCCGATCCCAACACCGTGCCCGTCTCGGCGACCATGCCGGGCGCCGGCGCGCGCATCCTGGTGAGCGGCTCGGTCAAGCTGGTGAACGCCAAGGCGATGGCGGGCTTCCTGCCCGGCGGCCCGAATCAGGGTGCGCTGCAGCCGCTCAGCGATGCCTTTGCGGGCTTCGGAATGGCCAAGCCCAAGCTCGAGATGTTCGAGGGCCGCACCGCCGACGGCGCGACGCACCTTCTCTACGCCAGCCTCGGCGAGGGAAAGAGCAAGCGCTCCTACTGGTGGTTCATGCCGCTCGACCAGCCCGAGGGCTGGTTCGACGAAAACGGCAAGCGGCTGGGCGGCACGCCGCTCGGCGAGCCCAAGCCGGGCGCGCGCATCTCCTCGCCGTTCGGCACCCGCCACTACTATGGCCGGGCGACCGGCACCGGCTTCCACGACGGCATCGACTTCGAAGCCCATACCGGCGAGCCGATCTACGCGGCGGCCGACGGCGTGATCAACCACGAGGGCTGGTACTACCAGTACGGCCGCACGGTGAAGATCACCCACGCCGACAACTTCGAGACCCTGTACGGCCACATGTCCCGCTTCGAGCCGAGCCTCGCGGTCGGCAGCCGCGTGAAGAAGGGCGACGTGATCGGCTATGTCGGCTCGACCGGCCGCTCGACCGGACCGCATCTGCACTTCTCGGTGATCATCAACGGCAAGTTCGTCGATCCGGCGCCGTACGTGTCGGCCGGCGGCGGCCACGACTCGCTCACCGGCCAGTCCCTGGTGGCGTACCGCCAGTGGCAGCAGGATGTGCGCACGGCGAGCGACGCCCAGCGCCCGCGCCGCGGCTTCCTGTGGTCGGAGAATCCCTTCACGGGACACAACTGAAGCGGGCCTTCTTAACGGCGCCTGCCGCCCCACGGGACAGTGGCGATGCTCGCTGCCCCGGAGTAGAGAGGGGCATCAACGGGAGATTTTGATGCGTAAATTCACATTCACAGCCGCGGCTGCGCTGGCCGCGATGCTGGCCTCCGGCAGCGCCATGGCCGGCAAGGATCTCGATGCCGTCAAGGCGCGCGGCACCCTGGTCTGCGGCGTCAGCACCGGCGTCGCCGGCTTCTCCGCGCAGGACAGCCAGGGCAAGTGGACCGGCCTCGACGTCGATGTCTGCCGTGCCGTCGCCGCGGCGCTGTTCGGCGACTCCGAGAAGGTGAAGTACACGCCGACCACCTCGCAGCAGCGCTTCACCGCGATCCAGTCCGGCGAGGTCGACATCCTGTCGCGCAACACGACGTGGACGCTGCAGCGCGACACCGCGCTCGGCCTCGACTTCACCGGTATCAACTACTTCGACGGCCAGGGCTTCATGGTCCCCAAGAAGCTCGGCGTGAAGAGCGCCAAGGAGCTGAACGGCGCCACCGTCTGCGTCCAGCCCGGCACCACCACCGAGCTCAACCTCGCCGACTACTTCCGCGCCAACAAGATGACCTTCAAGCCGGTCGTGATCGAGAAGCTCGAAGAGGTGCGCGGCGCCTTCTATAGCGGCCGCTGCGACGTCTACACGACCGACGCCTCGGGCCTCTACTCGACCCGCGCCGCCAACACGCCGGCGCCGCTGACGCCGGACGACTTCGTCGTGCTGCCCGAGATCATCTCCAAGGAGCCGCTGGGACCGGCGGTTCGCCAGGGCGACAACCAGTTCGAGGACATCGTGCGCTGGGCCTTCTTCGCGATGCTCGAGGCCGAGGAATACGGCATCACGTCGAAGAACGTCGACGACATGCTGAAGAGCGACAACCCCGCCATCAAGCGCATCCTCGGCGTCACGCCCGGCATGGGCAAGTCGCTCGGCGTCGACGAGAAGTGGGCCTACAACATCATCAAGCAGGTCGGCAACTATGGCGAGAGCTTCGAGCGCAACGTCGGCAAGGGCAGCCCGCTCAAGATCGATCGCGGCCTGAACGCGCTGTGGACCAACGGCGGCCTGCAATACGCGCCCCCGATTCGCTGAGGCGATCCGCTGATCCCGGTTCCTTCCCGGAACTTTCACCGCCGCCCGCCGGGCGGCGGTTCTGCGTTCGGCCGCAGCCGTTGCGGGCATTTGGCCTGTTGCTTGCAAGCCCGATGGAGGCGACACTCCGGCATAACGAAAGGAAAGCACTGGGAGGCGATATGATGAGGAAGCTTACTCTGGCTGCAGCGGCGGGGCTGACGGCCATACTGTTCTCGGGCACGGCGATGGCCGGCAAGGACCTCGACACCATCAAGGCGCGCGGCAACCTGATCTGCGGCGTCGGCCAGGGCACCGCCGGCTTCATGATGGCCGACAGCCAGGGCAAGTGGGTCGGCCTCGACGTCGACGTCTGCCGCGCCGTGTCGGCCGCGATCTTCGGCGATTCCGAGAAGGTCAAGTACGTGCCGCTCTCCTCGCAACAGCGCTTCACCGCGCTGCAGTCGGGCGAGGTCGACATCCTGTCGAACAACACGACGCAGACGCTGACCCGCGACACCGCGCTCGGCCTCGATTTCACGGCGATCACCTACTACGACGGACAGGGTTTCCTGGTGCCGAAGAAGCTCAACGTGAAGAGCGCCAAGGAGCTGAACGGCGCCACGGTCTGCGTCGCCCCGGGCACCACCACCGAGCTCAACCTGGCCGATTACTTCCGCGCCAACAAGATGACCTTCAAGCCGGTCGTCATCGAGAAGGTCGACGAGGTGCGCGCCGCGTTCTTCTCCGGCCGCTGCGACGTCTACACCAACGACTCGTCGAGCCTCTATGCGACGCGCGCCGCCAATCCGCCGCCGCCGCTCAAGCCCGAGGACTTCATCGTCCTGCCCGAGATCATCTCCAAGGAGCCGCTGGCCCCGGCAGTGCGGCATGGCGACAACCAGTTCGAGGACATCGTGCGATGGTCGCAGTTCGCGATGCTCGAGGCCGAGGAGTACGGCATCAACTCCAAGAACGTCGACGACATGCTGAAGAGCGAGAATCCGACGGTCAAGCGCATCCTCGGCGTCACGCCCGGCATGGGCAAGGCCCTCGGGGTCGACGAGAAGTGGGTCTACAACATCGTCAAGCAGGTCGGTAACTACGGCGAGAGCTTCGACCGCAACGTCGGCTCGGGCTCGGTGCTCAAGATCGACCGCGGCCTGAACAAGCTGTGGACCCAGGGCGGCCTGCAATACGCCCCGCCGATTCGGTAACCATGAAACCGTTCGTCCTGGCAGCGACCGTCGGAGTCGCTGCCGCCCTGGCTGCGGGCAATGCCTTTGCCGGCAAGGATCTCGATGCCAGGGCGCGCGGCGCGCTGGGCGTCGACGACAAGTGGGTCTACAACATCGTCAAGCAGGTCGGTAATTACGGGGAGAGCTACGATCGGCACGTCGGGCCGAATTCGCTGCTCAAGATCGACCGCGGCGTGAACAAGCTCTGGGCGCAAGGCGGGCTGCAATACGCCCCGCCGATCCGCTGAGCCGCAGAGGGTACAAAGAATGGCAGTCGAGTCTCTCGGCTCCTCCACGACGAAGGCGAAGGTTGCGCCCTGGAACGACCCGGTCATCCGCGGCTGGGTGTTCCAGATCGTGGTGGTCGGACTGGTGGGCCTGCTGGCCTGGTTCCTGGTGAGCAACACGCTCGAGAACCTGCAGCGGCAGAAGATCGCCTCCGGCTTCAGCTATCTCCATCGCGAGGCGGGCTTCGAGATCGGCGACACCATGATCGCCTACTCGCCGGCCAGCACCTACGCGCGCGCAATCTTCGTCGGCATGCTGAACACGCTGAAGGTGGCGGTGATCGGCATCTGCCTGTCGACCATCCTCGGCACACTGGTTGGCGTCGGCCGCCTCTCGCCCAACTGGCTGCTCGCCAAGATCTGCGAGTGCTTCGTCGAGATGTTCCGGAACGTGCCGCTGCTGCTGTGGCTGTTCCTGATCTACAAGCTGATCAGCGAGGCTTTCCCCGGCCCGCGCCAGGCGATCAACGTCCTGAGCTCGCTCTATCTCAGCAATCGCGGCCTCTATGCCCCCGTGCCGCTCGCCGATCCCGCCTATGCCTGGATGGGTCTCGCCTTCCTGGTCGGCATCGTCGCGACCATGTTCGTCAAGCGTTGGGCCAAGAAGCGCCAGGACGCGACCGGCCAGCCTTTCCCGACCATCAAGGTCGGTGCCGGCCTGATCGTCGGCCTGCCGCTCGTCGTCTGGCTGCTGGGCGGCGCGCCGCACCAGATGAGCTGGCCGCACCTCAAGGGCTTCAATTTCGAGGGCGGCATCGTCATCCAGCCGGAGTTTACCGCGCTGCTGGTCGGCCTGGTGCTCTACACCTCCGCCTTCGTGGCCGAGATCGTGCGCTCCGGCATCCTGGCCTTGCACAAGGGCCAGAGCGAGGCGGCGTCGGCGCTCGGCCTGTCGCGCGGCCAGGTGATGCGGCTGGTGCTGCTGCCGCAGGCGATGCGGCTGATCATCCCGCCGATGACCAGCCAGTATCTCAACATCACCAAGAACAGCTCGCTGGCGATCGCGATCGGCTATCCCGACCTCGTCGCCGCGGTGAACGTCACCATCAACCAGACCGGCCAGGCCATCGAGAACATCCTGATCATCATGGCGGCGTATCTCAGCGTCAGCCTGTCGATCTCGGCGTTCATGAACTGGTACAACAAGCGCATTGCGCTCAGGGAGCGCTGATCATGGCCGACGTCCTCCCCGGCGAGCGCCGGCAGCTCGCTCCCCCGATCGTCGAGACCGGCGCGCTCGGCTGGATGCGCAAGAACCTGTTCTCGAGCTGGGGCAACGGCATCACCACCATCGTGCTGATCGTGGCCGTCGCCTGGATCCTGTCGAATTTCCTGCACTGGGCGGTGTTCACCGCGGTGTTCGACGCCAAGAGCGGCGCGGAGTGCCGCGGCCATGGGGCCTGCTGGGCGCTGATCCGCGAGAAATACCGCTACATCTTCTTCGGCTCGTTCCCGTACGAGCAGCATTGGCGGCCGCTGTTCGCGGTAATCGCGATGCTGGCCATGCTGATCCTGAGCTCGGACCGGCGGATGTGGAACAAGCGGCTGATCGCCATCTGGGCCATCGGCAGCTTCATCACCTTCCTGCTGATGTTCGGCCAGATCAACATCTCGATCAGCCTGATCCTGTTCGTGGCGCTCGCCGCCGGCGGGCTGGGCATGATCCTGCGCGGCAGCATCGCGCCGCCGGCCGAGCTGAACGGCTGGCGCGCGCTGGCCGCCATCGGCGCGGTCGGCCTGGTGCTGCGCATCGTCGGCGTGCTGCCGGCCTGGAGCCTCGCGATCGCGCCGTTCAGCTACGTCGAGACCGGCCTGTGGGGCGGCATCCCGGTGACGATCATCCTCGCCACCTACGGCCTGCTGTTCGCCTTCCCGTTCGGCATCCTGCTGGCGCTCGGCCGGCGCTCGAACCTGCCGCTGATCAAGGGCCTGTGCGTCGGCTTCATCGAGCTGATCCGCGGCGTGCCGCTGATCAGCCTGCTGATCATGGCGTCGGTCATGCTGCCGCTGTTCCTGCCCTCGGGCATGAACATCGACAAGTTCCTGCGTGCCCAGGTGGCGGTGATCCTGTTCGCCGGCGCCTACATCGCCGAGATCATCCGCGGCGGCCTGCAGTCGCTGCCCAAGGGCCAGTTCGAGGCGGCCGACGCGATGGGCCTCAACTACGTCCAGAAGACGACGCTGATCATCCTGCCGCAGGCCCTCAGGGTCGTGATCCCGCCGCTGATCAACACCTTCATCGGCTTCTTCAAGGACACCTCGCTGGTGCTGATCATCGGCATCTTCGACTTCCTCAACACCGCCAACCAGGCGCTGGTCGATCCCAACTGGGCCGGCTTCCCAGGCGAGGTCTACCTGTTCGCCGCCTTCGTCTATTTCTGCTTCTGCTACTCGATGTCGCGTTATTCCAAGTACCTCGAGATCGAGCTCAACAAGGGGACCCGCCGCTGATGGCCACCGCGACCCAACCCAAGCAAGACCTCTCCAACGCCCCGTCGGTGATCAGGCTCAAGGGCGTGAACAAGTGGTACGGCCAGTTCCACGTGCTCTCCGACATCAACCTCGACGTCAAGCTGGGCGAGCGCATCGTCATCTGCGGCCCGTCGGGCTCCGGCAAGTCGACCCTGATCCGCTGCATCAACCGGCTGGAGGAGCACCAGCAGGGCGACATCACGGTGCACGGCGTGACGCTCTCCAACGACGTCAAGAACATCGAGGCGATCCGCCGCGAGGTCGGCATGGTGTTCCAGTCGTTCAACCTGTTCCCGCACCTCACCATCCTAGACAACCTCACCCTGGCGCCGATCTGGGTGAAGAAGATGCCGAAGAAGGAGGCCGAGGAGATCGCCATGTCGCTCCTGAAGCGCGTGCGCATCCCCGAGCAGGCCAACAAGTATCCCGGCCAGCTCTCGGGCGGCCAGCAGCAGCGCGTGGCGATCGCGCGCGCCCTCTGCATGCGCCCGAAGATCATGCTGTTCGACGAGCCGACCTCGGCGCTCGACCCCGAGATGGTCAAGGAGGTGCTCGACGTCATGATCGAACTGGCGCGCGAGGGCATGACCATGCTGTGCGTCACGCACGAGATGGGCTTCGCCCGCGCCGTCGCCGACCGCGTGATCTTCATGGACCGCGGCGAGATCGTCGAGCAGAACGAGCCCGAGGAGTTCTTCGCCCATCCCAAGAACGAGCGCACCAAGACCTTCCTCGGCCAGATCCTGCATCACTGATCATTGGACCGCGGACCACCAGGTCCGCATCATGAGATGAGCGGGCCTGGAGGCCCGCGGTCCGGAAGAAACATGAAACTTCTGATAACCGGCGGCGCCGGATTCATCGGCTCGGCCGTCGTGCGGCACGTGATCCGCACGACCGACTGGTCGGTCGCGAACGTCGACAAGCTCACCTACGCGGGCAATCTCGAATCGCTCGCCGAGGCGCGCACCAGCAACCGCCATCGCCATTTCCAGGTCGATATCTGCGACCGGCCGGCAATCGACGCGATCTTCGCCGAGGTGCAGCCCGATGCCGTGCTGCATCTCGCAGCCGAGAGCCATGTCGACCGTTCGATCGACGGCGCTGCCCCCTTCATCGAGACCAACGTGCTCGGCACCTGGAGCATGCTCGAGGCGGCGCTCGCCCACTGGCGTACGCTCGATGCCGAGGCGCGCGCGCGCTTCCGCTTCCAGCACATCTCGACCGACGAGGTGTTCGGCTCGCTCGGCGCCACGGGAAAGTTCACCGAGACCACGCCCTATGCGCCCAACTCGCCCTATTCGGCGAGCAAGGCCGCGTCCGATCACCTGGTGCGGGCCTGGCATCACACGCACGGCCTGCCGGTGCTCACCACCAACTGCTCGAACAATTACGGCCCCTATCATTTTCCCGAGAAGCTGATCCCGCTGATCATCATCCGCGCCCTGCGCGGCGAGCGGCTGCCGGTCTACGGACGCGGCGAGAACGTGCGCGACTGGTTGCATGTCGAGGATCACGCCGAGGCGCTGGTCGCGGTGCTGACAAGAGGCCGGCCGGGCGAGACCTACAATGTCGGCGGCGACAGCGAGCGGCGGAACATCGACGTGGTGCGCGCGATCTGCCGCCTGCTCGACGAGATGCTGCCGCAAAGCCCGCACCCGCCGCACGAGCGGCTGATCGAGTTCGTCGCCGACCGTCCGGGCCACGACGCGCGCTATGCAATCGATGCGACGAAGATCCGAAGCGAGCTCGGCTGGCGGCCGCGCCACGATTTCGAGCAGGGGTTGCGCGACACCGTTCGCTGGTTCCTCGACCACAAGCTGTGGTGGGAACGCGTCATGAGCGGGGCCTATCGTGGGGAGCGGCTGGGGCTGGCCCGCGAATAGCCACGGGTGTTCGGCAACCGCCGGGACACTCCCCCGTTGTCTCCGCGCGATTTCGAACCGAGGAGACACCCCATGCGCAGCCTGTTTGTCCTGGCCATCGCCGCGCTATCGATCGCGGCATGCACTTATCGTACCGAGACCGTCGAGCATCAGTCGGCATCCGGCCGGGCGGTGGTGACCGAGAGCTCGAGCATCGGCACGCCGACGGTCGTCCTGCACGATCACGACTGATTACAAGGCCGCCAAAAGCGAAGGGCGGGCCTCGTGTCCGCCCTTCCTTGTCCCAGCAAGATCACGCTCCTCGGTGCGCGATTGTCTCATAGTCGCCTCAGTTGAGGAGACGACGATGGACCGGATAGGAAAGGTGGGTGGGTCTGCCGAAGTTGCCGAAGACTCCTTCCAGGAGTCCATGGCTCGCCTTTCCGTCCATCTCGCGACGCGCCGACCGACGCATCACCTGCCCGATCCGCTGCCGCCGCGTCGGCAGTTCCGCATCCCCTGGCCCTATGTCCTGATCATCGCGATCGTCGGCGCGGGCGCCGTCAGCTATCCGTACTACAGGTGGCTCGTACAGGACGACGCGACCCCCCATATGGCGACACAGCAGGCCGCTGCCGCGCCTTCCGCGCCGACACCTGTCCTGGCGGCCGTTGCCGTCGCCCCCGAACCTGCCGCACCTCCTCCGCCGGCCAAGGTTCAATCGCCTGCGCCGATCGATGTGGCCGCCGCTATTCCGGCGCCGCCGCAGCCCGCACCGCCTGTGATTGTGCCGGCGCCCGCCAGCACGACCGCTCCGCCGGCCGAGACGGCGCTGAGCTGGGCAGAGATCGTCGAGATCCAGAAGCGACTGTCATCCCTCGGGATCAATGCCGGGCCAATCGACGGCATTGTCGGTCCCCGGACGATCGCCGCGGCGCAGAGCTATGAGCAGCGGTTCGGCCATCCCGTGACCGACAAGGTTGATCGGAGCTTGCTCGCTCTCCTGCGGGAGGAGCCCGCCGCGTCCTCCAAGGTCGAGGCGCGCGCGCCCTAGCACTCTCAGGCTGGAGCAGCCCTAGAGATCGTTCGACGCCGGCTGTAGCACCCCCGGGGGCGCGAACGCCGGTGCGCCGGTGACCTTGCGCCGGCGTTCGTCGAGAGTGCGCAACAGCCATTCGAGCTGGTCCTCGTCGACCGGCTTGCCGACCAGATGGGCGTTTCCGATGGCCGCGACCTGCGCCTTGATCGGGGCGCTGTCGGCGTAGGCGGTGCAGAAGACGATCGGCACGTCGCTGCTTGCGCGGATGAGGCGGGCCGCCCGCAAGCCGTTGTCACGGCGGCCTAGGCGGATGTCCATGATCACCAGATCGGGTCGCTCGTCCTTGGCCAGGACCATCGCGCCGGCCTCGGTGTCCGCGGTGCCGACCACCTGATGCCCCCAGTCCTCGAGCATCAGAGTGAGCGCCATCGCGAGGATCACCTCGTCTTCGACGATCGCAATCTTCACGCCTTCCCTCCGTGGTTCGGGTTCACCATAGGGACGCGCATCCACGGTGCCACGTGATCAAAGTGTGGCTCGCCGGGCCAGCAGGTTGCGGGCGGTTTGTGGCGACCGGTCCAAAATCTCGAATTTTCGGGCTTTCTTGTAAAGGATGTTTCAGTTCAAACGCGCGGCGGGGAGGAGTTGCCCGGTCACAATTTAATCACAGTCACGCAGTGCGCGAAAAAAACGACGATGTGGAAAAGAAGTTGCACGGCCACAACTTGGTCACAGGGCAGCGTTACCGTCATCACTTACACGGGCCGCGGCTGAGCGAGCCGGGGGGCCCGGACGACAACCACATCAGACTTCGAGACGGACGGGCGCTCACGCGCCTGTCCTTGCTGCACGACGCGCTTGCACGAAGCCGACAGAGGGCATTGCCCCGCGGCGCAAGGCGACGACCAGACGACGAGCTGAACAATATACCTGCGAGGGGCACTAGATGGCGACCACGACGGCGATTCCCAACGGCGCGACCGACCTGAACTCGATCCTCCAATCGGCAATCGCCGGCAGCTACGTCGCCCAAGGCAACGGACAGACCTTCACCGTCTCCCAGACCATCGTTCTTCATATCACCAGCACCACCCAGGGGCCGCTCGGCCTCGATCTCGGCGGCGGCACGATCGTCTCGAACATCACCAATGGCTCGCCGGTGATCCAGGTGGTCGTCGATCCCGGCGTCGACCTGCGCTACCTGAACTTCTCCAACCTCACCATCCAGGGCAACGGCAAGGAGGGCGACGGCATCCAGGTCGTCGCCGCCGGCAACGACCGCTGGGTCTACAATTTCAGCGTCAACAACGTCACCGTGAACCACGTCGGCGGCTACGGCCTCGACGTCCAGGGCAGCGTGTTCGAAGGCCTGGTCTCGAACTCCTGGATGACCAACGACGGCAAGGGCGGCGCCTACTTCTCCCACCTCGACGGCGGCCAGGTGAGCGCTCTGCACTGGTTCGGCGGCGGCTTCCAGAACAACGGTGGCGCCGGGCTGATGCTCGACAACGGCGCGCGCGACATGAGCGTCGACGGCGCGAAGTTCATCGGCAATGTCGGCGGCGGCATCAGCGCCGCCTCGGGTATCACCTCGGTCAGCAACAGCGACTTCCAGAACAACACCGGCTCCGGCGTCTTCATCCAGAACTACGGCAATTTCAGCAACAACACCTTCGAGAGCTCGGGCGCGCAGACCGTCGGCATCACCGGCTGGCTGAACGGCAATGCGACGGTGGTCGGCAACACCAGCACCTGGACCGGCTCCGGCGCCGATCCGACGACGCTCGCCAACCTGCAGGGCTACGGCAGCGTCTACGCCACCGGCGACCACGGCACGGTCGTGACCGGCTCGAGCCTGTCGGTCAGCGGCCTGGGCGGCGGCGACGGGGCCTCGGTCACCCACAGCAGCAGCGGCATCGCCCTGCCGAGCCTCTCGGCCGTGACCGCGGCAACGACAGCCGCGCCCGCGGCCACGAACACCGGCAATCCGGTCGAAACCGCCCTGAACGCCGCGGCGGCCGGCACGGCGCAGCATCTGACCGCGTCGACCTACACGGTGAACGCGCCGATCGTGATCCATCTCACCAGTGCCGACCGCGGCCCGATCAACATCGATTTCGGCGGTGCCAAGATCCAGTCGAACATCACGAACGGCGGCCCGGTCATCGAGATCGTGGTCGATTCCGGCGCCAACGTGAGCAATCTCACGATCTCCAACCTCATGATCAACGGCAACGGCTCGGAAGGCGACGGCATCAAGATCGTTGCCGACGGGACCGACCGCTCGATCCAGAACCTCAGCGTCAACAAGGTCAACATCGAGCATGTCGGCGGCATCGGCCTCGACGTGGTCGGCAACGTGCACGGCACGGTGTTCGACTCCTGGATGAACGGCAACAACGGCGGCGGGGCGCGCTTCGCCAACGGCGTCAACGGCGGCGTCGCCAGCGGCCTGGCATGGACCGGCGGCGGTTTCCGCAAGAACGGCGTGGCCGGCCTGATCCTCGACAACGGCACGCACGATATGGCGGTGACCGGCGCCTACTTCGTCGAGAATACCGGCGTGGGTATCGATGCCACCTCGGGCATTACCCTGGTCAAGGAGAGCGGCTTCGAGAACAACGGCGGCACCGCCATCGTGACCAACGGCAGCGCCACCCTGGTCAACGACACCTTCTCGACCTGGGGCCCGCAGCAGACTGCGATCGGCGGCTACCTGAACGGCGGCACGGTCAATATCTCGGGAATCGACAAGGAGTATTACGGCTCCGGTTCGGACACGAGCGTTCTGGGCAACTTCCAGGGCAACGGCACGGTCGCGATCGCCGGCAGCGGCAACATCGTCGCCGGCTCCGGCATCACGGTGACCGGCAGCGGCCTGACCTCGTCCAATGCAGGGGGCGTTCCCGCCGGCCTTTCGCCGGTCACGACGACCGGCACCACGGGCACCGGGACCGGCACGAGCACCGTCGCACCGGTCCTCACCGAGGCGCTGGTCACGCCGGCCAGCAACGGCAGCACCACCTCCGCCGCCCTGACGGGCACGGCAGATGCCGGCGCCACGATCCACTTCACCGTCGACGGCACTGCGGTCACGCAGACGGCCACGGCCGATGCCTCTGGCAAGTGGTCGTTCACCCCGTCTGGTCTCAGCAACGGCCAGCATACCGTCGTTGCCAGCGAGACCAACGCGGCTGGCCAGACCGGCAGCACCAGCCTCACCTTCACGTTGAACACCGCAAGCACGACCGGCGGCACGAGCACGTCCGGTACGGGCAGCACGGGCACAGGAAGCGCGGGTACCGGCAGCACCGGTACCGGCAGCACGGGCACGACGACCGGCCCGTCGGGCACCGCCCCCACCTTCACCGGCGGGAGCTACGCCAACGGCCAGATCACCGTCACCGGCACGACCCCGTCGGCGAACGAGACCGTCTGGATCTATGACGGCAACAATTGGGCCGGCGCGGTGACCAGCGATGCAAGCGGGAAGTTCTCCTTCACGGAGTCGGCCGCCAGCGGGTCGACCCACACTTTCGGTGCGATCGCCATCGACTCCACCGGTGGCCAGACCAAGACCGCGTCCACCTACACCTACACCGCCACCGCCGCGACTACGACGCCGCCGACCTCGGCACCCACGGTCACAGTCGCGCTGACCAGCGACACCGGCAGCTCCGCGACCGACAAGATCACCTCGGTCGCCACGCTGTCGGGCAGCGCCGACCCCAACGCGGTGATCAAGTTCACCGTCGACGGCACGGCAGTCACCCAGACCGCCTCCGCCGACGCGACCGGAAAGTGGACCTTCACCCCGACCGGCCTCGCCGACGGCCAGCACACCATCGTCGCCAGCGAGACAAACACGGGCGGCACCGGCTCGGCGAGCGTGAGCTTCACGCTCGACACCAAGGCGCCGACGGTCACGTCCCAGCTCGCCAGCGACACCGGCGTGTCGGCAACCGACAAGATCACGTCGAACGCCACGGTTTCTGGCACTGCCGACCCCAACGCGGTGATCAAGTTCACGGTCGACGGTACGGCAGTCACCCAGACCGCCACGGCGGACGCCAGCGGCAAGTGGTCGTTCACACCGGCCGGCCTCGCCGACGGCCAGCACACGGTCGTTGCGACCGAGACCGATGTCGCAGGCAACACCGGCTCAGCGTCGCTCACCTTCACGCTCGACACCAAGGCTCCTGTGGTGACGGCTCAGGCGATGGCGAGCGCGCAGACACAGACTCTCGCGGCGACCTCCACGGTCGGCTCGACGGCGTCGGCGGGCGGTGTGACCGGCACGGGTGACGCCAATGCCACGGTACACTTTACGATCGACGGCACGACGGTCACCCAGACCGCCACGGCCGACGGGACCGGCGCATGGTCCTACACGCCGGCCGGGCTTGCGTCGGGTCCCCACACTGTCGTGGCGAGCGAAACCGATCTCGCCGGTAACACCGGCCAAGCAACAGTCTCCCTGACGACGGGAAGCACCGGCACCGGCACTGGCACTGGCACTGGCACTGGGACGACGGCGCCGCCGGCGACTGTCCCGACCTTCACGGGCGCCACCTTCGCCAACGGCCAAATCACCGTCACCGGCACCACTCCGGCCGCGAACGAAACCGTCTGGATCTATGACGGCAGCAACTGGATGGGACAGGTGAGCAGCGATGCCAGCGGCCACTTCACCTTCAGCGAGGCGGCGGCCAGCGGCTCGAGCCACAGCTTCGGCGCGATCGCCATCGATTCGCTCGGCAACATGACGACGAGCGACTCGGCCTTCGCCTACACGGCGACGGCCGGCTCAACCTCGACCCCGACCTCGCCGCCGCCGGTTGCGAGCGGCCTGCCGGTCGTGACCGGACACCTGGTGAGCGACACCGGCGCCTCGGCGACCGACGGCATCACCTCGAATGCCGCCCTCACCGGGACCGCCGATGCCGGCGCGACCGTGCACTTCGCGGTGGACGGCACGTCCGTCGCGACGACCGCCACGGCCGACAGCACGGGCCATTGGACCTACACGCCCTCGGGCCTCGGCGACGGCTTCCATACGGTCGTCGCGAGCGAGACCAATGCCGCGGGTGCCACCGGTGCGGCCACCATTGGCTTCACCTACGACACCCATGGACCGATCCCGGCCTTCACCGGCGAGAGCGTGAGCAACGGCACGGTGACCATCACCGGCACCACCGGCGAGGCGGGCGACAGCGTCACGATCTACGACGGCAACAGCTGGCTGGGCGTTGCCACGACCGGCGCCGACGGCACCTTCACCTACAAGGCGAGCGCGTCGGCCGGAGTCCACAGCTACGGCTCCTATGCCGACGGACCGGCCGGCGAAGGCCATACCGTGGCGAAGGCGATCCTGGGCAGCACCGGCGCCGACACCCTGGTCGGCTCGACGGGCAACGACGTGATCGTCGGCAACGGCGGCAACGACGTCATCACCGGCGGCCTCGGGGCCGACAAGCTGACCGGCGGCAGCGGCAACGTCACCTTCACCTACAACGCCGCCGCGGAGTCGACCTTCGCCGCGGCTGACACGATCACCGACTTCCACCATGGCGACAAGATCGACTTCACGTCGATCGCCGGCATCAACGCCAGCAACGGGACGCCCACCTTCCAGGGCTACCTGACCGGCACCGGCGGCCAGACGATCAACGCGCACAGCGTGGCGGTCATGGAAGTGGGCGGAAACACCCAGGTGCTGGTGAATACCACCGCCACCGCGGAGACGGTCACTCCGACCGACACGCATGCGGCCGACATGAAGGTCACCCTGGTGGGCGTCAATCTCGCCCTCACTGGCAACGACTTCCACCACAACTAAGAAAAAGAGGACCGAGTATTGAAGAGCGCTCCCGAGACGTCTTCCGAGCTCTCCACCCTGCTGCGTCCCGTCGTGCCGTTCCTCGGCACGGCGGGCGCCTTCAGCCTGGCGATCAACCTGCTGTACCTCGCCGGGCCGCTCTACATGCTGCAGGTCTACGACCGGGTCGTGCCGTCCAGCAGCGAGACCACGCTGGTCATGCTGACCCTGGCCCTGCTGATGGCCTACGTGGCGCTGGCCGGCCTCGATGCGATGCGCGCCCGCGTGCTCACGCGGGCCAGCGTCACGCTCGACCGCAAGATCGCGGCGGCCGTGGTGACGGCGAGCATCGACCAGCCGGTCGGCGGGGCGCGCAGCCAGGCCCTGCGCGACTTCGACACCTTCCGCCAGTTCGTCAGCGGGGCCGGCATCCACGCCCTGTTCGACCTGCCGTGGGCGCCGGTCTACATCGCCGTCATCTTCATGCTGCACTGGAGCCTCGGCGTCTTCGCGCTGGGCTGCGGGGTGCTGCTGGTGCTGATGGCATTGCTCAACGAATGGCTGGTGGGCAAGCAGCTCAACGGCGCCAATGCCGCCGCAGCGCGCGCCTACGCCTTCACCGAGATGAGCCTGCGCAACACCGAGGCCATCCGCGCCATGGGCATGACCGAAGGTCTGCTGAAGCGCTGGGGCACCGACCGCGACCAGATGCTGGGCCGCCAGGTGATCGCCAGCGACCGCGCTGGCGCAGTCCAGAGCATCATCAAGTTCCTGCGCCTCTCCATGCAGTCGGTCATCCTGGGGCTCGGCGCCTATCTGGTGATCGAGCACACGGTGACCGCGGGGGCCATGTTCGCGGGCAGCCTGCTGCTGGGCCGCGCGCTTCAGCCGGTCGAGCAGGTGGTCGGCACCTGGCGCGGCATCGTCGCGGTGCGCGGCGCATTCCGCCGGCTGCAGAACCTGTTCTCCGCCATCGCTGCCCAAGGTCCGGCGCTCGCGCTGCCCCGGCCCACCGGGAAGCTCTCGGTCGAGGGCGTGAGCTACGTGGCCCCGGGCAGCCCGCGGCCCCTGCTGCGCAACGTCTCGTTCGAGCTCGAGGCGGGCGAGATCCTGGGCGTCATCGGGCCCTCGGGCGCGGGCAAGTCGACGCTCGCCCGCCACCTGGTCGGGGTGCTGGCGCCGACCGCCGGCACCGTGCGCCTCGACGGCGCCGACGTGGCCGCCTGGTCGCGCAACGGCCTCGGATCGCATGTCGGCTACCTGCCGCAGGATGTCGAGCTGTTCGCCGACACCGTCGCCAGCAACATCAACCGGTTCCAGCCGGGCGACGATCAGGCGGTGCTGGAGGCCGCCCGCATGGCCGGCGTGCACGAGCTGATCCTGCGCCTCGGCAACGGCTACAACACTGCCGTTGGCGAAGGCGGCGCCGTCCTGTCGGGCGGCATCCGCCAGCGCCTCGGTCTCGCCCGCGCGGTCTACGCCTCGCCCAGCCTGGTGGTGCTCGACGAGCCCTCGTCCAACCTCGACGCCGACGGCGATGTGGCGCTGGGCGACTGCCTGATCGAGCTCAAGAAGAAGGGCGTGACGGTGGTGCTGATCTCGCACCGTCCGGCCTCGATCGTCACCGCGGACAAGCTCCTCCTGCTGAAGGACGGCGCCGTCGAGCTGTTCGGACCCCGGCTCGACGTGCTCGCCAAGCTCGCCCCGCGCCCCGTGAACCGTCCCTCCGCCGTGACGGCGCAAGTGAGGTCGGCATGAAGGACTTGAGCAAGGCCGGCTTTGCCGTCGGCTCGACCTGGCGGCCGGCGATCATCGGCTGGTCGATCATCGCCGTCTTCTTCGGCGGCTTCGGCGGCTGGGCGGCGTTCGCGCCGCTCAACGGCGCGGTGGTGGCCAACGGTGTCGTCAAGGTCGACGGCAACCGCAAGAGCGTGCAGCACCTCGACGGCGGCATCGTCAAGCAGCTGAACGTCAAGGAAGGCGATCACGTCAACGTGGGCGACGTCCTGGTCGTTCTCGACGACACCCAGGCGCGCGCCGAGTACGAGGTGCTGCGCGAGCAGTACGTCGTGCTGCGCGCCACCGAGGCGCGGCTGCTGACCGAGCTGGCCGACGGCCACGAGCTGGTCATGCCGCCCGAGCTCGAGGACCCGCGCCAGGAGGGCTACGTCGCCAGCGTGTGGTCGGGGCAGGTCAAGCAGTTCGAGAGCCGCCGCGCCACGCTCGAGGGCCAGGAGAAGGTCATCGAGGAGAAGATCCGTCAGCTGCAGTCGCAGATCGACGGCGCGGAGGCGCAGGCCAAGGCCTTCACCGCGCAGATCGATTCGGTCAAGAACGAGGCCGACAGCGTGGCGCCGCTGGTCGACAAGATGCTGTTGCCCAAGCCGAGGCTCCTGCAGCTGCAGCGCACCGCATTCGGTCTCGAGGGCCAGATCGCCGACACCCGGGCCAGCATCGGCAAGTTCCGCCAGGCCATCGCCGAGCAGGAGCTGCAGATCGCCCAGCTGCACCACGACCGGATGGCCGACGTGACCAAGGACCTGCGCGAAGTGCAGGCCCGCCTGCTCGAGGTGATCCCCAAGCGCACCAGCGCCGAGGCCGTGTTGAGCCGCATGGAGATCCGCTCGCCTTACGCCGGCAAGGTGGTGGCGCTCAACGTCTTCTCGGTCGGCGGCGTGATCCAGCGCGGCGAGAAGATCATGGACATCGTGCCCGACGATGACGGCCTCACCATCGAGGCCCAGGTCGCGGTCAACGAGATCAGCGACGTCCATCCGGGCATGGCCGCCGACGTTCATCTCACGGCCTACAACCAGCGCATCGTGCCGACCCTGCACGGCACGGTGGCCCAGGTCTCGGCCGACCGGCTGGTGGATCAGAAGACCGGCGCGCCCTACTACCTCGCGATCGTCCGGCCGGACATGGACGAGCTCGCCCATCTCGACGGCGTGCATCTCTATCCCGGCATGCCGGCGACGGTGAACCTGCCGACCGAGAGCCGCACGGCGCTGCAGTACGTCATGGGCCCCCTGGCCGAGTCGTTCAACCACGCCTTCAAGCAGAAGTAGGCCGGCAGAAATAGGCTCGCGCTCGTCCCGCCGGCATGCGATGCAGGCCGGCGGGGGTGGCGATGACTCTTCCGAGATTGGGGATGAGGCTGCATGGCGGCCTCGCTCCTGTCCGCTGCATCGAGCTGGCCAAGGCCGCCGAGGCCGAGGGTCTTTCGTCGGTCTGGTTCGCCGAGAACCCGCTGGAGCGCGGCGCGCTGACCGCGCTCGCCGCCTGCGCCGCCAGCACCAGCTGCATCGAGCTGGGCGTCGGCGTGTGGAACCCGTACCTCCGCCATCCGGCGCAGATCGCCATGGACATCAGCGCGCTCGACGAGCTCGCGAACGGCCGCGTGGCGCTGGGCATCGGCTCGGGACTGGCAGCGCCGATCGAGAAGCTCGGCATCGACAACAAGCGTCCGCTCGGCGCCCTCGAGGAGTGCTTCGACACGGTCCGCGCGCTGTTGCGCGGCGAGACGGTCGACGGCGTGAAGCTTTCCTACGCTGCACGGCCCGATATCCCGCTGCTGATGGCGGCGCGCGGCGAGCGGGCGCTGCGGCTGTGCGGCCGCGTCGCCGATGGGCTGATCGTCTCCAACATGTGCCCGCCCGGCTTTGCCAAGCATGCCGCGCTCGCGGCCCGCGCCAGGCGCGTCGTTCAGTACGTGCCCTGCTCGGTGGGGCCGGACCGCCGACAGGCGGTTGCGGCGATGACGCCGGTGCTGGCCGGCCTGCTCAAGACCTTCTGGGGGCTGGCGCAGCGCGTGCCCGCCGCGCGCACCAGCCTGGTCACCTACAGCGGCATCCCCGAGGCCGACTTCGCCATGGTCGAGCCCGACGAGCGCTTCCTCGAGGCCTTCACCGTCACCGGCGATGCCGACGATTGCCGCCGCCGCGTCGCGGCCTATCGAGAAGCCGGCGTCACCGATCTGGTGCTGACCTTCGTCGGTGCCGAGCCCGCGCGCGACATGGCCTACCTCTTGCGTGCGTTGGGCGCATGAGACGCCTCCTCTTCCTCCTGCTCCTCGTTGGCGCGTCCCCGGCAGTGGCGCAGGACTGGCCCAACAGGCCCATCCGGTTCGTGGTGCCGTTCGCCGCCGGCGGCGCGACCGACGTGCTGACCCGGCTGCTGTGCGAGCCGCTGACGGTCGAGCTCAAGGTGCCGTGCGTGGTCGACAACAAGGGCGGCGCCGGCGGCAACCTCGGCGGGGCGACGGTCGCGGGCTCGGCGCCCGACGGCTACACCTTCCTGGTCTCGGCGCCCGGCGTGCTCGCCTACAACAAGCTGATCTACCGCGACATGCCGTTCGATCCGGACACGGAGCTGGACCCGTTCTGCCTCTACGCCTTCCAGCCCAACGTGCTGGTGGTGAACCCGAAGCTGCCGGTCGCCAGCGTTGGAGAGCTGATCGCCTATGCCAGGACGCATCCGCGCCAGCTCAACTACGCCTCGGGCGGCATCGGCTCGACCAGCCACGTTGCGGGAGAACTGTTCCGCACCATGGCAGGACTCGACTGGCAGCACGTGCCCTATCGCGGCACGGGTCCCGAGCTGGTCGACCTGCTGGCGGGCCAGGTGCAGCTCACCATCGACAACCTTCCCGCGATCCTGCCGCACATCAAGACCGGCGCCTTGCGGGCGCTCGCCATCAGCACGGCCGAGCGCTGGCCCGCGCTGCCCGACCTGCCGACCATCAGCGAGGCCGGCCTGGCGGGCTATGCCGCAATCTCCTGGCAGATGGTCGCCGCACCCGCCGGCACGCCGCGGCCGATCCTCGACCGCATGGCCGCGGCCATCACCAAGGCCGCGCATGATCCCGCGTTCAAGGCCAAGGTCGCGGAGACCGGCGCCGCGACGGCGGGCGGGACCGTCGACGACGCACGCGCCTTCGTGAAGCAGGAAGCCGTGAAGTGGCGCGAGGTGGTGCTAAAGTCCGGCGCGAAAGCGGACTAGGGGCATCCAATGACCGAAGCCACGATCGTCGGCGGCAGCGAAGCCGATCGCCGGAAGCTGCTCGAACTGCACGAGCAGTATCTCGTCGCCAACGGCAAGTTCGACTGGCCGGGCATCGAGCCGATCTGGAGCAAGGACGGCCACGCGACCTTCTTCAACCTCAACGGCCACACCTACAAGGGGGCGGCGCACTGGAGCCGGCTCTGGGCCTTCTACGTCCAGAACGTGAAGGGCTCGTACTGGACGCCCTATGATATCGGCGGTGAGGTCGGCACCGACATGGCTGTGATCTGGTGCCACCGCCGCTGCACCCGCGAATGGGTCGGCACCTCGGCCAAGCCGCCGCGCGACATCCACTACCAGGGCCAGGAATTCATGAGCCGCTCGACCCTGGTCTTCCACAAGGAGAACGGTGCGTGGCGCGTGCTGCACGCCCACTTCTCCGAAGGCGACATGGGCCCGCGTCCGGGCGGCGTCTAGACGAGTCCACCCGAGGGGTGGACGCCTCGGATGCCCATTTCATAAAGGTTTTAGCCGCGAGTCCGGGAATCTTGTGCCACCCCCTCGGCTGGACTCGGTCTGGACGACGGGTGGACGGCGTGTGGACAGGGCACTGCAAATTATTCGAGGCACGTCAGGGCCCGCGGTATGGCTGCAGCGTCTCCTCACGGACCCTCTGGCACGTATGCCCGTGCACGCCCATGAGCATGCTGAGGGCATCAGCCTCCGGCACGACATAGTCCGTGCCATCACTGAGTCGGGCCCAAGCCATGCCGGCACGCACCATCTCCTCGGCAAGGTCCTTGCCCCCGGCCCTGCAGACTGCCGGCCGCGGCGTGTCGCGGCTCTCGCCCTTGGGATCGCAAACCACCGATTGGTCCTTCGTGAGACGCGCGAGATAGGCCGCCGCCATCTGGCCCGCCGGCCAGCCGTCGGTGCAGACCGCCGATGGGCGGGGCACGTGAATCCCCCATAGCCGGAAGGTCGTGTTGGCTTGGACGACAAGGCCTCCCTTGGCGCCGTCCGCCGCTTGCGCAGCAACCGCTACCAAACCAAGCACCAGTGCCAACCGTTGCGTCACCATTTTTTCGCCATACACCGGGCTCCAACTTTATTCCGCTGGGGAGAATAAAATATCGGAGGCTTCAATGAACACCAGCAGACGCGCGTTCCTCCTCGGATCGGTCGCAGGGTCGACCCTGCTCGGCTCGATGTCCACTTGGGCACCGGCCTGGGCCAAGGGGACCTACGACGAGGGCGCGACCGACACCTCGATCAAGCTCGGCCACACCAATCCCTATAGCGGCCCCGCTTCCTCCTACAGCACGATCGGCAAGTGCATTTCCGCCTACTGGACGATGGTCAACGACAAAGGCGGGATCAACGGCCGCAAGATCGACTTCATCACCCTCGACGACGGTTACTCGCCGCCCAAGACGGTCGAGATGGTTCGCCAGCTGGTCGAGCAGGACCACGTGCTGGCCTGCTTCAACACGCTTGGCACACCGACCAACACGGCGATCCACAAGTACCTCAACAAGAAGAAGGTGCCGCAGCTCTACGTCGCGACCGGCGCCTCCAAGTGGGGCGATCCCAAGCACTTCCCGTGGACCATGGGATTCCAGCCCGACTACCACACCGAGGCGGTGATCTATGCCAAGCACATCCTCGCGAACGTGAAGGATCCGAAGATCGCCGTGATCATGCAGAACGACGACTACGGCAAGGACTACTGGGAAGGCTTCAAGGAGGGGCTGGGCAAGGACGCGGGCAAGGTGGTGAAGCACGTCACCTACGAGACGACCGATCCGACGGTCGACTCCCAGGTGATCGAGCTGCACGGCTCGGGCGCCAACGTGTTCTTCATCATCGCCATCCCCAAGTTCGCCGCCCAGGCGATCCGCAAGGCCGGCAATCTCGGATGGAAGCCGGTGACCTATCTCAACAACGTCTCCTCGTCGGTCACAGCGACCCTGGAGCCGGCAGGCTTCGACAACAGCGAGGGCATCATCACCGGCCTCTACCTGATGGATCCGACCGACAAGCAGTGGGACGGCAACGACGACATGAAGGCGTGGAGGACTTTCATGAGCAAGTACATGCCCGGCGCGAACACCGCCGACGGCAACTATGTCTACGCCTATGCCGTGTCGTACCTGATGGAACTGACGCTCAAGAACTGCGGCGAGACGCTCACACGCGCCAACATCATGAAGCAGGCCGCGAGCTTCCATAAGCAGAAGGTGCCGCTGCTGCTGCCGGGCATCACCGTCAATACCAGCCCGACGGACTTCTACCCGATCCAGGCGATCCGGCTGGCACGCTTCAAGAGCGGCAGCTGGCAGCTGTTCGGCGACGTGCTGTCACACGAGAGCGCCTGAGCGGCCGAGGCCGCTTCGCCGGGAGTGCAACACGACTTCACGCGGCGCACCTTCCGTCGGTGCGCCGCCGTGTCCTGTGCATAACGAGGCCGCACGCCACATTCTCAACATCACGGGGAGCTACTGGCAAATCCATGTCGACGCAGTGCGTGCCTTCGGGCACGCGATGCGCCCCTTCGTGGAGAAAAGGGGAAGAGAATGGACAGCGAAAAGGGCTTGAGCGGAAAGTCGGTGCTGATCGTCGAGGACAACTTCCTCCTCGCCGAGGATCTGCGGTCCAGTATCGAGCAGGCCGGCGCGAAAATCATCGGTCCCATCGGCGACGCCTCCCAGGCGCTGGCGGCGGCGCAGGAGAAGAAGATCGACATCGCCCTGCTCAAGGGTCAGTCCTCGATCGCGGTCGCGCGGGCGCTGGCCTATCGCCTGATCCCCTTCATCATCATCACCGGCTACGTGCGCGACGCTCTCCCGCCCGAACTGGAGAATGCGCTCTACCTCGCCAAGCCGGTGATGACGGACGCCGTGCTGAACGTGATGTCGGCCCTGCTCACCTGACGGCAGGCCCCGCACCTCATGCCCCGATCTGATGCTTCAGCTCCGACCAGCGGTCGAGGATCGGCTCGAGCTTGTCCTCCTTCTCGGCCGGAAGGGTGAACACCACGCGGTCGATCTCGAGGTCCTGGCAGAGCTTCAGCCGGTCGAGATTGTCGGGATGGCGGAAGATGCTGATCGGCAGGCTCTTGGGATCGCGGCCGGCATCGGCGGCCATCTTGCGGAAGGTATGGATCGATTCGATGCCGTCGGTTTCCAGCCAGTCGTCGCGCGGGATCCAGCCATCGCCGTAGCGGAAGGCGCGCTTGGCGGCATATTCCAGCCGGCCGCCGACGATGATCGGCGGATGCGGCTTCTGGTAGGGCTTGGGCCACTGCTTCATCTTGTCGAACTTCACGAACTCGCCGTGATACTCGGGCTCCTCGTTGGCCCAGATCGTCTTCATCGCCTCGATGCGCTCGCGCGCCAGCTTGTGGCGGGTCTTGAAGACCGTGCCGTGGTTCTCGATCTCGTCCTGGTTCCAACCGTTGCCGACGCCGAACAGGAAGCGGCCGTTCGAGAGCTGGTCGATGGTCGAGACCGCCTTGGCCGTGATGATCGGGTCGCGCTGGATGATGAGGGCGATGCCCGTCCCGACCTTGAGCTTGGTCGTGACGGTCGCCGCGGCGTTCAGCACCAGGAACGGGTCCATGATGTCGTAGTACGGCCGGATCAGCCCGCCGCCCGCCGGATACGGCGTCTTGCGGGTCGACGGGATGTGCGTGTGCTCCGGCACCCACAGCGATTCGAAGCCGCGCTTCTCCAGCTCGATCGCCAGCGGCGCCGGTCGCATGGAGTCTGTCGTGAAAAACATGACGGCGCCGATCTTCATGGCTTCGTTTCTCCCGTGTTGGGGCCAGTGTAGGATGATCCGGCATGGATACGCACGCCCCGCCGCAAGCCGACGCGGACTATCTCACGGCTGCCCTGCGGAAATCCGGCGCGCTGGACAAGGGGCGTGTCGTTGCGGCGACGGTGGTGCACACCTTCCCGACCATCCTGTCGAAGTTCCACCGTCTGAAGCTAGACTACGAGGGCGCCGAGGACGCGCCGCGCCACGTCTACCTCAAGACCAGCCTGCCCGGCAGTGCCGGCGCCACCTGGGGCCATCGCGAGGTCGCCTTCTACACGACAGTCGCGCCGGCGACGCCGACCGGCCTGCTGCCGCGCTGCTTCGATGCCGAAGTCGCAGCGAACGATACTTGGCACCTGCTGCTGGAGGACCTGACCGACACGCACGCCGTGCCCACCCAATGGCCCGTGCCGCCAACCGTCGCCCAGACCGAGGCCATCATGCGCTGCCGAGCGCGCTTTCAGGCCGCATGGTGGGATCATCCGCGGCTCGGCATCGATATCGACACCTGGCCGACACCGGAGGATTCCCGGCAGTGGCTGGCCCGCATGATCAAGCAGTACGAGGCGTTCGCCCATGCGCTGGGCGAGCGCTTGCCGGCGCACCGCCGTGAGCTCTACGAGCGGCTGTTTGCGAACGCGCCCAAGTTGGCCGCGCGCACGCAGAGCCACCGGAACATGACGATCATCCAGGGCGACGCCCATGTCTGGAACTGCTTCCTGCCCAAGGAGGCGTCCGGCACGCCGCGCTTGTTCGACTGGGACGCCTGGCGTCCGGCGATCGGCGCGGAAGATCTCGCCTACATGATCGCCATGCATTGGTATCCCGACATGCGCCGTCAGGCCGAGGGACGCCTGCTCGACACGTTTCACGAGGAGCTGATGGCCTCCGGCGTCGCCGGCTACAGCCGGCGCGACCTGCAGGACGATTATCGCTTCACGGTGCTGTGGCAAATCCTGGGGCCGATCTGGAGATGGGCCGCCAAGATTCCGCCCGTCATCTGGTGGAACAACCTCGAGCGCATCCATCTCGCCGCCGACGATCTCGGTTGCCGGGAGCTGCTGGATTAGCAACCGTCGGCACGCTCGGCACGACGGGTCAGTTCAACCGCGCCGCCTGGGCCATCACCTCGATCGCCTCGGGCTGGCGGGAGCGGACGCTGAGCGAGTCGGCGCCGGAATCCTCCCAGGCGCGATAGCGCTCCTTGATGCGGGCCGGCGGACCCACGAGCGACTTCAGGTCGACCCATTCGTCGGGCACGGCCGCGATCGCCTCGTCCTTGCGCTTGGCGAGGTAAAGCTCCTGGATGCGCTTGGCGGCGTCGCCGAAGCCTCGGCGCACCATGATGTCGTTGTGGAAGTTCTTGGTCCTGTGGCCCATGCCGCCGACATAGAGCGCGACCTCGGGCTTCAGCCGCTGCAGCGCGGCCTTCACGTCGGTCTCGACCTCGACATGGACCGAGGCCTGAATGGTGAAGTTGTGGAAGCCCTTGCCGTTGCCGGCGCGGCGGAAGCCCTCCACCAGCCATGGCCGGTACTCCTCCATCGCGCCCGGAACGAAGCCCATCGGCAGCCAGCCGTCGGCGATCTCGGCGGTGAGCTTCACCGTGGTCTCGCTGCCGGTCGCGAGATAGATCGGGATCTGGTTCATGTGCAGGATCGACTTCAGCGGCTTGGCGAGCCCCGATGAACCCTCGCCCTTGTAGGGCAGCGAGATCTCCTTGCCCTCGTGCGTCACCGGCTCTTCGCGCGCAAAGATTTTGCGCATGATGGCGACGTAGTCCTTCATCCGATAATAGGGGCGGCCCCACGGCTGGCCGTACCAGCCCTCGACGATCTGCGGTCCCGAGACGCCGATCCCGGCGATGAAGCGGCCGCCGCCCGCCATCGCATCGACCGTCGCCGCCGACATCGCCGCGTTCGCCGGCGTTCGCGCGGCGAGCTGCATGATGCCGGTGCCGAGCTTGATGCGGCTGGTCTTGGCGGCGAGGAAAGCCAGCGGCGTCACCGCATCCGAGCCGTAGGCCTCCGCGGTCCACACCGAATCGTAGCCGAGCTGCTCGGCGCGCTGCACGAGCTCGACCGGGACATCGAGTTGCGCCCGCGAGTAACCGATAGAGAGGCCGAGCTTCATGAAGGTTCCCCTGACATTTCAGTGCCAACTATAGCATTTGGGCGGAATTGTGAGCGCAACCCCGCACCGCCGAATCGGTTGACTCGGCACATTCGGGACTTCGAGCCTACAGGAGACCACCATGAGGCAAGTCGGCATTGTCGTCGCGGCCATTGTGCTGGCCGGCACCGTAGGCGCCTGCGCGGACCCCTACTACGGCTACCGCTATCGCAGTTACGCCTACACCTCGGACTACTACGCGCCGAACTACTACACGCGGGGCTACTACTATGCGCCGCCGCCGCCAGCCTACTACGGCACGTGGGATTACTACCGCCACTACAATGGCATCCACTCCACCGAACCCGTGATGGCCATGTGACGGCCAACCAACCAACCGGAGGGATTTCATCATGAAATCGATGCTTATCGGCCTGAGTGCCGTTGTTGGCCTCGCCGCCCTGACCGCGGGCTGCGGCTATTCGGAGCATACCTACGCCGTCCAGGCACCGGCTCCGGCGTACGAGGCCCCTGTCGCCGTACCGGGTGCAACGTATTACGGCGACCGCTACTACGACTACCCGAGGACGACCTACGTCTATCGGGGCTACTAGCTTCCGGACGATCGGGCTGACCGTCTGATCGCGTCCGCTACCGCATCGACCGACTCGGGGCGCATGTGCGGCCCGATGGGCAGGCTGAGCACCCTGTCGGCGAGCGTCTCCGCCAGAGGGAAGGAGCCCCGCGGCAGGCCAAGATCCGCGTAGGCCTGCTGCAGATGCGGCGGAATGGGATAGTGCACAAGTGATCCGATCCCCGCCGCGTCGAGCGCCTTCATGAGCTCGGCGCGGCGGGTCGTGCGCACGACGTAGAGGTGCCAGACCGGCTCGGCCCACTGAGGCGCACGGGGCAACCCGAGGCCCGGCACTCCCGACAACCGATCGTCGTAGCGTGCCGCCAGTAGCCGGCGGCGCTCGTTCCATTCGTCGAGCTTCCCGAGCTTCACCCGCAGGAATGCCGCCTGCATCTCGTCGAGCCGCGAATTGTACCCGCGCTCGATGTTCACGTACTTCACCCGGCTGCCGTAGTTGCGCAGCGCGCGCAGGCGGTCGGCCAACGCCGCGTCGTCCGTCGTCACCGCGCCGCCGTCGCCGAACGCGCCGATGTTCTTGGTGGGAAAGAAGCTGTGCGCGCCTGCATCGCCGAGCGCACCGGTGCGCCGTCCGCGCACCTTCGCGCCCTGCGCCTGCGCCACGTCCTCGATCACCTTCAGGCCATGCCTGCGCGCGATCGTCGAAATCGCGTCCATGTCAGCCGGCTCGCCATAGAGATGGACCGGCATGATCGCCCTGGTGCGCGAGGTGATGGCCGCGGCGATGCGCTCTGGATCGATGTTGGGGCCGGCCGGCGTCGGCTCGACCGGCACGACCTTGGCGCCCATCGCCGTCACCGCGAGCCAGGTCGCGATGTAGGTGTTGGACGGCACGATCACCTCGTCGCCCGTGTCGATGTCCCAGGCGCGCAGGGTGAGCTCCAGCGCCTCGAGCCCGTTGCCCAGGCCGACGCAATGACGCGTGCCGCAGAATGCGGCGTATTCCTGCTCGAACGCCTCGACCTCCTTGCCGAGCACGAACCAGCCCGATTCCATGACGCGCGTGTAGGCGGCATCGAGCTCGGGCTTCAGCTCGGCATAGGCGGGCTTCAGATCGAGGAACGGGATCATCGCCTCGGAAGCTCCGTGCGGAAGGCCTCGTAGTCGCGCAGGTATTCGGCTTCGTCGAACAGGGTGGACGCCACGACCATGATCGCGGCTTCGGGCGAAAAGTCGGTCAGCTCGTGCCAGATCCAGGGCGCCATGTAGAGCGCCTTCGCCGGGTCATCGAGCGTCACGGTCTCCTTCATCGTGCCGTCGTCGAGATGGACCCGGCAGGCGCCATGCAGGGCGACGAACAGGAGCTGCGAGTCGCGGTGGGCGTGGCGGCCCCGCCACTGACCGGCGGCGATGCCGTGCAGCCAGAACAATCGCTTGGGCTGGAAATCGAGGCCCTTGCCGAGCTGCAGGAAGTTGACCTTGCCGCGGGCATCGGCGGCGCCGGGGACGGCGATCCAGCGGCAGTCGCGGGCTTTCAGGGTGTCGGTCATGCGGCGATGGGTATCCGTAGCTTTCGAACCTGCATGTACACCACTCCGCTGAGCGCCACCAAGCCGCCGACGATCTGGTAGACGTTCGGGGTGAATCCGTACGCCATCGACCACAGCACGGCGAAAAACGGCACCAGGTTGACCCATAGCGAGGCGATCGCCACGCCCAGCCGCGCGGCGCCGACATTCCAGAAATAGCCGCCCATGCCGCTCGCCAGCACCGCCGTGAGGATCAGCTGGGTCCAGACCCAGCTGTCGCCGACGCCGAACGGCTGCTTCGACCAGCCGAGCACGATCAGGGCCACGGCGACCAGGATCAGCCAGCCCAGCGCCGACAGGGAGGCGACATAGGCGCGATGGAGCTGGCTGGCACGGTCGAACCAAGCCTGCGCCTTGATGCTGTACAGCGTCCACAGGCCGTTGCTCAGCATCACGATGATCTCGCCGCCGCGGAACGTCGCATCGCGACCGAACAGGCTGCCCGAGGCAAGGATCAGGCCTCCGAGGATCGTCAGCGCGAGCGCGACACCGAAGCCCGGATCGAACGCCTGCCGCGTCACCAGCCACACCGTCGCCGCGGAGACCAGCGGTCCTGCGACGCCGACCAGCGCCGCCGTGATCGGGTTGCTCAGCCAGAGGCCGAAGGCATAGACGGCGAAGAAACCGCCCATCATGAAGCCGAGCGCAAGGAACCGGCCGAACCCCAGATCGATGCGCAGCGCGCGGCGGCCTTCGACCAGCGCCAGCAGCACGGCGAGCGCCCCGGTTGCCGCGGCAGTGCGCATCGCGGCCATCGGCATCAGGTCGAAATGGCCCAGCATCACCTTGGTGACCGGCAGGTTCGCGCCCCAGCTCGCACCGACGAACAGCATGGCCGCGAACGCGCCGGCCATATGGCGGCTATCGCGGCCCATCGTCTTACTTGCGGCGGACCGCCTCGTAGCCGACGCGGCAGTCGCCGTAGACGTCGGGCTTCTCGGTTGAGACGCGGGCCTCGACCACGCCGGGCTGGGCGAGGCAGAGATCGAGGATGGCGTCGACCAGAGTCTCCTGCAGGTTGAAGTGCCGGCTGCCGGCGAGCGCCACGATGCCGTCGTGCACGACATCGTAGTTCAGCACATTGCCGATGCGGTCGTTGTGGGCCTTCTCCGCCGGCGCCAGCTCGAGATCGACGTTCACGATGACGGTCTGCGGCCCCTCCTTCTCGAAATCGTGGATGCCGATCGAGACCTGGAGGCGGAAATCCCGCAGGAAGATGCGCCGGCTCACTTGTTCTTCTCCTTGAAGAAGGCGACGTCGCGTGGCCGGCCGGTCAGGTGCTCGCCGCTGTCGACGATCAGCGTGTCGCCGCTGACGGAAGGTGTCGCCACGATGTAGCGCAGCGCGCGGACGAGATCGTCGGGGGTGACGCCGACCGCCAGCGGGTTGGCGACATGCTGCTCGGCGAATCGCGCCGAGGTCTGGTGCAGGCCCTGCATCGTGAGGCCGGGCGCGATGCCCATGACCCGCACGCGCGGCGCCAGCGCCTGGGCCAGCAGGTGCGTTAGGCCGTGCAGGCCGATCTTGGACACGGTGTAGGTCAGGAAGTCGGGATTGAGGTTGAAGAGCTTCTGGTCCTCGAGATTGACGATCAGCCCCACCTCGCCCTTCGGCAGTTGCCGCGCCAGCGCCTGCGCGATCAGCAGCGGCGCCCGTGTGTTGATCGCCATGTGCCTGTCGAACGCCGCCGCCGTAGCCGTCGGCGCACGGTCGAGCTCGAAGATCGAGGCGTTGTTGACGGCGCAAACAAGCTTTACGCCCGGTGCGGCGCAGCGCCGGACCAGCGCCTCGGCCTGCTTCGCCGACGCGAGATCGGCCTTCACGGCCTTGGCCTTGCCGCCCTTCGCCTGGATGGCGGCCACGGTCTGCTTCGCGCCCTCGGCCGATTGATTGTAGTGCACGAAGACGAAGAACCCGTCCTCGGCCAGCGCCATCGCCAGGGCCCGGCCGATGCGGACACCCGCGCCGGTGACCAGCGCCCCCTTCACGCGCCGCCGCCCTGCGGCCGGCGCCGCTCTATTGCTCGCTCCTGCATGGCGGTCTAGTAGCATGCGCTCATGAGTTCGTCCCCGTTCGAAACGGTCGACTGCGTGGTGATCGGCGCCGGCGTGGTCGGCCTCGCGGTCGCGCGCGCGCTTGCCCTTGCCGGTCGTGAGGTCATCGTCGTCGAGGCGGCCGAGGGCATCGGCACGGAGACCAGCTCGCGCAATTCCGAGGTCATCCACGCCGGCATCTACTATCCCAAGGGCAGCCTGATGGCGGAAACCTGCGTCGCCGGCCGGCGCATGCTCTACGCCTACTGCGCCGAGCACGGCGTGCCGCATCGCAACTGCGGCAAGCTGATCGTCGCGACCAACGCCCAGGAAGCCGAGCTGCTGCAGTCGATCAAGGGCCGCGCCGAGGCCAACGGCGTCGAGGGGATGCGCTTCCTCACTGCCGCCGAGGCGATGACGATGGAGCCCAACCTGCAGTGCACCGCGGCGCTGCTGTCGCCGGCCACGGGCATCGTCGACAGCCACAGCTACATGCTGGCGCTGCAGGGCGACGCCGAAGCCCATGGCGCGATGCTCGCCTTCTTCAGCCCGGTCGAGCGCGGCCGCGCGACCGACGAGGGCGTCGAGCTCGAGGTGGGCGGCGCCGAGCCGATGAAGCTCCGCGCGCGACTGGTGGTGAACTCGGCGGGACTGCACGCGCCCACCTTGGCGCGCAAGATCGCGGGCCTGCCGGCGGACAAGATCCCGACCGCCTACTACGCCAAGGGCAACTATTTCACCTTGAGCGCCCGCTCGCCGTTCTCGCGGCTGATCTATCCCGTGCCCGTGCCGGGCGGGCTCGGCGTGCACATCACCGTCGATCTCGGCGGCCAGGCGAAGTTCGGGCCCGACGTCGAATGGATCCCGAGCATCGATTATACGGTCGATCCGCACCGCGCCGACAAGTTCTATGCGGCTGTGCGCAAATACTGGCCGGCGTTGAAGGACGGCGCCCTGCAGCCGGGCTATGCCGGCATCCGGCCCAAGATCGTCCCGCCGGGCGCGCCGGCGCAGGATTTCACGATCCAGGGGCCGGCCCAGCACGGTGTCACAGGATTGATCAATCTCTTCGGCATAGAGTCGCCCGGCCTCACCGCCTCGCTCGCGCTCGCGGAGAAAGTGCGGGCGCTGAGCGGCAACGCATAGTGCTCCCCCCTGTCAGATTCCGTCATCCCGACCGGAGCCGAGCGAAGCGAGGCGCAGTGGAGGGATCTTTTTTGGCGGCGGCGCAGCAAAAATAGGTCCCTCGGCTTCGCTTCGCTCCGCTCGGGACGACGGAAATAGCCAAATGCGATAGCCTGCCCGATGACGAGGGAGCGCTACGACATGAACCGCTGCGCGAAAGCGCATTCCGGAGGCCTAGTGCGCCCCGGCCCCGTTCGCTAATGCTGGAGGCCATTCCAGGCGGGACAGGGACCGATGATCAAGACGCGCTTCACTGAGATGTTCGGCATCAAGCACCCGATCGTGCAAGGCGGCATGCAATGGGTCGGTCGGGCGGAGCTTGCCTCGGCCGTGTCCAACGCCGGCGCGCTCGGCATCCTGACCGGCCTCACCCAGCCCACGCCGGAGGATCTCTCGAAGGAGATCAAGCGCTGCCGCGAGATGACCGACCAGCCGTTCGGCGTGAACCTCACCATCCTGCCGACCCTGGTGCCGCGGCCCTACGGCGAATACATCGACGCGATCTGCCAATCGGGCGTGAAGATCGTCGAGACGGCCGGTAACAACCCCAAGCCGTTCCTGCCGAAGTTCAAGGAGGCCGGCATCAAGGTGATCCACAAGTGCACCTCGGTGCGCCACGGCATCTCGGCCGAGAAGGCGGGCGTCGACGCCATATCGATGGACGGGTTCGAATGCGCTGGCCATCCCGGCGAGGACGACGTCCCCAATCTCGTCCTCCTGCCGGCCGCCGCCAACGTGATCAAGATCCCGATGCTCGCCTCGGGCGGCTTCGCGGATGCGCGCGGGCTGGTCGCGGCACTGGCGCTGGGCTGCGACGGCATCAACATGGGCACGCGCTTCATGGCGACCCGGGAGGCGCCGATCCATCAGAACGTGAAGGAGAAGATCGTCTCGTCGGACGAGCGCTCGACCTCGCTGATCTTCCGCACCATGCGCAACACCAGCCGCGTCTATGGCAACTCGGTCGCCAAGCAGGCGATTGCCATGGAGGCCGAGGGCAAGACCATCCAGGAGATCGGTCCGATCGTGTCGGGCGCCAAGGGCCGGGTCGTCTACGAGACCGGCGACCTCGAGCACGGCGTGTGGTCGGCCGGCACCTGCATGGGCCTGATCAACGACATCCCGAGCTGCAAGGAGCTGGTCGAGCGGATCGTCGGCGAGGCCGAGGCGATGATCAAAGGCCGTCTGAGCCAGGCGGTCGCGGCGTAGCACCACCGGACCACAGCCAGCGCAGGCCGATCCCGAACAGCGGCGGGACCAGGCAGACACCGACCACCAGCGGGCCGATATCGCTGAACAGGCAGGCCGGTCCCTTGCGCGCGCCGGCCACGCAGTCCGCGGCGTCGATCGAAAAGGACAGCGCCACCAGCAGCAGCGGGTTGGTCCCCGCGCCGGCCAGCCAGAGCTGCCACCACGGTGCGTCATAGCCCGGCAGCCACCGGCAGATGGTGGCGCTCGCCGCGGCGGCCACGGCCATGATGATCGAGAAGCTCTCGATGGAAGCGGTGTTGACCAGCGCGCCGCCGACCGCGCCGATCAGCAGGGCGCTGACAACATGCCCGAGGATGAAGGGAAAAGCCGGCCGCACAGCTCAGATCGGCATGATGCCGCGGCGGGGGCTGGCAGCGGCCAAGGTGTCGGCACTGATCGGCGCGCCGAGGCTGCGGAGCTTCTCCCGCTGCTCGGCGATCGGCGTGCGCAGGACGCCGTCTTCCAGCGCCGCCAGTCCGGTGAATGGCGGCGATGCCAGCGTTCGCGCCATCCAGGCGGCGGCGCGGGGCCATCGAACGGCATCGATCTGGAAGCGCACCCAGGCGGCATTGCGGAAGAAGCAGGCCGGCGCGATGTCGGCCAGGCCCATCGTGCCGAAGCGAAAGCCGTCCGCCGGCGCCTCGGACTCGAGATAGTCCAGCACCATCGGCACGTCCTCGGCCAAGGTCTTGTCGACCAGGGCGCGGTCGCCCTTCTCGCCCCACACCGACGGCCGAATGGCGAGCTGGTTGAACAGCCGCCAGATGAAGACGTCCCCCATGCGCGTGTCGGCGAACTCCTCCAGCCAGCGCGCGCGGGCGCGATCGCGGACATCGGCCGGGAACAGCGAGGGCGTGGGCTCGCGGTCCTCGAGGTACTGGCAGATCACCGACGAATCGCTGAGCACCAGGTCGCCGTCGACCAGCACGGGGATGCGGCGCAAGGGGCTAAGCTTCGAGAACCTATCATCGCCGAAGAACGGCACGAGGTGATCGACCTCGTAGGCGATGCCCTTGATCTCCAGGCACACCAGCACCTTGCGCACATAGGGCGACAGATAGCTGCCGACGATCAATATCGGCCTCATATGAGGGGCTTCATACGAGATTGATGCGGCAGCCGCAGAGCTCGATCTGCGCCGGGCTGCTCGGAATGTGGGCCGGCGGATGGTGCCGCTTGTGCGCCCGCTGCAGCACGGCGTCGCGGTCGACCGTCTTGATGTCGTAGGCCGACACGCCCGGGCCGCGATCGTCGGCGATCGGCACGAAGCGGATCTCGCCGTCATCCTCGAGCCGGATGATGTCGCCCTCGACCGGACGGTCGAGGATCCTGGACCACAGCGCGGCCGCGGCATCGGGGTCGGCCGCCTGGATCTCGACGCCGCCCAGCCCATTGGTGATGTTGGACCTGGAATGCGGCAGCCAATCCTTGGACGCCGGAGGCCACCACAGCTTCGGATCGGTGCCGGCCGGCGCCACGGTCTGGTCGATCGACAGCAGCACGCCGGCCGTGTCGGACGGATGGAAATGGGTGTACTTGTACTCGGCAGTGTCCTTCTTCTCGACCGCGCGCACGCCCAGCGCGGTGATGCGCTCGCGTTCCTTGATCGCGTCGGGCACCTGGAGGATCACCATGTAGCCGCCGTCGCCCTTGCGGCGCTGGATGTAGCGGCCGGCCGAGGTGCCCTCCTGGATCGGCGAGACGATCTCGAGGAAGTCGTGGCCGGTCGGGCAGACCACGTTGGCCAGGCCCCACTTGCCGACGCCCGGATCGCGGTAGGCGATGTCGATGCCCAGGGTCTCGCATAGTTCCTTGGCGTTGCTTTCGAGGTCCTTGCACACAAAGACCAGCTGCCTGAGCTTCATCGTTTCCTCCAAATCTCCCTTTATCCGGCCTATGGTAACGCGATGCGGACCGTGTGGACCATGGGCTTCGTGGCAGCGGCCGCCCTCTCCTTCGCCTTTCCCGATTTCATCGTCTTCCGCTTCACCCAGGCGACCATTTGGACTCTGGCGTTGCTGGGTCTCGTCCTGTTGTGCGGCGTGAGCGGCCAGTTCTCGTTCGCCCAGGCCGCCCTCTTCGGGATGGGTGCCTACTCGGCCGCGCTGGTCGTCAATCACACGTCGTTGCCGGTCTACGTCGCCCTGCTGGTCGCGCCAGTGGTTGGCTACGCGGCGGGCTATGGGCTCGGCCGCGTCGCCGGGAGGCACGATATCTGGACACAGGCGCTGATCGGCTATGCGCTGGCCATCGCGTTTCCCCAGTTCTTGCGCTGGCCACCGATTGCGGGCTGGACCGGCGGCGTGTCAGGGCTTTACCTCGACCTGCCCGCCGCACCCTTCGAGGGATTGAGCGCCGACCGCTGGCTGTTCCTGCTGAGCCTCGCCCTGCTGGCCGGCACGACCTGGCTGATCGCGAACCTCCTGCGCAGCCGCTCCGGCCGTGCCCTCGTCGCCGCGCGCGATCACGACCTCGCGGCAGCGGCGCAGGGCATCGATGTCGTCGCCGTGCGGGCGGTCGCGGCCGGACTGGCCGGCGGTTGCCTTGCCTTGGCGGGTTGCCTGTCGGCGATGCAGTACGGCTATGTCGGCCCGGCCGCCTACAGCTTCACCCTGTCGGTGCAGATGCTGTTCGGCCTGGTGGTGGGCGGCATGAACTCGGTCGCGGGCGCGCTGATCGGCGGCGCGATGCTCGAGTTCCTGCCCGGCCTGATCGCGGGGTTGGGCAAGGGCCTGTCGGCCCTGCTCTATGCCCTGCTGATGATCGCCGCCATCGTGGCGATGCCCAATGGCATCGCCGGCCTGTTGAAGCGGCGCCTCGATCGTCGTCGAACGCTCAATATCCCTTGAACACCGGCGCGCGCTTCTCGACGAAGGCCCGGGCGGCTTCCTTGTGATCCTCGGTCTCGCCGGTGCGGATCATGCGCGCGGCCTCGCTGTCGAGCGCTTCCGAGAGCGTGCCCTCCTCCGCGACCTTCATGTTCTTCTTCACGTGCCACCACGCCACGCGTGGGCCCGCCGCCAGCTTCTTCGCGAAAGCCATCGTCTCGCCGTCGAGCTTGTCGTCCTCGATCACGCGGTTGGCGAGGCCGAGCTTCTCGATCTGCTCGGCATTCAGGATCTCGGCCGTGAAGTAGAGCTCGCGGGCCTTGGCCGTGCCGACCAGCTTGTGCAGGAAATAGTGCGAACCGAAGTCGCCTGAGAAGCCGACCTTGGCGAAGGCCGTCGTCATGCGCGCGCTCTTGCCGACGAAGCGCATGTCGGCCGCGAGCGCGATCGACAGGCCCGCGCCCGCCGCCACGCCGTTCACCATGGCGATGGTCGGCTTGCCCATTTCGTGGAGCAGTTCGGACACGCGCATGCGAATGCGAATATCGTGGACCTTGTCCTCGTAGGTCTTCTCCTGGTCGCGGCCGGCCGCCATCGACTTCACGTCGCCCCCGGCACAGAACGCCTTCTCGCCCGCACCGCGGACCACCACGCAGCCGATGTCCCGCGAGCCCGCCGCCTCCTCCAGCGACTGGCTGAAGGCACTCATCATGTCGCGGGACAGTGCGTTCATGGCGTCGGGGCGGTTGAAGGTGAGCTTCATCACGCCGTCTTCGACGGATTTCAGCAGGTCGGGCATCAGGGGTCCTCCGGAAATGCGGGATCGCAGGCTGTTGCGGCCGAATGTTTCCCAATCCCGGGGGCCGCGCAACGCCTGTCTTTCCGGGCAGGATCGCAGTTCGATATTGCGCCGCACCGGCGTCCCCTGCGAACATCCCCGCTCAAAGGAAAACCTTCATGCAGGCAGGCGACCGCGCATCGGCCAGGCTATCGGCCTATGTGCCGGCGTATATTCAGCGGCGTATTGCCGGGGCGACCGACCCGTTCGACAAGCCGAGATGCGCACCGCTCGAAGCAGCGGTCCTGTTCGCGGACATCTCCGGCTTCACCGACCTGACGGCACGCTACGAGCGGCAAGGCCGGTTGGGCATCGAGAACCTGACCGAGGTTCTGAACGACTACTTCGCGCGCACCATCGGCGAGGTGCTGGCCTGCGGCGGCGACATCGAATCGGTCGCCGGCGACGGTCTTGCCGCATTCTGGGAGGTCCGACCTGATCGTGATCTCCGGCGCTGCGTCATGCTTGCTGCCGAGTGCGGCCGCCGTTTGCACGAAGTGGCGCGCTCGATACTGTCCGACGGCGAGCCGCTGCGCCTGCGGGCGGCACTGGTCTGCGGCAGTGCGCTCGCGATCGAGGTTGGCGGCACGGAGCATCGCCGGCACTTCCTGCTGTCCGGCGCGCCGCTGTTCGAGATCACGGACACGCTGGGCCGCGCCAATCCCGGCGAGACCGCCCTGTCGGCTGCAGCGCAGGCGCTGCTCGGCCCCGAACCCGCTTCGGTCCAGATCGAGCCGCCGCCGCGGCCGGTCGCGGCCCCCGAGCATCTGCCGGCGCTGATGCGCTTCGTGCCGCAGCAGGTGACGCGGCTCGCCCAGCCCGGCGGCGCGGAGCTGTTCGCCGAGTTCCGCCGCCTCTCCGCCTGCTTCATCCGGCTGACCGGCCTGGTCTGCGATTCGCCGCAGGACCTCGAGCGCGTGCAGCAGGCGATCGGCCTCGCCGACGCGATCGTCAACCGCTACGGCGGCGGCGAGCAGCGCCTCACCATGAACGACAAGGGCGCTCTGCTGATGGTCGTGTTCGGCCTGCCCGGCTCGGCGCACGAGGAAGATCCGGTGCGTGCCGTGCTGGCGATGCGCGAGCTGCTGACGGCGCTCGACGATCTGTGGCTCGACTGCACCTGCGGCGTGGCGACCGGCATCGCGTATTGCGGCCCGATCGGCGGCGAGGAGCGGCAGATCTACACGGTGATCGGCTCGTCGGTGAATCTCGCCGCGTCGCTCAGCGCCATCCGCGGCCATCGCATCGTCTGCGACGCAGCGACCGCGCGCGCCGCCGCCCATCGCATCGCCTTCGAGCCGCTGCCGGGCGCCGCCGGCAAGGGCCTGTCGAGCGACACGCGCCTCTACCGTCCGAGCACGCGTCGCACGCGCCGGGGCGAGGCAACCGACATCGTCGGCCGCAGTGACGAACTCGGGGAACTGCAGGCGCTCGTCGACCGTCGCCTCGCCGACGGCAGCGGAGCGCTGGTGCTTGTCGAGGGCGAAGCCGGCATCGGCAAGAGCACGTTGCTGCGCGGCGTCGCCAAGCAGGCGGCCGAGCATGGCTTCCAGGTCCTCGGCGGCGCCGCCGATGCGTTCGAGCGCAGCACGCCGTTCCGGGCCTTGCGCGAGCCGTTCGCGACGCTGCTCGGGCTCGAGCCTGGTGCCGACAGCGCCGCCGCCCTGCATGCCGTTGCCGCCTGGGCCGGCCACTTCCCGGACATCGCACCGCTTGCGCCGCTTCTCGGCAACGTGCTGGCGGTGTCGCTGCCCGACAGTGATCTCACCCGCCATATGGAAGGCGCGGTGCGCGCGGAGAATACGCTGACCGCCATGCAGCGCACGCTGGCCGACGCGGCGGCGCGCAAGCCCACCCTGCTGATCCTCGACGACGTGCAATGGCTCGATCCCAGCTCGCTCGACCTGCTGGCGCGGCTCGATGTCAAGTCGCTCGGCCTGGTGGTGGCCCTCGCCGCCCGCAGCGGCGGCGTCGAAGGCGATGGCGGCGAGTTTGAGGCCTTCGCGTCGCGTCCCGACGTCCGCCGCATCCGCATCGAGGGCATGACCGACCAGGCGATCGGCACGCTGATCGCCCGCCGCATCGGCGCGACCTCGGTTCCTCAGGAAGTCGTCGATTTCGTGCGCGAGCGCGCCGCCGGCAATCCCTACTACTCCGAGGAGGTGGCGGCGATCCTGCTCGACGCCGGACGGCTGGTGGTGAACGACGGACAGTGCGCGATCGTCGGCCCGCTCGAGGACATGTCGATGGACGGCTCGCTGGAGAGCGTGATCGCCAGCCGCGTCGATCTCCTGAAGCCGCCCGAGCAGTACACGGTGAAGGTCGCCAGCGTCCAGGGCCGTCGCGTCGCCTACGACATGCTCTCGGGCGTACGACCGCTCAATCCCGAGGAGCCGCCCCTCACCGACCAGATCGCCGAGCTCACGCGGCGCGAGATCCTGCTGCCGCTGGAGGACGAGCCGACCTGGCAGTTCCTCTTCAAGCACCTGATCACGCAGCAGGCGATCTACAACCGCCTCCTGTTCGCCCAGCGGCGCGAGCTGCATCGTGCGGTGGCGCAGTGGATGGAGGAGCATCTTGCCGATGAGGCCGCCTCGCATGATGCCCTGATCGGCTCCCACTGGAGCCTGGCAGAGCATCATGACAAAGCCGCCGCATGCTTCGAGCGCGCCGGCGAACGGTCGCTGCGCGGCGGCGCCGACCGCGAAACCATCAGCCTGCTCGAGCGGGCGCTGGAATCGCTCGGCAAGGTCAGGGGTCCGCGCGATCGGCCGCGCGAGGCGCGAATCCTGCGCCAGCTCGGCGATGCCCATCGCCGGCGCGGAGCGCCGCTCGATTCGGAGCAGGCGCTGATCGGGGCGCTCGCCCGTCTCGGCGAGCCCTGGCCGAAGACCAAGACCAGCGTGAGCCTGCGGCTGATGATCGAGATGCTGCGTCAGCTGTGGCGACGCACGGTACGGGCGCGGCGCTGGGAACCGTCGCCGCGCGACACCGAGCTTGCTTACATCCATGGCCATCTCTCCTCGATCTATTTCTTCCTCAATCGTCCTGCCGAGATGATCCTCGCCTCGACGCGCGGGGTGAACGCGGGCGAGCGGTCGAGCGACCGGCTGCAACTCGCCGAGGCCTATCTGCTGTTCAGCAACGTGATGGGCATCCTGGGCTTGCACCGCGCCGCGCGCAGTTACGGTCGGCTTGCCGACGCCTGCCTACCTGCCGACCTGCCGGCGGCGCAGCGCATGATGCCGAACGAGCTCCGGTCGCTCTATCTGGGCTCGGTCGCAGAGCTGGCCGAGGCCGAGATTTGCCTGGTCGAGATGCTGTCCGCCTCGAGAGCGCTCGGCGACGAGCGCCATGTGCGCGAGGCGCTGTCGCTCCTGGGTATCGTCACCCTGATGCGCGGCGAGGCCGACCAGTCGCGCCGCTATCGCGACGAGTTCTTCGAGCGGGCGATGCCAGCGAACGATGCGCAGAGCCAGTGCTGGGCCTGGATCGAGCGCGCCGAGCACGACCTGCGACGTGGCGAGATCGCGGCGGCAATCCAGGGCTTTACGACCGCGACCTCATTGCTCAGCACGGCAAGCTCGACCGAGCGGGTCTGGATCATGGGCCAGCTGGCGCAAGCGCATTGGCAGAAGGGCGATGCGGCGAAAGCGCGGGAAATCGCCGCCACCGGCCTCGCGTATCTCACCAAGGACCCGCCCGCCGGCTTCTACGCCCTCGAAGGCTGCGCCGGCGTCGCCGACGTCTTCCTGAGCCTGGCGGAGAGCCCATCGGCCGTCCCCGACGACCGCCATCAGTCGATCAAGGCGATCAAGCGGCTCGCTACCTTCGCGCGGTCCTTCCCGATCGGCCGATCGCGGCTTCTGCAGGCGCAGGCCCGCCTGGCGGCCTTGGCCGGCAGCCAGGACAAGGCGCGGCGTCTGGCGGGCCGGGCGCTGGAAGAGGCCAACCGCCTCGGCCTTCCCTGGGACGCGGCGCTGGCGCACTTCCACCTGGCACGGCTGACAGACGGCTCGGCCCGCCACGCCCATCTCGAGAGCGCCGCGGCCGGCTTCAGCGCGGCCGGCGCCGTCGGCCTGGCTGGCCGCGTGCGCGAGATGCTCCCCGCACGCTGATCAGGTGCCGTCGGCGCTGATGATGTCCATCGGCACGCCCGACACGGCCTCGGCCGCCTGGAGGCCGGACATCACCGCGCCCTCGACGCTGCCGATGTTGAAGCCGTTGTCCGTCCAGTCCCCTGCGAACACCAGGTTGGAGAGGCCGGTATTGCCGGCGGCAATGCGATTGGCGATGCCTTCCGGCGTCGACAGCACGTAGAGCTCGGTGGTGTCGACGTTGGCCCGCCAGTACTGTGCCGCCAGGCGCTGCACGCCGGCCGTGCCCGGCGCCGCGGCGAGCACGGACCAATCGAACGATCCGTTGGCGATCGTGCCCGGCCAGATCGGCGCGGCATCGTTCTCGAGGAAGTCCTTCACGCGGCTGAACACCAGCGCGTCGGCCTGCTTCTGGTCTGCCGGATCGCTCTCCGGCATCACGCCGCAGGAATAGGTCAGGAACTTCACGTTGTACGACGCCGGCCAGTCCTCGCGCGGCAGGAGATGCGTGAAGTCGGTGATACTCGACCACGGCTCGACATAGGAGCCGACGACCGCCGGCGGCCCGGGCAATCCGATCTCGTCCTTGGTTTTGGTCATCCAGAGCTGGAACGCCTGCGTCCGGGTCCAGCTCACCTTGTCGACCATGGTCTTCCAGGCCGGCAGCGCCGCGATCGCGCCCGGGCAAATCTGCGGCAGCGACGGCAGCGCCGCCGCCAGCACGATGTGGTCGAAATCGACCCCGGCCGCCAGGATCGTCGGATCGGGCTGCTCGGCCCAGTTGCCGCCGGTGTTGTAGTGGCTGAGATCGGCGCCGGACGCCGCGAGCTTGTCGCCGTCCACGATCTGGTCGTACAGCGGCTCGCTCGGCCAGCACGGCAGGTCCCCGACCGGAACCAGCGGGTCGTAGCCGTTCTTCAGCTTCACCTGGCGGTGTATCGCCAGGCCCGCGACCGACTTGCCGTCCGCCGCAAGCGTCAGCTCTCCCGCGCGGCTGAAGAACTCGAACTTCACGCCACGCCGCTTCAGCACCTCGTAGAATGGCGTGAAGACCGTATCGCCCATGCCGGCCTGCATCTCGTAGACGACCGCGCCCTTGTAGCCGAGCGCGATGCGCTGGATGCCGCGGATCGCGATCCCCGCCGCCATGTTGGGCTTGTTGGTGTCGCCCTCGGCATAGGCGAAGGCGGCATCGAAGAAGGCCCGGACCGGCGCGCCCCAGAAGGCGGTGCCGTTGGGATCGCCCGGCTCGGTCGCCCCGAACACCGCGTGCCGCTCGAGCCACTGGTGGAAGGTCTCGTTGTTCACATGGTCGTAGCCAAACTTCAGCAGATCGTCGGCCAGGATGCCGCGAATGCTGACCATGCCGAGATAGGCGAGGATCCACAGGCGGCGCGCTTCGTCGTCGCCCGCCCGGACCTTCGGGCCGATCACCGTCCACAGGAACTCGGCGGCGTAGCCCAGCCATGTGACGAGCCCGTCGCCCCAACCGGCCGATGTCGTCTTGTCGGTCGCTTCGTGCGCCAGACGCATCTCGGCAATGAGGTCGTGCAGGCACAGCCGGCGCACCAGGCCGAAGCGTACCTTCAATTGCTCGATCAGGGTGAAGGGGCCGGCCTGCACGATCGACGCGAGATCGGCCTCGACCAGCTCGACGCCCTGCACCATCACATGCTTCAGCTGCTGCTCCAGCCAGCCGAGCACGATCTGGATCGACTCCCAGATCGTCGGATGCCCGCCCGGCTGGGCCTCGTTGCGCGGGATGTCGATCAGCCATTCCCGCCACTTGCCGTCGATCAGCTCGGTGAAGATAAAGTTGTCCTGCGGCTTGAAGGCGTCGTCGAGCGTACGCAGCGGCGCGCCCGGCGGGCGGTCGAGCTCCTCGTAGCAGCGGCGCATCCAGGTGAAGGCGTTGTCGTAGAAGCCGAACCAGATGTGCAGGCCGTGCTCCTCGATGCGCTGGGCCTGCGCGGCGTTCCGCCCGCTCGCCCCCTTGCCGCCGAGGCGCCAGCCCATCTGATAGACCGTGACGTCGAACCTGCCGCCCAGCTCGGGCTGGGTGAGCGCCATGGCCGCCACCATGCCGGACACCCCGCCGCCCACCACGACGACCTTCTTTGGACCATCTGTCATTTCGTCGGCTCCGCTCGCCAGAGTTCACGCCCGGGTAGGAATGCCATGTCGACGTTGAGCTGCAGGCCGATGCCGGTCTCGATCGTCGGGGCGATGCCGAAGGCCTCGGCAATCCTGAGGTTGGCGACCGGACTGATCGTCAGCTTGCCGGGCTTCATCAGCCGCGCGCCATGGAAGCCGGTGATCTTGGTGTCGGCCGTGCAGATCGCCTGGTAGCAGGCCCGGTCCTGGTTCTCGATGTCGCGGAATTGCTTCAGGAACAGGACGGGGGCGGTGCCGTCGATCAGCGCCTGCAGGAACTCGCCAAGCAGGGGCAACCCCGGCCGCAGCGGCAGGAGTTGCGGCGCCTCGCGCACCAGTCCCGCGACGACCTCGGCCAGGTCGGTCAGCACCTCGTTCGGCGCGGTGAGCCAACCTGTGCTGCCGATCTCGAGCAGCCGGGTGCGATCCCACTGCACGTTCGGTCCGTCCACGGCCGCGCCGAAGACGTCGGCCTTGAATGCGGGCACAGCGGCGTCCCGCCGTGTCATGTCGATCCAGCCGCGCTGCTTGTTGAAGCCATAGACCTCGCGGCCGTCGATCATCGCCACCGGGTTGTCGAGGCAGAGGACGGGGTTGAACAGGAACGCCTCGTCGATCTCGTCGCTGCCGGGCTCTTTCTTGCGGCCGACGAAAATCCAGAAGGCGAGCTCCTTCTCCGTGGACCAGCCCATGTTGGGCCGCGAGGCGAAGCGGCCTTTGCCCATGTCGGCGAAGCTCATCATCATCCAGCTGCTGAGCGGCACGCACGACACGGCGCCGCCGCTCGGCTCGTCGAAACAGGTGCGGCAGATCGCGGCGAGCTTGTCATAGCTCGCTTCGAACCAGAAGTTGTTCAGCGTGACGCCCTGGAAATCGATGCGGCCCGGGAAGGTCTGGTTGCCGAGCGGCTCGACGAAGCGTGGAGGCCAGGTGGTCGGCGGCGTCAATAGCGGATTCTTCGGGTCCACGCGCAGGATCTCCTTCGGCAAGCCGGTCAGCGCGCGCGAGGCGAGCTTGCCGCTCATGACGCTCGCCTCGAACGAGCCGAGATTCTGGGGATTGTCGATCCAGTCGCCGGCGATCGTCAGGTTGGCGAAGCCGGTGTCGTCGGCGCGGAGTCGCGCTTCGATCGTGCCGGCGCACGACATCACATAGCGCTCGCTGGGCGCGATGTTGGGCCGGATGTACTGCTTCAACAGACGGTCCGGCCCCTTGATCTCCGGCGCCGCATGCAGCGCGTTCCAGTCGAAATCGCCGTTCCGGTTCAGCGCCGGCCACAACGCCGCAGAACGGTTCTGCAGAAAGTCGGCCGCCGCGGCGGTTAACGCCTTTTGCGCCGTGGCCGGATAGGTCGGGTCGCCGAGCGGCGGCTTGGCCGGGCCTTTCATCGGCCCGCACAGGATGGACGCGTTACGCGGCGGCTTGGTGCCCCAGTCCTCGCTCGGGAGCACCTCGCTGATATCCGCCCAGGTGTCGAGTTGCGAGACGTCGTAGCCACCCAGCAGCGTGCCGTCCTTGCCCTGCCACCCCATGCCCTGCAGCGTCCGGTCGAACCAGAGCTGCACGTTCATCGTCTCGACGGTCTGGACCTGGTCCATCATGCGCTGCCAGCGCGGCTTCGCAGCGGCGAGCTTGCCGCAAATCGGCGGCAGCGCGGCGACCGAGATCGCCAGCACAACATCGTCGAAATCCTGGCCGCGCCTCAGCGTGATCGGCGGCGGCGCATATGCCCAGCTCGACCACGGCGATTCGAGATCGATCTTCTGCTGCTTGAGCAGGTTGCCGTTGTCGATCTGGTCGTACAGCGGCTCGGCCGGCCAGCAGTCGAGGTCCTTGACGCGGATGAACGGCTGGTACGTGCCGTCGGTCAGCGTGACCTGGCGGCCGATCGTGATGGCGTCGATAACCTCACCATCGTCGGACGGCGTCAGGGCATCGACCCGGCTGAAGAACTCGAACTTCACGCCGCGCTTCAGCAGCAGCTTGTAGAGCGGCCCGGCGACGATATCGCCGGTGGCCGTCTTCATCTTCCACAGGATCGAACCGCGGTACTGCCACAGCTGGAACAGGCCGAGGAACATGGAGCCCGCCGCAACATCGCCCGCAGCGTTCACGTCGCCGCCCGGATAGGCGAAGATCAGGTCGTACAGCGCGCGCAGCACCGCCGACTTCTCGGCGAGATGCAGGATGCTATGCCTGCTCAGCCAGTCGCGATACTCCATGCCGTTGATGCGCTGCCCGGCAGCGTAGGGATCGAGCAGGAAGCCGTCCTCGAGGCCACCCAGCGCATTGGCGGCCGCGAAGTCGAACAGGGTCAACAGGCGGCGCAGCTTGTCGTCCAGCCCGACCTGGCCCTGCACTTGCTTCAGCAGGTCCTGCGCCGCCTCCCGGATCAGGCCTGCCAGCGCCTGATGGTCGTGCTTCTCATGCGCGACCGCGACCTCGTGCAGCCCTTTGGCCAGCGCGACCGCCCGATGCAGCTTGCCCTCGAGCCGCTGCAACAGGCCCTGGTTGCCCTCCAGGCCCTCGACGATGCTGGCATGGGTCCGCACCAGCCATTCGAGGACGCTGATGAGAATGGACCACAGCGACGGCGGGTTGGGGTCGCCCGGCAGGCCCGGCAGCGGCGGGCAATTGATCACCCACGGGACCTGCTCGCCGCCGATCTCTTCCATCACGGTGATCTGGTCGTAGGGCTGCAGGGCGTCCCACAGTGTCTTGAAGCGGTCGTTCTTCAGGTCGAGCTGCTCGTAGCAATCGCGCAGCATGGCAAAGGCGTTGTCGTAGAAGCCGAAGAACACGTGCAGGCCGTGTTCCTGCACGCGGAACCCGGCCGATGGATCGCGACCGCTGGCGCATTTGCCGCCGAGCCGCCAGCCGAGTTGATAGACGGTGACCTCCGGCGGATTGGGTTGATCGGGCGACGACAGCTCATAAGCTGCCGAGAGACCGGCGATGCCCCCGCCCAGGATAGCGACCCGCCGCCGAGCTTCTGCCATCGCCATCCTCCACTCCGAATGGAGCGACTGTACACCGCACGCGCGTCGCGGGAAATTCGATCTGGGACCGAACGCAAGGAAAAGCAGCAATGGCTTACGAAACCCTGCTCACCGAGCTCAGCGACGGCGTGATGACCGTCACCCTGAACCGGCCGGACAAGCTCAACGCCTTCAATACCGTCATGAGCCGGGAGCTGATCGACTTCTTCCACGGCGTGAACGGCATGGACGAGGTGCGGGCGATTGTCATCACGGGCGCCGGCCGGGCGTTCTGTGCGGGAGCGGACATCTCGGGCGGCAGCGGCGCCTTCCAGGTCTGGAACGACGGCACCAAGCCGGTGAAGCGCGATCCCAGGGATTCCATCACCCTCGCCATCTACAACTGCCTCAAGCCGATCGTGGCGGCGATCAACGGCGCGGCCGTCGGCGTCGGCATCACCATGTGCCTGCCGATGGACATCCGCATGATGTCCGCCGCGGCGCGGATCGGCTTCGTGTTCAACAAGCGCGGCATGGCGATGGAGGCGGGCTCGTCCTGGTTCCTGCCGCGCCTGGTCGGCATGCAGAAGGCGCAGGAATGGGTGATGGCGGCCGAGCTGTTCGGCGCCGAGGAGGCGCTGAAGGGCGGCCTGGTGCGGTCCGTCCATCCGCCGGAGGAGCTGCTGCCGGCGGCGCAGGCGCTGGCCAGGAAGTTCGCCGACAAGGGCTCCTCGGCGGTGGCGGCGGCGGTCAACCGCCGGCTGATGTGGAGCATGCTGGGCGCGCAGGACCCGCTCGACGCGGTGACCCTCGATGTCGCCTGCGTCGGCTACCTCGCGGCCGGCGCCGATGCGCAGGAGGGCATCAAGTCGTTCTTCGAGAAGCGCCCGCCCGCCTTTCCGCTCAAACCCTCCAGGGACATGCCGCCGTTCGGGCCGTGGGCAGAGTAGGCTCACGCGGCGGCGGGGCGCGGCTCCAGGTAGACGCCGGGTTCGTCCGACAGGTGCTGCTTGATGCGGCGGCTGACGTCGTCGGCCAGCACCTCCGACTTGCCGGCCTCGACGGCGGCCAGCGTCTGCGCCGCGACGTCCTCGGGCTTGCTCTTCGGCGCCGATACGTGACGCACCATGTCGGTGTCCATGAAGCCGACATGCAGCGACACGACCTGCGTGCCCTGCCCTCGCAGCTCGTGGCGCAGGCCGTTGCTCAGCGACCACGCCGCGGACTTCGACGCGCAGTAGGTCGAGGAGGTCGGCATGCTGACCCATGACAGCGCCGACAGCACGTTGACGATCGCGCCGCCGCCGTTCTTCCCCAGGATCGGCGCGAAAGCGCGGACGACCACCAGGGGGCCGAAGAAGTTGGTCTCGAGCTCGGCGCGCACCGCGACCAGGCCGTCGTCGCCCAGGAAGCCCGAGCCGCGCGAGATGCCGGCATTGTTGATCACCAGCGTGACGTCGCCGAGCGCCTTCGCCGCGGCGGCAACTTCCTCCGGATTGGTCACGTCGAGCCGGACCGGCTGCACGCCGGGCAAGGCAATCGATGCGGGATCGCGCGCCGCGGCATAGACCTTGCGTGCACCCCGCGCGACCAGCGCCCGGGTGAAGGCGAGGCCGAGCCCGCGGTTGGCGCCGGTGACGAGGGCGACGGAGTCCTGGATTTTCATGAGGGGCAGTCCTTCGGTCGGTGACCGGACCGACATGGGTCCGGCTGCGAAACGGCAAAGCGAAGTTTTCTCGCTCATTGCCGACTTTTGTTGATAATGGAGGCCTCGTCGGAGGTGCCTCATGTCGCCTGACTCTGCGTCCGTTGCGAATACGCGGTCCGACCCTCTCTACGCCGCGCTCGAGGAGCGCATCCTCGACCGCGACCAGAAGGGCGCGAGCGAGGTCTACTACAGGCTGGCGAAGGCGGGCCGGCCGCTGACCGAGATGCTGCGCGAGGCGGTGCGCATCCATGCGCCCTACACCCATGTCCCCTATCACGAGCGGATGGACGACGGGTACGTGAACTTCGTCAACAACGACCATTGCCTCTTGAGCGCACGCGCTACGCTCTATCTGTCGAAGATGGTGCCGAGCGCCGCCGCCGGCCTGCCGATGGCGCAGACCATCTGGTACATCCCGACCGGCCTCGACATCTGGAACCAGAAGATCGGCAAGGCGCCCGGCCACTATTCGCGCGGCATGAAGGTCGAAGGCACTCCGCCGGCGCCGGTCGTGCACTGGCCCGACCAGGAGCCACTGCCGCTCCAAGGTCCGCTCAAGGAGCGGCTCGGGCAGTGGGCGACGCTGGTGCATCGCGGCCAAGTGCTCGATGCCTATCGCGTGTTCCTCGGCCTGATGGCCAATCCTGGCGAACGGCGCGCCGCGCTGGCCGAGCTCGTCTTCGCCGGCCTGATCGACGTGCAGGACCGCTCGTTCCAGAACCGCTCCTACACGACCGGCCACAAGTCGTTCCGCGCTCGCGCCACCGTCGAGCTGGGCGAGGCGATCGGCTGGGACGCCGCGCACGACGTGCTCTATGCCGGTGCGCTCGACATCGCGGTCGGTCCGCGCTGGTACTCGCTCTACGAGGTCGCCTGCAACTCGGTCATGGTCTATCTCGGCGGCCAGACGCTGCACGCGGTGCCGTATGGCGGCACGATCGAGATCGAGCGCGAGATCCTCGCCAACAACAAGGCACCGCTCACCAAGGCCGAATCGGACGCGCTGATCGAGGCGGTGTTGCGCCAGCCGGAGCCCGCCTATCTCCTTGCGGTCACCGGACTCCTGAAGGCCGGCAAGAGCCCGCGCTCGCTGCTCGATGCGCTGCAGGTCGGCTCGGCCCAGGTGATTCTCGAGACGCATGGCGAGCTCAACTTCTCCCTGCCGCAGCACTGCTTCGAGTACCTGAACGCGCTCGCCTGGTTCTGGGACACGTTCGAGCATCCGCAGCGGATCAAGCTGCTCTATCTCGCGGCCGCCTATCTCAACCAGGCGGCGCATCACCAGCAGCTGATCGGCGACCTGCTGCCGCCGCGTATCGAGAAGCCCAATGCGAGCGGCCTCGACGCCGAGCGCATGTTGGCCGCGGTCGAGACGGCGACGCTGGCGCTCGATGCGCCCAAGGCCGACGGCTGGGTCGAGGCCTATCTCGAGGCCGGCCACGATCCGGCGCGGCTGGTGCAGACCCTGGCACTGACCTGCTCGCGGCTCGGCAACGATCCGCACAACCAGGAGTTCGCGCTCTGCCTGCTCGAGCACTACGGCCGCAACCGCAATCCCGACCGCAACCGCCTGCTGGTGGCGGCGGCGCACCACACCGCGCGGCATCGCAAGTACGGCGACCCGCTGGACTGCAGCCGCCGCTTTGGCCAGGCGCTGGGCATCGCGGCGCTGCATTGACGGCCCTCGGCCCGGCACCCAGGCTCGGGCAGCTGTAGGGCGCATCGGGTCACCCCCAAGGGGCAATGCCTCAGCCAGCGTGAGATCCTCGATCGTGCGTTCCAGCTCAGCGACGAGCAGGAGCTGGTCGCCCGCCAGTCGGGCTTCGAGACCTGGCCGGCGCTCAAGACTGGAGTGCAAGCCATGGCCGATACCCCTTTCACCACTGTCGCGCCGAAGCTCAGCGCCTCCGAACCGGAGCTGTTCGTCTCCGACATCAAGGCCGCCTGCGGCGACATCCGCGAGCGCGAGGAGCTGCTCGCCGCTTCGTTCACCATCGACACCGCGGCCGAGATCAAGCAGCTCTTCCAGCAATACCAGGCGGCCGGTGTCGACTTCTTCCGGCCGCTCAAGCAGGAGCCGTGGGGCGCCCTCACCTTCATCGTGCGCGATCCCGACGGCAACCTCCTGTTGTTCGCCGGGCCTCATATCTAGCTCGCGCCGCCCGATCATCGCAGCGCCGAGACCATCGCCTTCGCGATCTCCGTCGGCGACTTGCCGCCCGGCCGGTACCAGGTGCGCGTCCAGTTGAGCGAGCCCAGCAGCTGCAGGCGCCACAGGCTGCGGTCGGTGCCGGCCGGCAGCGGCAGCGCGGCGACGAGCTCGACGAAGCGCTTCTCGTAGCCGTCGCGCAGCGTCACCAGCCGGCGCTTCAGGCGACCGTCGAGCTGGCCGAGATCGGCCGTCATGACGGCAGCGTGTACCGAATCGGCCAGCAGCGACTCGAGATGCGCCGCGCACGCCGCCTCGAGCCGCGGCCACGGGCCGCTGGCCTTCGCCAGCGCCCCGTCGACCGCGGCGCCGATCTCGGCGACGCCCGCCTCGTAGACCGCCGCGATCAGGTCGTTCTTGGACGGGAAGTGATAGTACATCGAGCCGGCCAGCATGCCGGCGCGCTTGGCAATGTCGCGCATCGAGGTCGCCTCGAAGCCGTTCTGCGCGAACAGCCGGGCCGACACCGACAGGAGCTTGGCGCGGGACATCTTCGGTGACCTTATCAACCAAACACTTGTTTGGTAAGCCGGCCGCCGCTAGCCTCGGGCCCATGGCCTACGTCTTCGACCTCGGCAACCCGGCGACCAACGCCAACCCGTTCCCCGAGTTTGCGCGGCTGCGCGCGGAGGACCCGGTGCACTGGTCGCCCGCAATGAAGGCGTGGATCGTCACGCGCTATGCCGACGTGAAGCAGGTGGCCCTCAACAACCGGCAGATTTCGGCCGACCGGCTGACTCCGTTCTTCAAGGCCAATGCCGAGTACCGGCGAGGCGGCATCGAGAGCCTGGTGCGCTATCTCAATCACTGGATGGTGTTCCGCGATCCGCCGGACCATACCCGCCTGCGCCGCCTCTTTACCAAGGCCTTCACGCCGACCGCGGTCGAGAACCTGCGAACCAGCATCGAGGGCATCGTCGCGCACCTGATCGACGACATGCAGGCCAAGGCGCGACGCGGCGAGGCGGTCGACTTCATCGCCGACTTCGCCTATCCCCTGCCCGCCTCGGTGATCATGGACCTGCTGGGCGTGCCGCGCGCCGACCTCGAGCAGGTGAAAGTGTGGTCGGACGACATAGCGTTGTTCATCGGCACCGCCCAGGTCGCCGGAAACAAGTACCTGCGCGCCGAAGCCGGCGCCCGGGCGATGGCCGGCTACTTCCGCGGCCTGGTCGAGGCGCGCACCGCGGCGCCGACCGCCGACATGATCAGCCAGCTGGTGCTCGCACGCGACGACCGCGACGCGCTCACCACCGACGAGATCATCGGCACCTGCATCCTGCTGCTGTTCGCCGGCCACGAGACCACGACCAACCTGATCGGAAACGGCTTCCTCTACTCGATGCGCCATCGCGAGCAGTGGGAGCGGCTGGTCGCCGATCCGGCGCTGGCCGACAGCGCGGTCGAGGAGTACCTGCGTTACGACGGTCCGTCGGGCGCGCTGGCGCGCGTCGCCGCCGCCGACATCGAGATGGGCGGCAAGACCATCCGCGAAGGCCAGCGCGTGTTCGCCTTCATGAACTCGGCCAACCGCGATCCCGAGGCGTTCGACGATCCCGAGCGCTTCGACATCGCGCGGCCGGTCAACCCGCACATGACCTTCGGCCACGGCATTCACTTCTGTCTCGGCGCGCCGCTCGCGCGCCTCGAATCGCGCATCGCGGCCGTGCGTCTCGCCGAGCGCCTGCCCGACATCCGGCTCAAGGATCATGGCGAACCCGACTGGCACGATTCGCTGATCCTGCGTGGCGTGAAGCGCCTGCCGGTTCTGCTGTAGGGCGCGCTATAGTCGCCAACATGAAAGCGATGATCTGCCGCCAGTGGGGCCGCCCGGAAGACCTGCGTCTCGAGGACGTCCCGCCGCCACCGCTCGGCAGCGGCCAGGTGCGCATCCGCATCAAGGCGGCCGGCGTGAGCTTCGCAACCACGCTCGTGATCGCGGGCAAGTACCAGCGCAAGCCGCCGCTGCCTTTCGCACCGGGCACCGAGGCGTCGGGCGTCGTCACCGAAGTCGGACCGGGCTGCAAGCGCCTCAAGGCCGGCGACGAGGTCGTGGCGGTGCTCGACTGGGGCGGGCTCGCCGAGGAGACGGTGGCGCATGAGGTCAACGTCTTTGCCAAACCGAAGAACATCGGCTTCGTCGAGGCGATCCAGCTCGCGATCTCCTATCCGACCTCCGGCGGCGCGCTCACCTGGCCGAACGTGCTGGACGTCCAGAGCGGTCAGACCCTGCTGGTCCATGCCGCGGCCGGCGGCGTGGGCATGGCGGCGGTCGAGATCGGCAAGATCCTCGGTGCCACCGTGATCGCGACGGCGGGCGGCGCGCGCAAGACCGCGTTCGCCCGGGAGCACGGCGCCGACCACGTGATCGACTATCGCGCCGCCGACTTCCGTGACGAGGTGCTGAAGCTCACCAATGGCCGCGGCGTCGACCGCGTCTACGACCCGGTCGGCGGCGAGGTCTTCACCCAGTCGCTGCGCTGCCTGGCCGTCGAGGGCCGCATCTGCCCGATCGGTTTTGCCGGCGGCACCATCCCGCAGATTCCGGCCAACATCCTGCTGGTGAAGTCGATCGCCGTCATGGGCTTCAACTACGGCTACTACGCCGGCTGGAGCCCGCACGATGCGCGTTTCGAGGAAGCCGACAAGACCTTCGCCCTGATGGAGCGCATCCGCGGCTGGTGCGAGGCCGGGCTCTGCCGGCCGCACGTCGACCGCACGTACCGCCTCGAGGAAGCGCCCAAGGCCATGGCCGCCCTGCTCCAACGCAGCGTCACGGGCCGGCTGGCTGTGGCGATGGACTGACGGCGTCCCGTTTTCACCGTTTTTAATCGGCATTCCCGGCGATCGACGCGTGAAAAGCCCGGCGCAGCAGCATTTTGCGGCTGTCGTGCCGCGCGACAAACGGTCGAAAACGGAGCGAAAACGGTCGAAAAACGGCTGCCGATGAATGCGAGGCGCATCAATGGCGGCCGTTGGCATGGCGAAAATCAACCAGGCGATCGTCTGACATAAGCTGGTCTCCAGGTACGGAAATCGAACGACCAGGAGTTTACGCCCACGCGCTTTCGAGCACCTATTATGGGCAATGGCTTCGATTTTCCGGCCGGAAATTCAAGCCGCGCGGGTCGCTCCAATGCCCAAAGCGGCTCTTGGCCAAAAGCGGTTATCCACAGGCTTTTGCGCTGCTTTGCCCTTCTGTCGCTACTTCTTCGTCAGCTTCGCGTCGAACTTGCAGTAGCCGTCGAGCAGCACGTGGGAGCCGGTGGCGGCGATGGTGCCGGTGACCTCCATCTTGTTGTTGCCGCCGACGATGGCCGTGGTCTTGAACGCGCCGCCCGGGCCGAGGGTCGCCTCGAAATGGCGCGCGTCGCGGCCTTCCTGCTGGAAGTGGCCCTTCACGGCGGTGCCTTCGACATCGACGTTGATGGTCATCTTGTAGGTCGGGCACTTGGACGAGCCCGGCACGTTCTGACCGTAGCCCGTCCAGGTGTACATCGCCTGCTGGGCCGAAGCGCCGCCCGCAAACACCGCGGTGGCGATGATGCCCGCGGCAATCCTTGTCTTGCTCACGGTCGTCTCCTTCCTACTTGCGGGTAAGCTTGCCTTCGAACTTGCAGTAGCCGTCGAGCAGGATTCGCCCATCCTTGTCGGCCAGCGTGCCGCTCACGTCCATCGTGTTGCCCTCGCCGACATCGGCCCGGGTCTTGAACGCCCCCTTGTCGTCGAGCGTCGCGGTGAACGTCCGTTCGGGCCGGCCCTGCTGCTTGAACGAGCCCTTCAAGGCCTTGCCATCGACGGCGAGGTCGATCGTGATGTGGTAGGTCGCGCACTTCGACGTGCCGGCGACGCCCGTGCCCATGCCGGTCAGCGTGTACAGCGCCGGATCGGCCCATGCCGCTCCGGCACCGAGCATCGCCAGTCCGATCGCCATCAGGATGCATCTCCTCATTGCCCTCGCCCCCGCTCAGAAGAAGTCCTGGATCGCCTTCAGGACGGCTGCCGGCTTCTCCTGTCCGACCGCATGGCCCGCCTTGGCGATTTTGATCAGCTTCGATTTTGAAACAGCCTTTTTGAAGGCGTCACCATAGATCGGCGGGATCAGCACGTCCTCCCGGCCCCACACGATGAGGGTCTTCGCCGTGATGCGATGGAGCCGGCCCGCCAGCCCCCGGTCGGGAATCGGGAACAGCAATTTTCCGGCCATGCCGAGTCGCCGGGCATTCATGACCAGGAACTGCTTCAGGAATTCGATGTCGCCCATGTCGCCGCCGCCTGCGGTCAGCAGCTTCTTGCCGGCCTCGGCGTCGTGGAACAGCAACGCCGGCAACTCGTAGGGCAGCTTGGCGAAGATGTCGGCGATCGGATGGTCGTCGAGCCACAGGCCCGCCGGCGCCAGCAGGCAGAGCTTCTCGATCTCGGTATGGGCGATCGACGCCATCTCGGCCGCGATCATGCCGCCCATCGAATGCCCGACCACGATCGGGTTCTTGAGCTTCAGCTTCTCCATCACGTCGAGCGCGTGCAGCGTGACGTCGAGCATGTCGCGCAGGCCGTCCTCGCCCTCGGAGCGGCCGTAGCCCGGCAGCAGAGGCGCCGAGACGCGGTACTTCGTGGCGAGCGTCGCCAGCAGCGGATCGTTCGGCATGTGGCCGCCGGCGCCGTGGAGGAACAGCAGATCGCGGCCTTTACCGGCCTGCACCACCTCGACCTTCGCGGGTGGCGTCTTCAGCACCAGGAAGCTCATTCCGCGGCAATCCTCGTCGGCACGGGCTCGTGCATGGGATGGCACCAGAATCGGTCGTCGTGGTTCTTCCAGTCCGGCCACAGGTTGCGCAGGTGCGGCATCACCTTCTCGGCGAACAGCCTGGTCGAATGGCGCACCTTGTCGTCCGGCATGTTGCCGATATGCAGCAGGCAGAAGACGTTGCCGACGCGCAGCGTCTTGATCAGCTCCTCCATCTGCTGGCGCACCGTTTCGGGCGAGCCGGCGACGATGTAGCGACCCTCGGTCAGGTCCTTCCAGCTCATGTTGGGATAGTCGCGGCCCGAACCCGGCGCGAACTGCGACAGCGCACCGCTCTGGATGGTCTTGATGGTGCGATAGCCCGGCGCATCGGCGAAGCCCGGATAGACATGCAGGCAGCGATTGTAGAAGTAGCTGACATGCGGGCCGTACAGCCGCTCCGCCTCTTCATCGGTGTCGGCGACACAGATCACCTGCGCAAAGCCCGCGCGGTAGGGCGATTCGTCGGCCTTCCGCTCGGCCACCCGCTTCCAGTAGCCCTCCATCAGCAGCTTGGCGCGCAGGTAGCCCGAGTAGCTGAGATACGAGTACGAGTAGGTGTTATCGAGGCAGAAATCGTAGGTCTCGACCGAGCCGCCGCCCGGGATGAAGACCGGCGGCGGATTCTGGATCGGCTTGGGCCAGCAATTGACGTAGCGCAGCTTGGTGTAGCGGCCGTTGAACGCGAACGGCTCGTCGGCCGCCCATGCCTTGCGGATCAGGTCGTGCGCCTCGGCGTATCTCTCGCGCGTGAGCGCCGGCACCGTGCCGTAGGCGTAGTTGGTGTCCATCGACGTCCCGACCGGAAAGCCGGCGATCAGGCGGCCGCCCGACAGGACATCCAGCATCGCCATCTCTTCGGCAACGCGCAGCGGCGGATTGTAGAGGGCGATCGAGTTGCCCAGCACAACCAGCGCCGCCTTCGAGGTCCGACGGGTGAGCGTCGCCGCCATGATGTTGGGCGACGGCATCAGGCCGTAGGCGTTGGCGTGATGCTCGTTCACGCCGATGCCGTCGAAGCCCACCTTCTCGGCGTATTCGAGCTGATCGAGATACTGGTGATAGGCGATGTGGCCCAGCTCCGGCTGGTACATCTTGTTGGGCAGGTCGACCCAGACCGAACGATGCTTCTGCCGGAAATCGTCCGGCATGTGCGGCCAGGGCATCAGGTGGAACCAGGTGAATTTCATCGAGGGGCTCCTTCCTCCGCGTTGGCTTCCCCAACCCTCCCCCTGCGGGGGAGGGAGTGCTTCTTCTCTTTCACCCTCCCCCGCAGGGGACGGGTCGGGTGGGAGAAGGCAACGGGAGCGGGTTTAGCGTCCATTGAAGCTCGGCTCTCTTTTCTCGAAGAAGGCCGCACATTGGCTCATGTTTCCTCCCTCCGGGGTTGCCGGTATGGTGGCGCAGGAGAACACAGTACGCCATGCAAAATCGGTTCATCGATCTCTACAGCGATACCAAGACCAAGCCGTCGCCCGGCATGCGGAAAGCAATGGCCGAGGCCGAGGTGGGCGACGAGCAGAAGTACGAGGACCCCACGGTCAATCGCCTGCGCGACCGGATCTGTGAGATCCTGGGCAAGGAGGACGCCGTCTTCATGCCGAGCGGCACGATGTGCAATCAGTCCGCAATCCGCGTGCATTGCCGGCTGGGCGACGAGGTGATCGCCGACAAGACCGCCCACATCATCAACGCCGAAACCGGCGGCACGGCGGCCAATTCGGGCGTCATGATCCGCATGCTCGACGGCCCCAACGGTGTGTTCACCGCCGACCAGGTCAAGAGCGCGCTGCGCGATCCCAACAGCCGCAACGCCCCGCGCTCGCGGCTTGTCTCGGTCGAGAACACCTCCAACGGAGGCTTCGGCACGGTGTGGCCAATCGCGACCCTGCAGGCCGTCTCCAAGGTCGCGCACGATGCCGGTCTCGCCGTCCACATGGACGGCGCGCGGCTGTGCAACGCGTCGGTGAAGTCCGGCACCAAGGCGAAGGACTATGCCGCTTGCGTCGACTCGCTGTGGCTCGACTACACCAAGGGTCTGGGTGCGCCGGTCGGTGCCTCCCTGGCCGGCTCCAAGGACTTCATCAAGGAAGCATGGCGCCAGAAGCAGATGCTGGGCGGCTCGATGCGCCAGTCCGGGGTGATCGCCGCGGCGGCGCTCTACGCGCTGGAGCACAACTGGGATCGCCTGGCCGAGGACCATGACAACGCCCACCATCTCGCGGCCGGCATCGCCAACATCAAGGGCCTCGAATGCGAGGTCGCCAAGATGCAGACCAACCTCGTCTTCTTCGAGGTGAAGAAGCCGGGCATGACGGGTGCGGCCTTCGTGAAGGCGTGCCAGGAACGCGGCGTCGGCATGGGCACCAGCGCCGGCAGCACCACGCGCATCCGCGCGGTGACGCATCTCGACGTCAACCGCGCCGACATCGATGCCGCGCTCAAGGTGATCAACGACGTAATGGCGGCCTAGTCTTCTTCCTCTCCCATACGATAGGGCAATCGCATATGGGCGCGTGAGCCAACCATTGTGCCTCCCCCCGGTCTGCGGGGGAAGGTGGCGCGTAGCGCCGGATGGAGGCCGCGGACGAAATGACAATGCCGTACCTGGTGATCGCCTTCGCATGCTCGACAACGAAGCCATGACCCCCTTCCGGCCCTTCGGGCCACCTTCCCCCGCAGACGGGGGAAGGCTGGTCTCATATGCGATTGCTGTACCCAGCGGGGGAGGGGAAAAAGAACGATGAACGTGCCTACCAAGATCGGCCAGCCGCTGACCCGACGCGAGGATCAGCGCTTCCTCACCGGCCGCGGCCGCTACACCGAGAATACGGCGCCGCGCAACGCGCTTGCGGTGCTGTTCGTGCGCTCGCCGCATGCGCATGCGCGCATCCTGGGTATCGACAAGGCCGAGGCGCTGGCCGCGCGCGGGGTGGTGGCGATCTACACCGCCGAGGACACGGCGGCCGACAAGCTCGGCCACCTGCCCTGCATCAGCGAGATCAAGGACGCCGACGGCAAGCGCCACATCGAGCCGGCGCATCTGCCGATGCCGGTCGGCAAGGTGCGTCATGTCGGCGACATCGCCGCGATGATCGTCGCCGGGACGCTCGACCAGGCGCGTGACGCGGCCGAGCTGCTGGCGATCGACTACGATCCCCTGCCCGCCGTCATCACCGTGGCGCAGGCGCTGGCGCCCGGCGCGCCGCTGGTCCACGACGAGGCGCCGGGCAACCTGATGTGCCGCTGGCCGCGCGGCGATGAAGCGGCAACCGATGCCGCCTTCGCGAGAGCCGCACACGTCTCACGGCTGTCGATCCGCTCGCCGCGCCAGGTCGTCCATTACATGGAGACGCGCGCGGCTTGGTCGGCGTACGACGCAGCGGAAGACCTCGTGACCGTTACCTTCGGCTCGCAGGGTGTGCACATCCCGCACCGCCTGATGTGCGAACGCGTGCTCGACTGGCCCAAGGACAAGCTCAGGCTGATCACGCAGGATGTGGGCGGCGGTTTCGGGCCGAAGTATCCCATCTCCGCGGAGTCGGCTCTGATCGCCTGGGCGACGCGGAAGCTGAAGCGCGGGCTGCGCTGGAGCGCCGACCGCGCCGAGCATGCACTGTCGGACAGCCATTCGCGCGACCTCGTCGCCTCGGCCGAGCTGGCGCTCGATGCGGACGGCAGGTTCCTCGGGGTGCGCGTGAAGGCCGAGGCCAATTTCGGCGCCTACCTCTCGATGTTCGCGCCGTCGATCCCGACCACCGGCCTCGCCAAGGTGATGTCGGGCCTCTACCGCATCCCGGCGATCCATATCCTGTTCGATTGCGCTTTCACCAACACCGTGCCGGTCGATGCGATCCGCGGCGCCGGCAAGCCCGAGGCGCTGTTCCTGCTCGAGCGGCTGATCGACATCGCCGCGCACGAGACCGGCCGCACGCCGGCCGACCTGCGTCGGCTGAACCTGCTGCAACCGGACGACATGCCGTACAAGGCGGCGACCGGTTACACCTACGACGCCGCCGACTGTCCGGCCCTGTTCGAGAAGGCGTTGGGCGTCGCCGACCATGCCGGCTTCGCCGCGCGCCGCGCCGACAGCGAGGCCAAAGGCAGGCTGCGCGGCCTGGGCTTCGCCTGCCACCTGCACGGCACCGGCGGCATCGCCGACGAGCATGCCGTCATTCAGGTCATGCCCGACCGCCTGATCGCATTCGCCGGCACGCAGAGCCAGGGCCAGGGCCACGAGACGGTGTTCGGCCAGGTCGTCGCCGACACGCTCGGCGTGCCGGTCGAGCGCATCGAGGTGCACCAGGGCGACACGCGCACCATCCCGCACGGCGGCGGGACCGGCGGCTCATCCTCGACCATCATCAGCGGCACGACGCTCAAGCGCGCCGCCGACGTGGTGATCCAGCGCGGCCGCGACCTCGCCGCCGAGCGGCTGGAGACGGCGCCGGCGGACATCGTCTACCGCGACGGCCAGTTCGAGGTGGTCGGCACCGACCGCCGCGTCGGGCTGTTCGAGCTGGCGGCGTGGAAGCTGTTCGAAGGGGACGCGACCTTCGCCGACAAGCACGAAAGCTTCCCGACCGGCGTGATGGTCTGCGAGGTCGAGATCGATCCCGACACCGGCGCCGTGACGCTCGACCGTATGACCGAGGTGGCCGATTGCGGCGTCGCGGTCAATCCTCGGCTGCTCGCCGGTCAGCTCCAGGGCGGCATCGCCCATGGCGTCGGCAATGCGCTGATGGAAGAGGCGAAATACGACGAGGAGACCGGGCAGCTGCTCAGCGCCACCCTGATGGATTACGCCCTGCCGCGCGCCGACGACCTGCCGTGGCTCGAGACCGCCACCATCGCCACGCCGTCACCGAACAACTTCATGGGCTTGAAGGGCGTCGGCGAGCTGCCGACCAACGGCGCGCCGGCAGCCGTCGCCAATGCGGTGATGGATGCCCTGCGCCCGTTCGGCGTCCGCCACCTCGACATGCCGCTGACGCCCGAAAAGGTCTGGCAGGCGCTGCGGCGATAGCCTCTGTCGTCCTGAGCGCAGCTCACGGCTCAGCGCATACGCTCGACCCATTGGGCGCGTGAGGGACCGGGCTCGAACGGATCGCCGAAGTATTGGGTCTCGCGGGTCACCTTGCCGTCCTGCATTTCCATGATGCTCACGGCACAGGACGGTTGGCCGTCGTAGGTGATGACGATCTCGCTGATCCAGAGGTCGCCCGAGCCGAGGATGCGCCGCACGGAGAAGCGCTTGTTCTCGGGCTGCGCCGTGCGGGAGGCCTGGATGTTTCGCCGGCCGCGAATGCGCTCGCCCGACTGCGGATACTCGAGCACGGCGTCTTCGCGATAGATCAGGTGCTCGGCCTCGAAGTCGCTCGCATCGGACACGGCCCAGTGGAGATCCAATGCCGCCCGGATCTCCCGATCGTCCATTCTAACGGCCGAGGCGTTTCAGCGAGCCGGCGATCGCCTCGCGGGTCGCCGGCGGCTGCTCGGCGATGGCGCGGGCCAGGAGGTCGAGCTGGCCCCGCAGCGTGTGCACCTGATCGACCAGGCCGATCACGGTCTCGACCGTGTCGTCGTCGAAGCCGATGTCGTCGGCGAGCTCGGCCAGCAGCCGGGCGCGGGCGACGTCGATCTGCTCGAAGCTCCAGGCGTCGGCGCCGCCGCTGGGGCGCAGCAGGCCGCGCGCCACCCAGCGCTCGACATGCATCACGGTCAGCCGGTTGTGCAGGCTGAGCAGCTCGTCGAGGGTCGTCATGTGAACTGCTCCATCGCCGCGCGCGGATCATAGGCCTTGCCGGCCTCCCACGACTCCAGGAATTCCTTCAGCTTGTCGTCCACCTTGTCGGGCAGCACGACCTTGAGCTTCACATACTGGTCGCCGCGCTGCTTGGTCCGGCGGTCGAGCAGGCCGCGCCCCTTCAGCCTGAGCGACTTGCCGGTGTTGGAGCCGGCCGGGATGCTCAGCATCACCGGGCCGCCGACCGTCGGCACCTTCACCCGGCCGCCCAGCACCGCCTCGGTGAGGGTCACCGGCAGCTCGATATGGATGTCGTTGTCGCGCGGCTCGAAGAACGGATGCGGCTGCACCCGGATCTCGACATAGGCGTCGCCCGCCGGCTTGCCGTCGCGGCCGGGCATGCCCTGGCCCTTCAGCCGCAAGGTCGTGCCGTCGGTCGTGCCTTCGGGAACATCGATATCGAGCGTGCGATTGTCGGGCAGGCCGACCCGCTGCTTGCCGCCGCGGGCCGCCACGAGGAACGGCACGCTGAGCGAATAGGTGATCGGCATGCCGCCCATGTCGAAGCCGCCGCCGTCGAAGCCCGGCTGCTCGCCGCCGAAATGGAAGCCGCGCGCACCGCCGCCCTGCTGGCGGAACATCTCGAAGATGTCGCCCATGTCGGCGAAGGATTCGTGGCCGCCGCCGCGGCTGTACTTGAAGCCGCCCGGGCCGCCCGCCTGGTCGCGATAGAAGCCGCGCGGCGGCACTTCCTGGCCCGCCGCGTCGATCTCGCCGGCATCGAAGCGGCGGCGCTTCTCCGGATCGGACAGGATGTCGTTGGCCTGGGAGATTTGCTTGAACTTGGCCTCGGCCGCCTTGTCGCCGGGATTGAGGTCGGGATGGTGCTTCTTGGCGAGCTTGCGGAAGGCCTTGCGGATCTCATCGTCCGAGGCGTTCCGGCTCACCCCCAGGACGGTATAGGGATCGCTCATGGCCCTAAATATTGTGCGGGTTCATGCGGTTGCAAGAGCCTGGCGGTGACGGCCCACGGCATCGGCGAACAGGCGGTATTTCACCGAATCGACCGACAGCTCGCGGCCCCAGTTCACCAGGTCGCCCCACGGGTCGTTGAGCTTGCCGAGCCCCGAGACGATCGCCACCACCGTGCCGACCTCGAGCTTGTGCTGTACCGCCATCAGCCCGCCCACCCCCAGCGCGATCGCGACGGCGGCGTGGTACATGAAGTTCATCGCCAGGTTCATGCTGAACTTGATCTTGTAGATGCCCATGTTCAGCTCGAACACGCGCTCGATGCCCTCCTCCTCGGGCACCCCGCGGGAGACGATGTCGCCGCCCACGTGGCGCAGGGTCTTCACCCGTTCGGCGGCCCGCCGGTTGATGGCGTGCTGCATTGCCGGCACGAACAGGAGCTGCGGCAGCAGGAAGCCCAAACTCAGCGCCAGCGCCCACCATTCGAGCGAGGTCATGTAGCCGATCACGCTCGCCAGGATGCCGATCTGCAGCAGCGGTTCGGAGATCGCCATGCCGACGAAGCCGCCGATCGGCTCGGCTTCCGACACGACCATGGCGGCGTGGGTGCCGGTCTCGCTGTCATCGTCCTTGGTGGCCTCGCTCTTGGCCTCCCGGGTCACGTCGCGGCGCGCCGGCTCGTGCAGGCCCACCTCCCGCAAAGTCCGCCGCAGGGTCCGCACCGCATCCTCGCTGACCCAGCCGCGATAGACGTTGAGCGCCAGCTTGAAGGCCTGCTCCACCAGCGCCACCGCCGCATAGGCAATGGCCAGCCACACGATGGTCGTGGTCGCACCGTTCCTGATGGCGTCGTTGACGACGCGGCGCTGGATCTCGAGCGGCACCGAGGTCAACAGGAAGACGCCCGCCGCCAGCGCCGCGAGCCCGAGCTGGTGCTTGCCCGAGGTGCGCAGCACATACCCCATGATCGACGATGGAAGCGAGCCTGATCGCCGCATCGCTAGGAAACGCAGGAGGTTCCACCGCGTTCCCCTCCTCGGAAGGGGCGCGGGCCGCCATCAGAGCGCCAGGACCGCCTTGGCCACGATGTTGCGCTGGATCTCGTTGGAGCCGGCGTAGATCGTCGAGGCCCGGTTGTTGAGATAGAGCGGCATGGCGGTGATGCCGTAGTCGGGCGTCACGGTCGGCTCGTTGTGGCCGAGCGCGCGCGCCTGCGGCTCGAAGGGCGCGGCGTACCAGGCGAGCGCCTCGACGCCGAGATGGTCGAGCGCCTGGAGGGTCTCGCTGCCGCGGATCTTCATCTGCGAGGACACCGCGCCCGGGTTGCGGCCCCTGCTGAGGTCGGACAGCACCTGCAGCTCGATCATCTCGAGCGCCTGCACGGCGATCTCGGCCTCGGCCAGCCGTTCGGCGAAGCTGCGCTCGTCGATCAGCCGGCCCGAGCCGTCGGCCGCCTCCTCCCTGGCGATGCGGCGCACGTCCTCGATGCGGGCATAGAGATTGGGCGTGTAGGCATCGCCGCCGCGCTCGAACTCGAGCAGGTACTTGGCGACCGTCCAGCCGGCATTCTCCGGACCGATACGGTTGGCGACCGGCGTGCGCACGTTGTCGAAGAACACCTGGTTGACCTCGTGGTCGCCGGCCAGCGTCACGATCGGCTTCACGCTGAGGCCCGGCGTCCGCATCGAATCGATCAGCACGAAGGAGATGCCGTCCTGCGGCTTGCCCTCGGTGGCGGTGCGCACCAGGCAGAACATGTGATCGGCGACGTGCGCGCCCGTGGTCCAGATCTTGGTGCCGTTGATCACGTAGTCGTCGCCGTCGCGCACCGCGCGCGTCTTGAGGCTGGCGAGATCGGAGCCCGAGCCCGGCTCGGAATAGCCCTGGCAGAAGGTAATGTCGCCGGCGACGATCCTCGGCAGGTACTTGGCCTTCTGCTCCGGCGTGCCGAACTTCATGATCACCGGCCCGACCATGCGCAGGCCCATCGAGAAGATGCGCGGCGCGTCCGCCGCCGCGGATTCGCGCGCGAAGATGTAGCGCTGGGTGGCGTTCCAGCCGGTGCCGCCATATTCCCTGGGCCAGCTCGGCGCCGACCAGCCGCGCTGCGCCAGCACCTTGTGCCATCGCAGACCGGCTGAAAAGTCGGCGAACACGCCGCCGGTCTTGCGGCCGGCCTCGCGCAGATCCTCGCTCAAATTCTCGTCGAGGAAGCGGCGCACCTCGTCGCGAAAAGCTTGATCCTCTGGGCTGAGCTCGAGGTCCATGGCGTTCTCTCCTGGTTGGCCCGAGGCTAGCAGCGCGTTTCCGGCGGCGGTATGCTTTTTGCGTCGCTGCGGGGCATCGACGAGGAGACCGATCATGCGTGTTCTCGTTTACCTGTTCTGCCTGGTCCTGCTGGCGCTGCCCTCGGCAGCCCAGGACAAGCCACAAGACAAGAAGGACATCGATCTCGCGCTGGCCCTCGCCATCGACATCTCCGGCAGCATCGATCCGGACGAGGCCAAGCTGCAGCGCCAGGGCTACGTGATGGCGTTCCGCGATCCGGTGATCGTGAAGGCGATCACCGGCGGCCCCAACGGCCGCATCGCCGTCGCCTACTACGAATGGTCCGATTCGTGGATGCAGAAGCTGCTGATCGACTGGACGCTGCTCGACAGCGAGCAGGCGATCGCCGACTTCGCCCAGCGGCTCGACGAGGCGCCCATATCGATCGCGCGCCGGACGTCCATCAGCGGCGCGATCCGCTACGCCGTCCCGCTGTTCGCCCGCAGCCCCTACGAGCCGACGCGCAAGGTGCTCGACATTTCGGGCGACGGCTCGAACAACGACGGCGGCCTGGTGACCGACATGCGTTACGAGGCGCTGAAGGAGAAGATCGTCATCAACGGCCTGCCGATCATGAACGACCGGCCCAACCCGTTCGGTTTCCCCAACGAGGCCGATCTCGACCGCTACTACCTCGCGTGCGTGACCGGCGGCCCGCATTCCTTCGTCGAGGTGGCGCACAACTTCGAGGACTTTCCCCGCGCCATCCGCAAGAAGCTGCTGCAGGAGGTGGCCGATCGCGGCCCGGTCGTCCGCCTCGCCCAGGCCGGCAAACCGCGCGCCTACGGAGCCGATGACGACTACACCAAGTTCGTGCGGCCGGAGTACGAGCTCGGCTGCGACGTCGGCGAGAAGCGCAGCCGCGAGTTCTGGCAGCGCCGTTTCGGTGTCTCCCCCGACTGATTGCCGGCCAACCGCGGAGGGTCACAACTCCGCAACGCGCCGCTTATACGCTTCCCATCGAGGGGCAGCTCCGGGGGAAAGCTCATACGGAATCGTTTTTCGGCAGCACGGTCGGCACCTGGAACTTCCTGGGCGTGCTGACCCCGAGCGGCACGGTCGCGTTCGGGATCGTGGCGCTGCTGCCCGTGGAGCTGATCCTCTTGGCCTGGGTGCTCACCCTGCCGGCTTGCGTGATCCTGGGCTCGACGCTGTTCGCCGCCGGCCTGTTCGTGGTGCTGTGGCTGTTCTGGCCGCCTCGCTCCGGAGCACGGCCAGCGCCTGGAGGCGCGGGCCGGCGAAGGCGAGGAACGACTCGATCTTGGGCGCGCGGTTGACCCGGCCCTTGGTCAGCAGGTGCACGGGAATCGCCGGCTGCTCGAAGGATTGCAGCAGCCGGACCAGGCGGCCGGCGGCCAGCGCGTCCGCCACCTGGTAGGACAGGAACTGGCCGATGCCGCGGCCCTCCAGCACCGCCTGCAGGCGCGTCTCCACATCGTCGACCCGGAGCCGGCCCGCGACCTGCACGCCGGCCCGTCGCCGCGCGCGAATGAAGCTCCACGAGCCCGCCGTCCGGAAGGTGCCCAGCACCGCCTCGTGTCGGGCGAGATCCGCCGGCATCTGCGGCGTGCCGCGTCGCGCAAGATAGGCCGGACTCGCGACCCACAGCCGCTTCAGCACGCCGACCTGCCGCGCCATCAGGCCGGAATCGGCCAGCGGACCGATGCGCACCGCGACGTCGATCGATTCGTCGATCAGATCGATGTTGCGGTCGTTCAGCAGCAGCTCGATCTCGACGTCGCCATGCGCGTCGAGGAAGGCCATGGCGATCGGCGCCACGTGGCGGCGGCCGAACTGGACGGGCGCCGCGATCCGCAGCAGGCCCCGCACCGGCGCCTCGCGGACGCCGAGCGTCGCGGCCTCGTAGTCCCCCAGCAGGCCGCGCGCCCGCTCGTGGAGCAGCCGGCCCGCCTCTGTCGGCGCCAGCCGCCGCGTCGTGCGGTCGATCAGGCGCACGCCCAGCCGGCCTTCGAGCGCTGCCAACGCGCGCGTCACCGCCGGCGGCGAGCGGCGCAGGCGGCTCGCCGCACGCGCCAGGCTGCCCTCCTCCACGATCCGCACGAAGATCGCGAGCTCGTCCAGACGGTCCATCGATTGTTCCAGTAAGTGGAATTCTGCGTTCGGATAGTGTCCGTTCCCGTCCAACGGGACAATCCGCATATTCGGGCGGACGATGGAGGGTCCCATGCTGACCGGAAGCTGCCTGTGCGGTGCGATCGCCTACGAGGCCGATGCCGAGCTCGAGCGTATCGTCCACTGCCACTGCCAGACCTGCCGCAAGACGCATGGCGCCGCGTTCTCCTCGGTGACCGCCGTGCCGCGCGACTCGTTCCGCTGGACGCGCGGCAGCGAGCTGCTCGGCGCCTTCGAATCCTCGCCCGGCAAGTTCCGGCGGTTCTGCACGCGTTGCGGTTCGCACCTGATGGCCGAACGGGTGGCGCAACCGGTCGTACTGCTGCGGCTGGGCTGCCTCGATACGTCCGTCGGCAGCGGGATCGCCGACCGGCCGCAGGTCCATATCTGGCGCACCGACGGCGCCTCCTGGTACGATCCCAAGGCGTCGTTTCCCGAGTTGCCGCGGGGGCTCACATGAGCCCGCCGGACGGAGATTTCCTCCCCTTCCACGAGGACGAGCGGCGCGCCCAGGAACTGGCCGGCCTGCGTGCCGGGCGGGCGGCAATCCGGCCGTTCATGCCCGAGCAGCATCGCGCCTTCTTCCCGTTGCTGCCCTATCTGTTCACGGCCACGCTCGACGAAGCGGGCGCACCCGTCGCCTCGATGCTGTGGGGACAGGCCGGCCTCGTCCATTCGCCGGAGCCGACGATCTTGCGCATCGACGCGCTGCCCGCTGCAGGCGATCCGGCGGCCTCGGGCTTCGCGGCCGGGCAACCGATCGGTCTGCTCGGCCTCGACCTCACCACGCGCCGCCGCAATCGCGCCAACGGCCGCATCGCCGTCATCGACGACGGCATCACCGTTGCGGTCGAGCAGAGCTTCGGCAATTGCGCGCAATACATCCAGACCCGGACGCCGGCGCCCAGCGTGCGAACGCCCCTGCCCGCGGAGACACTATCCTCGCTCGACGACGCCACGCGCCGCGTCATCGAGGCAGCCGACACCTTCTTTGTCGCCAGCCGCTCGCGCGCCGGCATCGGTGAGGGCGGCCTCGACGTCTCGCATCGCGGCGGCCGGCCGGGCTTCGTCGCGGTGCGGGGCGACACGCTGGCCGTGCCCGACTTCCGCGGCAATCGGTTCTTCAACACCCTGGGCAACCTGCTGGGCGATCCGCGAGCCGGCCTGTTGTTCGTCGACTTCGGCACGGGCGACCTGCTGCAGCTGCAAGGCTCCGCCACGATCCACTGGGACGAGCCGCGCCATTGGACGGTGGCGATCGAGCGGGGCTGGCGCCGGCCGGCCGCGCTGCCCTTCGACTGGACGCTTGGCGAGTACGCGCCGACGACGCTCGCGATCGCGACGGCTAGCTGAGTCGCGCCACCATCGCTTCCAGAGCCAGCAGGTAGGAATCGATGCCGAACCCGGCGACCATGCCGACCGCGGCCTCGGCGGTGATCGAGCCGTAGCCGCGCTTCTCGATGTTGGTCATGTGGATTTCGATCGCCGGGGCGCGGATCGCCTTCAGGCAATCGCGCAGCGCGTACCCGGCATGGAGAAAGCCTGCCGGGTTGAACAGCACGCCGTCGACGCCAGCCCGGTCGGCCTTGTAGATCGCCGAGACCGCCTCGCCTTCAGTGTTGGTGTAGAAAACGTCCAGCGCGACGCGGAGCTTGCGGGCGCGCCGGCGCAGCAGGGCGTCGAGCTCGCGGGCTGTGGTCGTTCCATACAGCTCGGGCTGGCGACGGCCCAGATACTCCATGTTGGCGCCCTGGATGAGCAGCAGTTTCATCGCCCGTCCTTAGACCAACTTTCCGTCGAACTGAACCGGTCGCCCTGCGCGCAAACGGCGGTGGCGCAGGCGGCCGGTGTCACATTATCGTCAGGCTCTGGCGGCAGTGCCGCGGTGTTGGGGAATCTGACGTGATCAACATAGTGGACGCCGCATCGGCGGGGCTGCTCGGGCTCGTGACGACGAGCTCGGTCATGATCGGCGCGGCCCTCGGTCTTTATCTCAATTTTTCGAAGCGGTTCCTCGCCTGCATCCTGGCCTTCGCCGCCGGCTCGCTGATCGCCGCCCTCGCCATCGAGCTGGGCTTCGAGGGCGCGGAGGAGCTCGCCCGGCACGGCGCCGATGTCCACGCCGCCTGGGCTCTCATTGCCGGCGGCTTCGCGATCGGCGCAGTGACCTACTATGTGGCTTCGCTGTTCCTCGAGGAGAAAGGCGCCGCTCTACGCTACCCGTCGCGCTTCATGGAGTATGCGCTGAAGCGCAAGCGCAAGGAGTCGAGCGAGAAGCTCGCCCTGCTGTCGCAGTGCGGGCTGCTGCGCCATCTGCCGGCCGAGCAGATCGAGCCCCTGCTCGATCGCGTGCAGGAACACAATGTCGACGGCGGCAAGACCATCTTCCGTCTCGGCGATCCGGGCGATGCGCTTTTCATTGTCGCCCGCGGCGCCGTCGAGGTGCTGAACGACAAGACTGGCCAGACGCTGGCGGAGCTGGGCGCCGGCCAGGCCTTCGGCGAGATGGCGCTGCTGAGCGGCGGCACGCGCACGGCGACGGTGCGCGCCAAGAGCGATAGCCACCTGTTGGTGATAGGCAAGGCCGACTTCGACCGGCTGCTGGCCGAGGATCCATTCCTCAACGAGCAGGTGCGCAAGCTGAGCCATGTCCGCGCCGTGTCCAATCTCACGGTCGCCGAGATCGACCCCGGCGTGTGGGCGCATCTCGCCAGCGAAAGTCTCGAGCATCTGAGCCGCAGCGACGAGCACAAGCTCCTGCACGAGGCGAAGGCGGGCAAGGGTGCGGGCCTGGCGATCGTGTTCGGCAATATCCTCGACACCATCCCGGGCTGCCTGGTGATCGGCGCCAAGTTCGAAGGGCTCGAGAGCCTGTCGCTGACGCTGATCCTCGGCATGTTCCTGGGCGGCATTCCGGAGGCAGCGGCGAGCGCCACCATGCTGCGCCGGGCGGGCTATTCCAACCGCAGCATCTTCCTGATCTGGTCGACCGTGCTGGCCGCCGGCATCGTCGCGGCAATGCTGGGCAAGCTCCTGATCAGCAATGCCTCCGGTACGCCCGCGGTGCTCGCCCAGGCGATCGCGGGCGGGGCGATCCTTGCCCTGGTGACCCACGCCATGATCCCCGAGGCGCTGCACAAGGGCGGCTCGACGGTGGTGCTGCCGGCGGTCGCGGGGTTCCTGTTCGCGCTCTACCTCGCCCTGGTGGAGACGGCCCCGTCGTGAAGCAAAGGCCGTGAAATGAAAAAGGCGGCCGGTGAGGCCGCCTTTTCCTGTCGGATGTACCCGGTCCTACTGGAGGACGATCTCGACGCGGCGGTTCTGCGGCTCGCGCACGCCGTCCGCGGTCGGAACCAGCGGCTGGGTCTCGCCCTTGCCGATGACCGAGATCGCCGTCGCCGGCACGCCGTCACGCACAAGCGCATCCTTGACCGCATTCGCGCGGCGCAGCGACAGCGCCATGTTGTAGTCCTCCGGACCCGAGCGGTCGGCGTGACCGGTTGCAGTGATCCGGGCCTTGCCGGTCGACCTGAACTGATCGGCCGCCTGCTGGATGGTCGCCAGCGCCTGCTGCGACAGGTTCGAGCGGTCCCAGTCGAAGAACACCATGAACGACGGCGCGGCAGCTGCCGGCGCAGACGGCGGCGGCGGCGGCGGCGCGGACGGCGCCCCGAACTTCACCTGCAGGCTCAACATCGCGCTGATGTTGTTGTTGCTGTAGGTGTTGCCCACGAAATTGGGGCTGGTCGTGCCGTAGTACCGCGCGTCGAGATTGACGCGGAACATCGGGTCGATGTTGTAGCCGACACCCAGAATGGCCTGGTACGCGAACTGGGTGGTGTCGGTCGACAGGCCGAGCGCGGAGCTCCTCACGAAGGCGACACCGGCACCGGCGCCGATGTACGGGACGATCGTGCCGCCAGCGTTGAAGTCATACAGCACGTTGGCCATGATCGCCGTGTCGTCCTTGGCGGCGCCAAAGGCGTTGAACGGACCCGAGCCCACGGTTGCCGTATTGCGGCGGTAGATGCCTTCGAGCTCGACCCTGGGGCCGACGAAGTCGTAGCCGACCATGCCGCCGGCCGCCCAACCGATGTCGGGATAGATCGTGCCGCTGCCGAGCGGCGTGCCGGTGCTGGTATTGAACATCCAGGTCCCGCCGCCCTCGGCGCCGATGTAGAAGCCTGGATATTGCAGGGACTGAGCTTGTGCCGCGATGGGTAGCGCCATCACGACGGCTGCAGTGGTCAAGGTCTTCTTAATCACGTCGTTCTCCACTTCCTGGGCAACAGCACTCGCACCCCGAGGAAACAACGCAGCTTCACCACAGTCGTGACGCTTCAGACGCCTGCATGCCGTCGTTTGTCCGCGAGTGTGGCTTTTCGGCCACGAAAAAGGCGGCCACAGGGGCCGCCTTTCCGTGTTTATGTACGGTATCGGTCCTACTGGAGGACGATCTCCACGCGGCGGTTCTGCGGCTCGCGCACGCCGTCGGCGGTCGGAACCAGCGGCTGGGTCTCGCCCTTGCCGATGACCGTGATCGCCGTCGCCGGCACGCCGTCACGCACCAGCGCGTCCTTGACCGCATTCGCACGGCGCAGCGACAGCGCCATGTTGTAGTCCTCCGGACCCGAGCGGTCGGCGTGGCCGGTCGCGGTGATCCGGGCCTTGCCCGTCGCCTTGAACTGGTCGGCAGCCTGCCGGATCGTATTCAGCGCCTGCTGCGACAGGTTCGAGCGGTCCCAGTCGAAGAAGACCATGAAGGACGGAGCGGCAGCCGCCGGCGGCGGCGGAGGCGGCGGCGCCACGGCCGGGGCGCCCAACTTGACCTGCAGGCTCAGCATCGCGCTGACATTGTTATTGTTATAGTAGTTGCCGCCCCAGTTGGGATTGGTCGTGCCGTAGTACCGCGCCTCGAGATTGACGCGGAACATCGTGTCGATGTTGTAGCCGACACCCAGGATCGCCTGATAGGCGAACTGGGTGGTGTCGGTTGCCAGGTTGAGCGCCGCGGTCCTGACGAAGGCGATACCGGCACCCGCGCCGATGTACGGAACGATCACGCCGCCAGCGTTGAAGTCGTACATCACGTTGGCCATGATCGCGGTGTCGCCCTTGCTCATGCCGAACGCGTTGAACGGGCCAGCACCAACGGTCGACTGCACATCGCGGTGCACGCCTTCAATCTCGACCCTGGGGCCGATGAAGTCGTAGCCGATCATGCCGCCGGCAAGCCAGCCGGTCGACGGATAGATCGTGCCGCCGCCGAACGGCGTGCCAGTGCTGGTGCTGAACATCCAGTTCCCGCCGCCCTCTGCGCCGACATAGAAACCTGGATATTGCAGAGACTGGGCCTGCGATACCGCCGGCAGCGCTATCAAAGCCCCGGCAACTAAAGCTTTCTTGATCACGTCGTACTCCCTCTTTTTCCGGGCATCAGCAATCGCGCCCCGCCAAGATAACACCCCTCGCGGAACATCGTGACATTTCTGACCCTTGTTGGCCGTCGTTTGTCCAACAGTGTGGCTTTTCAGCCACAAAAAAGGCGGCCCGCAGGCCGCCTTTCTGTCGTCTTGTGCGAAACCGTACTTACTGGATCACGATCTCGACGCGCCGGTTCTGCGGCTCGCGCACGCCGTCGGCCGTCGGGACCAGCGGCTGGGTCTCGCCCTTGCCGATGACCGTGATCGCCGTCGCCGGCACGCCGTCGCGCACCAGGGCATCCTTGACCGCGTTCGCGCGGCGCAGCGACAGCGCCATGTTGTAGGCCTCCGGGCCCGAGCGGTCCGCGTGGCCGGTCGCCGTGATCCGCGCGCTGCCCTTGCTCTTGTACGAGGCAGCCGCCTGGCCGATCGTCTGCAGCGCCTGCTGCGACAGATTTGAGCGGTCCCAGTCGAAGAACACCATGAACGACGGCGTTGCAGCCGGCGCCGGCGGCGGCGGCGGCGCAGCGGCCGGCGCACCGAAGCGGACCTGCAGGCTCGCCATCACGCTGAAGTTGTTGTTCTGGGGCGAACCGGTGACCGTGAACGGCGTGCCGCCCACGTTGCCGCTGTAGGTGAAGTTCGGGTTGGTCGTGCCGTAGTAGCGGCCTTCCAGGTTGATACGGAACATCGGGTCGATGTTGTAGCCGACGCCGAGGATGGCCTGGTAGGCGAACTGCGTGCTGTTGGACGAGGCGCCCAGCAGGCTCGAGTTCAGGAAGGCGACACCGGCGCCCGCGCCGATGTACGGCACGATCACGCCGCCGGCATTGAAGTCGTACAGCACATTGGCCATCACCGACACTTGGTTGATGTCGACGCCCAGCGAGCCGAACTGGCCGGTGTTGTCGCGGTACATGCCTTCGAGCTCGACCCGCGGCCCGATGAAGTCGTAGCCCACCATGCCGCCGGCGGCCCAGCCAGTGTTCATCGCGGCATAGCTCTGGCCGGACAGAACGAAGCCCGGCGTGCTCGCCGTCGCATTGAACGAATTGTTCAGCATCCAGTTAACGCCGCCGATGGCGCCAACGTAGAAGCCGGGGTACTGCAGGGTCTGCGCCTGCGAGACGACCGGCAGGGCCATGAGCACGGCCGTGGTCGCCAAGATCTTCTTGATCACTCTGGATCTCCCTCTTTTTTCGAGCAAACAAACTGTTCTTCGAGCAAACAAACTGTCGCGCCCCGCGCGCTCTGCACTATAGGCGAAGCCGTGGCGGAGTTGTGCGTTATCAGACAGTTAATCGCCGTCTTTCGCCGGCACTGTGGCTTCATCGCCACAGTTTGGTCACTCAACCCGTTCTCAGAGCGAACAGCTCAAGAACGAAGGCGCTCTACCGGGGCAGAGTCGAGCTTCCCATCAGACTTTCGTCGATCGCGCGCGCGCAATGACGGCCTTCCCGGATGGCCCAGACCACAAGGGACTGGCCACGCCGCATGTCTCCGGCGGCGAACAGCTTGGGGACAGATGTCCGGTAATCCCGCACGCTCGCTGCGATGTTACCCCGAGGATCGAGCGCCACGCCCGCCTCCTCGATCATCCCGGGGGCGCGCGGGCCCAGGAAGCCCATGGCCAGCAGGACAAGGTCGGCCTTGAGCTGGAAGGTGCTGTCCGGCACCTCCTCGAGGCTCCCGCCCGCCCAAGTCACCCGGACGCACTCCAGCGCCTCGACCCTGCCGTTGGCGCCGACGGCGCGCTTGGTCAGGACGGCGAAATCGCGGCCGACTCCTTCTTCGTGCGACGAGGAGGTGCGCATCTTGAGCGGCCAATCGGGCCAGGTGAGGGCCTTGTTCTCCTTCTCGGGCGGCTGCGGCATCACCTCGAGCTGGGTGACCGACGCTGCGCCCTGGCGGTTCGAGGTGCCGACGCAGTCCGACCCCGTGTCGCCGCCGCCGATCACGATGACATGCTTGCCCTTGGCGCTGATCGTGCCCTTGGGGGCGGCGCGCGCCTCGTCGTCGCCGGCGACGCGCTTGTTCTGCTGCACCAGGAAGTCCATGGCGAAATGGATGCCGTCGAGCTCGCGGCCCGGCACCTGGAGATTGCGCGGCGCCTCGGCACCCCCAGTCAGGGCGACCGCGTCATAGCCTTCGAGCAGCGACTTCACCGACAAGGTCGCGCCGACCTCGACGCCGGTGCGGAACTCGACTCCCTCGGCCGCCATCTGCTTCATGCGGCGGTCGATCAGGTGCTTCTCCATCTTGAAGTCGGGGATGCCGTACCGCAGCAGGCCGCCGATGCGGTCGGCCTTCTCGAACAGCGTCACCGCGTGGCCTGCGCGGGCGAGCTGCTGCGCGCACGCCATGCCGGCCGGGCCCGAGCCCACGACCGCGACGCGCCGGCCGGTCTTCTTCGCAGGCACCATCGGCTGGATCCAGCCCTCCTGCCAGCCGCGATCGACGATCGAGCATTCGATCGACTTGATGGTCACCGGGTTGTCGTCGATGTTGAGCGTGCAGGCCGCCTCGCACGGGGCGGGGCAGATGCGGCCGGTGAACTCGGGAAAATTGTTGGTCGAGTGCAGCACCTCGAGCGCGTCGCGCCAGCGGTCGCGGCGCACCAGCTCGTTCCACTCGGGGATGATGTTGTTGACCGGGCAACCGTTGTGACAGAACGGGATGCCGCAATCCATGCAGCGCGCGCCCTGGCGGCTCACCTCGGCAGGCGGCAGCGGGAGGACGAACTCCTTCCAGGTCTTGAGGCGCGCCTCGACCTTTTCGTACGGCCGTTCCTTGCGCTCGATCTCGAGGAAGCCCTTTACCAGGCCCATGACGTCGACAACTCCCTAACCTCTCGCGGGATGGTATTCACTCGGCAGCTACAGCCTTCGCCGTCGCCCGCTCGCGCGCCTGCAGCAGCGCGCGCTTGTAGTCCTTCGGCATCACCTTGACGAAGCACGGCAAGGCGCGGTCCCAGTTCTCGAGCAGCTCGCGCGCCCGCGCGCTGCCGGTGTGCAGGTGATGCCGCTCGACCAGGATGCGCAGCCGCTCGGCATCGAAGCGCAGCACGTCGCCCATGCCGTTGTCCTCGACGTCGAGGGCGCGCTGGCGCGGCCGACCCGGATCCTCCAGCGGCTCGCCCGACAGGCCGCCGACCTTGTCGAGCTCGACCATCGACATGTTGCACAGGTCCTTGAACCGTCCATGCGGGTCGTAGACGTAGGCGATGCCGCCCGACATGCCGGCTGCGAAGTTCCTGCCGGTGTCGCCCAGCACCACGACCACGCCGCCGGTCATGTACTCGCAGCCATGGTCGCCGGTGCCCTCGACGACGCACACCGCGCCCGAGTTGCGCACGGCGAAGCGCTCGCCCGCGACGCCTTCGAAGTAGGCCTCGCCGCCGATCGCGCCGTACAGCACGGTGTTGCCGACCACGATGTTCTGCAGCGGATCGCGATGCGCGTTGGCCGGCTGCCGCACGACCACGCGGCCGCCCGACAGGCCCTTGCCGACATAGTCGTTGGCGTCGCCCGACAGTTCGAGCGACACGCCGTGCGCCAGGAAGGCGCCGAAGCTCTGGCCCGCCGTGCCGGTGAGACGCACCGAGATCGTATCCTCGGGCAGGCCGGCATGGCCATAGCGCCTCGCCACCTCGCCCGACAGCATCGCGCCGACCGTGCGGTTGACGTTGCCGACCGGCAACTCGATCTGCACCGGGTGCCGGTCCTCGAGCGCGGGCCGCGCCGCCTCGATCAACTTGTGGTCGAGCGCCTTGTCGAGCCCATGGTCCTGGCGCTCGCTGTTCCAGATCGCCACGCCCGGCCTGGCCGGCGCCTGGTAGAGCAGCTTGGAGAGATCGATGCCGCGCGCCTTCCAGTGGTCGACGGCGCGGCGCATGTCGAGCCGGTCGACGCGGCCGATCATCTCGTTGAGCGTGCGGAAGCCCAGCCGCGCCATGATCTCGCGCAGCTCCTCGGCGACGAAGAAGAAGTAGTTGATGATGTGCTCGGGCTGGCCGGTGAAACGCTTGCGCAGCACCGGATCCTGGGTCGCCACGCCGACCGGACAGGTGTTGAGATGGCACTTGCGCATCATGATGCAGCCCGCCGCGATCAGCGGGGCGGTGGCGAAGCCGAACTCGTCGGCGCCCAGCAGCGCGCCGATCGCGACGTCACGGCCGGTGCGCAGGCCGCCATCGACCTGCACGGCGATGCGGCCGCGGAGGCCGTTCAGGACCAGGGTCTGCTGCGTCTCGGCGAGGCCGATCTCCCACGGCGAGCCGGCATGCGTCAGCGAGGTCAGCGGCGAGGCGCCGGTCCCGCCCTCGAAGCCCGAGATCGTCACGTGGTCGGCGCGTGCCTTGCTGACGCCCGCCGCAACCGTGCCGACGCCCACTTCCGACACCAGCTTCACCGACACGCGCGCACGCGGGTTGGCGTTCTTGAGATCGTGGATCAGCTGCGCCAGATCCTCGATCGAGTAGATGTCGTGATGCGGCGGCGGCGAGATCAGGCCGACACCCGGCGTCGAGCGCCGCACGCGGGCGATGTTCTCGTCGACCTTGTGGCCCGGGAGCTGGCCGCCCTCGCCGGGCTTGGCGCCCTGCGCCATCTTGATCTGCAGGTCGTCGGCATTGACCAGGTACTCGGCGGTGACGCCGAACCGGCCCGAGGCGACCTGCTTGATCGCCGAGCGCATGGAATCGCCGTTGGGCAGCGGCTTGAAGCGATCCGCCTCCTCGCCGCCCTCGCCGGTGTTCGACTTGCCGCCGATCCGGTTCATGGCGATGGCGAGGGTGGTGTGCGCCTCGCGGCTGATCGAGCCGAACGACATCGCGCCCGTGGCGAAGCGGCGAACGATGTTGGCGGCCGGCTCGACCTCCTCGATCGGCACGGCCTGGTCCGCCCACTTCAGCTCCATCAGGCCGCGGATGGTGAGCAGCCGCTCGTTCTGCTCGTTGATCGTCTGGGCGAACGCCTTGTACTCGGCGGAGTTGTTGCCGCGCACCGCATGCTGCAGCTTGGCCACGCTCTCGGGCGTCCAGGCATGGTCCTCGCCGCGCAGCCGGAAGGCATAGTCGCCGCCCGGATCGAGCATGTTGCGGTAGATGGGGTTGTCGCCGTAGGCGTCGCGATGCCGACGCACGGTCTCCTCCGCGATCTCCTGCCACCCCGCCCCCTCGATGGTGGTGGCGGTCCCGGTGAAATACTTCTCGACGAAGCCCGAATGCAGGCCGACCGCATCGAAGATCTGCGCACCGCAATAGGACTGGTAGGTCGAGATGCCCATCTTGGACATCACCTTCAGGAGGCCCTTGCCGACCGCCTTGATGTAGTTCTTCTGGACCTCGTGGGCCTTGAGCGGCAGGCCGTTCTGGATGCGCAGCGCCTCCAGCGTCTCGAACGCAAGGTACGGATTCACCGCCTCGGCGCCGTAGCCGGCGAGGCAGCAGAAATGATGGACCTCGCGCACCTCACCCGATTCCACAACGAGGCCCGTCTGCGTGCGCAGGCCGCGGCGGATCAGGTGATGGTGCACCGCCGCCGTCGCCAGCAGCGCCGGGATCGGCACGCGCTCGGCCGACACGGCGCGGTCGGACAGGATCAGGATGTTGCGGTCGGCCAACACCGCGTCGGTCGCCTCGGCGCAGACGCGATCGAGCGCCTTCTCCAGGCCGGCCGCACCCTCGGTCACCGGCCAGGTGCAATCGATGGTTGCCGTGCGGAAGGCGCCGTCGAGCAACTCCTCGATCGAGCGGATCTTCTCCAGCTCCGCGTTGGTCAGCACCGGCTGGCTCACCTCGAGCCGCTTGTGCGTGCCGGCATGCTGGCCGAGCAGGTTCGGCCGCGGCCCGATCATCGACACCAGCGACATCACCAACTCCTCGCGGATCGGATCGATCGGCGGGTTGGTGACCTGGGCGAAGTTCTGCTTGAAGTAGTTGTAGAGCAGCTTTGACTTGCGGCTGAGGACCGCGATCGGCGTGTCGGTGCCCATCGAGCCGACCGGATCGTCGCCCTCGCTGCTCATCGGCTCGAGGAAGAACTGTATGTCCTCCTGCGTGTAGCCGAACGCCTGCTGGCGATCGAGCAGGGTGCTGGGATCGTTCGACGGCGCGGGCGCCGGCGCCTCGGGCAGCTCGGACAGCTCCTCGAGCTTGTACTGCGCCTGGCGCAGCCACTCCTCGTAGGGATGCGCCTCGGCCAGCGTGCGCTTCAGCTCCTCGTCCTCGACGATGCGGCCCTGCTCGAGATCGATCAGCAGCATCTTGCCGGGCTGCAGGCGCCACTTGCGCACGATCTTCTCTTCCGGGATCGGCAGCACGCCCGATTCCGACGCCATCACCACCATGTCGTCGCTGGTGACCAGGAAGCGCGCCGGACGCAGGCCGTTGCGGTCGAGCGTGGCGCCGATCTGGCGGCCGTCGGTGAAGGCGATCGACGCCGGGCCGTCCCACGGCTCCATCAGCGCGGCGTGATACTCGTAGAAGGCCTTGCGCCTGGCATCCATCAGCGGATTGCCGGCCCACGCCTCCGGGATCAGCATCATCATCGCGTGGCTGAGCGAGCAGCCGCCGGCGACCAGGAGTTCGAGCGCGTTGTCGACGCACGCGGTGTCCGACTGGCCGTGCGGGATGATCGGCCACATCTTGTCGAGATCGGCGCCGATCAGGTCGGATTCCATCGTGCGCCGGCGGGCATACATCCAGTTGACGTTGCCGCGCACCGTGTTGATCTCGCCATTGTGGGCGATGAAGCGGTAGGGATGCGCCAGCTTCCACGACGGGAAGGTGTTGGTCGAGAAGCGCTGGTGAACCAGGCAGAGCGCCGACTGGGTCAGCGGGTTCTGCAGGTCCTTGTAGAAGCTCTCGACCTGCGGCGCGAGCAGCAGGCCCTTGTAGACCACCGTGCGCGAGGAGAAGGACGGCATGTAGAGCTGCGACAGGCCGGGCAGCTTGTGCTTCTTCTCGAGATCGACCAGCGGGTTCTGGGTCTGCTTGCGGATCGCCAGGATCTTGCGCTCGAAGGCATCCTGGTCGGCGAGCTTGGGATTGCGGCCGACGATCGCCATCTTGATCACCGGCATGCGCTCGATGACCGCGGCGCCCAGCCCCGTCGTGTCGGTCGGCACGTCGCGCCAGCCGATCAGCTTCTGCTTCTCGACCTTGATGAAATGCTCCAGCCGCTTGACCGCGAAGGCGCGCGCCTTCTCGTCCTGGGGCAGGAAGCACATGGCGACGGCGTAGTGGCCGGGCTCGGGCAGGTCGACGCCGGTCCTGCGCGCCCAGTCGCGCAGCAGGGCGTCGGGAGTCTGGATCATGCAACCGGCGCCGTCGCCGACCAGCGGATCGGCCCCGACCGCGCCGCGATGGTCGAGATTGACCAGGATCTGCAGGCCCTGACGGATGATGTCGTGCGACCTCTTGCCCTTGATATTGACGACAAAGCCGACGCCGCAGGAGTCGTGCTCGTTGCGGGGATCGTAAAGTCCCTGTTTCAGCGGCAAATCAGTCAAATTCAAAGGCTGCCCGCTGCCGGACAGCTCCCCCCAAACGAAGCGACGGTATGAGCCTTCTTAACCTGCCGGCCGCGCCGGGGCAAAAGCGATTGTTGGCCCCCGGCGGGGGCTGTAACCTGCCAAAACGAGAGTTGCTTTGGGGGAGTTTGATGACCCAGCGGTCGGTTGCGGCGGGTCTTGGCCTGATGCTGGTGCTCGCCGGCTGCAACAGGTACGGGCCGTCGGTCATGTTCACCACGCCCGGCTGGTACCTGGAGCGGCCGCGATTGATGATGGTGGCCGGCCCGGAGATCTTCGCCGGACCGATGACCTACGACGAATGCGAAGCCAAGCGGGCGACCTTCCCGGCAACCACGGCCAGTGATCTGCTGTGCATCAACGAAAAGACCAAGCCCGGCCCCTACGGTCCGTTCACCCCCAGCTCGCGCCTGCCTGCTACCCCAAAGTCATAAGGCTGGCGTTGCCGCCCGCCGCGGCGGTGTTGACGCTGAGCGAGACCTCGTCGACCAGGCTCTCCGGCCGATAGGGCGCCGTGTGCAGGGGCACGATCGGCCCGTCGCGCTCGGCCAGGCGTTGGCTCAGCGCCAGCAACGCGTCGTGGCTGCCGGCAAACAGAGCGGCTGCAATGTGCGGGTCCTCGATCTCCCGGGTGGCGCGATTGCCGGTCGCGCGGACGACTTCGAACTGGACCTGCAGGTCTGACGGATCGGTCGCGACGCACAGGATCGTCCCCTTGGGCCGAAGCCTGTAGGTGTTGCGCTCGCCCACCGGCCCCGGCAGCTCGCGCGGCAGGCCCTCCAGCGGCAACGATGGCGCCTTCGACAGCAGCCGCCGCACGTAGAGCGGGCCACCGGCCTTCGGGCCGGTGCCGCTGAGGCCGTGACCGCCGAACGGCTGCACGCCGACGACGGCGCCGATCACGGTGCGATTGACGTACTGGTTGCCGGCGGCGTTGAGATCCGTGGCGCGCTCGATGGTCTCGTCGATGCGGCTGTGGACGCCGAAGGTGAGGCCAAAGCCGGTGGCGTTGGCCTCGCGCACCACGCGATCGAGGTTCTCCCGCGAATAGCGCAGCACGTGCATCACCGGGCCGAACACCTCGCCGGGCAGCTCGGCGATCGACTGGATCTCGACGATGGTCGGCGGCACGAACAGGCCTTGCGGCACGGCCGTCTGGCTGACGGTGCGTCCCTTGGCGCGCATGGCGGCGATGTGATCGAGCAGCCGCTTCTGCGCCTCTTCGGTGATGACCGGACCGACATCGGTCGACAGCAGCGCCGGATCGCCGACCCTCAGCTCCGCCATCGCCTCCTTGAGCATCGGCAGGACATGGTCGGCGATGTCCTCCTGCAGGGCGAGGACACGCAGCGCCGAGCAGCGCTGGCCGGCCGAATCGAACGCCGAGGTCAGCGCGTCGTTGACCAACTGCTCGGGCAGCGCCGAGGAATCGACGATCATCACGTTCTGCCCGCCGGTCTCGGCGATGAACGGCACGACCGGACGTTTGGCGAGCGTACGGTTGATCGAGCGCGCGGCCTCGGTCGAGCCGGTGAACACCACGCCCATGATCGCCGGGTTCGCGACCAGTTGCGCCCCGACCTTTCCGTCGCCGATCACGAGCTGCAGCACTTCCGCCGGCAGGCCGGCGTCGCGGAACAGCGCCACCGCCTGGGTCGCGATCTTCGGCGTCTCTTCAGCTGGCTTGGCGACGACGCCATTGCCGGCTGCCAGCGCCCCCGCGATCTGCCCCGTGAAGATCGACAATGGGAAGTTCCACGGGCTGATGCAGGCCACGATGCCCAGCGGCTGGTGCGTGTCGTTGCTCCAGTCGCGCACCTGCGCCCCGTAGTAACGCAGGAAGTCGGCCGCCTCCCTCACCTCGCCCACGGCATTCGCGTAGGTCTTGCCCGCCTCGCGCACGATGGTCGGGATCAGTTCCATGCGCCGCGCTTCCAGTGTGTCGGCGATGCGCGTGAGGCAGGCCGCGCGCGCCCGCGGCGTCGCCGGCCACGGTCGCGCGCGGCGGCAGGCCTCGTCGACCTCGATGCCGGAAGCTTCGACCGCCGGCGCCGAATCCATTGCCGCAAACAGCTCGGCCAGCCGATGCTCGTTGCTGATGTCGAAGCCCGCCGAGTTGACCCGCTCAGGCCCGAACAGGTCGCGCGGCAGCGCGATGCGATCGTGCGGGCGGCCGAGCGGCTGCAGGGCCTTCGCGCGCTCCACCGGATCGGCCAGTAGCTTGTCGATCGGATAGGCCGGATCGGCGATCTGGTTCACGAAGGATGTGTTGGCGCCGTTCTCCAGCAGGCGGCGCACGAGATAGGCCAGCAGCGTCTCGTGCGTGCCGACCGGCGCATAGATGCGGCACGGCACGCCGAGCTTGTCGCGGCCGACCACCTCCTCGTACAGCCCCTCGCCCATGCCATGCAGGCACTGGAACTCGTAGTGTCCCTTCGGCGCGATCTCGTGGATCGTTGCGAGCGTCAGCGCGTTGTGGGTCGCGAATTGCGGGAACACCCGGTCGGTCGCGGCGAGCAGCTTGCGGGCGCAGGCGATATAGGAAACGTCGGTGTGGATCTTGCGGGTGAAGACCGGGAAGCCCTCGAGTCCATCGACCTGCGCCCGCTTGATCTCGCCGTCCCAGTAGGCGCCCTTGACCAGCCGCATCATCAGCCGATGGCCGCTGCGCCTGGCGAGGTCGATCAGCCAGTCGATCACGAACGGGCAGCGCTTCTGGTAGGCCTGCACGACGAAGCCGATACCGTGCCAGCCGGCCAGTTCCGGCTCGAAGCACAGCCGCTCGAGCAGATCGAGCGAGATTTCCAGCCGGTCGGCCTCCTCGGCGTCGATGTTCAGGCCGATGTCGACCGAGCGCGCCAGCAGCGCGAGCGCCTTGAGCCGCGGATAGAGCTCGGCCTGCACGCGCTCGATCTGGCTGCGTGTGTAGCGCGGATGCAGGGCCGACAGCTTTATCGAGATCCCCGGCCCGTCATAGATGCCGCGCCCGGCCGACTCGGCGCCGATGGCCCGGATCGCGCTCTGGTAGTCGGCGAAGTAGCGCTCGGCCTGGCCCATCGTCACCGCCGCCTCGCCCAGCATGTCGTAGGAATAGCGGAAGCCCTTTCGCACCAGCGGCCGGCCCTTCTCCAGCGCCTCGCCGATCGTCTGCCCCGACACGAACTGCTCGCCCATCAGGCGCATGGCGAGGTTCACGCCGGCGCGGATCAGCGGTTCGCCGCCGCGGGCGACCAAGCGCGTCAGCGCGGCCGATAGCCCGAGTTCGCTATGCGTCGAGGTGAGCCGGCCGGTCAGCAGCAGGCCCCAGGTCGCCGCGTTCACGAACAGCGACGGGCTGCGGCCGAGATGGGCTTCCCAGTCACCGCCGCCGATCTTGTCGCGGATCAGCGCATCGCGCGTCTCGTCGTCGGGAATGCGCAGCAGCGCCTCGGCGAGGCACATCAGCGCCACGCCCTCCTCGCTCGCCAAAGAATATTCGTGGATCAGTCCGCCGACACCGTAGCCCGGCCCCTTCTCGCGCAGCCGCTCGGCCAGTTGCCGCGCCAGCGCCGTCGCGCGCGCCATGGTCTCGGCCGGCAGGCTGGCCGCTTCGATCAGCGGCGGCAGGCAGTCCGGTTCCGGCCGGCGATAGGCCAACGTGATCGCGTCGCGCAGAGACATGCCGTACCATATGGGGATGACGGTTGCTTTTCGCCTGTTGTTCGCCGCGCTCCTGGCGGCCGCGTTGCCGGCTATCGCGCCGGCTTTGGCGCAGGACTGGCCGCAGAAGACCGTGCGCATCGTCGTGCCCTTCCCCGCGGGCGGCTCGAACGACACGCTGTGCCGCATCGTCGCCGACAAGCTCTCGGGGAACTGGAAGCAGCCGGTGATCGTCGACAACAAGCCCGGTGCGGGCGGCAATATCGGCGCCGAGGTTGCCTACAGCGCGGCGCCCGACGGCTACACCCTGCTGTGCAGCCCGCCCGGACCCTTGTCCATCAACCACAATCTCTACCGGACGCTGACCTACGACTGGGCGAAGTTCGTGCCCATCACCGTGCTCGCGCTGTCGCCCAACGTCATCACCGCGCGCAAGGACCTGCCGGCCGACAGCGCGCGGGAGTTCATCGCCTGGGCCAAGGCCAATCCCGGCAAGGTGACCTACGCCAGCCAGGGCAACGGTTCGACCTCCCATCTGTCGGCGCAGATGCTCGCCACGCAGGCCGGCCTCGAGATGGTGCACGTACCCTACAAGGGCGAGGGCCCGGCGCTGGTCGACATCACCGCCGGCCGCGTCGACATCTTCGTCGGCAACATCTCGGCCGCGCTGCGCTTCGAGAAGAGCGGGCAGGTGAAGTTCCTGGGCCTTGCCGCCAAGAGCCGCAGCCCGGTCGCGCCGGAGGTGCCCGATGCCGCCGAGATCGGCCTGCCCGACCTGATCGCCTCGGCCTGGTTCGCCGTCGTCGCGCCGCCCGGCACCCCTGACGCGATCGTGCAGAAGATCAACGCCGATACTGCCGCCGCGCTCAAGCTCGAGGACGTGCGCGCGAAGTTCCTCGAACAGGGCGCCGAGCCGGCCGGCGACAGCCCCAACCTCACCGCCGCCTTCATCAAGGATGAGGAGGCGCGGTGGCGCGCCGTGATCAAGACCGCCAACGTCACGCTGGAGTGAGCTCCCGGGAGTCGAACATGGACACCTACGTCTGGCCGCAAGAGTCCCTCGCCCGCGTTCCCTACTGGGTCTACCAGGACCCGCAGAACTACGCCCGCGAGCTGGAGCGCCTGTTCGGGGGCGACACCTGGAACTTCGTCTGCCTCGAGGCCGACATCCCGAACAAGGGCGACTACCGCACCAATGTCGTCGGCGCGATGCCGGTGATCGTGGTGCGCGACGCCGACGGCTCCATCAACTGCTTCGAGAACCGTTGTGCGCACCGCGGCGCGCTGATCGCCTTCGACGACAGCGGCAACGTCCAGAACCAGTTCAAGTGCATCTATCACGCCTGGAGCTACGATCTGAAAGGCAACCTGCGCGGCATCGCCTTCGAACGCGGCATCAACGGTGTCGGGGGCATGCCGCAGGGCTTCAAGCGCGAGAACTTCGGACCGCGCAAGCTGCGCACGACGACCCTGTGCGGGCTGGTGTTCGTGACGCTGTCGGACAGGACCCCGCCGATCGAAGACTTCATCGGCGAGGAGATCCTGGGCCGCATCCGGCGGGTGCTGAACCGGCCGATCAAGGTGATGGGCCGCTTCGTCCAGGCGCTGCCCAACAACTGGAAGCTCTATGTCGAGAACGTCAAGGACACCTATCACGCGTCCCTGCTTCATCTGTTCTTCGGCACCTTCCGGATCACCCGGCTGACCCAGGGCGGCGGCGTGCTGGTCAGCCCCGACGGCGGCCATCACGCGAGCTACACGATCGACAAGTCGGAGGACCGCCAGACCACGGCCTATCGCGACCAGGGCATCCGCACCGAGGCCGACTACAAGCTGGCCGACCCGTCGCTGCTCGACACGGTCAAGGAGTTCGGCGACGACATCCAGCTGCAGATACTGTCGGTCTTCCCGGGCTTCATCCTGCAGCAGATCCACAATTGCCTCGCGGTGCGCCAGGTCGTGCCCCGGGGCACCGGCGAAATGGAATTGCGCTGGACCTATTTCGGCTTCGAGGACGATACGCCGGAGATGACGCGGCGTCGCCTGAAGCAACAGAACCTGGTCGGGCCGGCCGGTTTCGTGTCGATGGAGGACGGCTGCGTCGGCGGCTTCGTGCAGCGCGGCATCGCCGCGGCCGGCGACCAGGTCTCGGTGGTCGAGATGGGCGGCGACGGCGCGGAGAGCCAGGCGACGCGCGCCACCGAGGCGTCGGTGCGCGGCTTCTGGAAGGCCTACCGCCATCACATGGGGTACTGAGCGAGCGATGGACGTTTCCCGCCTCGTCGAGCTGAACGCGGCCTATGCGCGCGCCATCGACAACGAGAAATACGAGGAGTGGCCCGAGTTCTTCCTCGACCCCTGCCTCTACAAGGTGACGACGGCGGAGAACGTGGCGCAGGGCCTCGAAGCTGGCGTGATCTACGCCGATTCGCGCGGCATGCTGCGCGACCGCATCTCGGCGCTCCGCCAGGCCAACATCTACGAGCGCCAGCGCTACCGACACATCGTCGGCCTGCCGGTGGTGCTGGACGAGAAGGACGGCACTGCCGAGACCGAGACGCCGTTCCTGATCGTGCGCATCATGCGGGACGGCCGGATGGAGGTATTCGCGACCGGCTGCTATCGCGACAAGGTGCGGATGGACGTCGCCAATACGCCGCGCTTCGCCGAGCGCCTCGTGATCTGCGACGGCGCCCGCTTCGACACCCTGGTCGCCATCCCCTTCTGATGTCTTTCTTGCCGCACCGCGGGCGTCCCGCCCGCCTCATGTTCATGAATCTGAGCGGGCGGGACGCCCGCGGTCCGGCAAGACCATGAGAATCGCCATCACGCTCGGCGACCCCAATGGCATCGGGCCGGAGATCGCCATCAAGGCGGCCAACCGCTTCGCCCACCATCCGAAGATCAAGCTCTTGCTGGTCGGCGACGGCTTCGTGATCGAGGAGACGGCGAATCGACTCGGCCTCGACGCCACGCCGCCGTTGATCGACGCTTCCGCGCTCGATCCGGCCGGCTACGCGCCCGGCCAGCTCGATCCGCGCGCCGGCAAGGCGACCGTCGGCTACGTCGAGGCGGCCGTCCGTTTCGCAGGCGAAGGCAAGGCCGACGCGATCATCGGCTGCCCGCACTCCGAGACGGCGGTCAATCGCGCCGGCATCAAGTTCAACGGCTATCCCGGCCTGATCGCCGACCTCACGGGTACGCCGCGCGAGCGCGCCTTCATGATGCTGGCGGCCAAGGACCTGCGGATCGTGCACGCGACCCTGCACGAGTCAGTGAGCGCCGCATTGGCCCGCCTGTCACCCGAATTGGTCATCGCGGCCGTGGACGCAATCGTCGTCGCGGCGAAGCGCCTCGGCCAGGCGTCACCGCGCATCGGCGTGTTCGGCATCAACCCGCACGCCGGCGAGGACGGCCTGTTCGGCGACGACGACGAGCGCATCACCAAGCCCGCGGTCGCCGAACTGAAGCGGCGCGGCCTCGCGGTCGACGGTCCGCTCGGCGCCGACCTGCTGCTGAGCCAGCGCCGGCACGATGTCTACCTCGCCATGTTCCACGACCAGGGCCACATCCCGATCAAGCTGATCTCGCCGCTGCGCGCCTCGGCCATGACCATCGGCGTGCCGCTGCTGTTCGCCTCGGTGGCGCACGGCTGCGCCTTCGACATCGCCGGCAAGGGCCTTGCCGATCCGACCGGCCTCATCGAGACCGTCGAGCTGCTGGCCGGCATGTCCTGACGCCATGGCGGGTGCTACCGCCGCCTGATACAACCTTGCCCGACAGGGAGGTGGATCATGCGGACCGTCCATTTCGCGACCAACCGTGTTCTTACCGGGCCTGCCGACCAGCTCGCGAGCTACAGCTCGAGCGTCGTCGCCCCGTCCGATCCGACCGTGGTGATCTACGGCACCGCCTTCGTGGAAGATGCCGGCCTCGACGCCGACACGCTGGGCGCCATCAAGTCGATCAACGACATCCAGCAGGGCCAGTTCAGCGATCAGGCCAAGGGCGACCTTTCGGACCCCGGCCGCAACCTCCTGGTGTTCATCCACGGCTTCGACAACAGTTTCGAGAACGCCATCACCCGCGCGGCCTTCAACCAGCAATGGCTCGAGCAGTCGGGCTTTGCGGCCGCGAGCACGGCGGTGGTCGCCTTCTCCTGGCCGTCGGCCGGCAAGCTGATCGGCATCCCGTTTCCCGATCTCGCCTATCGGATCGACCAGACCCACGCCGGACAATCTGGCCTGCACCTGATGACGTTCTTCGCCAACCTGCAGCCGCTGATCGACGCCGCGCGCGCCAGAGGCAATCGCGTGTTCCTGCTGGCGCACAGCATGGGCAACTGGGCGCTGCAGGCCGCCGTCGAGAGCTGGTTCCTGCACGGCAATGGCGACGCGTTCCTGTTCGACGAGGCCTTCCTGGCGGCTGCGGACGAGGTCTACAACAGCTTCGAGTTCGGGCCGCAGGGCCGGCTGAGCGCGCTCAACCGGCTCGCCAGGCGCATCTCGATCTATTCGAGCGAGCGCGACGACGTCCTCAAGCTCAGCATGGCGGTCAATCTCGGCGTCAAGCGGCTGGGCCAGGACGGCCCGCACGACCGGTCGAACGTCACACGCTTCCCGCCGGCCATCTATCGCATGGTCGATTGCAGCAACGCGACCGATTACGCCATCGATCTCGCGAGCTCGCACCAATACTACCGCCGCTCGCCGACGGTCCGTGCCGACATCGCCAAGACGATGGCCTAGAAGACGATGGGCTAGGCCGGCTTGTAGGACGAGACCTCGATCAGATTGCCGTCGGGATCGCGGCAGTAGACGGAGACGAGGATGCCCAGCGCGCCGTTCTTCTCGCCAGGCCCCTCCTCGATCGCGACGCCGCAGCTCTTGAAGTGATCGACCACCTGTTGCGGCGTCGAGCGCGTCAGGAAGCAGAGGTCGTCGCTGCCGGGTGCGATCGTGCGGCCGGTGAACCATTTCTCCTGGGTGACCCACTCGGGCCGCAGGTTGATCTTCTGGCGACCGAAATGCATCGACGTCACCTTGGCGCCGGGCCGCGGTTCGGTGACCACGCGCTTCATGCCCAGCACGCGCTCGTACCAGGCGGCCGCGGTCTCGACGTCCTTCACGTTCATGACCAGATGGTCGAGCGATTCGACGGCCAGCGACATGACGCCTCCTTCAGCCTGTGGATAACGGCTCTCGGTGGGACCGCATTATGGGCAATGGACCGCGAAGCGGCCCACATGAAATGTGGCTGAATCCCCGAGCCATTGCCCGTAATAGGAGTTCGGCGCGCGATGGCTCAGGGTGCTGCCCGACATGATCTCCCTGCACCCTGCACATCCCCGATTGCTCCCGCACCGAGCCCCAAGGGGGCAAAATTCACCCCCGGGTCCGGGGGTGCGGGCAGCGTGGCAGGAATGGCCCAAAACGTTGGTCTGCCTGCAACGGATGGCTGCCACGGCCGGTGGCAGTCGATGGCAGTCCGGCAGGCTTTGCCGGGTTAGCGCAGTTTCCGCTACCCCTTCAGAGCCTGGTCACGCGGGCATGGAGGATGGCCGACCGGCCCTCCTTGAGAGCGGCGAGGCAGCGGGTGATCGCGCGCTCGACGCCATCGGGGTCGCTCACCAGCTCGCCGTGCGCGCCGGCGGCTTCGGCGACCTTGGAGAAATCCATGTCGGGCGCCAGCGCCGCGCCATAGTCGCGCTGCGCCCTGGCCTCGCCTTCGGGATAGACGCGCAGGGTCGCCTCCTTCACGGCCGCCCAGCCGGAGTTGTCGAGCACGACGGTGAGCACCGGGAGCTTGTATTGCCGGCCGACCGCCAGGGTCGATTGCGGATTGGAGAAATAGAAAGTGCCGTCGCCGGCCACCTGCACGACCGTGCGCTCGGGCCAGGCGAGCTTCAGCCCCAGCGCCATGCCGCCGGAGAAGCCGAGCCCGCCGCCGGACAGCCCGACCAGGGAGCCGGGCTTTGTCCGCGGCATCTGCTGCATCACCACGGGGCCGTTGCGGATCGCCTCGTTCAATACGACGGAGTCCGGCGGCAACGCCCTGGCCAGCGCGGCGCAAAGATAGTGCGGGTTGATCTCGCCCGGCTTCCCGCGGTTGGCGGCAAGCTTGGCCGCCTGCTCGCGCCGTGCCGCACCCTCGGCCGCCAGCGTCTTCACGCGCTCCGCCGCACGCTTCTTGAAGGCGTCGTCGGAGCGCGCCTTCAGCACCGCCAGCAGGTCCGACAGGATGCGATGGCTGTCGCCCGCCATTCGGAGATTGCCGGGGAAGGTCCAGATCGGGAAGTTGCGCTTCTCGGCGTCGACGTCGATATGCGCCCACCAGGTCGCGGGATTGTCCGGCATGTCGCTGGGAATCCACGGCACGTCGACATCGACCAGCAGGCCTACATCGGCCTCGGCCAGTGCCTTGGCCGGCATGAAGCCGCCATGGCACGGCGAATCGTGCGGCAGGTTCAGGTGCAGCGGATTGAACTCCACCACGCGGATGCCGGCGAAGCGCGCCAGCTCGTCGAGCACCGCGACGGTCGCGTGGTTGCGGCCGGCATAGGCGCTGATCAGCAGCGGCCGCTGCGCCCCGAGCAGGCGGTTGGCCAGCAGCTCGATCGATTGAGCGTCGACGCCGCGCGCTGCGACCGCGCCGAAGCGGTCGGCCGGATAGGAGCGGATCTGGCCCTCGCTCCAGCTGTCGGTCAGCGTCTCGCGCGGGAAGGTCATGTAGACCGGTCCCTTGGGATCGCTCTCCATCACCGTGTGGGCGCGGCGCAGCGCCTCCTTGGCGATCACGCCCGACGGCAGGTTGTATTCCCACTTGGTGTAGGGCCGCACGATGCTCGCCTGGTCGAACGGCTCCTGCACGAAGTGCACGTAGGTGTCGCGCGTGCCGAGCAGCTCGCCGCGCGTGGTGAACGGCGCCTTCCCGGCCATCAGCATAACCGGCACGCGGGCGCGGCAGAGATTGTGCAGCGCCATCGCCGAGTTGGCCGTGCCGGCATCGACATGCACCATCACGCCCTGCCCGCGACCCGTGGCGATGGCATAGCCCGCCGCCATGTGCACCGCGGTGTTCTCGTGCGGGCACAGGATCGTCGCCGGCAGCTTGCGGCCGTCGCGCCGGAACTGCGCCATCGCCTCGATCAGCGGCGCATGGTCGGTGCCGAAGTTGCAGAAGAGATAGTCGAAGCCGATCTCGTTCAGCCCTTCGAGGAAGTAGTGCGCCGTCGAATGCCGCGCCTCGTTGGTGTCCATGATGCCTCAGTCGAGCTTGATGTTGGCCTTGGTCGCGACCGCCTTCCAGCGTTCGCTGTCGCGGACGATGAGCTCGTGGAACTCCTTCGGGCTGGTCGAACGCGGATCGACGTTGATCGCCTCGAGCGCGTTGCGCACTGCGGGCAACTCGACGGTGTCCTCGATCACGTCCTGCAGCCGCTCGACGACCTCCGCCGGTGTGCCGTTGGGCGCCACCACGCCCGTCCACAGGGAGATTTCCATGTCGGAGATGCCCTGCTCGGCGAAGGTCGGTACATCGGGGAAGTCCGGCGGCCGCTTGGCGGTGGTGATGCCGATGGCGCGCAGCTTGCCGGACTTCAGCGGCCCGGCCACCGGCGCCGAATCGGCGATCGTCATCAGCACCTGCCTGCTGAGCACGGCCTGCACCATCTCACCGCTGCCCTTATACGGGATGTGCTGGAACGACGAGCCGGTTCGCTGGTTGAACAGCTCCGACGCGAGCTGGAACGGCGTGGCGCTCGAGGCGTAGTTGGCGAGCTTTGGATTGGCCTTGCCGTACTCGACCAGCTGCTTGACCGACTTCACCGGCTGGCTCGCGCCGACCACCATCAGCAGCGGGAACTCGGCCAACAGCGAGACCGGCGCGAAGTCGCGCAACGGGTCGTAGGGCAGCTTGCTGAAGACCGCCGGATTGATGGTCATCGGCCCGCTCGGCGCGATCAGCAGCGTGTAGCCGTCGGGCGGCGCCTTGGCCACCAGCTCTGCTGCGACGATCGATTGCGCGCCCGGCTTGTTGTCGACCACGATCGGCTGGCCGAGCTTGTCCTGCAGCTTGGCCGAGACGATGCGCGCGATCAGGTCGTTGCCGCCGCCCGGACTGTAGCCGACCACCAGCCGGACGGGCCTGCTGGGCCACGTCTGTTGTTGGCCGCGGGCAGTGCCGGCGATGGGGAGCGCGGCGCTAGCGGCGAGAAGCGATCGTCGAAGCATGGCCGAGGCAGCCTAGTCACCTGCCCGCCGTTCAGCCATAGGATATAAGCGGCCGCCATGGATTCCCTTCCCGTCGACGAGGCCCTGCCGCGGCTGCAGGCGGTGCTGGCGGAGCGGCCCGCGGCCGTGCTGGTCGCGCCGCCCGGCGCCGGTAAGACGACGCGCGTACCGCTCGTCCTGCTCGATGCGGCGTGGCTCGATGGCCGCAAGATCATCATGCAGGAGCCGCGGCGGCTGGCGGCGCGGGCGGCGGCGCGGCGCATGGCGGCGACGCTCGGCGAGGCCGTCGGCGAGACCGTGGGCTATCGCGTGCGGCTCGACAGCAAGGTCGGCCCGCGCACGCGCATCGAGGTCGTCACCGACGGCCTTTTCCTGCGCATGCTGCAGGACGATCCCTCGCTCGAGAATGTCGGCTGCGTGATCTTCGACGAGCTGCATGAGCGCGGGCTGGAGACCGACCTCTCCTTCGCCCTGGTCCGCGAATCTCAGCAGGCCCTGCGCGAGGACCTGCGGGTGATCGCCATGTCGGCGACGCTCGATCCCGGCCCGGTGTCGGAGCGGCTGGGCGGCGCGCCCGTCGTCGAATCGGCCGGGCGCATGTTCCCGGTCGCCACGCGCTATCTCGATCGCGAAGCGGGCGGCCGCTTCGAGGATACAGTCGCCACCGCGGTGCGCACTGCGCTCGCGCAAGAGAGCGGCAGCGCGCTGGTCTTCCTGCCCGGCGTGGGCGAGATCCGCCGCGTCGAGGAGCGGCTGCAGGGCCTTGCCGCCACCGTCGACGTTGCCCCTTTGTACGGCGACCTGTCGCCGGCCGATCAGGACCGCGCGATCGCGCCCTCTCCGCCAGGGCGCCGCAAGATCGTGCTGGCGACCTCGATCGCCGAGACCAGCCTGACGATCGAGGGCGTGCGGATCGTGATCGATGGCGGGCTGATGCGGGTGCCGCGCTTCTCCGCGCGCTCAGGCATGACCCGGCTGGAGACCGTGCGCGTCAGCCAGGCCTCGGCCGACCAGCGCCGCGGCCGCGCGGGCCGCCTGGAACCCGGCATCTGCTACCGGCTGTGGACCGAGGAGGCGCAGCGCGGCCTGCTGCCCTTCACCCCGCCCGAGATCCTCGACGCCGACCTCGCGCCGCTGGCGCTCGAGCTGGCCGCCTGGGGCGTCACCGATGCCAGCACCCTGCCGTGGCTGACGCCGCCGCCCGCCTCGGCCCTTGCCACGGCTCGAACACTGCTGCTCGACCTCGGCGCGATCGAGTCGGGCGGAGCGATCACGCCGCATGGGCGCGCGATGGTACGGCTCGGCCAGCATCCCCGCCTCGCCCATCTCGTGCTCAAGGGGCGCGCGTTGAAGCAAGGCAAGGTCGCGGCGCTGATCGCGGCGATCCTGGGCGAGCGCGACTTCCTGCGCGAGCGCGACGTCGACCTGCGCCATCGCGTCGACCTGGCGCTGAACGGCCGCGCACCCCGGCTGATCAACGAAGCGGCGAGGCGGCTGACGGCCCGCGACGCGCGCGACGAGGCGCCCGATCCGTCGATGACCGGCGCGCTGCTGGCGCTGGCCTATCCCGACCGCATCGGCCGCCGGCGCGCCGGCACCGCCAACCGCTACCTGCTGTCGGGCGGCCGCGGCGCGGCGCTGCCCGAGGGCGATCCGATGTCGAACGAGGAGTTCGTCGTCGTGGCCGACCTCGACGGCGCCGCACAGGACGCCCGCATTTTTCTCGCCGCGCCGATCACGTTGGCGGAGATCGAGGAGCTCTATGGCGAGCGCATCGTCGACGAGGAGATCGTCGACTGGCGCGACGGCAGTGTCGTGGCGCGGCGACGCCGCCGCCTCGGCGCGCTGGTGCTCGAGGACAAGCCGATCAACAGGCCCGATCCGGAGAAGGTGAAGGCGGCGATGCTGGCCGGCCTGCGCCAGCGCGGCCTGCCCTGGACCGACGAGCTGCAGGCGTGGCGGCAGCGCATCGCCTTCCTGCGCCATGTCGACCAGAGCTGGCCGGACCTCTCCGACGAAGCGCTGCTGCAATCGCTCGACTGGCTCGAACCGTTCGTCGATGGCGCAGCCCGACGCATCGACTTCGCATCGGCAGTGAAGGCGCTCGTGCCGTGGGACCGCCAGCGCCAGGTCGATTCCCTCGCGCCCACCCATATTGAAGTGCCGAGCGGCAGCCACGTGCCCGTCGACTATGCCAATCCGGCCGAGCCGACCCTGTCGGTGCGGCTGCAGGAGATGTTCGGTCTGACGGACACGCCGCGCATCGCCAACCGGGTGCCCGTGACGATCCATCTCCTGTCGCCGGCGCGCCGGCCGGTGCAGGTGACCCGCGACCTCGCCAGCTTCTGGAAAAGCGCCTATCGCGACGTGAAGGCCGAACTCAAGGGCCGCTATCCCAAGCACTACTGGCCCGACGACCCGCTGATCGCCGAGCCCACCGCCCGCGCCAAGCCCCGCCGGCAGGGCCCGCCATGAGCTCATTCTTCACGGCGCAGCGTACAATGTGGTACGGCGGTGGCATGTCCAACGCCCTGCCCTTCCAGACCGCCAAGCAACTCGCCGCGGCGATCCGCAAGAAGAAGATCGGCTGCGTCGAGCTGCTCGATCTCTACCTGAAGCGAATCGAAGCCCACAACAAGGAGCTGAACGCCGTCGTCGTGATGGACGTCGAGGGAGCGCGCAAGCGGGCCAAGGCCGCCGACAAGGCGCTGAAGGCCGGCAAGAAGCTCGGACCCCTGCACGGCGTGCCGATGACCCTGAAGGAATCGTACGACATCGCGGGCTATCCCACGACCTGGGGCGATCCCGCCTTCAAGGACAAGAAGGTCGAGAAGAATTCGCTGGCCGCGCAGCGCCTGCTCGATGCCGGCGTCACCTTGTTCGGCAAGACCAACGTGCCGCTGAACCTCGCCGACTGGCAGAGCTACAACGCGGTCTACGGGGTCACGAAGAACCCCTGGGATCTCTCGCGCACACCCGGCGGCTCTTCGGGCGGCTCGGGCGCGGCACTGGCCGCCGGGCTCACCGGGCTGGAGGCGGGCAGCGACATCGGCGCCTCGATCCGCAACCCCGCGCACTATTGCGGTGTGTTCGGCCACAAGCCGACCTGGGGCGTGGTGTCGCCGCGCGGCCATGCGCTGAACGGCAACGTGGCGCAGGCCGACATCAGCGTGTGCGGCCCGCTGGCGCGTGGCGCGGCGGATCTCGAGATCGCGATGGACGTCATGGCCGGCCCCGACGCGATCGACGGCCGCGGCTGGACGCTCACCCTGCCGCGCTCGAAAAAGAAGAAGCTGCGCGACTTCAAGGTCGCCGTGGTCAAGAGCGACCCCAACTGCGAGGTCGATCACTCGGTGCAGGACCAGATCCAGGCGCTGGCCGACTTCCTCGGCAAGAACAAGGTCAAGGTAAGCGACACCGCGCGGCCTGCGATCGACACGGCCGAGCAGAACGACGTCTATATCCGGCTGCTGCGCGCGGCGACCTCAGCGCGGCTGCCGGAGGAAGCCTGGCGTCAGGCGGCACGGGATGCGGCGGCGCTGCCCGACGACGACATGAGCTACTTCGCCCAGATGCAGCGCGGCAACTCGCTGCCGCACCGCACCTGGCTGCAGCTCAACGAGAAGCGCCATCGCATGCGGCTCGCCTGGGACGATTTCTTCAAGGACTATGACCTGCTGCTCTGCCCGGTTGCCGTGACCGCGGCGTTCCCGCACGACCACAAGGATCCGCGCCACGAGCGCACCATCGTGGTCAACAACAAGCAGGTGCCGGTGGTCGACCAGATCTTCTGGGCCGGCTACTCCTGCGTGACATACCTACCCGCGAGCGCCGCCCCGATCGGCCAGACCGCCGACGGCCTGCCGGTCGGCGTGCAGATCGTCGGGCCGCAATACGGCGACTACAGCTGCATCCAGTTCGCCAAGCTGCTCGAGCAGGAGTATCGCAGCTTCGTGCCGCCGCCCGCCTACGCCTGAGGAGGACCGACATGCCCAGCGCCTTGCCGTTCCAGACCGCCAAGCAGCTCGCCTCCGCGGTGCGCCGAAAGAAGATCGGTTGCCTCGAGCTGCTCGATCTCTACCTGAAGCGCGTCGAGGCGCATAACCCGTCGCTCAACGCCATCATCGCCATGGACGTCGAGGGCGCGCGCAAGCGGGCCAAAGCCGCCGACAGGGCGGTCAAGAGCGGGAGGAAGCTGGGGCCGCTTCACGGCGTGCCGATGACGATCAAGGAATCCTACAACGTCACCGGCATGCCGACGACCTGGGGCTTTCCGCCGCTCAAGGACAACATCGCCAAGTCCAATGCGCTGGTCGTTCAGCGCATGCTCGATGCCGGCGTGACTCTGTTCGGCAAGACCAACGTGCCGCTCTGGCTGGGCGACTATCAGAGCTACAACGACATCTACGGCACGACCAACAATCCGTGGGATCTCACGCGCTCGCCCGGCGGCTCCTCGGGCGGCTCGGCCGCTGCGCTGGCGGCCGGCCTCACCGGCATCGAGGCGGGCAGCGACATCGGCTCGTCGATCCGCAATCCGGCGCACTATTGCGGCGTGTTCGGCCACAAGCCGACCTACGGCATCGTCAGCGGCAAGGGCCATGCGGCCGGCGACTGGGCCTCGCCGGGCGCCGACATTGCCGTCGTCGGCCCGCTGGCGCGCGGTGCCGAGGACCTCGAGATCGCGCTCGGCGCGATGGCCGGCCTCGACGAGATCGATGGCCGCGGCCTGAAGGTCGACCTGCCGCGGAGCAAGAAGAAGAGCCTGCGCGAGTTCCAGGTCGCGGTGGTGCTCGACGACCCGCACGCCGAGGTCGACCAGTCGGTGCAGGACGAGATCCAGAAGCTGGCCGACTTCCTGGGCAAGAGGAAGGTCAAGGTGAGCGACACCGCGCGACCGGCGTTCGACACCGCCGACATGCACGAGGTCTACATGAAGCTGCTGAACGCGGCGACTTCGGGCCGGATGCAGAACGAGGAGTACGCAGCGCGGCGCGTGGCGGCCGAAGGCCTCGGACCCGAGGACAAGAGCACCCTCGCCCAGATGCTGCGCGGCATGGTGCTGAGCCATCGCGACTGGCTGGCCCTGAACGAACGCCGGCATCGCATGCGGCTGGCCTGGGACGCGTTCTTCAAGGACTACGACGTGCTGCTGTGCCCGGTGACGGCGAGCGCGGCCTTCCCGCACGATCACGAGCCGAACCGGGTCAAGCGCACCATCGTCGTGAACAACAAGAAGGTGTCGCCCAACGACCAGCTGTTCTGGGCCGGCTACTCCTGCGTCACCTACCTGCCGGCCACCGCCGCCCCGATCGGCCAGACGGCGGACGGCCTGCCGATCGGCGTGCAGATCGTCGGGCCGCAATACGGCGATTACACCACCATTGCCTTCGCCAAGCTGCTCGAGAAGGAGTATCGCAGCTTCGTGCCGCCCCCCGCCTATCAGTAAGGACTTTCATGAATCTCAAGGACCACATCCGCTCGATTCCGGACTTCCCCAAGCCCGGCATCCTTTTTTACGACATCTCGACCCTGCTGGCGCATCCCAAGGCGTGGCACGAGACGATCGAGCAGATGGCGGCGGCGGTGAGGAAGCACCAGCCCGACGTGCTGGCCGGCATCGAATCGCGCGGCTTCCTGCTCGCCGCTCCGCTCGCCCTGGCGCTCGGCACCGGCTTCGTGATGCTGCGCAAGCAGGGCAAGCTGCCGGGCATCACCGTCCGTCACACCTATGCGCTCGAGTACGGCACCGACACGATCGAGGTCCAGGCCGACGCGATCGAGAAGGGCAAGCGCGTCGTGCTGGTCGACGACCTGCTGGCGACCGGCGGCACCATGGCCGCGGCGATCACGCTGCTCGAGCAGGTCGGCGCGGTCGTTCCCGCCGCGGCCTGCATCATCGAGCTGACCTTTCTCGAAGGCCGCAAGCGCCTATCGGTACCGGTCGAAGCGCTGCTCAAGTACGAGAGCTAACGCGGCTCGCCAGCCAGCCTGAGGCCGAGGGCGAGCAACGTAGAGGTACGCGGCGCCCAGCCAGCGCACCGCGGCGAACATCTCCTCCGAGGCCAGCAGCAGAGCCACCAGCCCGAGCGACGTGCCGAGCGCCCAGACCGCCTGTCCCGCCGCGACTCCCATCGCCGTAAGGCAACCGCCGCGCCGGCCGCCGATCAGCGTGTTGCGCACCGTGAGGGCGGTATCCGGCCCCGGGGTCATGATCACCAGCAGCGATACTGCCAGGAATGGCCACAGCCCGTGCAACGTCATCTCATGCGACCCCAATTGACCTCGCCGCCATGCTAGCATGCGGTCCAGGGAGGGCGTTCTTGATGGTGTCGATTCCAGCGTGTTTTTCCGAGAGCTATGCCGAGGCGCGGACCAAGTTCTGCCGCGCCGCCGCCGAAGCCGGCGGGGCGATCCGGTCGTGGCTCAATCCCAACGCACGCGGGCCCAACGGCGAGCGGCTCTATCTCGACACGGCGCGCTTCGGCCCGGCCGACGCCACGAACATGCTGGTGCTGATCTCGAGCACGCATGGCGTCGAGGGCCATTGCGGCTCGGGGGCGCAGATCGCCTGGTTGGCGACCGGCGGCGCCGACAGGCTGCCCAAGGATACCGGCGCACTGATCGTGCATGCGATCAATCCTTACGGCTTCGCCTGGACCCGCCGCGTCACCGAGGACAATGTCGACCTCAACCGCAACTTCGTCGATCACGACAAGGCCTATCCGGCCAACGACGGTTACCTCGCCATCGCCGACGCGATCTTGCCCCAGGAATGGACCGAGGAAAGCCAGGCCGAGACGTTGCGCGTGTTCGCCTCGTACGCCCAGAAGCATGGCGCCTTCGCCCTGCAGGCCGCGATCAGCGGCGGACAGTACACCCATCCCGACGGCATCTTCTTCGGCGGCGCCAAGGCGACGTGGAGCAACCGCACCATCCGCCAGATCGCGCGCGAGGAGCTGTCCCGCGCGCGCCGCGTCGGCGTGATCGACTTCCACACCGGGCTGGGGCCGTTCGGCCATGGCGAGCTGATCTGTGCCGTGCCGCCGTCCGCCAAGTCGTTCCCGCGGGCGCGCGCCTGGTACGGCGACGAGCTGACCTCGCCCGAAGGCGGCACCTCGACCTCGGCGATCGTGGTCGGCATCATGACCGACGCCTTCCCGCAGGAACTGCCCGATGCCGAGGTCACGCCGGTCGCCATCGAGTACGGCACCTACTCCGTTCCCGAGGTGCTGGGTGCGGTGCGCGCCGACAACTGGCTGCATCATCGGGGTGATCCCAACTCCGCGCTCTGGCGCGAACTCAAGGCCGACATGAAGGAGCGCTTCTTCCCGGCCGGCGACAAATGGCGCGAGATGGTGTGGTCGCGCGCCGACCAGACGATCGGCTGGGCGCTCAAGGGGCTCGCCGGGTGAGTCCCGGATGAACAGCGTCGAGCCGAACCAGGATTCGGCCCGGCTGCGGCTGCGGCAGGCGCTGCTGCGCGCTCCGCTCTTCTCCGATCTCGATTCCAGGAGCATGGCGGCGGTCGAGCGCGAGCTCACGCCGCTGGTGCTGCCCGGCGGCACGCCCCTGTTTCACCAGGGCGAGCCGGCCGATGCCGTCTACCTGGTGACCAGCGGCTGCCTCGGCGTCTTCCGCCACGACGACGACGATGCGGTCGAAGGCGGGCCGGCGCTGATCGCCGAGATCACGCCCGGCAACATCGTCGGCGAGATGTCGCTGTTGTCCCACAGCAAGCGCACGCGCAGCGTGGCGGCGCTGCGCGACAGCGAGGTCTGGCGGCTGGCGCAGGCGAGCTTCGACACGCTTACTACGCATCACCCCGAGGTGCTGCCGGCGCTGATGCGCAACATCGCCGTGCGCACCGCCATGGGACCGGTCAAGCGCCGCCGCCAGCCCCGCACCTTCGCGTTGCTGCCGGCGGGACCCGGCGTGGCGTCGTCGCGCTTCGCGGTCCAGCTCGAGCGCGCGCTGGCGCGGATCGGCGGCGTGGCGCAGATGCTCGGGTCGGAGTCCATGAACGAGGATCCCGAGTGGTTCGCCCGATGCGAGCTCGACCATCCGTTCGTGCTCTATCGTGCCGATCCGGCACTGACGCCCTGGACGGAACTCTGCCTGCGCCAGGCCGACTGCCTGGTCGTGCTGCATAACGCCGAGTCGAACGAGCCGACGAAGCTGCCGTTCGAGATCGAGGCCGCACAGCCCGGCGCGGTCTTCCATCGCCGGCGCGAGCTGGTGCTTCTGCACGAGGGGCACGACCCGCGGCCTGGCACGACCACCGGCTTGCTCGCCGGCGGGCTGTACGGCCAGCACCATCATGTGCGGCTCGACCTGCCGTCGGATTTCGACCGCCTGGCGCGCTTGATCACCGGCCACGCGGTCGGCGTGGTGATGGCGGGCGGCGGCGCCCGCGCCTTCACCCATATCGGCGTGGTCAAGGCACTGCGCGCCTCCGGCGTGCCGGTCGACCTGGTCGGCGGGACCAGCATGGGCGCGATCGTCGCCGCGGCGATCGCCGCGCGATGGTCCGACGAGGATCTCAATGCGCGCTTCCGCCGCTCGTTCGTCGCCAACAATCCGCTGAGCGACTACACGCTGCCCTTCGTCTCGCTGTTCGGCGGCCGCCGGGTGACGTCGTTGCTGCGCACCGCCTTCGGCGAGCTCGACATCGAGGATCTGGTGCTGCCGTTCTATTGCGTAACGGCGAACCTCACGACCGCCAATGCCGACACGCACACCACCGGTCGCCTGTGGCGCTGGCTGCGCGCGTCGGTTTCGCTGCCGGGCGTGCTGCCGCCGTTCAACGACGCGGGCAACGTGCATGTCGACGGCGGCGTGATCGACAACCTGCCGGTGCGCGTGATGCGCCGCCAGGGCCGCGGGCACACGATCGCAGTCGATATCGACACCGGCGGCGCCTTGTCGGCCGGCGCCGGCGTCGAGGAGCCGTGGTCGGCCTGGGAGTTCTTCCGCCGCCTGGTATGGCGCCGCGACGAGACGCTGCCGATCCCGTCGATCGTGCGCATCCTGCTGCGCTCGGCGCTGGTGTCCAGCGCCGCGCGGGCGCTCGAGGACCGCGCCGCGGCCGACCTGCTGATCGTCCCGCCGATGCACCAGATCGACCTGCTCGACTGGACGAGCTTCGACAGGGCAATCGAGACCGGCTACACGGCGACCATGCAGGCGCTCGAACAGGCACGCTCGCTGCCCATCGGCGCGCGCATTTTCGTGGGTTAGGAACATGGATTACAAGCCGCTCGGAAAGACCGGTCTCACCGTCAGCGTCGCGGGGCTCGGCTGCGGCGGCAACAGCCGGTTGGGCCTCGGCCGGGGCGCCAGCGTCGCGGAGTGCGTGGCGGTCGTGCGCACGGCCATCGATCTCGGCGTCAACTTCGTCGACACCGCCGAGGCCTACGGCACGGAGGAGATCGTCGGCGCGGCGGCACGGGCTTACGACCGGGACAAGCTGGTGATCTCGACCAAGGCCCTGCTCGGCGCGAATGGCACGGCCGAGGAGGTCACGCGCCGCGTCGAGGCAGCCCTGAAGCGGCTCGGCCTCGACCACGTCGACATCTTCCATTTCCACGCCGTCAATCCGATGGCCTACGACCACCATCGCGACGTCCTCGCTCCCGCGCTCGTGCGGCTGAAGGAGCAGGGCAAGGTACGCCATATCGGCATCACCGAAACCGGGCCCAACGATCCGGAGCAGAAGATGCTGAGCCGCGCGATCCAGGACGATCCGTGGGAAGTCATCATGCTGGCCTACAGCCTGATGAACCAGGGCGCGAGGCGGAAGATCTTTCCGACGACCAAGCGGCGCGGCATCGGCACGCTGCTGATGTTCGTCGTCCGCAACATCTTCAGCAACGCCGCCTACCGTCGCGAGATCGCGGCCAAGCTGGTCGAGCAGGGCCAGCTCGACGCATCGATGCTGTCCGACGGCGATCCGCTCGGCTTCCTGATGTCCGAAGGCGCCGCCGAGAGCATCACCGACGCCGCCTATCGCTATGCCCGCCACGAGCAGGGCGTGGACGTCGTGCTGTTCGGCACCGGCAACAAGGATCACGTGAAGGCGAACGTCGATTCGATCCTGCGGCCGGCCTTGCCGGCGCCGGTCATCGAGCGGCTTCACGGCTCGTTCGGCCACCTTACCGGCGTCGGTCTCGACCGGCCGGGACCGGTCAAAGCGTAGCGTTCAAACTCATCGGACCGCGCCACTCCAGTGGCACTCATGAACCCGAGCGCCACTGGAGTGGCGCGGTCCGATGAGTTCGATCAGCCCGTCGACCGGACCAGCTTGCCGGGGCGGGCGCCGGTCTCCTCGCCCTTCTCGAAGATCGGGATGCCGGAGCAGATGGTCATGTCGTAGCCGTCAACCTCCTGGACCAGGCGGCGGCCGCCGGCCGGCAGGTCGAAGATCATCTTGGGCGAATGGAGATGCAGGCCGTCGAAGTCGATGACGTTGACGTCGGCCTTCTTGCCCGGCTGCAGCCGGCCGCGGTCGTGGAAGCCGTAGAAGTCCGCAGTCTCGCTGGTCAGCGCCTTGACGACGAATTCGAGCGGCAGGCGGGGCCCGCGGGTGCGGTCGCGCACCCAGTGGGCGAGCATCGTGGTGTTGAGCGAGGCGTCGCAGATCACGCCGCAATGCGCGCCGCCGTCGGACAGGCCGAGGATGGTGTGCGGGTCCTCGATCAGCTCGCGCACCACCTCAAGGTCGCCGTGTACGTAGTTGGTGACCGGGAAGTACACCATACGGTTGTCGCCGCCGACTAGGTAGTCGTAGCAATACTCTGCGGGCGTAACGCCCTCGCGCGCGGCGAGGGCCGCGATGCTGCGCTCCGGCGGCGGTTCATAGTCCGGCGTGTCGCCGAGCGGATACATGCGGTCCCAGCGCGTCGCGATCTGGCGCGACAAGGGCGGCAGCACCTCGAGCAGCCGCGGCGAGGCTTCCTGCGACAAGATCAGGCGGCGCGTCTCGGGCGTGCGCAGTCGGGCCATCATCTCGGCCGGCGGCAGCTTGGCCAGCGCGGCGTAGCCCTCACGCAAACCGAACGGATTGAGCGAGGTGTTCATCCCCAGGGTCAGGCCGACCGGACGTCCGGCGACCTGGGCGAACATCGGCAGGTTGTCTGCCCGCGCGGCGCGCACGCAGTCCATGAGGCGGCGCCAGCGCTGCGGGTCGTAGCTGCGATCGGTCAGAAGGAACCACACCGGGCGGCCGCTGTCCTTCGCCACCTGGCGCATCCAGCCGAACTCGGCGGCCTCGTCCTCGAAGTCGGAGAGCAGGCCGAACGTGCCGCGGCCGGCGCGGCCCATTGCCTTGCCGATGGCGATCAGCTCCTCGTGCTCGGCATAGCGGCCGGGCACCAGGTCGCCGGCCAGCGTCTTGTGCTGGTCGGTGCGGCTGGTGGTGAAGCCGACGGCGCCCGCTCGCAGGGCCTCCTCGGCCAGCCGGGCCATCGCCTCGATGTCCTCGGCCGTCGCGTGCTCGCGGTTGATCGCGCGCTCACCCATGACGTAGACGCGCAGCGGATGGTGCGCGACCTGGGCGCCGATATCGATGGTGCGCGGCAGCCGGGCGAGCGCATCGAGATATTCCGGGAAGCTTTCCCAATCCCACTTGAGCCCTTCGGTCAGCGTGATGCCCGGGATGTCCTCGACCCCTTCCATCAGGTCGATCAGCGCCTTCTGATGCTCCCGGCGCACCGGTGCGAAGCCGACGCCGCAGTTGCCGAACACGATGGTCGTGGCGCCGTGCCAGGAGGAGGGCGCAAGCACGGGATCCCAGGTGGCCTGACCGTCATAGTGGGTGTGCACGTCGACCCAGCCGGGCGTGACCAGCCGGCCGTCGGCGTTCACCTCGCGCCTGCCGTGACCGGCCTTGCCGCCGACCTGGACGATGCGGTCGCCGTCGATGGCGACGTCGCCGCTGGACGCCGGTGCGCCGGTGCCGTCGACGATCTTGCCGCCCCGGATGACGATGTCGTGCATGGCCTGTCCCGCTACCTGTGGAGTCGGAGGCCAGATTGTCCACACATCCAGGGCTGGGGGAAGCCGCAAGACGCGCTGCAGCCCTGCGTCAGGCGAGGAACTTGAGGCTGTTCACCACCTTGTCGATCACCTTCCGCGGGCCGTGGACGCCAATGCCGACGAAGTCGAGGGCATCGACCGGCGCCGCGGCGAAGGCGGTGCGGTTGTCGGCGTCGTTGGTGGTCTTGAACATCGCCTCGATATAGACCGCCGGCACCAGCTCGCGGCTCAGCGCCCGCTGGTGGGTGCGGCGCAGCTCCTCGACCGTGCCGCCGTAGACGAACACCGGCTCGCGGATCAATGCGCTGTAGGCCCGGCCCGTGGCGTCCTTGTAGGGCTCGCCCATCATGTGGCTGTGCGTCCCCGCGAGTCCCCCGGCCAGAAAGGCCGCGACATTGGCGACCTGCCAGCCGGCCAGGTCGCTGCGGATGACCAGCGCGGTCTTGGTTTCGTAGATCATGGCGGCCATATTGGTGGGGACGGACGGACCGTCTTGAACGTTTGTGCATGGCTTCTCGAGACCGCCTCCCAGTCGACCCCATCCAAGTCGATCGCATCCAGGTTGATCCGGGTGACGGCAGCCTGCAGCGGCTGGCCGCACGCTTCGGCGGGCATGCCTACGATCTGCATCGCCACGAGACCTACGCGGTCGGCCTGACCCTGTGGGGCGCGCAATCGTTCCACTATCGCGGCGACCTCCGGACCAGCTCGGCCGGCCAGGTGATGGTGATCCATCCCGACGAGGCGCATGACGGTCATGCCGGCGTCGACGAGGGCTTCGCCTATCGCATGCTCTACATCGATCCCGGCGCGGTGAGCGCGGCGCTCGGCGCGGCCGCAACGCCGTTCGTGCCGGACGTCGTGTCGGACGATCCTGCCCTCGCCGGGCTGCTGAAGGAGGCCTTCGCCGACTTCCCGCGAGCGCTCGAGCCGATCGCCGCCGACGCGATCATCGGCCGCGTCGCCGAGCTGCTCTCTGCGCGCTGCGACTCGGCGGCGCGGCCGCGCAAGCAACCGCTCGCTCATCGCGCCGTCGAACGCGCCCGCGACTTCCTGGTCGCCGAGGCGCCGCGCATCGTTCCCTCGCAGGAGCTCGAGCAGGTGAGCGGCCTCGACCGCTTCGCGCTGGCCCGCCACTTCCGGGCGGCATTCGGCACCTCGCCGCACCGCTTCCAGGTCGGCCGCCGCCTCGCCCGCGCTCAGTACATGATCGCACGCGGGGTGCCGCTGTCCGAGGTCGCGGCCGCCACCGGCTTCGCCGACCAAAGCCATCTGACCCGGCACTTCTCGGCCCGGTTCGGCGTCACCCCCGGCCGCTGGGCCGCCCTCACCGACCGGAACTGACCTTCGATATCTGGCGTTCTTCCCGAGGGGCGCACCGGAGGTGAACCATGTCGAATCCCCGTTCGACGGCCAGCATCGGCAACCATCCGATCCATCCGATGCTGATCCCGTTCCCGATCGCGTTCTTCGTCGCCACGCTGGTGTGCGATCTCGCCTTCTGGCGCAGCGGCAACGGCGGCTGGTTCGCGGCCTCGCAATGGCTGCTCGGCGCCGGCATCGTGATGGCCCTGCTGGCGGCGGTGGCCGGACTGATCGACGTGCTGGGTGAATCCCGTATCCGCGCCCTGCATGAGGTCTGGTGGCATGCCGGCGGCAACCTGCTGCTGGTGCTGATCCAGGCCTGGAGCTGGTACATGCGCTACAGCGAAGGCGCGGCGGCGGTGATTCCGACCGGACTGATCCTGTCGGTGGTGGCCGTGCTGCTGATGCTGTTCACCGGCTGGATGGGCTGGCAGATGGTCTATCGCGACCATGTGGCCGTTTCAGACGAGGCCGATCCGCAGGGCCATGTCGGCCGCCTCCATCACGCGAGCCGGTAGCGGCCCTCGGCATCGAGCCGCACCGACGACAGCCAGCCTGTGCGCGTCCCGGCGAGCGTCGTCGCCGCCATCGTCCGCAGGACCGGCAAGCGGCAGACCAGGATCATGGAGGCGTCGCGCAGCCAGCCGAGCGGCGCCAGCCTGGACTGGAAGAACGGCGTCAGCAGGTGGCTGGCCTGGCGATAGAACCGGACCGTCGCGTTGCGCCGTTCGACGAACCTGGCGATCGCACCGGCAACCGTATCGCTCTCCTCGAGGACGCGGGCCAGCGTCCAGCCATCGACCAGGCCGAGATTGGCGCCCTGCCCGAGCTGCGGACTGGTGCCGTGCGCAGCATCGCCGATAAACAGGATCGGGCCGTCGTTCCATCTTGGCAGCGCGACGTTGCGGTAGGTCGCGCGGGCGAAGTCGTTGACGACGATCGCGTCGGCGACGATCCGCGACGCCTCCGGCCACAGCGCTATTGCCGTGCGATGCATAGCGGCGAGATCGAGCGGCGCCTCGGGCGCGAGGTCCGCCGTCGGTACGCTCCAGTAGAGCGTGAGCTCGCCGTTGCCGACCGGCAGCAGCCCCATCATCGCCCGCGTGCCGTCGACACGCTGGCGCAGCCGCCCGGAGTCGGCGCCGGTATCGAGGCCCACGCTGTCCTTCACCGTCCCCCAGACGCAGCCCCAGGGATAGACCTTCTGGTACGCATCCGGCATCAACCGCCGGCGGATCGCCGAATGCGCACCGTCGGCGATCACCGCGAGGTCGAACGGGCCATGCCGCTCCAGGGCGCTGTCGATCACGACGGCGCGGCCGTGCTCACGGACGACGTCGATGATCTCGCTGCTGGTCACGACCGTGGCGGGCGAGCGTTTCAGCCGGCCGTACATCAGGTCGAACAGCACGCCGCGGCGGATACCCAGACCGTGCGCCTGCGGATGCAGGTCGGCATAGGCGAGGTCGAGCACAGCGCGGCCGCCGCGCGTCTTCGCCTCGAGCCCGAGCACCTTGCCGCCGCGCGCGATCGCCTCATCCTCGAGGCCGAGCGCGCGCAGCACGGCAAGTCCGGTCGGCTGAAGCAGAAGCCCGGCACCGAGAGGACGGGGCTCCGCGAAGCGCTCGAAGACGGTGACGCGGTGGCCGGCTTCGGACAGAAAGATCGCGGCCGCCTGGCCCGCGACGCCGCAGCCGACGACCGCTATCTCCAAGAGGTCAGAGCCCGCCGTTCACGACTAGGCACTGGCCGCTGACATAGTCGCTGTCGGGGCTGCAGAAAAGATAGACCGAGCCGGCGGCCTCCGAGGGCAGACCGCCACGGCCGAGCGGGATCATCTGGTTCATGGCGGCGATGCGGCCGCCCTGCACGCCGATCTTGACCTTGCGACCCTGCACCTCGATCTCGCCCGATTCGCCCTGGCTCAGCGGCTGGGTGAGTCGGGTCTGGATATAGCCGAAGGCGACCGCGTTCACCGTCACGTCGTAGCGGCCGAACTCCTTGGCCAGCGTCTTGGTCAGGCCGATGATGCCCGCCTTGCCGGCCGAGTAGTTCGACTGGCCGGCATTGCCGTTGACGCCCGAGGTCGAGGAGATGTTCACGACCTTGCGCACGATGCGCTTGCCGGCCGAGCGCTCCTTCTCGACTTCCTGGCGGAAGTGCTGCTGGAAGGCGCGCAGAATGCGAAACGGCGCCGTCAGGTGGACGTCGAGGATGGCGTACCACTGCTCGTCGGTCATCTTCTGGATCACCGAGTCCCACGTGTAACCGGCATTGTTCACCACCACGTGGCAGCCGCCGAAGGCATCGACGGCGGTCTTGACGATACGATCGCCGAAGTCGGGCTTGGCCACGTCGCCGTTGCAGGCGACCGCGCGGCCGCCCATCTTCTCGATCTCGGCGATGGTCTCCTTAGCCGGCGCCTCGTCGATGTCGTTGATCACCACCGCCGCGCCATCGCGCACCAGGCGCAGTGCGATCTCCTTGCCGATGCCGCGGCCCGAGCCGGTGACGATCGCCACCTTGCCATCCAACTGACCCATGTCGTTCTCCTTCAAATATCCACCTCACCCTGAGGAGCGCCGAAGGCGCGTCTCGAAGGGTGGCAACATCAAGACTGGTCCCACCCTTCGAGACGCCGCGCTGTGCGCGGCTCCTCAGGGTGAGATGTTTGCAATCGTCAGCTCAGCGCAAGGGTCGCGTTGCCCTGCAACGTGTCCTGGCCGTTCTGGTTGGTGCACTTGACCTCGAGGTCGACCAGCTTCTCGCCGTTCTCCTCGCGCTTGCCGGTGACGGTGCCGCTCACGGTGATGACGTCGCCCACCCAGGTGATCGAGGTGAAGCGCGTGCCGAGTTTGCGCACCTGCGCCTGCGGCACGAACGAGGTGACGAGCCGGCCGAGAAACGCCATCGACAGCATGCCGTGGGCGAACACGTCCTTGAAGCCGAACTTCTTGGCGAAGTCGATGTCGACATGGATCGGATTGTGGTCGCCCGAGCCGCCGCAATAGAGCGCGAGCTGGTGGCGGCTGATCGGCGGCAGGACGAGCGGCTTCAGCTTGTCGCCGACCTTGACGTCGGCAAACTTCGGCGCGGTGACGGTCGCGGTTGGCATGGTCTCCTCCCCTACTTCTTGCCGGCGTCGGGATTGCGCACGACGGTGATGCCCTTGGCCTTGGCCACCGGCTTGCCCGCCTGGTCCTTCAGTTCGGTCTCGGAGACCACGAACCACAGGGCGCCGCCCTTCTTGTCGTAGATGTCGACCACCTTCTGCTGGCAGGTGATCCTGTCGCCGACATGCACCGGCGCGAAATACTCGTAGTGCTGCTCGCCATGCAGGATCAGGCCGATATCGACATTGAGCAGCCGCAGCAGGCCGCCCTTGTCGGGATCGTCGTTGGTGATGGCGGTGAGGAACGTCGGCGGCGCGGGGATCGCACGGTAGCCCGCCTTCTTGGCGGCCGCCTCATCGACATAGATCGGGTTCTCCTCGCCGATGGCCTTGCAGAACAGGCGGATCTTGCCGGCCTCGACGGTCGTGGTGAAGGCGTTGAACTTGTGGCCGATCAGGCCCTTGTCGAGCTGCATGGTTGCTCCCCTCCGGAATGAAAAACCCTCTCCCCGGCCCGCAGGCCGAAGAGAGGGTCATCCGTCTCGCTGACTATTCGTAGCGGCCGACGATGGCGACGCTCGACACGTTCTCGCGCGGCGCGCCGCCGAGATTGTGCGTCATGCCGATCTTCGGGTCCTTGAGCTGGCGCGCGCCGGCCCGGCCCTGGAACTGCAGGTACATCTCGTAGAGCATGCGCAGGCCCGAGGCGCCGATCGGATGGCCGAAGCACTTCAGCCCGCCGTCGATCTGGCACGGGATCTTGCCGTCGGCGTCGTAGAAGCCGTCGAGCACGTCCTTCCAGCCTTCGCCCGGCTTGGAGATGTGCAGGTCTTCCATGGTGACCAGCTCGGTCACCGAGAAGCAGTCGTGCACCTCGAACATCGAGACTTCCTTGCGCGGATCCTTGATGCCGGCCTCCTCATAGGCCTTCTTCGAGGCGATGCGCGTGGTGTGGAAGTAGCTTCCGTCCCACGAGTTGTGACCCGACTCCGAGCCGTTCGAGACCGAGAGCTGCAGCGCCTTCACCGAGACGATGTTCTGCTTGCCCATCGCCTTGGCGATCTCGGGCGTGGTCACGATCGCCGCCGCCGCGCCGTCCGACACGCCGCAGCAGTCGAACAGGCCGAGCGGCGAGGCGATCATCGGCGCGTTCAGGATGGTCTCCATCTCGACCGCCTTCTGCAGATGCGCCTTGGGATTCTTGGCGCCGTTCTGGTGGCTCTTCCACGAAACGTGGCCGATCGCCTTCTTGAGGTCCTCGGCCGAGACGCCGTGCGCGGCCATGTAGGCGGTGGCGAGCTGGGCGAAGTTGCCCGGGGCCGTGCCATTGGCGCTCCACAGCGCCTGCAACGGGCCGCCGCGGCCGCCCGGCAGGCCGCCGTAGCCGGTGTCCTTCAGCTTCTCGACGCCGAGCGCGATGGCGATGTCGGCCGCGCCCGAGGCGACGGCGTAGCAGGCGCCGCGGAAGGCCTCGGTGCCGGAGGCGCACATGTTCTCGACATGCGTCACCGGGATGTTGGGCAGGCGCAGCGTGGTCGACATCGGGATGCCCGACTTGCCGACATGCACCTCGTCGATCGCAGTCGAGAACCAGGCCGCGTTCAGCTGGTTGGGATCGATGCCGGCGTCGGCGATCGCCTCCTTGTAAGCTTCGAGCATCAGCTCCTCGGCGCCGCTGTCCCAGCGCTCGCCGAACTTCGAGCAGCCCATACCCAGAATTGCGACCTTGTCCTTGATACCCCGTGCCATGTTGGACTCCTTGGGTCGTGAGAGTGGAATTCTACGCGAAATCTTACTCCTCTCCCCCGCTAGGGGGAGAGGTTGGGAGAGGGGGTGCGCACAGGTCTTTCAGACCCCCTCTCCTAACCTCTCCCCTGAAGGGGGAGAGGGATATGACGATCAGACCGGTGCCGCCTTCCAGAAATACCGCTTGAAGCCGCCGCGCATCGTGTCGTTGTCGCGGATGCGGAAGGTCATGCGCATCTTGGCGCCGACCTTCACCTGTTCCTTGTCGCTGTCGGTGAAGTCGGCCATGAAGCGGCCGCCCTCGGGGAAGGTAATCATGCCGTAATAAGCCGGCGGATCGGGCGAGTAGGTGAGCGAGTCGGCGGTGAACGACATCACGTTCGCTTCGAGGCCGGCCATGCGATACGGCTCCTGGCTGTCGATCGCGTGGCAGTTCGGATTGACGCAGACCTGGCTGCGCGGGAACTGGACGGTGCCGCATACCTTGCACTTGCCGCCAACCAGCCCGTAGATCATGTCGCGCTTGCGCCACAGAACCGACAGCGCCGTCTTCTTGTCGAACTCCGCGCGCATGCCCTTGTCGATCGGCAGCATCTCGTTGAAGGCGAGGAACTTCATGTAGTTCTTCTCTTCCTTGCGCCGCGCCATCCAGCCCGACAGGCCCTTGCGCTTGGGCAGCTTGGCGTTCTCGGCCGTGACCTCGAACACCAGCACGTCGGCACCCTGGCCGAAGGCGACGACCATGATCTTGTCACCTTCCTTGGCGGTCTCGAGCGCATCGACCAGCATGACCAGCGCGTGGGCCGCACCGGTGTCGCCGAGCGTGGCGCCGAGCAGGTCGCGCACCGCGCCGTCGCCGATGCCGCACGCCTTGGCCATCTGCTTCGGCACGGCCGGCATCAGGCTCGGCATGATGAAGTGGGTGATGTCGCTGCCCTTCAGCTTGCAGGCCGCGAGCGCCGCCTTGATCGCCGGCGGCACGATCTTCGAATAGCCCTCGTCGCGGATCCAGCGCTCTTCCCAGCCGTAATCGAAGTCGGCCTCGTCGCCGCGGAAGTGGTCGACGAAGTCCATCGACACGGAATGATGGCCGACCAGCTTCGCGATCACGTTCTCGCTGCCGCACAGCAGCGCCGCGGCGCCGTCGCCGTAATTCAGCTCGTTGGCCGAGGCGACGCGGGTCAGGCGCTTGTCGGCGGCGGCGACCAGCGAGGCGCCGCCGTTCTTGACGGCGTTGAGGCCGGCGACCAGCGCCTGGGTGCCCGCCTTCAGCGAGCCGCCGACGTCGGAGGCGGAAAGATTCTGCTCGATCGATAAAGCCGTGCCGATCACGCCGGCATTCTGGCGATCCTTGAACGGATGGGTGGTCGAGGCGAAGTAGATGTTGCGGACGTCCTCGGGCTTGTGGCTCGTCAGGCAGTCGCGCGACGCCTCGACCGCCATGGTGATTGAGTCCTCGTCCCAGTTGGCCATCGAGCGCTCGCCCTTGGCGAGGCCGCGCAGGCCGGCGGCGAACCACTTGTTGGCGTCGTAAACGGCCTGACGGCTGAGACGCAGGCGCGGCACGTAGGCGCCATAGGCCACGATTCCGACCATGCTCGTCGATCCTCCCAAACTATAAACGCTCGTTCACCAAACCCTTAGCGCGCCAGCCCGGACGGGGCAAACGGTACTACCGATATCCGAAACTACCGTCCGGCATACGGAACCACAGGCGGCAGCTCGCGGAACAGGTTGCGATAGCCGGCATCCGGCGGGATGTGGAGGAAGCGCTTGCCGTCCCGCTCCTCGACCCACGGCTGCACCGTGACGATCTTGCGCTGGCTGGCCTGCGACAAGGCCTCGGCGACCGTCTTGGCCTCCGCCAGCAATTCGAGATTCTTGGTCGTGGCATGGACCAGCGTGCGCCGCCCCGCCTTCGCCTCGTCGATCGCCGCCTGCGGGCCGATCCAGACCGATTCGACCGATTCGGAGCCGTCGTGCAGCGCGATCTGGTCCTCGGGCGCCTCGGCGATGAAGAACCAGGTATCGAAGCGCCTGGGCGCGAAGGTTGGCGTGATCCAGTGGGCGTACGGCGTCATCAGGTCGGTCGCCAGCTCGAGGTCCTCGGCCTCGACCAGGTCGACGATGCTCGCCTCGTCCTCGGCGAGCTTGGTCCGCCAGCGCTGCTCGATGCCCTTGAGATCCACGGCGCCGACGACTGCCCGCTGGCCGGGCTTGCGCGCCAGCAGGATGCCGCACTCCTCGAAGGCTTCGCGCACGCCGGCAACGCGGAACTTGAGCTCCTCCGCCGAGATCCCGTCGGCGCCGCCGCAGCGGCCCCGCAGACGAGGGTCGCCGTCAGCCTCCTCGAGCTTGCCGCCGGGAAAGACCAGCGCGCCGGAAAAGGCATCGATCTGCTGGTGGCGCACCACCATGAAGACCTCGAGGGGCGAGGCCGCGTCGCCCGGCCTGGATGGACGAACCAGCAGGACGGTCGTGGCCGGCCGCGGCGTCGGCGGCGCTTTTTTGGGAGCTTCAGTCATGCAGCGATTGTCACACACATGCCGGGACAGTGCCACGCGGCCAGCGTACACTGCGGAGGTCCATTTCCGCAGTGAAAGGGCAGAGCCATGACCGCAACTGACAGTACCGGCCCGCACAGTCTCGGCGAGGGGATTCGCGCATTGCGTCCCCGCTGGGGCTGGATCGTGGCCTTGGGCGTTATCTCCCTGATCGCCGGCGTGATCGCACTGATCGGTGATGCCATGTTCGCGACGGCCACCGCCGTCTACATCGTCGGCTTCATGATGCTGTTCACCGGGGCGACCGAGATCGTCGCGGCGTTCAATGCCAAGGACTGGAGCCATCGAATCCTGTGGCTGCTGCTCGGCGCGCTCTACGTCTTCGCCGGCATCATCTGCCTGCAGAACCCCTTCGCCGCCGCGACCATCCTGACCTTGCTGCTGGGCTTCGCCCTGATCATAGGCGGGATCGTCCGCATCTTCCTCGCGACGCGGGTGAGACAGGGCACGCCGTGGGGTTGGGTCGTGTTCTCCGGCCTGATCAGCATCTTCCTCGGCGCGATCATCGTGGCCCACTGGCCGGTCTCGAGCTTCTTCGTGCTCGGCATCTTCCTCGGCGTCGACCTGATCTTCATCGGCAGCGGCTGGATCTCCGTCGGCCTCGCACTCAAGCGACATCACGCGACAGCCTAGAGCCGACATCTGAAGATTGGCGGGCACGGCGAAGGCGAACCGGTCGGCGCCGAACGCCGACAGCCAGCGCTGCCGGCGGCGCGCGTCGATGATCTGACCGCATGGGGCGCGAGCCGGTGCGACGCGTCGCACACCCCGCGCCAGTTCGCCCAGAAGAATGAAGATCCCGGATTGGCATGCATCGACCGGATGCATATGTTCGGTCGGCTTGGAATCCCGATGAGTCGTTATCTTTGTCTCCCGGGGGCCTGGATGGGCGCCTGGACCTGGCAATTCGTGCTCGAGCGCCTGCGTGCGGCGGGCCACGCGGCCGAGGCGCATTCGTTTCCCGGCGTCGGCGAACGCGCGGCCGAGCTCTCGCCGGCGCTCGATAACGACGTCTTCCTCGCCGACACGCTGGAGCGGGTCGAGCGCGAGGACCTCCGCGACATCGTGCTGGTCGGCCACAGCTTCGGCAGCCTGATCGCGCAGATGGTCGCCGACCGCATGCCCGAGCGCATCGCCCACCTGGTGATCATCGACGGCGGCATCGCCCAGGACGGCCAGTCGATCTTCGGCCGCATCCCCGCCCACATCGCCGCCAAGCGCAGGACGCTGGTGCAAACGGTGAACGGCACCGAGGTGCTGCCCTTCGCGCCGGTCGGAAGCCTGATCATCGACGATCCCGCGCTCGCCGCCTGGACGCACCGCCAGCTCACGCCGCATCCGGTCGCCTGCTACACCAAGCCGATCCGGCTGCAGCATCCGGCGGGCAACGGCCGGCCGATGACCTACATCGCCTGCACCAGCCCGCGCTATCCGGTGTCGGCCGGCACGCACGAGAAGGTGCAGGCCATGCCGCACATCCGCTTCCGCCCGATCGCCGCCGGGCACAACTGCATCCTGTCCGCGCCCGATCTCGTGGCCGACGAACTGCTGGCGGTACCGTAGTCGCGTCCGCCTGCGCTGTCCCAAACCGTCCCACGGTCTGGACCGCTCAAACACCGATGGCATCGGCATTCGAGGGCTGTGGTACCGGAAATCCACGACACCCCCACCCCGGTTTTGAATGTTTCCGTGGGTTCTCATCCTCGCTTCGAAAGAGTTGAGTTCACTGGATAGTTGATATATAATATACTTCCAGGGATACAAAGGGAAGGCAGATGACAGCGCAGACCGCACTCAGCGCGGCGCTCTGGGTCCGACCGGCAGCGCGATCACGTTCGTATCGCCGGTCGCACGCGCCACCGACCGCGCCCGGGTGGTGGCGCGGCTCAAGTCGGAGAGATCGAACGGCTTGCGCAACAGCACGAACTCTCGGCCGGCTTCATCGGCCAGCTGGTGGTAGCCGGTCATCAGGAGGATCGGCAGGCCCGGCTGTCGCTCGCGCAGCACGTGTGCCAGCGCCAGCCCGTCCATGCCGCCGGGCATCATGATGTCGCTCACCACCAGGTCGAATTCTGCGTCGCCTGCCGCCTGGAGGGCCGCGGCAGCGTCGCGCACCTGGACGACACTGTAGCCCAGCTGCTCCAGCAGGGAGCTGCTCGCGTCGGCGACGGCGGGATTGTCCTCCACGAGGAGGATGCGGCCGTCCGCGACGGGCGTTTCCTCGGAGCGCCGTTCCTCGGCGGCCTCGTGCCGGGCGCGCGGCAGATAGAGCGTGACGGTCGTGCCGCGCCCGAGCTCGCTGTCGATCGTGACTGTGCCGCCGGACTGCTGGGCGAAGCCGTAGACCTGGCTGAGGCCGAGGCCGCTGCCCTTCGTGCTGTCCTTGGTGGTGAAGAACGGATCGAACACCTTGGACAGGATGTCGGGCGGGATGCCGGTGCCGCTGTCGGTCACACGCACGGCGACGAACTCGCCCTCGAGCCGCGCCGGCGTGTCGGCCGGCGCCAGAGTGACGTTCTCGCTCGAGATGGTGATCGAACCGCCTTCCGGCATGGCGTCGCGGGCGTTCAGCGTCAGGTTGACGAGCGCCAGGTCGAATTCGCTGGCATCGACCTTGATCGGCCAGGCACCGGGTGGAATGCCGATCGCCAGCGCGATCTTCGATCCGGTCGAGCTGCTCAGCATTGCCCGCACGCTCTCGATGCGCGACGGCAGGTCGATGACGGTCGGATCGAACGGCTGGCGGCGCGAGAAGGACAGCAGTTGCCGGGTGAGCGAGGCGCCGCGCCGGACTGCCATCTCGATCGCTTCGGCCGACTGCCGGGCCCTCGCCTCGTCGCCGGCCCGGCGCAGGCGCGCGAGATGGCCGCTCACGATCATCAGCAGGTTGTTGAAGTCGTGCGCCACGCTGCCGGTCAGCTGGCCGAGCGCGTCCATCTTCTGGGCATAGGCCCGTTGGCTCTGGGCCTCGTCGAGGGCGAGCTGCGTAGAACGCCGCTCGGTGATGTCGCGCGTGATCTTGGCGAAGCCGACCAGGGCGCCCTTCTCGTCGAGGATCCGGTCGATCACGACGTTGGCCCAGAACAGGCTGCCATCCTTGCGCACGCGCCAGCCCTCCGCCTCGTAGCGGCCCTCCTCCATCGCCCTGTGAAGCGCGCGCGCCGGCAGGCCGGCGGCACGGTCGCGATCGGTGTAGAATTGCGAGAAATGGCGGCCGATGATCTCGTGCGCGGCATAGCCCTTGATGCGCTGCGCGCCCGCGTTCCAGCTGGTCACGATGCCGTTCGGATCGAGCATGAAGAGCGAGTAGTCCGTGAGGTTCTGCACCAGCAGGCGGAACTGTCGCTCGCTCTGCCGCAGCGCCTCCTGGGCGGCCCGCCGCTCGCTGATATCGCGCGTGATCTTGGCGAACCCCTCGAGCCTGCCGTCCTCGGTCCGAATCGCGTCGACGACCGTGTTGGCCCAGAAGCGGCTACCGTCCTTGCGGACGCGCCAGCCGTCCGCTTCGTAGTGGCCCTCGCGCGCCGCGATGTCGAGCACCCGGGCCGGCAGGCCAGAGGCCCGATCCTCGGGCGTATAGAAGAGCGAGAAATGGTGCCCGACGATCTCCTCGGGGGTGTAGCCCTTCATCCGCTCGGCACCCGCATTCCAGCTGGTGACGATGCCTGACGGATCGAGCAGATACATGGCATGGTCGATCATGCCGTCCACCAGCAGGCGGAAACGATGCTCGCTGCGCTGGAGCGCGTCCTGCGCGGCGCGCCGCTCCGTGATGTCGCGCGTGATCTTGGCGAAGCCGACCAGCCGTCCCTGCTCGTCGGCCACCGCCTGCGTGACGGCATTGGCCCAGAAGCGGCTGCCGTCCTTGCGGACCCGCCAGCCCTCCTCCTCGTGCCGGCCATGCTCGCGCGCTGCCCTCAGGATATTCCCCGGCAGTCCTCGCCCGACGTCATCCGGCGTGAAAAAACGGGAGAAGTGCTGCCCGATGATCTCGACCGCGTTGTAGCCTTTGATGCGGCGAGCGCCGTCGTTCCAGGTGGTGATGAAGCCATCTACATCGGTCATATAGATGGCATAGTCGGTGATGGACGCGAGCAATCGCTCGTAGCGTCTCTCGCTCGGGAGCGGTTGCATCTTTCGGGTGTGCAATGCCATATTGTTATCGAGGTCCGGCGCAGTTTGCGCCACGAACGGCAAGCACAAGCATACGCACGCGACTGCCTACCAGCAACCGGTCATCCATGTCCGCCTCGTCCCGCTCGATTGCCTACCGCGACAATGTCGTCCCGCATCCCCTCGCATTCGGGCCGGCCGGGGAGTCGGACGACGATCCCGGCAAACGGCCTCGCTCGGATCGCTACGCCGTCGAGCGGGATGACCTTCCCTACAAGGTGGAGCTGTGGAACGAGGCCCGCACGGCGGTGGAGCAGGTGCTGGCCGTGACCGCGAACGGCAGCATCGGCTACGCGGCCTACTATGCGGCCACGAGCGAACATCCCGATCGCTACATCACGCTGCGCCACAAGAATCGTATAGTCTCGCGCTGGAACGAATCGAGACACTGACGGGGCTGCCATGTTCGGTCCTGAGCCGTCTTCTCAGGAAGACCTTCCGTACCGCATCGTGCTCTGGCGTTCCGGGTCGGAGATCGAGCGCGTCCTCGGGCGCGCCGTGAGCCCCGAGCTCGCCCAGGCGATTTTCCGCGCGGCGCAGAACGAATATCCCCAGCGCCGCATCACCCTCGACAAGGGCGACCATACGCTTTCCGATTCGCTCGGCTAGCCCTCGGTCCGGAAGACATGAGCGCCACAGGAGTGGCGCGCTCCCAGCGAAGACGACCGTCCCTAGAACGTCTCCTTGTACGGCCTGAGATCGAGCTCGTGCGTCCAGGCGCTGCGCTGCTGGGTGTGCAGGTGCCAGTAGTTGTCGACGATCGGCTCGACCTTGAGCAGGCCGTCGGGGCCGACCTGCTCGGCGCGGCCGGGCATGCGCGACAGCAGGCGGTCGCCTTCGATGCCGCCGTCGATGATCACGTGCGCGACGTGGATGCCCAGCGGCCCGAACTCGCGCGCCATCGACTGCACCAGCAGGCGCAGGCCGCCCTTGGTGGCGTTGAACGCGGCGAACCTCGGCCGGCCGCGCAGCGATCCCGACGCGCCGGTGAAGATCACCGTCCCGCGGCCGAGCGGCGCCAGGCGGCGCATCGCCTCGCGGCCGAACAGGAAGCCCGCGAAACAGCCGACCCGCCAGGAGTCCTCGAAGTGTTGCGCCGTCATCTCGCGGAAGTCGACCGCGGCGTTGTTGCCCATGTTGAAGACGAACAGGTCGGCCGGCCCGCTGCCACCGTCGTCGGTCATGGCTGCGTCGAACAGGCGGATCACCTGGTCCTCCTTGGTGCCGTCGACCGTGAAGGCCGTCGCGGCGCCGCCATCCTTGCGGATCGCATCGACCACCGCCTCGATCTTCTGCGGCGTGCGGCCGGCCACCAGCACGTGATGGCCCTCTTTTGCAAAGCGGCGGCTGGCAGCGCCACCGATGCCACGCAACGCGCCGACGCCGAGCACGACGGCCTTGGGTTTCTTCGCCATGACAAATCCTCGCTGGAGCAGGTCGTTTGGGCGAACTTGCGGGCGCCCCTGCGGCTTCGCTACGGTCCGGCCGCATGAAATTACCTCCCTACCCCATGATCGAACCCGACTACGGCGCGCCGCTCGACGTCCATCGCGCGACGGTGCTGCCGGAGTGGATCGACTGGAACGGCCACATGAACGTCGGCTTCTACGTCGTGGCCTTCGACAAGGCGACCGACACGCTGTGCAACCAGTTCGGCGTGAGCTGGGAATATACGCGCGAGAAGATCGGCATGACCTTCGTGCTCGAGGCGCACGTCACCTACGATCGCGAGGTCAAGGAGGGCGATCCGCTGCGCATCACCACGCAGCTGCTCGACCACGACGCCAAGCGCGTGCACTACATCCACGCCATGTACCACGCGACCGAAGGCTATCTCGCCGCGACCAACGAGCTGATGCTGATGAACATCGACTACGGCACCCGCCGCGCGGCAGCCTGGCCTGATTGGGCGATGCCGCGGATCGAGAAGATGGCGGAAGCGCACAAGCATCTCCCGAAGCCGGCCCAGGCCGGACGCATCATCGGCATCAAGAGGAAGTAGTTAATGTCCGTCATCCTGCCCTACGAGATGCCGGCGCTGGTCACCACCGCGCCGCTCGACATGCATCGCTCCACCGTGCTGCCCGAATGGGTCGACTGGAACGGCCACATGAACCTTGCCTTCTACGTCACGGCCTTCGACCAGGCGTCGGGCGCCTTCATGCGCAACATCGGACTCGGCCGGCGCTACGTCGACGGCAAGCACGGCATGACCTTCGTGCTGGAGACCCACGTCACCTACGACCGCGAGATGAAGGGCGGTGCGCCGATGCGCTTCACCACCCAGCTGCTCGACCGCGACGCCAAGCGCGTGCACCTGTTCCACGAGATGTATCACGAGGGCGAGGGCTACCTCGCCGCGACCAACGAGACGATCGTGATGAACATCGACTTCGCCAGCCGACGCTCGGCACCGTGGCCCCAGCAGGCGGCCGAGCGGCTGGAAGCGGTGTGGACCGCGCACCAGCACCTGCCGCGCCCGGCGAAGGCGGGACGGGTGATGGGGTTGAAGAAGAAGTAGTGTTGCCGGGCCGCGGGCGTGCCGCCCGCCTCGTGAGGATGAGAAGAGCGGGCGGGACGCCCGCGGTCCGGCAAGAATAAGGCTGACAAAAGGCTGACCGTTCGGGCTTTTCCGAAGCATCGGACACCTGATCCGTGCGTTCGTTGGGCATGAGTTCCGGCAAGCGCCTCACCCTGCTTACGCTCTGTTTCGCGGTCCTGGTGGCCCAGGTCGATATGGCCGTGGTCAATCTCGCGACGCGGCCGATCGGCGCCTATTTCCATGCCGGCGTCGGCGCGCTGCAGTGGGTGCTCGACGCCTACAACCTGGTCTACGCCGTGCTGCTGCTGACGGGTGGCCTGCTGGCCGACCTGTACGGAAGGCGCCGCATCTTCATGATGGGCGTGGCTGTGTTCACCGCCGCGTCGTTGATGTGCGCCGCCGCTCCGTCGATCGAGGTGCTGATCGCGGGCCGCGCCCTGGCGGGCCTCGGCGCGGCGCTGTCGGTGCCGGCGTCGCTCGCCATCATCCGCGTGGTGTGGCGCGACGAGGCCGAGCGCGGCCATGCACTCGGCGTCTGGGCCGGCTGCAACGGGCTCGCGATGGCGATCGGCCCGACCGTCGGCGGCCTGCTGATCGGCAGCTTCGGCTGGCGCAGCATCTTCCTGGTCGTGGTGCCGTTCGGCGTGGCGGCGCTGGCGCTCGCGTGGCCGTCCATCCCCGAATCGGCCGATCCGCAGGACCGCAGCTTCGATGCGCCGGCCCAGGCGCTCGGTGCATTGGCTTTGGGCGGCCTCGCCCTGGCCGCCATCGAATCGCACCGCGCGCCGATCGTCGCCGCGGCCGCTTTTGTCGTCGCCCTGATCGCGCTGGTGATGTTCCTGCAGGTCGAGGCGAAGAGCGGCCCGGGCGCGCTGGTGCCACTCGACATCTTCCGCGCGCGGGCCTTCCGGGCTGCCATCGTCGGCACCACCGGCATGACCTTCGGCATGTACGGCGTGCTGTTCCTGCTGCCGCTCACCTGGCAGAGCGCCGGCACCCTGTCGGCGATCCAGGCCGGCCTGGCACTGATGCCGATGGCCCTGGTGTTCGTGCTGCTCTCGCCCTTCTCGGGCTGGCTGCGCGAGCGGCTCGGCAGCCGTACCGTCACCGCGGGCGGCGTCGCGGTGATCGGCGTCGGCCTGCTCACCGTCGCGCTGGGCGCCGGCCACAAATCGATCGTGCTCGACGAGGTCGGGCTGGTGCTGACCGGCCTCGGCATGGGCATCGCGACCGGCCCGCTGATGGCGGCCGCCATCGGCGCGGTCGAGCCGGCACGCTCGGGCACCGCCTCGGCGCTGATCAACGTCGCGCGCATGGCCGGCGCCACGATCGGTGTCGCAGTGCTGGGCGCGGTGTATGCCCTCACGGGAGGCGGCGCGGATGGGCTGCGGCTGGCGATGCTGCTGGGCGGTGGGACGCAGATCGCCTGTGCCGCCAGCGCGTGGCTCTCGATGAGAGAGCGGGAGGACCGCCGCCGCTCGAGCGGCAAGGTCGCCAGTTACGAATCCACGTGAGGCGCAGAGCGGCCCAAAGCAACGACATCCTGGGCGAAGACCATTTCTTCGTGGCCGACCAGCGCCGGATCGCGCGGCGAGGACAGGTAGCGCGCGAACAGCCAAACGCCATCGCGCGGATTGTCGACGATCTCGGCTTCGGCACCGCTCGCGAGCACGATGGAGGTGCCCGGCACGAGATCGCGAACGTTGATTGGGGTCGTCACTCTGCAGCCCTGCGTTCGGCGACGCGCCATGTCGCGAGCTGCGACCAGTCGTCGGCCTCCATGAACTCGGCCCACCGGCGATAGAAATTGCGCATCGGCTGCTCGCTCGACTGCACCTCGGTGAGATTGATCACTTCGCCGGGCACCCTGAATCCCTGGTACTCGTAGTCCGTGACGGCGGTGCCGGAGCCCTGATCGTAGTTGTAGGGATAGCGTCGGGCGATCGTGCCGCGGCTCGCCGCATGGGCGTAGTTCCAGTTCTCCATGTCGTCCTGCTCGGTCATGCCGGCTGGGCCGGAATAGCGGATGTAGTAGTCGCGCAGGAACTCCTTGACCTCGCGCGGCGCGTCGCGGTCGACGAAGAACCAGCGCCAGCATTCGGTCTGGTGCGGTCCGCGCGGATGCCACGCCGCCATCGTCCGCGGCTGGCGCGACAGCAGCGCCGTGTTCGGGAAGATCTCGCCGGGCGCGCCGACCATTCGCGCCTCGTCGCCGCGCCGCCGCCGCTTCTCCTCCTCGCAGTAGCGGAAGTACTCGGCGACGATCGGCGCATTCAGGTAGGCCGGCGGCGGCAATTGGCCGGCGGGCAGGACGTAGTGGATCGTCTGATGGCCGCGGTCGGGGATGCAGACATGCAGCTTGCGGCTCACGTCGCGCTCGCCCATGTCGCGACGGCTTGCGCCCGACGGCCCGATCCCGGCCAGGTCGACCGAGCGGTGGCTGATGTTGTGATAGGTGTCGCCGCTGAAATTCTCTGCCGGGAACTTCCAGTTGCACGGCACCAGCCATTTCTGGACCCCGCCCAGCATCTCGGCTTGGCCCTCGCGCCCGTCCCAGCCGTCGAGTTGGAGGTCCAGATAGCGGGTGAAGTCGCCGAGATATTCGGCAAAGGGCGGCGCGGCCGGGTCCCAGGTCGCCCAGATCGAACCCTTGTAGTTGCAGATTTGCGCGACCTCGACGAGGCCCCACTTCTCCTTCTCGAGCCGCGAATGGTAGGCCTCCCGCCAGTACGGCACCCCCACCAGCCGTCCATCGGTGCCGTAGCTCCAGCCGTGGTAGGGGCAGGTGAAGACCGTCGTCGACCCTTCGTCGTAGCGGCACACCTTCATGCCGCGGTGGCGGCAGGAGTTGAGGAAGACGTGGATGCGGCCGCTCCGGTCGCGGCACAGGATCACCGATTCCTCGCCCATCGACGACACGAAATAGTCGCCCGGTTCGGGGATCTGGCTCTCGTGGCCGACATGCAGCCAGGCGCGCGCGAAAACGCGCTCCTGCTCCTGGGCGTAGATCTCCTCGTTGACGAAGATCTCGCGGCTGATCTCGCCCGAGCGCAAATCGACCAGGCCAGGACGGTAGCCCCGTCTTTCCGTGATCGCCATGGCCGCCCCCTCAGATGAAGAAGGTCAGGTTCTTGGACAGCAGCACGTTCTGGTCGAGGATAATCTTGCGACGCGCCAGAAGCCAGCCGGCTCCATGGCGTCTGAGCGAGTCCTCGCGGCGGCCGACCAGGATGTCGGTCTCGGTCTCGACGCGGTTGCGGTAGATCAGGAACCGGCAGGTGACCGCGACTTCCTGCGGCGCGGCGACCGATGGATTGGCGGCCTGCACCTGCACGTTGGTGACGAGATGCGACAGGCGCGAGCGGGGTTCCTCCGCCCAATGGATGCCGGTTTCGATCTGCTTCACGCGCTTTGCCAGCGTGTCCTTGCCTTCGTCGAACCAGTTGATGTCGCTGTTGGGGCGCGTGAACTCGCGCTCGTCCTCGCCCGACTTGACGTTGCGCCGCATCGGCATCCAGTAGCGTATGTCGTCGGCCAGCAGATCGAGCCATTCCCGATAGCGCCGCTCGTCGAGCAACTCCGCCTCGCGGTAGAGGAAATCTGCGATTTCCTGGCCGAGCAGCAACCGTTCAACGCGAGGGTCTTGCTCGGCCATCATGCCTCCTTGCTACGAATGCTCGTCGGTCAGCTTCGCCAGCGCCGGCCCGCTCAGGCGATAGGGTAGCCAGTTCCGGATCCACTTGAAGCCGACCTTCTCGTAGAAACCGCGCGCCGGGTTCCAGTCGAGCACGTTGAGGTCGATGCGCTTGTAGCCCCTGGCGGCACATTCCTGGGCCAACCCCTGCATCAGGGCACGCGCGACGCCGCCGCGGCGCTCCTCGGGGATGACCCAGATGTCCTCGATGAAGATGCCGCGCGCCGCCGTCCAGACCGAGTAGTTGAAGGTGTAGAGCGCCATGCCCACCGGCTTGCCGCCCCGCTCGGCGATCAGGGCGGCAAATTGCGGCTTCTCGCCGAATCCGTCGCGCGCCAACGTCTGCGGCGTCGAGGTGACGGCGTCGGGCTCGTCCTCGTAGGTCGCTAGATCAACCGAGAAGCGATGCAGCAGCTCGACGTCATCGACTGTCGCTGCCCGCACTATTATTTCAGACACCCAGATATCCCCCGTCCACCGGCAGAATCGCCCCGGTGATATAGCTCGCCGCATCGGAGCAGAGAAACACCACCGGTCCGGCCAATTCCTCGGGCTCGCCGACCCGCTTCATCGGCACGTGCGCCAGGAACGCCTCGAGCCGCCTGGGATCGGCGCGGGTCGGCTCGGTCATCGCGGTGGCGATGATGCCGGGCGCGAGCGCATTGACCCGCACGCCGTCGGCCGCCAGCTCCGCGGCGAGCACCCGCGTGAACTGCGCCAGCGCGCCCTTCGACACGGGATAGGCGCCGCTGCCGGCCTGCGCGACGTAGGAATTGATCGAGGCGATGTTGACGATCGTGCCCTTGGTCAGCTTGAGCTGGTCGACGAACGCCATGGTGACGTTGAAAGGCCCGTGCACGTTCACCGCCATGGTCCGGTCCCAGCGCTCTCGGCTGTCCGCGCCGACCAGGTTGCCGCGCAGGAAGACGCCGGCGTTGTTGACCAGGATTCGGATCGGCCCGACCAGCAGCGAGAGATCGCGGGCGAGCTTCGCGCAGCCCTCTTCGTCGGTGACGTCGAGCATGAAGCCGCGCGCCCTGCCGCCCTCGGCGACGATCGAATCGGCAATCGTGCGCGCTGCATCCTTGTCGATGTCGGTCACGATCACCTCGGCGCCGGCGGCCGCCAGCCCGCGCGCAATCGCAGCACCATTGCCGTGGCCGGCCCCGGTCACCAGGGCGAGCCGGCCCAGCAGCATGTCCTTCATGGGTTCGCCGCCGCCCTCAGCGCCTCGCGGATCACCTCCTCGTCGCCGATATGGTTGACCAGCAGCAGGATCAGCCGCGCGTCGTAGGTGCGGCATTCCTCCTCGCTCAGACCTTTGTGGGCATCGACGATGGCGTTGTAGACCTCGTCCGGCTGGCTGAGGTTGAGCGTGCGTCGCAACGCGCCTTCCATCGTCGCCTCCTAACGTTCCATCGTATGTCCCGTCGCGCGCGCCACCGCCGCACGGACCGCCAACCTGTCGTACCGCCGCCAGCGCGCCGCGACGTAACGGTCGGGCCGGATCAGATAGGTGGTGCCGGGCTGGGCGTCGTAGCGCCTGGCCGCCAAGCCGCTGCATTCCAACGCAACAACCGGCACGTCGGCTGCATCGACGCTTGCGCCGAAATTCAGCAGGGTGAAGTCCGCGCCCACCGCGTCGATCAGCCAGCCATCCCCCCGCGGCGCATCGATCATCGCCCGGCCCGGCGGCGGGCCGCCGACCCACTCGTCATCGCCATCGGGCGTGTCGAGCGGCGAGCCGATGTGCGCCGTCGGGGCGGACAGCCGGCCGCTGTTGATCAACGCCCTGGCGAACGGGAAATCCTTGGCGAGCGCCAGGGTGGCGTCGCGAAAGCGGCGCGAGGCCTCGAACTTGGGCGTGATGAAGTCGGTGCTGCGGGTCGACTGGCGGATGTTCTCCTGCGACGCGGCACGACGCTCGTTGCAATAGGTATTGAGCAGGCTCGGCGGGGACGTGCCGGCCACCACGCGCGCCAGCTTCCAGGCGAGATTGTCGGCATCCGCCACTGCCGCGTTGCCGCCACGGGCGCCGAACGGCGAGACGACGTGCGCCGCGTCGCCGGCGAAGATCACGCGCCCATGCACGAAGCGCTCCATCATGCGGCAAGTGAAGGTGTAGACGCTCGACCATTCGTGCTCCCAGCGCGCATCCGGACCGAACATCTGGCGCAGCCGGCGGTCGATGTTCTCGGGCTTCTTCTCCTCCTCGGCATCGGCGTCGCGTCCAAGCTGGAAATCGACGCGCAGGACATCGTCGGCCTGGCGGTGCAGGAGCACGGAATTGGTCGGATGGAACGGCGGGTAGAACCAGAAGCGCCGCTCCTTCGGCAGGTCGCCCTTCAAGCGGATGTCCGCGATCAGGAACTGGTCATTGAACACCTCGCCGGGATAGGGCAGGCCGAGCAGGTGGCGAACCGGGCTGCGCACGCCATCGCAGGCGACCAGCCAGTCTGCCTCGAGGTCGTAGCGGCCGTCCGGCGTCTCGACCGTCACCGTCACGCCGTCCGTGCGGGAGACGATGCCGACCACCTCGTTGCGATGGCGCATGTCGATCAGCGTCTCGGCGGCGCAGCGCTCGTAGAGATATTCCTCGACGTAATACTGCTGCAGGTTCACGAACGCCGGGAACTTGTGGCCGGGCTCGGGCTGCAGGTTGAAGCGGAACACCGGCTTGTCGCCCAGATAGACCTCGCCCTGCTCCCAGGTGATGCCCTTCTCGACCATGCGTTGGGCAATGCCGAAGCGGTCCCAGGTTTCGAGGCTGTGCTTGGCCTGGCAGATCGAGCGGCTGCCGAGGCTCACCGTGTCGTCATCGTCCAGCACCACGACCGGCACGCCGCGCGTCGCGAGCGACAGCGCCAGCGTCGGCCCCGCGATGCCGGCGCCCACGATCACCACCGGCCGCCGCCTGCCCGGCGTCTCGAGCTCCCGCGGCCGGATGTAGGGATAGCGCCGGTAGTCGTAGGAACTCATCGGACCGCGCCACTCCAGTGGCGCTCAGACTCATGAGCGCCACTGGAGTGGCGCGGTCCCATGATCAGCCCTTCTCCAGCGCAGACCACATCTCGATGTCGCGCTCGGCGGTCCAGATGCGCGGATGGTCCATGCCCTTGGCTTCGTCGTAGGCACGGGAGACATCGAACGGCATGCAGTGCTCGAAGATCACCCAGTTGCCGTAGCGCGGCTGCAGCGCGGTCATCGCCTTGTCGTAGGCCTGCTTCAGCGTGTCGCCACCCTGTGCCGAGGCCGACACGACCTTGTAGAGCTCGGACAGGAACTGCTGCGTGCCGGCCAGGCCCTGCTCGACCTGCTGCTCGCCGATCAGCGCATCGCCCCGCCCTGGCACCAGCGTCTCGGGCTTGAGATCGCGCAGCTTCTGCAAGGTCTCGGGCCAGTCCTTGTAGTGCGCATCGCCGCAATAGGGCGTGGCGCCGTACTCGACGAGGTCGCCGCTGAACAGCGTCTTTTCCTCGGGCAGCCAGACGATCGTGTCGCCCTTGGTGTGCCCGCGGCCGGCATGGATGATCTCGACCTGCAGCTTGCCCAGCCACAGCGTCATGCGGTCGCCGAAGGTCATGCTCGGCCAGGTCAGGCCCGGAATCGTCTCCGCCGCCTGGAACAGGCGCGGGAAGCGCTGCAGCTCGGACTTGTAGTCCTGCTGGCCGCGCTCGACGATCAGGTCGCGGGTGGCCTCCGAGCAGATGATGTGCTCGGCGCCGTAGCCCGACGCGCCCAGCACGCGCACCGCGTGATAGTGCGACAGCACGACATACTTGATCGGCTTGTCGGTGACGGTGCGGATGTACTCGATCACCGTCTGCGCCATCTTGGGCGTCGCCTGGGCGTCGATCACCATCACCGCATCGTCGCCGACCACGATGCCGGTGTTGGGATCGCCTTCGGCGGTGAAGGCATAGCCGTGCTCGCTCAGCCGGCTGAAGGTGATCTTCTTCTCCGCCAGGTCCGCCTGCGAGGCGAAGGCTCGTGCCATCTTGTCAGTCCTTGCCGTACTTGTGGTACTTGGCCCGATCGCCGGTGCGCACCATCACCTCGAAGGCGTCGTTGTCGCGCTCCATGCGGAGCGTGATCGCCGTGCCCGCCGGGCCGCTTGCCCATAGCTTCCTGTAGAAGTCGGCGACGTCGTCCAGCACCTCGCCGTTCAGCGCCTGCAGGACGTCACCCCGCTTCAGCCCGGCGCGGTCGGCCGGGCCGCCATCGGAGATGCCGCCGACCATCAGTTGGCCCATGTGCTCGACCGTGTAGAGGCCGAGCCACGGCCGCGATGGAGTCGAGAGCTTGCCGTGCGCGACCAGCTCGTCGAACACCGGCTTGAGCCGATTGATCGGCACGTACATGTTGCCCGGAAAGGCCGGTGCACCGGGACCAAGCGCCTCCTGCACCAGGAGCGAGCCCACGCCCAGCAGGGTGCCGTCCATGCCGACCAGCGCGGAGCCGCCCCACAGCGGGTAGGCCGGCACCGTGAAAATCGCGTTGTCGAGCAGGTACTCCCAGTAGCCGGCGAACTCGCGCCGGCCGGCGACCTTTACCTTGAGCGTCGCCTTTTCGCCGCCGACCCCCGCGACATAGGCCTCGCTGCGCAGCGCCAGCGCATCCGAATCGCCGAACGGCATCGGCCGGATGTCCGGGAACGGACGGCGGGTGCGCACCAGGCCGAAACCGCTCTCGTAGTCGTAGCCGATGATCTTCGCCGGCAGGCTCTCGCCTTCGCCGGTAGTCACCGTGATGGCGTCGGCTTCCATGATCAGGTAGCCGATGGTGACGACCAGGCCATTGTCGTCGATGACGATGCCGTGCCCCTCGCGTTCCGAGCCCAGGGTCTGGGCGGATCGGCGATCCTCAGGAATGGTCGTGTGCACGCCGACCACCGCCGGCAGCACGTCGACCACCTCCGACGGCAGGTTGCTCTCACCGCCCGGCCGCCGGGCCTCGACACCGCCCTCGTTGCCGTGCCACTGGCTCGAGCCGTTCGCAGAACCGTTCAGACCTCGGGCCATGCGAAATCCTCCGCGTGTTGGGGTCCAAGATAGGCGTTGGGGCTGACGATTGCTATATGATGTGTATGGCGCCCTCCGCCGATCCGTTCGACATCACCGACGATCCGACGCCCGAGCCGGTTTCCGGCCCGGAGCCCCTTGGAACGCGTCTCGTTGCGCCCCACGGCATCGGGTCGGAAGCGCACCTTCAGGGACTGAACGAAGAGCAGCGGCTGGCGGTTATCCACCAGGGTGGACCGCTGCTGGTGCTGGCCGGCGCCGGCACCGGCAAGACCCGTGTGCTGACGACCCGCATTGCGCACCAATTGATCACCGGCCGCGCCCGGCCGTCGCAGATCCTGGCCGTCACCTTCACCAACAAGGCGGCCCGCGAGATGCTGGACCGCGTCGCGCAGCTGATCGGCGGCGCAGCCGACGGCATGTGGCTTGGCACGTTCCATTCGGTGGGCGTGCGGGTTCTGCGCCGCCATGCCGAGCTGATCGGCCTGAAGAGCAATTTCACCATCCTCGACACCGACGACCAGACGCGGCTGATCAAGCAGCTGCTGCAGGCCGAGGGCATCGACGACAAGAAATGGCCGGCGCGGGTGCTCAGCGGCATCATCCAGCGCTGGAAGGACCGCGCCCTCGCCCCCGACAAGGTGGCGGTCGAGGATGCCGGCGAGTTCGCCAACGGCAAGGCGGTCGAGATCTACAAGCAGTACCAGGCGCGGCTTGCCGAGGTGAACGCGGTCGATTTCGGCGACCTGGTGATGCATTGCGTCACGCTGTGGCAGCAGCATCCCGACGTGCTGGAGCAGTACCACCGCCGTTTCCGCCACATCCTGGTCGACGAGTACCAGGACACCAACGTGGCGCAGTATCTGTGGCTGCGCCTGCTGGCGCAGGGCACGCAGGACGTCTGCTGCGTCGGCGACGACGACCAGTCGATCTACGGCTGGCGCGGCGCGGAGGTCGGCAACATCCTGCGCTTCGAGAAGGACTTCCCCGGCGCAACGATCGTCCGGCTCGAACGCAACTACCGTTCGACGCCGCACATCCTCGCCGCCGCGTCGCACCTGATCGCCCACAACGAGGGGCGGCTCGGCAAGACGCTGTGGACGGAATTGAAGGAAGGCGAGCGCATCTCGCTGCGCGGCGTATGGGACGGCGACGAGGAGGCGCGCCAGATCGGCGAGGAGATCGAGGCGCTCCAGCGCGACAGGCACGCGCTCAGCCAGATCGCCATCCTGGTGCGCGCCGGCTTCCAGACCCGCGAGTTCGAGGAACGGTTCATCACCATGGGGCTGCCCTACCGGGTGATCGGCGGGCCGCGCTTCTACGAGCGGCAGGAGATCCGCGACGCGCTGGCCTACTGCCGCGTCACCGTGCAGCCCGACGACGACCTCGCCTTCGAGCGCATCTACAACACGCCGCGCCGTGGGCTGGGCGAATCGGCGCTGCGCACGCTGCGCATCATCCAGCGCGCCCAGAAGGTGTCGCTGTTCGAGGCGACCCGGCGGGCGCTCGAGACCGACGAGCTCAAGGGCCGGCAGCGCAAGTCGCTGGGCGACCTGGTCCAGAATTTCGACCGCTGGCGCTCGATGCTGGACGGCATGAACCACATCGAGGTGGTCGAGACGATCCTCGACGAGTCCGGCTACACCGACATGCTGCGTGCCGACCGATCCCCCGAGGCGGAGGGCCGGCTGGAGAACCTGAAGGAGCTGACCAACGCCCTGCAGGAGTTCGATTCCCTGGCGGCCTTCCTCGAGCACGTAGCCCTGTTGACCGACAATGCCGAGAATGCGGGCGGCGACATGGTGAGCGTCATGACGCTGCATGCCGCCAAAGGCCTCGAGTTCGACACGGTGTTCCTTCCGGGCTGGGAGGAAGGCCTGTTCCCCAACCAGCGCGCGCTCGACGACAAGGGCGTGGCCGGCCTCGAGGAAGAGCGGCGGCTCGCCTATGTCGGCCTTACCCGCGCGCGCAGGCGGGCCTATGTGTCGTTCGCCGCCAACCGGCGCGTCTTCAACCAGTGGCAGGCGGCGATTCCGTCGCGCTTCCTGAAGGAGCTGCCGACCGACCAGCTCGCCGAGTCGAGCGACGCCGGCCTCTACGCCACCTACTCCGCCGGCCATCACGGCGGCCTGCGCGACCAGGCTAGCGGGTTCTACTATGAAAGTCTCGGCGTGATCCATATGGGCCGCGCCCGCACCCGCTGGCGGGACGAGACCATGGCCGACCGGCACGCGGTCGAGGGCGACAAGCCCGATCTCTCGATCGGCCAGCGCGTGTTCCACCAGAAGTTCGGCTACGGCCGCATCGTCGCGGTCGACGGCAACAAGCTCGACATCGAGTTCGAGAAGGCCGGGCCGAAGAAGGTGCTCGACTCTTTCGTCGAAGCCGCATGACGGGCTGGACGGCGTGGCGGGACGTTCCCGCCGACCAACGTGTCGCCGAGGAGCAGGCGCTGGAGCATCTCGCCGAGGACGGCATCGTCGTCACCAGCCGCGAGCTGTCGCGCGACGGCCCGTGGCGGATCGAGATCTTCGGCGACGGCGACCGCCCTCCCCTGCACGGCAACTGGAGCTGGGAAGTGCTGCCCGAGAAGGACTGGGTCGCCGAGAACCAGCGCTCGTTCCAGCCGTTCCAGGTCGGGCCCTTCTGGATCCACCCCAGTCATTCGACCACCGCAAAGCCCGCGAACTGCGTGCCGATCGAGATCGATGCCGGCATGGCGTTCGGCACCGGCACGCATGCCACGACGCGCGGCTGCCTCGAGCTGCTGGCGGCGCTCGACCCGGCCGAGACGGTCGACGCGGTCGATGTCGGCTGCGGCAGCGGCATCCTCGCCATCGGCATGGCCAAGCTGTGGAAGCGACCCGTGCTGGGCGGCGACAACGACGCCCAGGCGGTCGAGGTCGCGATCGAGAATGCCGAGCGCAACGGCGTGGCCCAGTTCTGCCGGTTCGTCACCTCGATCGGCCTGCGCGCGCCCGAGCTGTCCAGTCATGCGCCCTACGACCTGATCGTCGCCAACATCCTGGCCGGCCCGCTGATGGATCTCGCCGAACCGTTCGGCACGGCAGTGAAACTCGGCGGCCGTATCCTGCTAAGCGGCCTGCTGGTCGAGCAGGCCGACATGATCCTCTCGACTTACAAGCGCCGCGGCTTCGTCTTCGAACGCTCCATCGACCGCGAGACCGGCGGCGCCGACTGGCGTACGCTCCTGCTGCGCAAGATCGGTTAGCCGGAATTGCGGAAAGTCGGACAGCAAAAAGGGCCGGCGACTGGCCGGCCCTTTCTCACTCTACGCTTACGCTACGCTACTAACTCGAACTCGTTACGCTGCGCGACGCACGTTCTGGTTGGCGGGGGTAGCATAGCCAGTGAAGGCGTCCACCTGCGGCATGACGCCCTCCGCAGGCTCACGCACCGCGAAGGGAATGTCGGCGCGGGTCAGGCCGAGGTCCGACAGCTCGCGATCGCTCATGCGGTAGAGCTGGTTTTCCGCCGCACGCACCTTGAAATCGGTCTTCACGGCCACAACGGCGCGCTTGATCAGGCGGGCCAGCCACAGGCCGGCGTCGATCAGGAACACGGCGCGAGCGAAGCGGGCTTCCCGCTCCAGACGGCGCTGGTCCGCATGGGCAAAGCCAACGGCATACCCGGTGTCTGCGTTTCCGCCCGCCGTTTCACTGGTCAGCTTTTGGAAAGTCTGAATCGGCTGGGTCATCATGGGAGGGCTCCTATTCTGTGCGCTGCAGCATCGGATGCTGCGCTGCACGGAAAAGAATATAGACCTTTGGAAAACAACGATAAGTCCGGTTGCAACCATGCTGGTATGCATTTGACGCATGAGCCATCTAAAATTGGCATCTCGCAACTGCGGGAGAACGATTATTGCTCGATTTGCCTCGCCGATGCACCGCGCTTAGGGTCGCGCCCATCATGAGTTCCGCCGCCCCCGACGACGTCCTCACCCTGCTGCGCCAGCGCGGCCAATCGCCCGATCCGGCCGCCCTCGAGGGGCTGATGCGCGGCGTAGTGGCGGCGCCGGAGGGCCTGGCAGGACCGGAATGGGTCGAGCTGTTCGACCCTCAGCCGGACGCGGAATTGACCAAGGCACTCACGGCGTGGCGCGATGAGATGGCGAAGGCCGACGACGGTTTGCATGCCTCCCCTGCACCGGCCGAAAGGCTCGCGAGCCTCCGTGCGGAATTGAAGCGCCGCGGGCTCGACGGGTTCGTGGTGCCGCGGGCCGACGAGCACCAGGGCGAATACGTGCCGCGCCGCTCGCAGCGCCTGGCGTGGCTCACCGGCTTCAGCGGCTCGGCCGGCCTGGCGATCGTGCTGGCCGACAAGGCGGCGATCTTCGTCGACGGCCGCTACACGCTGGCGGTGCGCGCGCAGGTCGACACCGACGCGTTCGTGCCGCACCAGATCCCGGAAGAATCGCCTGATACGTGGATCGCCGAGAACCTGCCGAAGGGCGCCAAGCTGGGCTTCGATCCCTGGCTGCAGACCGTCGACGGCCACGACCGCTTCGCGCGCGCCGCGCAACGCGCCGGCGGCAGCTTCGTGCCGGTCGAGCAGAACCCGATCGACACGGTGTGGACCGACCGGCCTGCGCCGCCCCTTGCGCCGGTCCTGCCGCAACCGGTCGAGTTCGCCGGCGAGACCAGCGAGCAGCGCCGCCGCCGCATCGCCGACATCGTGGCGTCCAAAGGCGCCGACGTGGCGCTGCTGACTGCGCCCGATTCGATCGCCTGGCTGCTCAACGTCCGAGGCGGCGACGTGCCGCGCACGCCGTTCGCGCTGGGCTTCGCGCTGCTGCACACCGACGGCCATGTCGACCTCTACATGGACCGCCGCAAGGTGCCGGCACGCACCGTCGCGTGGCTCGGCAACGCCGTGACCCTCGCGCCGCCCGACGAGCTGGGGGCCGCGATCGATACGCTGGGCACGCTCAAGAAGAAGGTGCTGATCGAGACCTCGACCGCGCCGGTCTGGGCGGCGACGCGGCTGCAGGCATCCGGCGTCACGATCGTACGCGACGCCGATCCCGTGGCCCTGCCCAAGGCCTGCAAGAACGCCGTCGAGCTCGACGGCATCCGCGCTGCCCATCGCCGCGACGGCGCGGCCGTGACGCGCTTCCTCGCCTGGCTGGCCCGCGAGTCCAGGAGCGGCCGCTTGCGCGAGATCGAGGCGTCCGACCGGCTGCAGGCGATCCGCCAGGAGACCGGCCAGCTGCGCGATCTGTCGTTCGACACCATCTCCGGCGCCGGCCCCAACGGCGCGATCGTGCACTATCACGCCACGCCCGCGACCGAACGCCTTCTCGAGCCCGGCTCGCTCTATCTCGTCGATTCCGGCGGCCAGTACCGCGACGGCACGACCGACATCACCCGCACCGTGGCGATCGGCACGCCGACGCCCGAGATGAAGGACCGTTTCACGCGCGTGCTCAAGGGCCACATCGCCCTCGGCACCGCGCGCTTCCCCGCCGGCACGACCGGCTCGCAACTCGACGCGCTGGCGCGTACCGCGCTGTGGCAGGTCGGGCTCGACTACGACCATGGCACCGGCCACGGCGTCGGCGCCTATCTTTCGGTGCACGAGGGCCCGCACCGCATCTCCAAGGTCGCCAACACCGTCGCGCTGCAGCCCGGCATGATCGTCAGCAACGAGCCCGGCTACTACAAGACGGGCGGCTACGGCATCCGGATCGAGAACCTGGTGGCGGTGAAGGAGGCGCAGATCGAAGGCGCCGACCGCCGCTATTTCGAGTTCGAGACCCTCACCCTCGCGCCGATCGACATCAACGCAATCGACGTCGGCCTGCTGACCGAAGCGGAGAAGGCCTGGCTCAACGCCTACCATGCGCGCGTCCGCGAGGTGGTGGCGCCACAGGTCGACGATGCCACCCGCGCCTGGCTCACCGAGGCGACGAAGCCGATCTGACCTGCCGAACGGCCAGCGACTGCCACGCTCCGTGGCAGTGATTGGTTGCAAGCAGGCCAACGTTTTGAGCGGGTCCTGCCATCCTGCCCGCACCCTCGGGGCCCCCTGTCGAAAAGTGCGCATGTCCGCTCCCGTCCGTGACATCGAGCGCAGGATAGAGGTGCCGCGCGGCAGGACCTATTAAGGGCAATGGCTTCGCAAGAACCCGCGAGTTACCAGCCTCAAATCGCGGGCCATTGCCCACAACGAGCCGCTGGGAGTGCAGCACTCCCTGCCGCTCGGACTGATCACACGCGACTTGCCCGGAATCGGGCTGATTCCGCCTCGTCAATTTTCAAACGATGCAAAAAAGAAATCGCTATGTCGTCGCGATCAGCAGCTCTTCCGAATTGATCGGCGGGCGCAGGCCGTCGGGGCGGTCCTTGAAGTAGCGCTCGGCAAGGTCGGCAGCGGAGACGTGGCGGGCAGCGCGGAAGTCGGCCTCGCGCGCCATCGCCATGATCTCGGCCGGCAGGAAGAAGCTGATGAACGGCGTGCCGCTCGCCCGCGCGCCCTTGGCTGCCATCTCCATGCCGGGGCGCACCGCGGGCTCGGCCATCTCCAACGGCAGCAGGAAGCTCATGGCGAAGGTCGAGCCTGGGGCGAAACCCGCGACCTCGCGCAGCAGCGCCATGATCGCCTCGCGCGTGAGATACATGCTGACGCCAGTCGAAGCGACGACGGCCGGACGGCCGGCATCGAAGCCGGCGGCGGCGAGCTTCTGGGTCCAGCGGTCGCCCGCCTCGAAGTCCACGGGCACGAGTTTCAGCCGATCGGGAATGCCGTAGCCCATTTCGACCAGGCGTCGACGCTTCCATGCCTGCGTACCCGGCTGGTCGATCTCGAACACGCGCAGCCGCGCAGCCAGCTCGGACCGGCGCTGCGCGAAGGTGTCGAGCCCCGCGCCAAGCAGGACGTACTGATCGACGCCGCGCTGCGCTTGCTCAGCGACCAGATCCTCGATGAAGCGCGCGCGGGCGACGATGGAGGCGCGGAACATGCGCGTGCCCTCCGGATGCATGTCGCCGCGCTGGCGCCAGCCCTCGTCCGGTGCCGCCAGCTTCAAGCCGATCGTATCCTCGAGCACGTGCGGTGGCGCATCGACCTCGACATGCAGCGCGCGCCACAGGGCGACGCGCACTGCGGTACTGTCGGGCGCCGCTGTCGGCTGGTCAGGCATGTCAGTCCTTCAGTTCGGTGCGCCCGAGGACGACATCCTCGTAGACATGCAGCGACGGCAGGCCGCCGGTATGCATGAACAGCACCTTCGCCTTCGGCTTGAAGTAGCCCTGGCGGGCGAGGCCGATCAGGCCGGCCATGATCTTGCCGGTATAGACCGGGTCGAGCGGGATCGCCTCGGTGCGCGCCAGCATCTGCACGGCCTCGACCATCTTGGCGTTGGGCACCGAGTACTTGGGCTGCCAGAAGCCGCCGATGCTCTTCACCGCGCTCTCGGGAATCTTACCGATCCCGAGCAGGTCGCAGATCGCCTGCGCCTCCTTGCGCACCAGCGGCTCCTGGTCGGCCGGGTCGCGGCTCACCCCGATGCCGATCAGCGGGATCTTGATGTTGTTGCCGTAGAAGCCCGCCGCCATGCCGCCATGGGTGCCCGAGCTGCCCGAGCCGACAACCACGGCGTCGAACGCCACGCCCATGTCGAGCCATTGCTGCTGCATCTCCTGCACGCAGGCGACGTAGCCCAGGCCGCCGATCGCGTTCGAGCCGCCGCCCGGGATGATGTAGCCCTTGCGGCCGAGCGAGGCGAGCTCCTGGGCGATTTTCGACATCGCGGCACCCATGTCGGAGCCGCCCGGCACGACGGTGATGGCCTCGACGCCCATCAGCTCGAACATGAAGTTGTTGCCGCCGGCTTCCTTCTTGTAGCTGTTCGGTACGCGCTCCTCGATCACGAAGCGGGCCTTCAGCCCCTCCTTGATCGCGGCGGCCAGCGTAATTCGGCAATGGTTGGACTGCGGCGCACCGCAGGTGATCAGCGTATCGGCGCCTTGCGCCAGCGCATCGGCCGCCAGGAACTCGAGCTTGCGCGTCTTGTTGCCGCCCGGGAACAGGCCGAGCATGTCGTCGCGCTTGATCCAGATGTCGGGGCCGACGCCGCCCGGGCAGGTCTTCGCCAGAGCCTTGGTGAAGTGCGGCAGGAACTCGATCGGGGTGGCGAACGGGGTGTAGCGACGACGCGGAAAACGGGCCAAATCCATTGCGATCAAACTCCAGCGATTTCGACTGCTCTACGGCCGGTGTGCGGCGTCGACGACGCAAGCTCTAGCACCCGGAGCCGCTCGGAGGAAAGCGACCGAAGACGCGCGTTTCGCCTGTGGATAACGCTCGTTTTGAGAGTCCCATTATGGGCATTGGCCCCGCTCTTCAGGGTACGCATTGCTCGGGAATGGCAAAAGCCATTGCCTATAATAGGTGTTGGGAGGCGAACGCGCGTAGAACGGACGCGCATGAGCAAAACAATCGAAATCCCCGACTGGCTCCTCCGCGAGTCGCCTCCTTCTCCACCGCCGCCCCCGGTCGACGATCATCGTGTCGAAGGCCTGGTCAACGGCTTCATCGCCGGCAAGCAGGTCGCGCTGTTCGACGCGCCCGACGCCTACTACCGCACGGAAGGCGCCGACGCCGTCGACGGCGCGCCGGCAATCACGCAGCGCCTGCAGGACCTGCGCAACGCCGCGCTCGACCAGGCGCGCGACGACGGCGAGCGCGCCGCGCTGGCGCCACGGCTCGACGCCCATCTGGACGACGCGATGGACGGCATCCGCCGCCACGTCGCCGCGCAGCAGACGGTGCGGCAGCGCGGGATCATCGCCACCCGCCAGGCGCTGATCCAGCGCGCGGCCCAACTCGAGCACGACAATGACGACAAGATCGCCGGCCTCGCCGAGGCCCATGCCAGCGCCGCCCGGGAGCTGGCGCGCCTCAGTGGCGTCG
>DATGMK010000074.1:0-2729 GCA_035293665.1 Reyranella sp. | reverse complement strand
GGTGAGGATGTAGGCCTCGGCCTTGAACTTGGTGTGCGGCTTGACCGAACCGGGCTTGCACAGCACCTGGCCACGCTCGACTTCCTCGCGCTTGGTGCCGCGGAGCAGCGCACCGATGTTGTCGCCGGCCTGGCCCTGATCGAGCAGCTTGCGGAACATTTCGACGCCGGTGACGGTGGTCTTCTGGGTCGGACGCAGGCCGACGATCTCGATTTCCTCGCCGACCTTGATGATGCCGCGCTCGACACGGCCGGTCACCACGGTGCCGCGGCCGGAGATCGAGAACACGTCTTCGACCGGCATCAGGAAGGGCTGGTCGATCGGACGCTCGGGCTGCGGAATGTACTCGTCGACATTGCGCATCAGCTCGAGGATGGCGTCATGGCCGAGCTTCTTGTCCGAATCTTCGAGAGCGGCGAGCGCCGAACCCTTGATGATCGGGATCTTGTCGCCGGGGAATTCGTACTTCGAGAGCAGCTCGCGGACCTCGAGCTCGACGAGCTCGAGCAGCTCGGGATCGTCGACCATGTCGCACTTGTTGAGGAACACGACGAGCGCGGGCACGCCGACCTGACGGGCGAGCAGGATGTGCTCGCGGGTCTGCGGCATCGGGCCGTCGGCGGCCGACACGACCAGGATCGCACCGTCCATCTGGGCGGCGCCGGTGATCATGTTCTTCACATAGTCGGCGTGGCCGGGGCAGTCGACGTGGGCGTAGTGGCGGTTCTGCGTCTCATACTCGACGTGCGCGGTCGAGATGGTGATGCCGCGCGCCTTCTCTTCCGGCGCCTTGTCGATCTGGTCGTACGCCGTGAACGTTGCACCGCCGGTTTCCGCCAGGATCTTGGTGATCGCCGCCGTTAGCGACGTCTTGCCATGGTCGACGTGACCGATCGTTCCGATATTGCAGTGCGGCTTGTTACGTTCAAACTTTGCTTTGGCCATTTGACTCTCCGTTCAATCGCTAGCTTGCGCTTCGCGACAATCAGGCAAACTTCTTCTGGACTTCCGCCGATACGTTCGCCGGCGCTTCCGCGTAATGGTCGAACTGCATCGTGAAGGTTGCGCGCCCCTGGCTCATCGAGCGCAGGTTATTCACGTAACCAAACATGTTCATGAGCGGCACCATCGCATTGATGACGTTGGCATTGCCGCGCATGTCTTGACCCTGGATCTGACCGCGCCGCGAGTTGAGGTCGCCGATGACCGAGCCGGTATAGTCTTCCGGGGTCACCACCTCGACCTTCATGATCGGCTCGAGCAGCACCGACTTGCCCATCTGCAGCGCTTCGCGGAAGCAGGCCCGCGTCGCGATTTCGAAGGCCAGTGCCGACGAGTCGACGTCGTGGAACTTGCCGTCGATCAGCTGCACCTTGACGTCCACGACCGGGAAGCCCGCGACCACGCCCGAACCGAGCACGCTCTCGAGACCCTTCTCGACGCCCGGGATGTATTCCTTCGGCACCGCGCCGCCGACGATCTTCGATTCGAACTCATAGCCCTTGCCGGGCTCGTTCGGCTCGACGATCAGCGTCACGGCGGCGAACTGACCGGTGCCGCCCGACTGCTTCTTGTGGGTGTAGGAGTGCTCGACCCGCTTGGTCACGCGCTCACGGAACGCCACCTGCGGGGCGCCGATGTTGGCGTCGACCTTGTAGGTTCGACGAAGGATGTCGACCTTGATGTCGAGATGGAGCTCGCCCATGCCCTTGAGAATGGTCTGGCCGGACTCGTGATCGGTCGACACCCGGAACGACGGATCTTCCGCCGCGAGCTTCGCAAGCGCGACGCCGAGCTTTTCCTGGTCCGCCTTCGACTTCGGCTCGATCGCGATCTCGATCACGGGATCCGGGAACTCCATCTTTTCCAGGACCACCTCGTGGTTCGGGTCGCACAGCGTGTCGCCGGTGCGGGCTTCCTTGAGGCCCGCGAGCGCCACGATGTCGCCGGCATAGGCTTCCTTGATGTCCTCGCGGTTGTTCGCGTGCATCAGGAGCATACGCCCGATCCGCTCCTTCTTCTCGCGGGTCGAGTTGATCACGCCGGTGCCCGAAGTCAGGATGCCGGAATAGATGCGGCAGAACGTGATGGTGCCGACGAAGGGATCGTCCATGATCTTGAACGCGAGCAGCGCGAGCGGCTCCTTGTCGTCGGCCTTGCGGACGACTTCATTGCCCTTGTCGTCGGTGCCCTTGATCGCGGGCACGTCGATCGGCGACGGCAGATAGTCGACGACGGCGTCGAGCAGCGGCTGCACGCCCTTGTTCTTGAAGGCCGAGCCGCACAGCACCGGATAGAACGCGCCGGTCAGCACCGCCTTGCGCAGCAGCCGCTTCAGCGTCGCCTCGTCCGGCTCGTTGCCGTCGAGATAGGCCGACATGGCCTCGTCGTCGAGCTCGACGGCGGCTTCCACCATCTTCTCGCGATATTCCTTGGCCTGGTCGACGAGGTCGGCCGGGATGTCGACATAGTCGAACTTCGCGCCGAGCGACTCGTCGTTCCAGACGATGCCCTTCATCTTCACGAGGTCGACGACGCCCTTGAAGTTGTTCTCGGCGCCGATCGGCAGCTGGATCGCGATCGGCTTGGCGCCGAGGCGGTCGACGATGTCGGACAGGCACTTGAAGAAGTCGGCGCCGGTCTTGTCCATCTTGTTGGCGAAGACGATGCGCGGAACCTTGTACTTGTCGCCCTGGCGCCAGACGGTCTCGGTCTGCGGCTCGACGCCC
>DATGMK010000073.1:0-80049 GCA_035293665.1 Reyranella sp. | reverse complement strand
GTGGAACGAGAGCGCCCGCACCGGCAGGTAGTCAGGCGCGACGACCTTCCGCGCGTCCAGCGAGACGTCCATGTTCATTGCCCGCAGCTTCTCGACGTGCAGCGGGATGTTGGGGAAGAGCTCGCCGCGCGCCCTGAGTTGCGCCTGGGTCTGGGCCTGCTGCTGGTTCACCGTGCCCGATGACGGCGCCGCGCCGACCAGCGGCGCAAGGTCCTTGAAGGCGAGGTTGCTCGAGACGAGCTTGGCCGTCAGGAACTCGGGCTTCTTGCGCTCATCCACGGTGATGTCGCCCGCGAGATCGGAATCGCCGACACGCCACTTGGTCTGCACGAACTTCCAGATGCCGGGGTCGCGCTCGAGCTTGCCGCTGATCCTGTAGGGCGCCGTCGGCGGTCCCGGGATACCGAGCAGCGGATAGATCTGGTCTAGGTTGGGGCCGGACAGCGTGAGATCGACGTCCGGGTTGGCCCACTGGAACGGATCCTGCACCTGGCCCTTGGCGGTGAGCCTGGTGCCGCCGAAGGCGACCTCGAGATCGATCGGGTATGGCTCCTTGGTGTCACGCAGCATGATCGCCGAGCCGCCGGTGAAGTCGACGGTCAGCGGCTGGCCCTCGAGCTTGCCTTTGAGCTTCAGCTCGGCCTGTGGCTGGCGGCCCGCCTTGCCGGTGGCCGTCGAGACCGTGCCGTCGAGCGCGAGCTTACGCTTCGGATCCTCATAGGTGATCTTGCCCTCGGTCACCTCGAGGCGGCCGATCAGCGGCGTCTGGAAGCGGTTCTTCGGTTTCACCGCTTCGGCGGCATTGCCGCCCGGGCTCTCGCCGAAGCTCCAATTGAGCTCATCATGCGGCCCACCCTTCTCGACGACCACCTCGGGCTTCTGCAAGGTCAGGTGCGGCAGCATGATGTCGCCCTTGAGCAGCGGCCACAGGCGAATGGTGAAATCGACCTCGTCGGCCTTCAGCATGTGATCGGTCTTGGCCCAGTCGGCATTGGCCACCTGCACGCCCGACAGATGGACGTGAGGGACGGTGCTCCAGCCGATGGAGACCTTTGCGATCGAAGTTTTGCGGCCGGTGAGGCTGCTGGCCTCGCTCTCCACAAGCGAGCGGAAGTCGGTCGAAGTCAAATAGAAGTAGCCGCCGGCCACGACCGCGCCCACCAGCACGACGAGGATGCCGAACGTCCAGCCCAGGATCTTCAGCGCACGCGTCATGTTCGATGCAATCCAAGGCCGACAACGAATCGGTGACGGAAAGGGTTGCGCCTACTAGGCTCGGCCCATGCCTGTCCGCGTCCTCGACCAGCCCCTCACCGGCCGCCAGGCCTGGACCCGAGCCGCCGTGCGCGACAACGACTACCGGGTCGTGCTGTCCGATGCCGCCCGGCAGGAATTGCTGGACGCCGCGGCGGTCCTGCGGCGTCAGCCGGTGCCGATGCTGGCGCTGCGGGCCGATAGCCTCGACCTGCCTGCCTGCCACGCAGCGATGGAGCAGGTCCGGACGATCCTGACCGACGGCGTGCGCTTCGCCCTGCTCGACCGACTGCCGATCGAGCAGCTGTCGCTCGACGAGGCGAAGGCGCTGTACTGGATCCTGTCATCGATGCTGGCGCGGCCGGTGGCGCAGAAGCTGGACGGCACGATCGTGTACGACGTGCACGATACCGGCCGGAAGGCCCTGCCCGGCAGCGGTGTGCGGCCCGACAAGACCAACATCGAGCTGCAGTTCCACAACGACAATTCCTACAACCTCACCATGCCGGAATATGTCGGCCTGCTGTGCGTGCGGCCGGCGAAGGACGGCGGCATGAGCCGCGTCATGAGCTTCGCCACCGTGCACAATGCGCTGCGTGAGCGCCATCGCGAGGTGCTGCCGCGACTCTACGAGCCGTTCTGGTTCGACCGCCAGCGCGAGTACCATCCTGGCGAGGCGGAGACCTTCGCCGCGCCCCTGTTCATCCGGGATGGCGAGCGGCTCAGCGCCCGCATGTCGTTGCACCAGATCCGCGGCGGCTATGCCCTCAAGGGTGGCGGAATGGACGACGAGACCACCGCGGCGCTGGAGGCGATCAAGGAGGTGTTCGCCGACGAATCGTTGCAATTCCAGTTCCGCCTCGACGCCGGCGAGATCCAGTACGTCGCCAATCGCGAAGTCGGGCACAGCCGCACCGAGTTCACCGATTTCGAGGAGGCCGAGCGGCGCCGTCTGCTGATCCGCCTGTGGCTGCGTAACGGCGGCGCCCAGGGCTACATCGGCTAGGCCAGCATCTTCTCGATGCGTCGCTGCAGCTCGATGAACGAATAGGGCTTGGCGATGAAAGCCTGGTGTCCGCGCTGCTTGATGCCCGAGGTCATCAGGATGCGGATCTCCGGATAGCGATCGCTGATCCAGTCGGCCAGCTGCTCGCCGTCCATCGTGCCCGGCATGGTGATGTCGCTGAACACGAGCTGGATCTTGTTATTGGCGTGCAGCAGCTCGACCGCCTCCTCGGCATCGACCGCTTCGATCACGACGAATCCGGCTTCACGCAGGTGTGCGCTCACGGCCATGCGCAGGACGACCTCGTCCTCGACGACCAGCACGACGCGTTGTGCAGCCTCTCCCGGCCCATCAGGCGCCGGCAGACATTCCCCACCCATGATTCCCCGTGCAACTGACCATACGACAAGCGGAAACATCATCCTTGGGGGGCTGAACCCAAGTCGGCCAAAGCCGATGACAGTTACTGTGCGCTTTTCATGCGGCCGTTCCAAGTTTCCCGGCTATGGAACCCCTGCGCGGATTGCCGCGTTGTGGCGGCCAATGGCACGCACCGCTTCCGCGGCCATACGGCCGCAGTCTCCCAAAATCCCGACGGTATTGCTGGTCGAATCCAGTCCATTGATGCGCATGGCGATTGCCGCCTACTTGCGCCAGTGCGGCTATGCCGTGATCGAAGCCGACAATCCTGCCGAGGCGAGACAGTTGCTCGAGGCGGGTACGAAAGCGGACGTCGCCTTCATCGATCTCGAAGCCACGGGTCAGATCGATGGCTTCGCGCTGGCGCACTGGATCCGCAAGGCGCGGCCGGATCTCAAGGTGCTGCTGACGTCGGGCGTGCGACGCGCCGCCGAGACGGCCGGCGACCTCTGCGAGGAGGGACCGCATCTCGCCAAGCCCTACGCGCATCGCGATCTCGAGGCGCAGATCCGCCGCCTCCTCGCGCGTTAGCTATTCGGCCGCGACCTCGGCAGGAATCCAGCTGCGCTTCTCGCCGGCATAGATCGCGCCCGGATTGCCGCGCACAGTGGTGCGCCACATCATGCGCTGCTCCCTGTCGGCGTCGTACCAGGTCGCCGCGTGGATCAGGCACCGATTGTCCCACACCAGCACATCGCCTTGCGTCCACTCGTGCACGTAGATGAATTCGGGCCGTGTGTAGTGCGTCATCAGCTGGTCGAGCAGCTTCGCGCCGTCGCCGTACGGTCCGGGCTCCATGCCGACGAACGGACCTTCGTGCCAGTCCATCTGGCCGCTCTCGCAGAGATAAAGCGCCTTGCGGCCGGTGACCGGATGCGTGCGTACCACCGGCTGCCTCTGCGAGCGCTGATGCGGGAGGACGGCAGGTGGCGTCTTCCCGGCCTCGATGTCGCCGCGGCTGCGCCCGCTGCCGGGCTGCGCATGCAGACCCTGCAGCGTCTCGACCTTCGCCTTCAGATCGGCCGGCAGCGCGTCGTAAGCGAGATGGCCTGATGCGAAGATCGTCTGGCCGCTGCCGCGCGCGACGGGCGTGGCGGCATAGAACAGCGAGATGTCCGGCGGAGGGCGGCGATAGCTCTGGTCAGTGTGCCAGCCCTTGCGATGCGGATACTGCACCGGCAGCTTGCCGTCGGCCGCGAGCGGCGGATCGGGCTGCTTCGGCGGCGGGCGCGCGCCCGGCACCATGTTGGTGACCATGAAGATCTCCGGCACCGTCTCATGCGCCATCGTCACGCGCGTGAGCAGCGTGCGATAGTCCTCGACCTCCGGCCCGAACAGGTAGCTCAGCGTCACCAGGAGCTGCGGGTCGTCGCTGATCTCGCTCAAGCCCGGGATCAGCAGCAGCCCGCCGGCATCGGCCAGCGCCTGTGGCAGGCCCTCGGGCATCGTCTTGCCGAGCTTGTTCGCAAGCCGAACGGTGGCGCCGAAATTGGCGCCCGGCAGGGGTTTCGTCACGTCGAAGGGTGCAGTCATTGCTTCCTCTCCCTCCCATCGTAATTCAAAATCGATGCCGACGTCGGGGAGTTTTGGAGGGAGAACCATGAAACGCTGCATATTCGGGTTGCTGGCCGTGCTTGCCTTCTCGGCCTGGGGAACGACGGGCCTATCGACCGAAGCAAGGGCCGATGCCTTCGAGGATATCCTCAAGAAGGGCGTCGTGCGCATCGCCACACCGCTGGATGTGCCGCCGTTCGGCTCGCAGAACGAGAAGCGCGAGCCCGAGGGCTTCGACATCGAGCTGGCCGGCATGGTCGCCAAGGCACTGGGTGTGAAGCTCGAGATGCAGCAGGTCACCGGCGCCAACCGTATTCCCTTCCTGCTGACGAACAAGGTCGACGTCGTGATCTCGGTGATGGGGCTCACGCCCGAACGCGCCAAGCAGATCATGTTCACGGCGCCCTACGCCGACACCCAGCTCGCAGTGTTCGGTCCCAAGAGCGCCGACGTGAGTTCGGCCGACAAGATCGGCAAGCTCAAGGTCGCCGCGGCCAAGGGCACGACGCAGGAGCTGGCGCTGTCGGCAATGGCGCCCAAGGCCACCATCATGCGCACCGAGGATGACGCGACCGCCGCGGCGGCCTATGTCTCCGGCCAGGCCGACCTATTCGCTACCAACAGCCTCATCATCCCGGACCTGCAGAAGCGCAATCCGGGCAAGGAGTTCGACCTCAAGTTCACCATCCGCCGCAGCCCCGCGCACATGGGCGTGCGGATGGGCGAGCACAATCTGCTGCAGTGGCTCAACAGCTTCATCTTCTTCAATATGATGAACGGCGAGATCGACCGGCTGCACCAGAAATGGCTGGGCATGAAGCTCCAGCCGCTGCCCACGTTGTAGCGCGTTCAGACGCGCTACAACGGCCGGGCGGCAGCGCCTTCTGAGGCGCGAGAGCCCGCTCGGTACAGAAAAGACAAGAACGCGCCACTGGAGTGGCCCGCCCCAGCACAAGAGGAGTGAATGTCCGAAATTGACTGGTCGAGGCTGAAGGCCTCGGAGATCAAGGCGCTTGCCCAGCGCAATGCCATCGTGATCGTGCCGATCGGGGCCACCGAGCAGCACGGCCCACACCTGCCGAGCATGGTTGACTGGCGTTGCGTGCACGAGGTGGCGCATCGGGCCGCGCGCCTTATGGAGAAGAGCGTGCCGGTGGTGGTGGCGCCGACCATTCCCTACGGCATGTCCGAACATCACATGTCGCTCAACGGCACCATTACGCTCGACTACGCGACGATGTATGCCGTGATCCGCTGCGTCGTGACCTCGGCGATCCGCCACGGCTTCAAGCGTATCTTCGTGCTGAACGGCCATGGCGGGAACACCACGGCGCTGCAGAACATGATCGGCGAGCTGACGGTCGAGTACAAACTGCCGCTCGCCACCGGCACCTACTGGGACATCGCCGCCAAGTCGATTGCGGGGCTGCTGCAGAAGCAGAAGGCGTTGCTGCATGCCTGCGAGGCCGAGACCTCGATGATCATGGCGATGGCGCCGGAGCTGGTGAATCCCGACGAGCTGTCGCAGATGCACGGGCCGTACGTGCCCGGCCTGTCGGCGATTCCCGGCGTCAACGAAGGCGTCTATCGCTGGCGGCAGCTGTCGAGCCGCTCGCCGATCGGCGTGATCGGCGATGCGGGCGCGGCGAGCGCCGACAAGGGCGAGAAGCTTCTGACGGCGATTTCGGCCGACGTGGCCGAGGCGCTGAGCAACGAGCGTCTATGGAGTGAGCCGATTTGAGCAAGACCGATTTCGCGGCGATGAGCCGCCTCGCCGCCGACATCGACCTGAACGCCGAGGGCAAGGCGACCGGCTTCGTGCGGGTGCCTCACTCGGTGCACCGCTCGGCCTATGGCTGGATCCCGATCCCGATCGTGCGCATCAAGAACGGCGACGGGCCGAACGTGCTGATGCAGGCCGGCAATCACGGCGACGAGTGGGAAGGGCAGATCGGGCTCGGCAACCTGATCCGCGCCCTGGAGCCCAAGGACATCAAGGGCCGGCTGGTGATCCTGCCATCGGCCAACTTCCCGGCCGCGATGGCGGGCATGCGAACCTCGCCGATCGACGACGGCAACCTCAACCGCTCCTTCCCCGGCAATCCCGAAGGCACGATCACCGAGCAGATCGCGCATTTCATCGAGCACGTGCTCCTGCCGACATTCGATTACAGCTTCGACTTCCACTCCGGCGGCAGCTCGCTCGCCTACATCCCGAGCGCGCTCGCACCGCGCCATGGCGACGAGGCGCGGATGAAGACGGTGCTGGGCATGTTGAAGGCGTTCGGTGCGCCGGTCAGCTATCTCGCGGCAGCGCCGCAGGGCGGCGGCCGCACCTTCACCTCCGCCTCATTCCGCCAGGGCGTCGTGTCGATGGGCACCGAGCTCGGCGGCGGTGGGCTCGTCACACCTTCCTCTCTCAAGATCGCCCAGGACGGCATGCGGCGCGTGCTGGCACATATCGGCCTGCTGCAGGGACCGGTCCCGGCGCCGACGCCGACCCGACTGACCGAGATCGGTGGCGACGACTACTACGTCTATGCGTCGGACGGCGGGCTGTTCGAGCCGCTGGTCGACCTCGGCGACATGGTCGCCCAGGGCCAGCCGGCCGCGCGTATCCATTTCCACCACACACCCTGGCGCGAGCCCGAAGTGCTAAGCTTCAAGCGTGATGGCCTGGTGCTGTGCAAGCGCATCCCCGCCCGCTGCGAGCGCGGCGACTGCCTTTTCCATCTCGCCACCGACCTGAAGGAGTGACCCGATGCTGCGTCTGTCGATCGCATCCGCCCTGCTCCTCATGCTCAGCATGCCGGCATGGGCCGACTGGACCCAGGCGCAGCGCACGCATTTCCTCGGCCAATGCATCGAGAGCTGCCAGACCACGCTCAAGCTGCCCGACGCCAAGCGCAAGATCTGCGACGAGACCTGCGGCTGCGTAGCGGACCAGGCCCAGACGACGGTCACGCCGGCCGACATGTACGCGATCGACGAAGCAGCCGCCGCGGGCCGCACGACCGAAACGATGCAGAAGATCCGCGGCTACTTCCCCAGCTGCGCGAAGAAGGCCGTGCGGATGCCGTAGTCTTGCCAGACCGCGGGCGTCCCGCCCGCCTCATCATAGAGCGCATTCATATGCGCGTATGAGCGGGCGGGACACCCCCGGTCCGGCAAGAGGAACAGCTGAGACGCGGCGCGGTCCTGCGGCCGTCCCTGCGCGGGCGGCTGGTCGCGTGGCCGCAGACGCCGCAGCCGTCGATCTCGAAATCGATCCAGTGCGTCGGCTCGCCACAGCCCTCGCACGGCAGGCCGCGGCGCGAGCCGATCGAGCCGAAGCCCGGCGCGCGGCACTTCGGGCACAGCCGCTGCAGGCGCTTGGCCAGCTTGTAGCCCGCCGCGCGCAGCACCAGCATGCGCATCGGGTTCTTGTGCGCGCGCATGTCGGAGTAGAGCACCGCCAGCCCGTCCTCCGAGCGTTCGGCCTCGCGGTCCATCGCCGCGATCACTTCGTCGACCGTCGCGAGGTTCTTGATCGGCTGGCTCATGTCGCTGCTGCAGACCACGAACACGCCGAACCGCGGAAAGCCCATGCCCTTCAGCGCCAGCAGCCGGTCGGGATCGCCCTTGGCGAAGCGCTGAAGGCGCCAGGTCGTGCGATGGGTCGGCATGGTCTCGACATGGCGGATGCCGTGCCTGCGGTCGACGAAGGCCAGGAGCTCGACGCCCCCCGGCACCAGCGGCAGCCGCTCGATGGGCCCGTAGCTGCCCTCGCTCGCCACGGCGCAATCGACGTCGGGCATCGCCTCGAACACCATCTCGGCCTTGAGCAGCGAGGTCTCGACCAGCGCGTCCGGTCGCGGCACCTCGCCCGAGAAGGTGCCGAGCGTGTCGGTGTCGAGCGGCGGCACGACGATCTCGGCCCCCAGCACGCGGCGGAACGGCGCCGCCAGCGCCCGTTCCTTCTCGTGCATGGTGGCGAGGCCGATCCTCCGGTTCTTGTAGGGATGAACCACGACAGCCAGCGAGGTTGGTGCTGCTACTCCGCGGCTTGCGGCATCGCCTGCCGCGACAGCTGCTGCTCGACCAGGGTCGCCCAGTAAGAGGCGCCGATCGGCAGGATGTCGTCGTTGAAGTCGTAGCCCGGGTTATGGACCATGCACGAGCCTTCGCCGTCGCCGTTGCCGACCCAGATGTAGCAGCCCGGCTTCTTCAGCAGCATCCAGGCGAAGTCCTCGCTGCCCATCGCCGGCGTCGGGTTGCGGTTGACGTTCTCCACACCGACCAGCGCCGTGGCCGCCTGGGCCGCAAACTCGGTCTCCTGCGGCGTGTTGACGGTCGCCGGATAGCGGCGCTCGTAGCGCCACTTCGCGACCTCCGCGCCGAAGCCGGCGGCGACGTTGCGCGCGATCTTCTCGATCTTGGCCTCGATCATGTCCTGCACGGGCTTCTTGAACGTGCGCACGGTGCCCCGCAGCACGCACTCCTGCGGGATCACATTCCAGGTGTCGCCGGCATGGATCTGGGTGGTCGAGACCACCGCGGTGTCCATCGGGTCGAGGTTGCGCGCCACGATCGACTGCAGCGCGGTGACGATGTGCGAGCCGACAACCACCGGGTCGATGCCGTGATGCGGCATGGCGCCGTGCGCACCGACGCCCTTGATGACGACCTCGAAGATGTCATAGGCGGCCATCATCGGGCCGGGCCGGACGGCGAAGCGGCCGACCGGAACGCCCGGGATATTGTGCATGCCGTAGACGCCCTCGCAGGGAAACTTCTCGAATAGCCCCTCCTCGACCATGACCCGGCCGCCGCCCTCGTTCTCCTCGGCCGGCTGGAAGATGAAGTAGACGGTGCCGTCGAAGTTCCTGGTCTCGGCGAGGTACTTGGCGGCGCCCAGCAGCATCACCGTGTGGCCGTCATGGCCGCAGGCATGCATCTTGCCGGGGATCGTCGACTTGTGGGCGAAGTCGTTGGTCTCGTGAACATCGAGCGCGTCCATGTCGGCCCGCAGGCCGATCGCGCGCTTGGAGTTGCCCGAGCGCAGCACGCCCACCACGCCGGTCTTGGCAAGGCCGCGATGCACCTCGATACCGAACGATTTCAGCTTCTCCGCAACAATATCGGCGGTCCGCACTTCCTCGAAGGCCGTCTCGGGGTGGCTATGGATGTCGTGGCGCCACGCGGTCATGTCCTTGTGAAACGAGGCGATGCGGTTGATCACCGGCATGCGGACTCTCCCAACGGATGAGTGAAAAAGGCAGCGGATCGTACGTTAGCGCCGAGCGGGGTCAAGCGAAGACGGCGCATATGTCGTCTTGTGGGCCGCGCGCATCCTGCGCGCTCAAACTCATGAACGCGCAGGCTGCGCGCGGTCCAATGAGTAGCTCCGTTCCTCGACCGGGATGCGACCTTCCTCAATGCCGTGGCAGGCGACCGTGCCGTCCTCGGCCGGCAGGGCCTTGGGACGCTCGACCTTGCAGCGGTCGTTCGCGAACGGACAACGCGGATGGAAGGTGCATCCGCTGGGCGGGTTGATCGGGCTCGGCACCTCGCCGCCGACCGGAGTGCGCTGGCGGCCAGTCATCTCGAGGTCGGGGATCGTGTCGAGCAGCATCCGCGTGTACGGATGCTTGGGCCGGCGGAACAGCGTCTCGGTCGGCGCCTGCTCGACCACGCGACCGAGGTACATCACGCCCACACGGGTGGAGATGTGATAGACGACCGCGAGATTGTGGCTGATGAACAGATAGGTGAGCTGCAGCCGCCGCTGCAGGTCCATCATCAGGTTCAGGATCTGCGCCTGCACCGACACGTCGAGCGCCGAGGTCGGCTCGTCGCACACCAGGAATTCCGGACGGCTGGCGAGCGCGCGGGCGATCGAGATGCGCTGGCGCTGGCCGCCGGAGAATTCGTGCGGGAACTTGGCGCCGTCCGCTGGCGTCAGCCGCACCTGACGCAGCAGGTCCTCGACCTGCTTGCGCAGGTCGGCCTTGTCCTTGGCGAGGCCGAAGGCGCGGATCGGCTCGGCGATGATGTCGAACACCCGCCAGCGCGGATTGAGGCTGGCATAGGGATCCTGGAAGATCATCTGCAGCCGGCGCCGCAGCGCAGAGGTCTCGGTCCCGCCCCGGCGTTGCGACATATCGTGGCCGTCGAATGCGATCGTGCCGGCGGTCGGCGGATAGAGGCCGACCACCAGGCGCGCGACCGTGGACTTGCCGCAGCCCGACTCGCCCACCAGCGAGAAGGTCTCGCCTTTGGCGATGGTGATATCGACGCCGTCGACCGCCTGCACGATCTGGCGCGGCCGGTTCTCGAGCTTGCGCACCAGCCACGGCGCCGAGACGTCGAAGTAGCGCTTCAGCCCGTCGATCTGCACGAACTCAGGCACTGGCGGGCTCCCTGACAACAGGAACGCCGACGCCGCGTGCGTCGTGCAGCCAGCAGGCGGCGCGGCTCGCGCCGGCGGCCATCAGCTCAGGCCGATCGACCAGGCAGCGCTCGCCGCGGAAGGTGCAGCGCGGGTTGAAAGCGCACCCCTTGGGAATTTCCGTCAGGCGCGGCATCGAGCCCTCGATCTGGGTCAGTCGCTCGCCACGCTCGCCGAGATGCGGGATCGAGCCCATCAGGCCTTTCGTGTACGGATGCTGCGCGTGCTTGATCACGTCGCGGACCGGGCCGATCTCCGCGATGCGGCCGGCGTACATGACGGCGACCCGGTCGGCCGTCTCGGCGATCACGCCCATGTCGTGCGTGACCAGCATCACGGCCGTCTGGTGCTCGCGGCAGAGGCGCTTCAGCAGCGCGATGATCTGCGCCTGGATCGAGACGTCGAGCGCGGTGGTCGGCTCGTCGGCCACGATCAGGCGCGGGCCGGCGCACAGGGCGAGCGCGATGACCACGCGCTGCCGCATGCCGCCCGAGAACTGGTGCGGATAGTGATCGATTCGGTGCTCGGCGCCGGGGATGCCGACTTCCTTCAGGAGCTCGAGCGCCCGCGCGCGAGCTTGTGCGGTCGAGAGCGGCTTGTGCGTCTGGATGGTCTCGACCAGCTGGCGGCCGACCGAATAGAGCGGGTTCAGGCTGGTCAACGGGTCCTGGAAGATCGCGCCGATGCGCGCGCCACGGACCTTGCGCATCTCCTCGTAGGGCAGGTTGTCGATCCGTCGCCCCTCGAGCCGGATCTCGCCGGCGGCAATGCGACCCGGCGGCTCGAGCAGGCCGATGATGGCGTTGCCGGTCAGCGACTTGCCGGCGCCCGACTCGCCCACCACGCCCAGCACCTCGCCGGGCGAGATCTCGAACGAGACATTGTCGACGGCGAGCAGCGTGCCGCGCCGCGTCGGGAACTCGACGCGGAGGTTCTTCACTTCCAGCAGCGGCGGGTTGTTGGTGGCCATCAGCGGAGCTTCGGGTTCAGGGCGTCGCGCAGCCAGTCGCCCAGCAGGTTCACCGCCAGCACCAGCGCGGCCAGCGTGATCGACGGGAAGAGCGTGATCCACCATTCGCCCGACTGCAGCAGCTCGTTGCCGAGGCGGATCAGGGTGCCGAGCGACGGCTGGGTCGATGGCAGGCCGACGCCGAGGAAAGAGAGCGTCGCCTCGGTGATGATGGCGAGGCCGAGGTTGATGGTGCCGATCACCAGCACCGGCCCGGTGACGTTGGGCAGTACGTGGCGGAACATGATCAGGATCGGTGACAGACCGATCACGCGGGCCGCCTGGACGTACTCCTTGTTCTTCTCGACCAGCACTGAGCCGCGCACGGTGCGGGCGTATTGCACCCAGAAACTCAGTCCGATCGCGCCGACGATGACGAACACGGCGATCTCGTCGTGTCGTTGACTGGTCAGGATGCCACGCACGATGCCGTCGATCAGCAGCGCCACCAGGATCGCCGGAAAGGTGAGCTGCACGTCGGCGATGCGCATGATCACCGAATCGACCGCACCGCCGAAGTAACCGCTGAAAAGGCCAAGTGTGATGCCGAGCAGCATCGCCACCACGACCGAGGCGAAGCCCACCTCGAGCGACAGCCGCGTGCCGTACATGATCGAGGAGAGCACGTCCCTGCCCTGATCGTCGGTGCCGAGCGGGAACGACCAGTCGCCGTCGTCGCCCATGAAGACCGGCGGCTTGAGGCCGTCGGTCAGGCTCAAGGTCGACGGATCAAACGGCGTGTGCGGCGCGAGCACCGGCGACAGGAAGGCGACGACGATGATCAGCAGGGTGACGATGGCGGCGATCACCGTGGTGACGGAGGACTTGAAGCTCCACCAGATGTCGCTGTCGGCGGCACGGGCGATCCATTGGGCCATGCTCAGTGCCCCCCGGCGCGCGCCAGTCCGCCGCCACGCAGGCGCGGGTCGACGGCGAAGTACAGCAGATCGACGGCGAGGTTGATCAGGACGAACAGCAGGCCGATCAGCATCAGGTAGGCCGCCATCACCGGAATGTCGACGAACTGCACCGACTGTATGAAGAGCTGGCCGACGCCCGGCCAAGCGAACACCGTCTCGGTCACGACCGAGAAGGCGATGATGCTCCCGAGCTGCAGGCCGGTGATCGTGATCACGGGCACCAGCGTGTTCTTGAGCGCATGACCGAAATTGATGGCGCGATTGGTGAGGCCGCGCGCGCGGGCGAACTTGATGTAGTCGGTGCGCATCACCTCGAGCATCTCCGAGCGCACCAGCCGCATGATCAGGGTGAGCTGGAACAGACCCAGCGTGATCGCCGGCATGATCAGCGCCTCGATGCCCTTCCAGCGCAGGAAGCCGGTGGTCCACCAGCCGAGGTTCACCGTCTCGCCACGGCCGAACGACGGCAGCCAGCGCAGCATCACCGAGAAGACCAGGATCAGCAGGATACCGATCACGAAGGTCGGCAGCGACACGCCGAGCAACGAGACCGCCTGCAGCGCCCGACTGCTCCAATGTCGTGGATAGAGGCCGGTATAGACGCCCATCGGCAAGCCAATCAGCAAGGCGAACAGGGCGGCGCAGAAACTGAGCTCGAGGGTCGCCGGCAGGCGCTCCAGGATCATGCGGTTGACCGGCTCGGAGGTGCGGTAGCTGAGGCCGAACCAGCCCTTGGCGGCGTTGCCGATGAAGTGGAGGAACTGGACCGGCGCGGGGTCGTTGAGGCCGAGCTTCTCCTTCAGCGCCTCGCGCTCGCTGGCCGGGGTGTCCTGGCCGACCATGCCGTTGATCGGGTCACCGACATAACGGAACAGGGAAAAGGACACGAGCCCGACCACCAGCAGGACGGCGACCGACTGGACCAGGCGTCTCAGGATGAATGCGAGCATTTCTTGATTGTTTCTAGCCCGGCCGGACCCCTAGCAGGATCGGAGCCAAAACGGAACCGGCCCCGCGCGCCAGAGGCGGCGGGGCCGGCCGTTTAAGTGCCGCAGGCTACTTAATATTCACGAAGCGCAGCGGGAATGAATTGTCGGCTGGCTGGACCAGGTCGACGTTCTTGCGCATCGCCCACACCAGCGCCTGCTGGTGCAGCGGGATATAGGCGTAGTCCTCGGTGTAGATCTTGGTCGCCTCGTGGATCATGGCGTCGCGCTTGGCCTTGTCCGTCTCGACCTCGATCTTGTCCGCCAGTTCGTCGAACTTCTTGTTCGAGTAGCCGCCGGGATTGAACAGGCCCTTCTTGGTCTTGATGTTCGGAGTCTGGATCAGCTGCTCGAACACGTTGTGCACGTCGTAGGTCGTGGCCGGCGACCAGCCCAGCATGAAGAAGCTGGTATTCGACGGCTTGCCGTCCGAGGTGCTGCGCAGGATCTTGGCAAAGTAAAGGCTGCGGGTCTGGGCGCGCAGGTTCACCTTGATGCCGATCTTGGCCAGCATCGACACGACGGCCTGGCAGATCTTCTCGTCGTTGACGTAACGATCGTTCGGGCAGTCCATGCCGGTCTCGAAGCCGTTGGGATAGCCGGCATCGGCCAGCATCTTCTTGGCCTCATCGGGCTTCAGCAGCGGCGGGCGCTTGTCGAGATCCTTGGTGTAGCCGTTGATGCCCGGCGCCACCATCAGCATGGTCGGAAACGACTGGCCGCGCATCACGGTACGCTTGATCGCGTCGACGTCGATCGAGCGGAACATCGCCTCGCGGACGCGCTTGTCCTTGTACGGGTTCTTGCCCTTGACGTTGGACTCGACCAGCTCGTCGCGCTCCTCGTCGAAGCCGAGATAGACGACGCGCGTCTCGGGGCCTTCCATCACCTTGATATTGGCGTCCTTCTTCAGGCTCTCGGTGTCGGCCGGCGGGACCTCGTAGGTCATGTCGATGTCGCCCGACTTCAGGGCGGCCACGCGGGTCGCCGCGTTCGGCACCGGCGTGAAGATCACCTCGGTGAGGTTATGCGTGGGCTTGTCCCACCAGGTCGGGTTGGCGACGAGGATCGTCTTCTCGCCTGCGCGGCGCTCCTTCAGCACGAAGGGACCGGTACCCATGGCGTTTCGGGTCGCGTAGTTCTCCTCGTTCTTGACCATATCCGCGGCGTTGACGGCGTTGTTCTTCTCGCACCACACCTTGGACATGATGCCGATCGACGCCCATTTGTCGGCAAGCAGCGGATCGGGAACGCGGGTCGTCACCTCGACCCGGTAGTCGTCGACCTTCTTGATCGACTCCATCGTTCCGAAGTTTCCGTTGAGGTTGGAGCCGGGGCCGTTGGCGCGGTTGATCGAGAACACCACGTCGTCGGCATTGAACGGCGTGCCGTCGGAGAACTTCACGTCCTTGCGCAGGTCGAAGTACCAGTGCGTCGGATCGGTCTGGCCCCACTTCACCGCCAGCGCCGGCTCGAGCTTGAGGTCCCTGTCGCGCCGCACCAGCGGCTCGTAGATGTTCGAGGTGAAGGTCAGCAGGAAGGTTTCCTGGCGGGCGTAGGGGTCCATCGAGCTGACGTCGCCCGAGTTGGCCCACCTGAACGTCTTGGCATCGGCCGACCCGGCCATGAACGCGGCGAACATCATGGCGCTGATCGCCATGGAACGACGGAAGCTCAACTTCATCAAATTCCCTCCAACAGCCCTGCCCCACGCACCTGTCCCATGCACGGGCGCATATCTCGGCGCGGCAAATTGCACCGCCTCTGAGGAGGCGTCAAACGGCAAAAAATTCTCAGAGGACGGCTCAAAACACACAAGTTGGACAGGCTTCCGGCGGGCTCCTATCGTGCACACCTCGCTCAAATTGAGGGTGCGGTCCATGAACGACGTTTCACGCAGCTTTCGCGGCAATTCCAATGCTGCCCGCGACATTGCCCACCATCTGCACCCCTACACCAACTTCAAGAAGCACGAGACGACCGGCCCGCTGACGATCGTTCGCGGCCGCGGCGTCTACGTGATGGACGACGACGGCAAGGAGTACATCGAGGGCATGGCCGGCCTGTGGTCGGCGGCGCTGGGCTTCAGCAACGAGCGGCTGGCGACTGTCGCCTACGAGCAGATGAAGCAGCTGCCGTTCTACCATGCCTTCAACCAGCGCAGCCACGAGCCGGCGATCAACCTCGCCGAGAAGCTGAAGCAGATGGCGCCGGTCGACATGTCGAAGGTCTTCTTCGCCAATTCCGGCTCCGAGGCCAACGACACCGTCATCAAGATGGTGTGGTACATGAACAATGCGCTGGGCCGGCCGAAGAAGAAGAAGATCGTCTCGCGCACCAAGGGCTATCACGGCGTCACGGTCGCCTCGGCGAGCCTGACCGGCCTGCCGGCCAATCATCGCTCCTTCGACCTGCCGATCCAGGGCATCCTGCATACGAGCTGTCCGCACTTCTATCGCTTCGGCAAGCCGGGCGAGACCGAGGAGCAGTTCGCGACGCGCTGCGCCGACGAGCTCGAGCAGCTGATCATCAAGGAAGGGGGCGCCGACGAGGTCGCGGCAATGATCTGCGAGCCGGTGATGGGCGCCGGCGGCGTGATCGTGCCGCCCAAGGGCTATTACGAGAAGATTCAGGCAGTCTGTCGCAAGTACGACATGCTGTTCGTCGCCGACGAGGTGATCTGCGGCTTCGGCCGCACCGGCAACGTCTGGGGCTGCCAGACGCTCAACATCAAGCCGGACATCCTGACCTGCGCCAAGGCGCTGTCGGCCTCGTTCCTGCCGATCTCGGCGGTGATGATCACCGACAAGGTCTACCAGGCGCTGATGAGCGAGAGCGACAAGATCGGCACCTGGGGCCACGGCTTCACCTACTCAGGCCATCCGGTGGCCGCCGCGGTCGCGCTCGAGGCGCAAAAGATCTACGACGAGATCGACCTGTTCGGTCACGCCAAGCGGCTGAGCCCGGTCTTCCAGAAGCACATCAAGTCGTTCGACGATCACCCGCTGGTCGGCGAGGCGATGGGCATCGGCATGTTCGGCGCGCTCGAAGTGGTGAAGGACAAGAAGACCAAGGAGGCGTTCGACCTGGTTGCCGACGGCGCCGGGCTCAAGGTCTACAACCATGCGGTCCAGCGCGGTCTGTTCATCCGCAACATGGGCGACCGCATTGCCATCTGCCCGCCGCTGATCATCAACGAGAGCGAGCTCGCCGACCTGTTCAGCCGCCTGCGCCAGTCGCTCGATGCGGCGATGGGCGAGCTCAAGGCGGAAGGCAAGTTCAAGGGCTGACCATTTCAAGACCTGACACGACGGACGGGGCACGCCCCGGCTGGACACCGCCGCTCGGTACCAACCAGCGGATTCGAAACCGGGCGATCTGGGCGGTGGCGTTCTTTGCCGCCTCCGTCCTGCCGGCGATCGTCGGCATCGGAATGATCGACGTCCAGGGCGAGGGCGGCGCGGTCGCCATGCCGATCGCCTTCGCGCTATGGGCAATCGGCGCTCTGCTCGCCCTGTTCGCCGCCCTCACCACCCTGCGTTACTGGGAGGGCCTGCCGACGCAGACGCGGCTCCTGGGCGCGCTGCCCCTGCTGACGGTTTCGTTTTTCCTCACAACCGCCCTACTCACTGCGCTCTTCGTCTAGTTGCGAACGAGTCGCAATTAGCGTCACGTGATCGTGTTTCCCCAATCCGCGACCAAAAAGGTCAAGAACTGAGCGGGCGAGCCGAGTAATTTCGGCCGCGGAAACACGGGTCAGGAATGGACTACCAGGCTTTCTTTGCCGGTCATCTGCAGCGTCTGCATGATGAGGGGCGCTATCGCGTCTTCGCGGAGCTCGAGCGCATCGTCGGTGCCTTCCCCCGGGCACGCTTCCATCACAACGGCGCGGTGCGCGACGTCACGGTCTGGTGCAGCAACGACTACCTGGCGATGGGCCAGCACCCGGTCGTGCTCGAGGCAATGCAGGCCGCGATCGGCACGCAGGGCTCGGGCGCCGGCGGCACGCGCAACATCTCCGGCACCAACACCATGCATGTGGCACTCGAACGCGAGCTCGCCTCGCTCCATGGCAAGGAGGCGGCGCTGGTCTTCACCTCGGGCTACGTCGCCAACGAGACCACGCTTCAGACCCTGGGCGCGATGCTGCCGGGCTGCGAGCTCTACTCCGACGCCTACAACCATGCCTCGATGATCGCCGGCATTCGCCACTCGGGCGCGAAGCGGCACATCTTCCGGCACAACGATCTTGCCCACCTCGAGCAGCTGCTCGCGGCGTCCGATCCGGCGACGCCCAAGCTCGTGGCCTTCGAATCGGTCTATTCGATGGACGGCGACATCGCGCCGATCGGCGAGCTGTGCGATCTCGCCCACCGCCATGGCGCCCTCGCCTATCTCGACGAGGTCCATGCCGTCGGCATGTACGGCGCGGGTGGCGGCGGCGTGGCCGAGCGCGACGGCGTGCTCGACAAGGTCGACATCGTGCAGGGAACGCTCGCCAAGGCGTTCGGCGTGGTCGGCGGCTACATCGCCTCGACCGCGGCGACGGTCGACTTCGTGCGCTCCTGCGGCTCGGGCTTCATCTTCTCGACCTCGATGCCGCCCGCAATCGCGGCCGGTGCGCTGGCCAGCATTCGGCACGTGCGCGCCCATTCGGAACTGCGCACGCGACACCAGGAGCGCGCCGCAACGCTGAAGCGCCGCCTCGCCGCGGGCGGCCTGCCGGTAATGCCCTCGGTCACGCACATCGTCCCGGTGCTGGTGGGCGATGCTGCGCTCTGCAAGCAGGCGAGCGACCTGCTGATGGATCGCCACAGCATCTACGTCCAGCCGATCAACTACCCGACCGTGCCGCGCGGCACCGAGCGCCTTCGGCTCACGCCGACCCCGCTACATTCGGACGACGACATGACCCGGCTGGTCGCCGCCCTGCAGGACGTCTGGCAGACGCTCCGCCTCAGCCCGCGCGCGGCTGCGGAATAACGCCGAACACGCTTGGCTCAACCGTGCGCATCGTCCAGATGCGCGAGCGCACCAGCACGGCGACGATGAGCGCGGCCATCCCCAGGGCCGGCAGAAGCATCGCGAGCTTGAGGCCGAGGATCGAGGCCAGCGCGCCCGCCATGAACGCGCCGATCGGGCCGCCGCCGCCCAGCCCGAGCTGAAAGAGCGACATCAGCCGCGCCCGATGCGTGGGCGGCGCCACGATCTGCAGGATGGTGCGGCCCTGGGTCATGGTGATGCCTGCACCCAGCCCCCACACCACGCACAGGACGTTCAACAGCCAGAAGGGCGGATGCGTCGCCATCGCCATCAGGACCAGCGCTCCGACCGACACGGCGCAGACCACCAGGCGGCCGCGCAGGGAGAGCCGCCGCGCCAGGCCGGCGAAGGCGAAGGCCGCGATGATGGTGCCCGCCCAGAAGGAGATGTTCACGGTGGCAATCTCCGCCGCGGCGCCGTGATAGATATCGCGAACGACCAGCGGCAGGACGGCCATGAACGGGCCGACATAAAAGACGCCGATCCCGAGATTGATCAGCAACACCGGCCACATCTGCTCCGAGCGCGCGGCCTCGGCGACGCCGTCGGCGATGGCGCACCAGAAGCCCGGATGCTTGGCTGGCGGATGGGGTGGCGGATCGGGCAGGCGCCAGACGGCGATCGCGCCCAGCAGCACAAGGCTCGAATGCGCGACGAGCAGCGGCAGCGCTCCGACATGATCGGCCTGCGAGGCGAGCGCGAGGCCGACGAGCTGGCCGAGGAACTGCAGGGCCGTGGCCAGCGCCACGGCACGCGGCAGGTTACCTGCAGCGACCATGGGCAGGAGCGCATCGCGCGTCGGAACGGCGAAGGCGCCGATCGATCCCGCGGCGAGGCCGTAGGCGAGCACCAGCGGATAGCTCAGCGCTCCCGAGCTCACCACGGCGGCCAGCACCAGGGGTGGCACGGCGTAAAGGAAGTGATAGCGCAGCAGCAGCCGCCGGGCGTTGCCCCGGTCGGCGACCAACCCGCCGAGCGGCAGGAACAGGATGCCGGGCGCCATCAGCGCGACCTGCGCCACGCCGACGGCGAAGGCATCCATGCGCAACACGATCGCCGCCAGCCACGAGAACAGCACCATCTGGATGCCGAGCGGCACGAACCAGCTGCCGAGACCCAGGAGGTAGATGGGGAAGACCGAACGCATAGGCTTGCCCCTTCGTCAAATACACTATATCTTGTAGGAAGTTACGGCCACTTCCTCACAGGTTGGTTCATGTCGACCTTCGACCGCGCCGCCCTCGTCAAAGCTCTCGAAGCGCTGGGCAGCACCGAAGCCCACCAGGCCTTGGCCGCCGCCAAGCTCGCCACCAGCCTGCTGCGCGATGCGGGGCTGGGCTGGAACGAGATCCTGCAGGCCGAGATCCGCCCCCGCGCAGTGGGCGCCGGCCCCTTCGGCTACCGCCGCGAGCAACGCGAGCTGTCGCCGCATGAGCAGTTCTTCATGGTGCTGCTCTCTCCGCGCACCCCTAGCGAGATCAAGCGCCAGCTGCGCGGCTGGGAAGCGCGCGTGCTCGACGGCGAGATCACCCCGCAGGAAAGCCAAGAGCTCGGCTCGCTCTATCGCAGCTACGTCGCCTGACACCTACGCGGCGACCAGGACGTTCTTCTCGCGCTCGAGGACACGCCGCACCGCGGGGCGCGCCAGCATGCGATCCTTCCAGGCGGTGTAGTTCTTCAGCTCCTCGACCGGCAGGCCGATCCGCTTGCCCCAGCCATAGAACACCAGCGCGTAGCCGTCGACGACGCTGAACTGGTCGCCGAGGATCCAGGGCTTGCCGCCGATGATGCCGTCGATCTCCTTGAGCGCGGCGTGGAAGTTGTTGCGACCGGTCGCCTTGAGATGCTCGAACACCGCGCTGTCCGTGGCGAACCGCTCCGGCCGGCTGATGTGGGTGAAGGACGGGTGCACGTTATTGGAGAACCAGGCCATCAGCGAAATCGCCTGCGCCCGCTGCACCGGATCGCTTGGCATCAGCGCCGGCGCGTGCTTCGCCGCCACGTAGTCGAGAATCGCCGTGTTCTCGACGATCGTGCCCTCGTCGATCACCAGCGCCGGCACGCGTCCGCGCGGGTTGATCTTGAGGTACTCCGGCGTCTTCTGCTCGTTGTTGGCGAAGGACAGCGCCTGGCTGTCGTAGGGGGCACCGCTTTCCTCGAGGCCGATATGCGACGCCGTCGAGCAGGCGCCCGGCGCATAATAGAGCTTGAGCATGATTGTTTCTCCTCTCATGTCTTGCCGGACCGCGGGCGTCTCGCCCGCTCTTCCGCGCATGTGAATGCGCTCGATCATGAGGCGGGCGAGACGCCCGCGGTCCGGCAAGAGAACTACAGCGGCGCCGCGGCGGCCTTCGGGCGGCCGCGATGCAGGAACTCACGGCCGATCTTCACCCGCTTGACACCGTCATACTCGACGATGTCGGCGGTGGCGTAGGTCTCGCCCCAGTTGGAAGGCAGGAACGAGCCCGTGCCAACCACGTCGATCGGCGCCTTGGCCTCGGCCATGACACGGCACTTGGCGGGGCCGAAGCCCGACGAGGCAACGATCTTGGTCTTGGTGAAGCCCGCCTGATCGAGCGCGTGCCGCAGATGGAAGACCGCCGCCGCGGAGACGCCGGTGCCGACCAGGTAGCGAAGCTCCTCCTCGCTGCGATAGCCGCGGATCGAATCGGGCGAGTAGCGCTCGAGCACTGCGTACGACGTGCCGGGGTCGAGCCCTTCGACGTAGCGGCCGCCGGTCGTGTCGAGCCGGAACGACAGCATCCCCTTCTCCGCGAGATCCGGAAAGCGCCGGCAGACATCGAGCGAGTCCGAGATCTCCCTGGCGAAGTAGTCGACCAGCACGGTCATTGGCTCGCCCGGGAAGGTCTCGTAGAACATCTCGGCCGCCCGAACGGTCGAGCCGGCGTAGCCGATCAGCGCGTGCGGCATGGTGCCGAGCCCGTACTCGCGGCCGAAGAAGTGCGCCGTGGCATGGGTGGCGTTGCCGATGAAGCCGATCGCGCCGACCTTGCGCTTGGCCCGATTGGAGCCGACCGACGCGGCATAGGCCATCATCTCGGCCATCTCCTGGCCCGCGCAATGCCGCGCATCCATGGCGAGGAAGGCGGACTTCGGCATGTCGGCGCACATCGTCCAGGCGTTGTAGGCGGCGACGCAGGCGGGGCCGAGCTTCTGCAGGAAGATCGTCTCGAGGTCGACGAGATGGAAGAACGAGCCCGTGATGTACATCATCGGCTCGCCGGCGCCGACCCATTTGCCCTCGGTGTAGCGCTGGTCGACAGTGACCTTGGTGTTGCGCTCGCGCCTCGTCGCCTCGAGCCATTCCAGCGCCAGCCGCGGTGCAAACACCACCGGTCGGCGCATGAAGATGGCGTAGGTGACCTCGGCATCGCCGAACTTGCCGATCACCCGCTTGGTGCGGTTGAAGTAGTGGTCGGTGTAGCGCTCGATATCGCCGTTTACTGGATGCGTCATGGGTTCCCCTGCCCCTTCGCGCGCCCGTGCTGGCCGTTACGCGGCCGGGCGCGCCCGCTGAACCGACAGGCGCTCGGCCTTGAGCTGCTCGGCGAGCAGGAAGGCGAGCTCCAGCGCCTGGCTGGCGTTGAGGCGCGGATCGCATTGCGTCTCGTAGCGCTCGTTCAGCTTGTCGACTGTGATCTCGACCGCGCCGCCGGTGCACTCGGTGACCTCCTGGCCGGTCATCTCGAAGTGCACGCCGCCGGGATGCGTGCCCTCGGCACGGTGCACGGCGAAGAACTCGGTGACCTCGCGCAGGATGTTGTCGAAGTCGCGCGTCTTCTTGCCGTTCGAGGCGGTGACGGTGTTGCCGTGCATCGGATCGCACGACCATACCACAGACTTGCCCGAGCGCTTCACCGCGCGAACCAGCGGCGGCAGCTTCTCGGCGACCTTGTCGGCGCCCATGCGCACAATCATGACGATGCGGCCGGCCTCGTTCGACGGGTTGAGCGAATCGATCAGCTTCAGCGTGTCGTCGGGCGACAGCGTCGGGCCGCACTTGAAGCCGATCGGGTTGCGGACTCCGCGCAGGAACTCGACATGCGCGCCGTCGGGCTGGCGGGTGCGGTCGCCGATCCACAGCATGTGCGCGGAGCAGTCGTACCAGTCGCCCGACGTCGAATCGACGCGGGTCAGCGCCTCCTCGTACTGCAGGAGCAACGCCTCGTGGCTGGTGAAGAAGTCGGTCTCGGCGATCTGCGGCGTGGTCGCCGAGGTGAGGCCGCAGGCGGCCATGAAGTTCAGCGTCTCGTCGAGCCGCGCCGCGAGGTCCTCGTACTTGGCCGAGGCCGGCGAGGTGCGCACGAAGTCGAGGTTCCAGCGGTTCACCTCGTGCAGATCGGCATAGCCGCCCTGGGCAAAGGCGCGCAGCAGGTTGAGCGTCGCGGCCGACTGGTTGTAGGCCTGCACCATGCGCTCCGGATCGGGAATGCGCGCTTCCTTGGTGAACTCGAAGCCGTTGACATTGTCGCCGCGATAGGAGGGCAGCTCGACGCCGCCCACCTTCTCGACGTTCGACGACCGCGGCTTGGCGAACTGGCCGGCCATGCGCCCGACTTTCACCACCGGCACGCCCGCGCCATAGGTCAGCACGACCGCCATCTGCAGCAGCACGCGAAATGTGTCGCGGATGTTGTTGGCGGTGAAGTCCTGGAAGCTCTCGGCACAATCGCCGCCCTGCAGCAGGAAGGCCTCACCCGCGGCGACCTTGGCCAGCGCCGCCTTGAGCTTGCGCGCCTCACCCGCGAACACCAGGGGCGGATAGCGGCGCAGGCGCGCCTCGGCCCGGCCGACAGCCTCGGCGTCGGGGTAAACCGGCATCTGCTGGGCAGGCTTGCCGCGCCAGCTGGTGAGCGACCAATCGGCGGCGCTCGAGCTGCGCGACTGCCCTTTCGGGGCGGCGCGCGACGGGCCCTGGATCGCGGTCATCTAACTCCCTCCTGAGACCACCCGCAGCCTTGCCGGCTGGTCGGGGCCGGGTGCTCGGGGGTCGTGAACCTATACGGGCTGTGGATAATAGGCTAGCGGACTCCGGGCAGTCACTCGGCCGCGGCTTTCCGCGGCGCCGGCTCCGGCCGCGCCGTCCGCATGGTGACGAATTCCTCGCCAGCCGTGGGGTGAATGCCCACGGTGGCATCGAATTGGGCCTTGGTGGCGCCGGCCTTCACGGCCACCGCCAGGCCCTGGATCAGCTCGGCCGCGTCGTCGCCCACCATGTGGCAGCCGACCACCCGGTCGGTCGCGGCCTCGACGATCAGCTTCATGAAGGTGCGCTGCTTGCGGCCGGCCAGCGTGTACTTCATCGGGGTGAAGGCCGAGCCGTAGACGCGGAGCTCGCCCAAAGTCATGCGCGCCTCCTCCTCGGTCAGGCCGACATTGGCCATCTCGGGCTGGCAGAACACTGCCGACGGCACGTTGCGATGGTCGGGCTTGCGCGGCTTGTTGCCGAACTCGGTGTCGGCGAAGCAGTGGCCCTCCATCAGCGCCACCGGCGTGAGCGCGATGCGATCGGTGACGTCGCCGACCGCCCAGATGTTGTCGGCCGTCGTCTTCGACCATTCGTCGACCGCGACGGCGCCCGCCTTGTCGAGCTGCACGCCGGCCTTCTCCAGACCGATGCCGTGCGTGTTGGGAACGCGGCCGGTGGCGTACATCACGAGATCGGTCTCGAACATGCCGCCGAGCGGCGTAAAGCATTCGAACGGACCTTTGCCGTCCCTGGTGGCGCAGATACGCTGGATCTCGGTCTCGGAACGGATGTTGATGCCACCCGCTTTCAGCGAATCGTGCACGAAGGTGCGGCACTCCTCGTCAAAGCCGCGCAGCACGCGGTCGCGCCGGATCACGATGTCGACCTCGCATCCGAGGCCATGGAAGATGCCGGCGAACTCGACCGCGATATAGCCGCCGCCGACGATGGTGATGCGCCTGGGCAGCGGGTCGGGCAGATGGAACGCCTCGTTCGAGGTAATCGCGAACTCATGGCCCGGGATCGGCGGCACCTCGGGCCGGCCGCCGGTGGCGATCAGGATCTTGTCCGCCGTTACGGTCTCGCCGCCGACCTCGATCGTGTGGCGATCCATCAGCCGACCTCGGCCCATGTGGATCTTCACGCCGCTGCCCTCGAGCAGGCGGATGTAGACGGCATTCAGCCGATCGACCTCCTTGCTCACATTGTCGCGCAGGGTTGCCCACGAATGGGTCGGCTCGCCGACCGTCCAGCCATAAGCCCGCGAATCCTCGAACTCGTGTGCGTACTTGGAGCCATAGACCAGCAGCTTCTTCGGCACGCAGCCGCGGATCACGCAGGTGCCGCCGATGCGATAATCCTCGCAGATGCCGACCCTGGCGCCGTAGCCCGCAGCGATGCGCGAAGCACGGACACCGCCGGAACCGGCGCCTATGACGAACAAGTCGTAGTCGTATGCCATGACAGATCCCGAGGAGAACAAAACCTCAACACGGCCACAATTCCGGCCCGGCAGGGACTATATCGGCGCTTAGAGCGGCGGGTAAGGGAGCCGGAACGTGAGTTTCGCCTTCCTGATACAATTTAAGGTTGCATCCATGATCCAGAAGAACTTGCCGCTGATCCTGCTCCTGCTCGCCGCCTCCCCGGCGTTGGCCGCCCCGGGCCCGACAACCGATAATCCTCCACGGCCAGCACGCCAAGCCACCGGCATCATGCGCTACGATACCAACAAGGACGGCTTCGTCGACCGCGCCGAATGGGATGCGGGCCAGCAGGCCCGCTTCAAGGAACTCGACGTGAACCACGACGGCAAGCTCACCAAGGAGGAGCTGTTCTCCCAGTCGCGGACGACCTCCGACCGCGCGCTCGAGCGGCAGGAGGCGTTCTTCCGCCGCGTGGACCGAGACCATGACGGCTTCGTCAGCCAGGACGAGTTCATGGCCCAGGCTGCCCGGAACTTCGCGCGCTGCGACGCCGACAAGGATGGCCGCACCAACACGGCCGAGTGCCGCCAGGCGCTGCGCCGCCAGCCCACTGAACGGGCGGCGCGCCGCCAGGACCAGTAGGGCAAAAGAGAAAGGCCGCCTTGCGGCGGCCTCTCTCCTCTTCTGCGATCAGGAGCTCTCGGCGTGCATGACGTCGCCGAACAGCTCCCAGGTGTCCTTGTTGAACTTGGCCAGCTGGACCGCCTGGATCGGATAGAAGTCGGTCGCGCTGGTGTTGATGGTGATGCCGGGCAGCAGCAGCGGGTTGGTGTAGTTGTGGAAGCTTGCCGCCTGCTTCATGACATTGGCGCGGGTGAGCTCGTCGCCGCAGCGCTTCAAGGTTTCGACCATCAGGCTGGCCACCGAGAAGGCGAAGACGATGTTCGCATCGTTGGGGTTGGCGTTCGGCATGTTCTTGGCGAGCCACGCCCGCCAGGCCTTCATGTCTTCCGCATTGTCCCACTGCTTGTCGGTCGGGTCCTTGAGATAGGCCGCGGTCAGGATGCCCTGGCTGTTCTCGAAACCCGCGGGCTTCATCACCGCCGCGACCGAGGCCGAGACGTTGGTGAGGTAGTGTGCCGGCTTCCAGCCGATCTCGGCCGCCTTGCGGATCGCCTGGGCGGCGAACTTGGGCGTGGAGATGTTGAGGAACACGTTGGCGCCGGTGTCCTTGAGCTGGATGATCTGCGAATCGACCGTCGGATCGGTCACCTCGTAGGTGACCTGCTTGACGATCTTGCCGGCGTTGTCCTTGCCCAGGCCCTTCCTGAAGCCGTCGACATAGTCCTTACCGAAGTCGTCGTTCTGCATGAGAACCGCGATCTTCGGATCCTTGACGTTCGCCAGCAGGTGCTTCGCGTAGATCGAGCCCTCGGTATTGTAGTCGGGCTGGTAGCCCATGGTCCAGGGGAAGTGCTGCGGATCGCCCCACTTCGATGCGCCCGTCGAGATGAAGAGGTGCGGGACCTTCTTCTGGTTGACGTACTTGTGGATCGCCGTGTTGGTCGGCGTGCCGAGCGTCTGGAACAGCAGCAGCACCTTGTCCTGCTCCACCAGCTGGCGAACGCATTCCACCGCCTTGGAGGGCACGTAGCCGTCGTCGAGCGTGACGAAGTTGACCTTGCGACCGTTGATGCCGCCAGCCTCGTTCAGCGCCTTGAAGAACGCCTGGTGCGCCTGGCCGATCACACCGTAGGCCGAAGCCGGCCCGCTATAGGGACAGCAATGACCGATCTTGATCTCGGTATCGCTCGCGCCCTCATCGTACTTCTTCTGAGCCAACGCCATACCGGACGCCGACAGAATGGCGGCCGTCGAAACGCCACCCAAAAAACCACGCCTGTTCGTATTCACGCTTCCTCCACTACTTATCGTTAAGCGGAAGAAGCGTAGGCGAACCTTCGCAGGCGGCAAGAAAAAAGCCGCCGGTTTTGCCGGCGGCCTTTCCCTTTTCTCCTGCTGTGAAGCGGGAAATCAGGCGCTTTCGGCCGACATGATCTCGCCGAACAGCTCCCAGGTCTCGCCCTTGAAGCGCTCGAGCTGGACCGACTGGATCGGATAGAAATCGGTCGCGCTGGTCGAGACGGTGATGCCCGGCAGCAGCAGCGGCACGCGCAGTTTCTTGAAGCTGGCGGCCTGCTTCATCACGTTCGCGTGGGTGAGCTCGTCGCCGCAGTTCTTCAGCGTCTGGTGCATCAGAAACGACACCGAATAGGCGAACACGTAGTTGGCGTCGCCCTTGTTGGCGCCCGGCATCCACTTGTCCATCCAGGCCGACCACATCTTCATCTCCTCGTCGTCGGCCCACTTCTTGTCGGTGGGATCCTTGAGGTATGCGGCGGTGATGATGCCCTGGGCGTTGTCGAACCCGGCTGGCTTGATCACCGAGGCGACCGAGGCCGAGACGTTGGTCATGTACTGCGCCGGCTTCCAGTTGATCTCGGCCGCCTTGCGGATCGCCTGGGCGGCGAACTTCGGCGTCGCGATGTTGAAGAAGACGTTGGCGCCCGTGTCCTTGAGCTGGATGATCTGGCTCTCGACCGTCGGGTCGGTCACCTCGTAGGTGGCGAGCTTGACGATCAGCTTGGCGTTCTCCTTGCCCAGGCCTTCCTTGAAGCCCTCGAGATAGTCCTTACCGAAGTCGTCGTTCTGCATCAGGATGCCGACCTTCGCATCCTTGATGTTCGCGAGGATGTGCTTGGCGTAGATCACGCCCTCGGTGTGGTAGTCGGGCTGGTAGCCCATCGTCCACGGGAAGTGCTTGGGGTCGCCCCACTTCGACGCGCCGGTGGCGACGTAGAGCTGCGGCACCTTCTTGCTGTTCATGTACTTGTGGATCGCCGTGTTCGACGGCGTGCCAAGCGTGTTGAAGCAGCAGAGCACCTTCTCCTGCTCGACCAGCTGCCGAACCACCTCGACCGTCTTGGAGGGGTTGTAGCCGTCGTCCAGGGTGATGAAGTTGACCTTGCGGCCGTTGATGCCGCCCGCGTCGTTGACGCTCTTCCAATAGGCCTCGATGCCCTTGCCGATCACGCCGTAGGCCGATGCGGGGCCGCTATAGGGGCCGGCATGGCCGATCTTGATCTCGGTGTCCGAGGCACCGTTGTCGTACTTCTTTTCCGCGAACGCACGCGTACCCGAAAACACTGCGGCAGCCGACACGCCACCGATGAAACCACGCCTACTCGTCTGCACTTTATGTCACCTCCCATTTGAAATGGCGCGAACTTGTCCCGCGAAAATGCGGGCTTGAAAAGGCACAAATGAAAAGGCCGCCGGAAAACCGGCGGCCCGCTGAATTGTGTGCGCCTTCGTTCCGAAGTGCGGTCACGTGCTCTCTGCGTGCATGATCTCGCCGAACAGCTCCCACGTCTCGCCCTTGAAGCGCTGCAACTGCACCGCCTGGATCGGGTAGAAGTCGGTCGGGCTGGTATTCATGAGAATACCGGGCAGCAGCAGCGGCACCCGGTACTTCTGGAAGCCCGCCGCCTGTTTCATCAGGTTGGCGCGCGTGAGGTTGTCGCCGCAGCGCTTCAGCGTCTCGACCATCACCGAGCTGACGGCGTAGCCGTAGATGTGGTTAGCGTCGGCCTTATTGGCGCCCGGCATGTGCTTGTCCATCCACGCCGACCAGGTCTTCATTTCGTCGTTGTTCTCCCACTGCTTGTCGGTGGCATCCATCAGGTACGCCGCCGTCAGGATGCCCTGGGAATTGTCGTAGCCGGCGGGCTTCATCACCGCCGCCACCGAGGCCGAGATGTTGTTGAGGTAGTGCGCCGTCGGCTTCCAGGCGATGTCCGCCGCCTTGCGGATGCCCTGTGCGGCGGCCTTCGGCCCGGCAAAGTTCATGAAGACGTTGGCGCCGGAATCCTTCAGCTGGATGATCTGGCTGTCGACCGTCGGATCGGTCGCCTCGAAGGTCACCGACTTGACGATCCGTCCGACTTCCTTGCCGAGGCCTTCCTTGAGACCGCCGACATAGTCGCGCCCGTAGTCGTCGTTCTGGCTCAGCACGCCGATCCTGGCGTCCCTGACGTTGGCCAGGCAGTGATGGGCGTAGATCACCGCTTCGGTGTGGTAGTCGGGCTGGAAGCCCATGGTCCACGGGAAGTTCTTCGGGTCGCCCCACTTCGACGCGCCGGTCGCGACGTAGAGCTGCGGCACCTTCCTCTGGTTCATGTACTTGTGGATCGCGGTGTTGCACGGCGTGCCGAGCGACTGGAACAACGCGAAGATCTTGTCGCCCTCGACCATCTGGCGCACGAGCTCGACGGTCTTCGACGGCACATAGCCGTCGTCGAGCGAGATGAACTTGATCTTGCGGCCGTTCACGCCGCCTGCCTCGTTCACCACCTTGAAGTAGGTGTCGATCGTCTTGCCGATCGCGGCATAGGCCGAGGCCGGGCCGCTATAGGGGTTGGTGTTGCCGATCTTGATCTCGGTGTCCGATGCGCCGTCGTCGTATTTCTTCTGCGCCCGCACCGCCGGTGAGGCCAAAAGGGCGGCTGAAGCGCCGCCCACGAATGTCCGTCTCTTCACAGATCTACTCCCTCGCTGCTAGAGCGATTTCCACTCAGATGGAACTGCGCCCACACGATCGTCACTTGCTCCATCGGCCCGCTGGCGCGGTTCCATCTGAGTGGAAATGCGCGCACGGGCGATATTTGTTGCAACAGTCATATTCCGTCCGGCCGATTCCGGCCGGACGGAATATGTTCTAGCTGCTCTCGGCGTGCATGACCTCGCCGAACAGTTCCCAGGTCTCGCCCTTGAAGCGTGAGAGCTGGACCGCCTGGATCGGGTAGAAGTCGGTCGGGCTGGTGTTGACGGTGATGCCCGGCAGCAGCAGGGGGACCTTCAGCTTCTGGTGGTTGGCAGCCTGCTTCATCAAGTTCTCGCGCGTGAGGTTGTCGCCGCACTTCTTCAGCGTCTCGTGCATCAGGAACGAGACCGAGTAGGCGAACACGTTCGAGGCGTCCTGCAGGCTCGCGCCGGGGTTCGACTTCTTCATCCAGTCGACCCACAGTTTCATGTCGGGATGGCTGTCCCACTGCTTGTCGGTCGGATCCATCAGGTACTGGGCGGTCATGACGCCCTGCACGTTCTCGAAACCGGCTGGCTTCATGGCCGAGGCCACGCTCGACGACACGTTGTTGAGGTAGATGACCGGCTTCCAGCCGATATCGCCCGCCTTGCGCATCGACTGGGCAGCGAACTTCGGCGTCGAGATGTTGAAGAAGACATTGGCGCCGGAATCCTTGAGCTGGATGATCTGGCTCTCGACCGTCGGGTCGGTCACCTCGTAGGTGACATGCTTGACGACGCGACTGATCTCCTTGCCGAGACCGTCCTTCATGCCCTCCCAGTAGTCCTTGCCGTAGTCGTCGTTCTGCATCAGCACGCCGATCTTCGGATCCTTGACGTTGGCCAGCAGATGCTTGGCGTAGATCACGGCCTCGGTGTGGTAGTCGGGCTGATAGCCCATGGTCCATGGGAAGTGCTGCGGGTCGCCCCACTTGGACGCGCCGGTGGCGACGAACAGCTGCGGGACCTTCTTGGCGTTCATGTACTTGTGGATCGCCGTGTTGGTCGGCGTGCCGAGCGTGTTGAACGTGCACAGCACCTTGTCCTGCTCGACCAGCTGGCGGACCAGCTCGACGGTCTTGGGCGGGCTGTAGCCGTCGTCGTAGGTGATGAAGTTGACCTTGCGGCCGTTGATGCCGCCGGCTTCGTTCACGCTCTTCCAGTAGGCCTGGATGGTCTTGCCGATGACGCCGTAGGCGGAGGCCGGACCACTATAGGGGTTGGTGTGACCGATCTTGATCTCGGTATCACTCGCCCCGTCGGAATACTTCTTCTGAGCGAACGCGACGCTTTTACCCGTGAGCAACGCTGCGGCCGATGCACCGGCCACGAAAGTACGCCTGTTGGTCTTCATCTTCAGCCTCCCGTTACGGAATCACCTCATCAACAACCTCACGCTTTCCCCGTTTGAACTCTGACTGTCTTGCTTGGTGGCCCGTGCTCAGTGACCTTGCCGGCTCGCTGCGGGCTTGCTGGCGGCGACCGCCGGACGCTCCGACGGCGCGGGCGCCTTCGATCCGCGCAGGCTGCGGACGGCGGCGTGGACGCCGCCGACGATGCCCATGGGCATCATGTACATCAGGGCGATCAGCAGGACGCCGAACACCGTGTAGGCCGACAGGTCGAACTGCAGGCCGAGATCGTTCTTGATGAAGGTCGACAGCGCCTGCGCAGAGTTGTCGACCAGCACGTAGAAGATGCCGCCCACCACGCAGCCGGCCAGCGAGCCGATGCCGCCCACCACGAGGCCGATCAGGAACTTGATCGACAGGAAGATGTTGAAGCTGTCGGGCGCCACGAAGGCGATCGCCGAGGCCGACAGGGCGCCGGCGATGCCGGTGATGGCGGCGCTGATGCCGAAGGTCACCGTCTTGTAGAGGCGGAGGTTGATGCCCATCGTGTCGGCGGCGATCGGGAAGTCACGGATCGCCATCATGGCGCGGCCGCTGCGGCTGTTCAGGATGTTATGCGAGATCCAGAACAGGACCACCATGACGACGAAGCAGTAGTAGTAGAGCCACTGGTCTTCCGACAGCGGCAGGCCGAACGGCGGTTCGGGTTTGCTGAGCACGATGCCCTGCACGCCGCCGGTGATGCCCTCGAGCCACTTGTACTTCAGGATCTGCGGCACCGAGAGCGCCAGTGCGAAGGTGGCGAGCGCGAGGTAGTGGCCCTCGAGCTTGAGCGCCGGCTGGCCGAACAGATAGCCGACCACGAAGCAGACCACGGCCGCGATCGGCAGGGTCGCGTAGTACGGCACGTCGTACTGGTCCATCAGGATCGCGGCGGTGTAGGCGCCGACCGCATAGAAGGCGCCATGGCCGAGCGAGATCTGGCCGTTGAAGCCGGTCAGCAGGTTGAGCCCGAGCACCGCGATCGCTGCGATGATCATGGTGCTGACCAGGAACAGCCGGTAGCTCGACACGATGTCGGGCAGCAGCGGGTTGAGCAACGGGATCACGAAGCCCAGGACCAGCAGGACGATCAGCCACTTCTTCGGGAATGGAGGCATGTCACACCCTCTTCACGACGACGCGGCCGAACAGGCCGGCAGGCTTCACGGTCAGCACGAAGATGACGATGATCAGGGCGACGGTGAGCTTCTCGCCGTTGCCGATGATGTACACGCCGGTCTCCTTCTCGATCATGTTGCCGGCGTAGGCGACCATGTTCTCGAGCACGCCGACGATGAAACCGCCGAGCACCGCGCCCCCCGGGTTGCCGATGCCGCCGACCAGGGCGCTGGCGAAGGCGTAGAGCAGGATGCCGGCCATCATGTTCGGGTCGAGGTAGACGATGTGCGCCACCATAATGCCGGCCACCGCGCCGACCGCGGCGGCGAGGCCCCAGCCCAGCGCCAGCATCCAGTCGACCCGCACGCCGACCAGGCGGGCCATCTGCGGGTTCTGCGCAGCGGCGCGCATGGCGAGGCCGAGCGGCGTGAAGCGGAAGAAGGCGAACAGCAGGGTCAGCACGATCAGGGTGACCAGCACGACGCCCAGCTGGTGCGGACCGATGACGCCGGCGATGCCGAAGCTCGACTTCGGGAACGGCGAGGGAAACTCCTTGATCAGGTAGCTCCAGATCGCGCCGGCCATCGAGTTGCAGATCGCCAGCAGGCCGATGAACACCACCACGACCGACAATACGGGCGCGTTGTGCAATGGTCGCAGGATGATGCGCTCGATCAGGACGCCGAGCGCGAAGGAGATCAGCACCGCCAGGATGAAGGCGACCCAGAAGCTCAGGCCCCACGCCATCAGCTGCCAGCTGATATAGGTCGAGAACATCGCCATCTCGCCCTGCGCGAAGTTCAGGTGGTCGGTCGAGACGTAGATCATGACCAGCGCCAGCGCCACGCAGGCATAGATGGCGCCGTTGGCGAGGCCGGATGCGAGCTGCTGGAGGAACTGTTCCATTGCTGCCTCGGAAACCTCAATAACCCAGGTACGATTTGCGAACGTTCTCGTCGTTCTTCACGACCGCGGACGGGCCCGACATCACGACGCGCCCCGTCTCCAGGACGTAGGCGTGGGTGGCGAGGTCGAGGGCGAGCGCCGCATTCTGCTCGACCAGCAGGATGCTCACCTTCTCCTCCTCGTTGATGCGCCGCAGGATGCGGAAGATCTCGACCACGATCAGCGGCGCCAGCCCGAACGACGGCTCGTCGAGCAGCATCAGGCGCGGCTTCAGCATCAGCGCGCGGGCGATCGCCAGCATCTGCTGCTCGCCGCCCGACAAGGTGCCGGCCTGCTGCTGGATGCGCTCCTTCAGTCGCGGGAAATAGCCGAACACGCGATCGCGCTCGGCCGCGACCACGCCCTTGTCCTTGTTGGTGTAGGCGGCGATGCGCAGATTCTCGTCGACCGTGAGCGTGGTGAAGGTGCCCCGACCTTCGGGCACGTGCGCGATCCTGAGACGCACGATCTCCTCGGTCGGCATGCCCGCGAGGTCCTTGCCGGCGAAGCGGATCCCGCCCTCGCGGCGCACCATGTTGCAGATCGCCCGGAGCGTCGTCGTCTTGCCCGCGCCGTTGGCGCCCAGCAGGGTCGTGATGCCGCCTTCGGCGATGTCGAAGCCGACGTCGTAGAGCGCCTGGGTCTGGCCGTAATAGGCCTTCAATCCCTTCACTTCGAGCAGCGACAGCATCACGAGGTTCCCAGGTAGGCGCGGATCACCTCGGGATCGCGCTGGACTTCCGCCGGCGTTCCGTCGGCGATCTTCTTGCCGAAGTCGATCGCCACCACCTTGTCCGACACCGACATCACCAGGCTCATGTGATGCTCGACAAGCAGCACCGTCACGTGCTGCGTATCGCGCACGCGCCGGATCTGGCCTTTCAGGGTCTCGATCTCCTCATGGTTCAGGCCGGCGGCGGGCTCGTCCAGCAGCAGCAGCTTCGGGCTGGAGCCCAGCGCCCGCGCGAGCTCGACGCGCTTGCGGATCGGGAACGGCAGCGGCCCGGCGAGCGCGTGCCGATACGGCACGAGATCCATGAACTCGATCAGCTCGTCGGCGCGCTCGGCGATCTGCGTCTCCTGCTCGCGCACCTTGGGCAGGCGGATCGCGTTCTCGAAGAAGCTGGTGCTGCTGCGGCTGTGGCAGCCGACCTTGACGTTGTCGAGCACCGACATGCGGTCGAACAACGCCACGTTCTGGAAGGTGCGGCCGATGCCGATATAGGGAATGGCGTAGCGCGGCTGGCCGAGGATCGACCGGCCCTCGAACAGCACGTCACCGCCGTTCGGCGTGTAGAGCCGGCTCAGGCAATTGAACAGGGTCGTCTTGCCGGCGCCGTTCGGGCCGATCAGGCCGGCGATCTGGCCGGGGAAAACGTCGAAGGTGACGCCGTCGAGAGCGACGATGCCACCGAAGCGAACCGAGACGTTTTGCACGCTCAGCAACGGTGTAGCCGTGGAAGAAGCGGGGACTGCCATGTGGTTTTCGGTTTCGCAGCCGGCGCCCTTCACAACGCAGTCGCCGCGAAATTACCCTTGCCTCCCAAGTACTTGCGACCCTTCTTCGGGGTCTGCGATCGAAGGCACGATGGACGATTGCTGCGCGAGGCGCAACCCCACAGGTCGCCGCGTCATGAATTCGGCGTGATTGCGCCGCACGATGGCTCGCAGGGCGGACGTTGACAACGCACCGTTTTGCCGACGATACGAAGGCCCCTCTCCCAGCTCGCGGAACTGCTGCCGATGGATCGCTTTTTCAGCCCTGCTCTCTTCATCGCTGCAGTCGCCCTGACACTCCCCGCCGCCGCCCAGACACCGCCCACGCAGGGCTGGCCGGCCAATCGTCCACCCGCTCCGCCGGCGCAGACGGCTCCGGCGCCCGGCAAGACCACGCCGCTGCCGCCACCTGCCACACCCGGCACCACCGCTCCTGGCCTCACCGGATCCGCACCCGGAACGGCCGCCACCACGCCGGCGCCCGCGGCCAATCCCAATGCACCGGTTCCGCTGCCGACATGGTTCACCGAGATCGACACCGAGAAGAAAGGTGAGGTCACGCGGCAGCAGTTCCTGCAGTACCGCATGAAGACGTTCGAGCAGCTCGACGCCAACAAGGACAACAAGCTCAGCCTCGAGGAGTTCCTCAAGGTCGCCGAGCCGCCCTACAGCGCCGACGGGACCGGTGCGCCCTCGCTCGAGGAACGCCGCGCCCGCGCGCGCGCCGAGTTCCAGAACCTCGACACCAACCGCGACGGCTTCGTCGAGCGCGCCGAGGCCGAGGCGCTGGTGCATGCCGAGTTCAACCAGTACGACATGGATCGCGACAACCGCATCACCGAGCCCGAGCTGCGCCTGGTCGTGCAGAACTCGCTGCGCCGCGAGGAGCAGGCCCGGCGCGAGATCGAGGCGCGCCGCCGCCAGGGCATGGTCGCGATCAACGAGTTCATCGACATGCAGCTGCGCTCGGCCGACCAGCTCGACAAGAACAACGACGGCAAGGTGAGCGAGCAGGAGTATGCGGCCCTCGCCGGCCCGGCCGACGGCCCGCAGGCGCAGGGCCTGCCGCCCTTCGAGCTGCGCAAGAAGATCGCGATGCTGAAGTTCGCCGAGATCGACACCAACAAGGACCGCTTCCTCGACCGCGTGGAGCTGACCGCCTTCGCGGTCACGCAGTTCCTGCACATGGACACGAACAAGGACCACTTCCTCAACGAGGAGGAGTTCAAGAAGGCGGCCGAGGCCGAGCAGGCCAAGGTCCGCGCCATCGTGCAGACGCTGATGCCGGCGCAACAGCCGCGTCCGGCGCCTGCCCAGCCGCGCCCTGCCCAGCCTGCCGCCCCTCCGGCGCCGCAGGGCCTCGCGCCGGGACTGCCGCAGGGCCAGCGTTGACCTGGCGCCGAGACGCCGATCTCCACGCGCTGATCAGGAGGTCGGCTCGCTGGCGACGCAGTTGTAGAGGCTGAAGCCGATCGTCTCCTTGTTCTCGAGCGCGAACGGCACGCTCGGGCGAAGGCCCAGTGGGCAGGCGGTGAACATGAAGCCGCTGGTCTGGCCCCACACCGAGTCCGAGGTGAAGCGGCCGCCCGGCGCCAGCTCCCTCGTCACGACCTGCTGCACGTCGAAGTCCATGTACTTCAGCGCGATCGGCCGGCTGCATTCGTTGCGCACGGCGATGTTGCCTTCGCGGCTCCAGATCAGGCAGCCCTCCATATGGGCCATCCGGCGCTCCTGCGCCTGCGCCGTCGCCATCATCAGGAACAGCGGAAACACCGCGAACGCGAGTCGGATCACTTCTTGGTCCGGAAGAAGGTCGTCAGCACGAACCGCCGGCCGCGCGTCACCGGAAGGGCGGCATGCAGCACCGAGCAGGAGAACACCGCCGCGCCGCCGGCCGGCGGACTGACCCGCAGGCTCGAATACTCGGGGAAGACGAGCTCGCCGCCTTCGAAGTCGTCGTTGAGGTTGAGGGAGACGGCGAAGCTGCGGTCGGCGGTGGTCGGCGCGCCGTTGTCGCGGTGGGCGGCGAAGAAGTGCTCGCCCTCGGCGCTGTAGGACAGCACGACATGCGCATCGAAGGTGAACTCGCGGTCGTAGGCGAACACCTTCACCAGCTCCGGACCGATGCGGTAGGCGATGCGATCGGAGATCGCCTTCTGCATCATCGGCTCGGTCACCATGTAGTCCTCGGTGCGCTTGAGGTCCTGCATGCCGACATTGCCGTAGCGGCTCGAGACGCCCGAATCCTTGTGGTCGCCCTTGTGCCAGAGCCGGATCACCTGGCTGCAGAACTCCGGCTCGAACACGCGCGGCAGCACCAGCACGGGCGCCGAGGGCGCACGCACCACCAGCCCGTCGTCGCCGCGGCTGCTCACCGCGTTCGCGAGGGTTGCGATCTGCTCGCCCGCCGCGATCAGCGGCCGGCTGTCGAAGCTGCCCGCGACGCGCTGGTTGGTGTCGAGCACGATCACCCGCTGGCGCAGGCCTAGGCCGGACTGTCCGAACGAGACAGCACCGCCGCCCTGCGCCAGCAAGAGCGGCACGAACTTGCGCTCGCCGTCGCACAGCAGCAGGCGGCCATCGGCGTCGCCACCCAGTTTGCTCCACGTGGCGCCTGCCGCCGGCGCCGGCGTCGCCGCTGCGACCACGACGCCGACCTGGGCCTCGCTGCAGCGGCTCGCGAAGCCCGCGAACTGCTCGGGATCGAGGGTCTTGAGATCGTCGGCCACGACCAGCGCGACCGGCTTGCCGGTGAACGACCAGACGAACTTGCGCAGCTTGCCGTCGAGGCCGGGCAGGATGAAGTCGGGAACGCGATCGCCGGGTCGAAGACTGAGCGCGCTGGTCATTACCAATGATCTCTCCGGACCCGTCCTGCGAAGCGCGCCGGCGCGAAGCAGGATGGTGGGCGCGGTAGGGATTGAACCTACGACCCCACCCGTGTGAAGGGTGTGCTCTCCCGCTGAGCTACGCGCCCGGACGGCGGGTGTGTAGGGCCTCCGGTGTCCCCCGTCAACAAGAGGGCGTCAGCGGTCGGCGAGCGCCTCCAGCGCCTGCGGCAGAGCGTCGAACCGCTCGATCACCGCCTCGGCGCCGAGCTCGCTGGCGGGCCGGGTCGTATATCCCCAGCTCACCAGCACGGCCGGCAGACCGGCAGCATGGGCCGCTTCCACGTCGTGGATCGAATCGCCCACCATCACGGCGCGGTCGGGCGTGCGGCCCATGCGCTCGACGAGCATCAGGATGTGCCGCGGGTCGGGCTTGCGCACCGGAAAGGTATCGGCGCCGGCCAGGCCGGTGATCGGCGGCATCAGGTTCAGATGCTCGAGGATCATGCGGGAGGGCCGTTCGAACTTGTTGGTGCACACGCCCTGCTTCAAGCCCAGCTTGTCGAAGCAGGCGACAACCTCGGAAACCCCGGAAAAGGCTGTCGTGTGGCCGACCGGGTCGGCCTCGTAGTAGCGGACGAATTCCTTGGTGACCGCGCTCAGCGCCTCGTCATCGAGCATCTTGCCGTATTTCGCGAACGCCTTCTTCATGGTGACCTTGCTGCCCTGGCCCATGAAGATCCGCACGTCGTCCTCGGTGACGGCCGGCAGGCCGTGGTCGGCCAGCACGCGGCTCACCGCCACCTGCATGTCCTTGGCGCTGTCGATCAGGGTCCCATCGAGATCGTAGATGACGGTGTCGAAACGGCGGGCGATTTTGCTGTCGGCGTCGGGGTGCATGATTCTTCCTTAGCACATCTTGCCGGCCGGCCGTCTCCATGGCATCCGGACCGGCATGAAATCACCCCTCGCGGTGGTGGTGCTGGCGGCGGGGGCCGGCACACGCATGAAATCCGCACTGCCCAAGGTGCTGCACCCGATCGCGGGCAAGCCGATGCTGGCCCACGTCCTGGCCAGCGTCGCCCGGCTCAAGCCCGCGAAGGTGGTCGGCGTCATCGCGCCCGGTGCCGAGACGGTCGCCAGTGCCTTCGCGCCGCATCCCACGGTCGTGCAAAAAAAGCCGCTCGGTACGGGCGATGCGGTCAAGGCCGCGCTGCCCGCGCTCGAGGGCCACAACGGTCCGGTGCTGGTGGTCTATGGCGATTCGCCCCTGATCACCACGACCAGCCTGCAGCGGCTGCTCGAGCGCTGTCGCAAGGCCAAGGCGTCGATCGGCGTGCTGGGCTTTGTCGCGCAGGATCCCTCGCCCTACGGCCGCCTGATCGTCAAGGACGGCGCGCTGGAGAAGATCGTCGAGAGCAAGGATGCCAACGCCGAGGAGAAGGCGATCCGCTTCGTCAATTCCGGCGTGATGTGCCTGGACGGCGCGCGAATCGGCGAGCTGCTCGGCGCGATCCGCAACGGCAACGTGAAAGGCGAGTTCTACCTTACCGATGCCGTCGCGATCGCCCGCGCCCGCAGCCTGCAGGCGATCGCGGTCGAAGGCCAGGAGGCCGAGTTCCAGGGCGTCAACTCGCGCGCCGAGCTCGCCGCCGCCGAGCGGGCCATGCAGCAGCAGTTGCGCGAACGTGCGATGGCGGCCGGGGTAACGATGATCGACCCAGACACGGTCTGGCTGTCGGCCGACACGAAGCTCGGCACCGACGTCACGATCGGGCCGAACGTGCGCTTCGGCCCCGGCGTAAGCGTGGCCTCCGGCACCTCGATCCTCGCCTTCTGCGACATCGAGGGTGTGAGGATCGGCAAGGGCGCGCGCGTCGGTCCGTTCACCCGCATCCGGCCCGGCTCCGATGTCGGCGACGACGTCCATATCGGCAACTTCGTCGAGCTCAAGGCGACGACGATGAAGCGCGGCGCCAAGGCCAACCATTTCGCCTATCTCGGCGATTCGGAGATCGGCGCGGCGAGCAATATCGGCGCCGGCACGATTTTCGTGAACTATGACGGCTACGGGAAATACCGCACGCTGGTCGCCGACGACGTCTTCATCGGCTCCAACAGCTCGCTGGTCGCGCCGGTGAAGATCGGCAGGGGCGCCAACGTCACCGCCGGCAGCGTGATCACCGAGGACGTCCCGGCCAATGCCCTGGCATTCGGCCGCGCCCGCCAGGAGACAAAGAAGGGGCGCGCCGGACCGCTTCGTGCGAAACTCCAGGCCAGGGCTGCCGCCGCCAAGCGGCAGAAAGGGAAGCAGTAGAGTCGGGCGCTATTCGGGGGGCTTCGGGGGATGTGCGGGATCATCGGGATCATCGGCAAGGCGCCGGTCACGCCCTTGCTGGTCGATGCGCTGAAACGTCTGGAATATCGCGGCTACGATTCGTCGGGCGTCGCCACCTTGGTGAACGGCCATATCGAAAGACGCCGCGCCGAGGGCAAGCTGGTGCGGCTGGAGGAGCGGCTCGGCCGTGAGCCGCTGGCCGGGACGATCGGCATCGGCCACACCCGCTGGGCGACCCACGGCAAGCCCTCCGAGCGCAACGCCCATCCGATCGCGACCGACCGCGTTGCGGTGGTGCACAACGGCATCATCGAGAACTTCCAGGAGCTGAAGGACGAGCTGGTGGCCGAGGGCCGCCGCTTCGACAGCGACACCGACACCGAGGTGGTGGCGCAGCTCCTGACCTCGCTGCTGCAGCGCCAGATGTCGCCCGAGGAGGCGATGGGCGCGGCGATGGACCGGCTGCGCGGCGCCTTCGCCCTGGTGACGCTGTTCAGCGGCCGCCACGACATCCTGCTGGGCGCGCGCCGCGGCAGCTCGCTGGCGATCGGCTACGGCGAGGGCGAGATGTATGTCGGCACCGACGCGCTGGCGCTGGCGCCCTTCACCAAGCGGGTGAGCTATCTCGAGGACGACGACTGGGTCGTGCTCAAGGCCGAGGGCTGCACGGTCTACCAGGGCCGTACCGAGGTGCACCGCGAGATCCGCCAGAGCGGCATCTCGGGAGCGATGATCGGCAAGGGCAACCACCGTCACTTCATGCTCAAGGAGATCCACGAGCAGCCGGCGGTGATCGGCGACACGCTGCACAGCTATCTCGACCCGGCGACGCGCAAGGTCACGCTGCCGCCGCTGCCGGTCGACTGGACCAGGGTGAGCCGCCTCACCATGACGGCCTGCGGCACGGCCTTCTATGCCTGCCTGCTCGCCAAGTACTGGTTCGAATCCCTCGCCCGCCTGCCGGTCGAGGCCGAGGTCGCCTCGGAGCTGCGCTACCGCGAGCCGCCGCTGCCGGAGAACGGCGTGTGCATCGCGGTCTCGCAGTCGGGCGAGACGGTCGATACGCTGGCGGCGATCCGCTACGCCAAGGCCAACAAGCAGACCATCCTGTCGGTGGTGAACGTGCCCGAGAGCGCGATCGCCCGCGAATCGCATGGCGTGCTGCCGACCCTGGCAGGCCCCGAGATCGGCGTCGCCTCGACCAAGGCCTTCACCACCCAGCTCACCGTGCTGCTCACCGCCGCGATCGCCGCCGGCCGCGCCCGCGGCACGCTGAGCGAGGCCGACGAGGCCAAGATCGCCCACGCGCTGATCGAGCTGCCGGCGCACATCAACGAGGCGCTGAACAAGGAGGACGACTACCGCCGCATCTCCGAGGAGGTGCTCGCCGAGGCGCGCGACGTGCTCTATCTCGGCCGCGGCACCTCGTTCCCGGTGGCGCTCGAGGGCGCGCTGAAGCTCAAGGAGATCTCCTACATCCACGCCGAGGGCTATGCCGCCGGCGAGATGAAGCACGGGCCGATCGCGCTGATCGACGAGCTGGTGCCGGTCGTGGTGGTGGCGCCGACCGACGGGCTGTTCGACAAGACCGCCTCGAACTTCGAGCAGGTCAAGGCGCGCGGCGGCAAGCTGGTGCTGATCAGCGATCCGGCGGGCGTGGCGCGGCTCGGCAACCAGGCCGCGGCCGCGGTGACCCTGCCGCCGATCGATCCGGTGGTGGCGCCGATCCTCTACACCGTGCCGGTGCAGTTGCTCGCCTACCACACCGCCGTCGCCAAAGGCACCGACGTCGACCAGCCGCGCAATCTCGCCAAGAGCGTGACGGTCGAGTAGCGGGCTCAGCCCGTCAACGACCAGCGGGCGATGTGACGATGGGTCGTGCGGCCGAGCAGGCTGTGCACCAGCACGATCTCGCGGACCGTCCATTCGATCGGCTCGATGTGCTGCTCGGGAACGCGACGGCTGTCGCGCAGCAAGGTGACGTGCGGCGTGAAGGCCCGCGCCTTGCGCGGCTGCTCGTTCAGGGCGTCGCTCAAGCGCTGCTGGAGGACTTCCAAGCCAATCGTGCCGTCATCGCCGCGGAGAACCAGCGCGCCGTTCTTGAAGCTCCCGGCACGATCGAAGCAGACGCGGAATGGCGGCATGGCCACGGTCGCGGCTCGCGCCTTCACGCGATCGACGACGTCCGACGGCAAGCCTGTGCCGTCACCGGCATGACACAGCGTGACATGGAAATGCTCTGGTTGAACGCTCCTGCCCGTCAGGCCATGGCTCAGTCGCAGATGCCGCGCTTTCTCGGCAATGCGCGCCGCGGTGTCCTCATCCGGCAGGACGGCGAGGAACAGCCGATCCGTTGGCGGCCCCATCAACGCCTTTTGCCGGCGCTGCAGCCGGCGAAGCATCAGTGTCGGCGGCTTGGCCTGCCCCGCAAAGGATAGCGGAAACAAGTGCTGCATGATCCTCTCCCGACTATTATGTTCACTATATGTTCTCTCCGCCAATAAAGCAAGCAACACGCATGCACGTGTAGGAGACCGGCGTTAAAGTACCCCTGTCAAAATACGGGAGCTTGGCCATGCGGCAGCACCATTTCGATCCCACGGCGAAGAAGCAAACCGTCAGCCTCACGGTGAACGCCGACCTTTATCGGCGTGCCAAGCTCGAAGGGATAAATGCCTCTCAGGTCGCGGAAGACGCTCTTGCCCAGGCACTCGCTGAAAGGCTGTCGAAGAAGGTGCAGGCCGAGATCAAGCAAGATGTCGCCGCATACGACGCCTATGTCGAGAAGTATGGCTCGCCTGCACAGATGCTTCGCGACCACCTAGCCGAACGCGACGATGCAGTTTGACGTCTTCCCGAATCCTCTCGCTCGCGCGCGAAGAGCTTTCCCCTACATCGTCGTCCTACAGTCGGATTTCTCCGCGATCGGCAGTGATCGGATCATCGCCTTCGTCGCCGCGCGAGAGCATGTCGGGAAGGTTGCTGGACGCCTGATGCCAGTGGTCGAGATACGACAGAGAGAATTCGTTGTCCTGATGCCCTCCATCACGAACGTTCCGTTGTCGGAAATCCGGGGCGCGGTCGGCAATATCGCAGCCTATCGAGATCGCATCGTGGAGGCATTGGGCTGGATGTTCCTCGGTATCTAGTCGCAGCCAGGCAATACTCCACCCGAAGGCACCTCAAGTGAGAAGCGCCAGCAGATACACGGCTGGCGGCATTGCGGTCACGAAGAGGAGCATGCCGAAGTGCAGGCCGGCGCCGGGCAGATCGAGGATCGACACACCGTCGACGAACGCTTCGCGCTCGCGAGAGAGCCGGAGGACGAACCCGGCGGCGATCCAGGCGAGCAGGCCGAAGGGAGCAGCCATCAGCATGAAGACCAGGGCGGCGACGAGCGCGAGCGGCAGGACGTAGAAGAGCGTGAACGCGGTGGAGAAGGCCCCGGCCTCTCCCGAGCCGCCGATGCGGAGGCCGTACCGCTCGAACGATCCGTCCAAAAGCAACATCAACGCCAGGCCGAAGACGGCAACGCAAATGGCGACGACGAGGGGCGCCATCCACCAGCCACCGCCGCGGGACTGCACCGCGATGGGAACGCCGACCGCGGTGCATAGGCCGAGCGCTACCGGGAACATCGTTCGGAAGTCGGAGGCGAACATCGTATAGGCCCGCACTGACGAACGCGGCAAAGGAAAGCGCCGCGGTCCAAGGCAGCCACTTCGCCAGCAGCCTCATCGCGTCAGCCGCCGCCCATGAATATGAACGTTCCAGCGGGCGCACACGCCAGCAGGACGAGCAAGGCGAAGCGCAGGCCGCCGTGTGACAACTCGAGGATCGACACGCCCTTCCTGATCGCCGTCATCTCTCCCGAGACGAACACGATCAGCGCGCCGACCGGTACGGAGATGCAGGCGAAGAGCGCCACGATTGGCGCGCCATGGATGATGACGACGAACGGCACGATGAAGATCAGGAACGCCACGGCCCATCCTCTGGCCTCGCCGGTGCTGTCCCCCAGGAAATTCCCGATCAGGGAGATGACGAGAAGTCCGGTCAGCACGACGCCGACACCCATGGCCATCATCGCTGACGTCGGGCCCAGGCGAAACCACATCGCCACCGGCACGCCCACGGCCGCACACAGACAAAGCGCGTAAGGATACGTCACCCGCACCGCGTCAAGCCCTGTCTTCGGCCCCACGACGTGCTGCAGGAAAACGGAGTCCCGGTAGAGGAAACAGTAGGCCGCTGCGCCGAGCAGCGCGCCCACCGAAATGGCGGCCGCCCAGGGCAGGACGTGCACCCACCGCGGCGTCACGAATTCTTCCATACCGCTGCCCGCCCCGAAGTCCGTTCGTGTCCCTCGCATCGTATTGGCGCGTTCGAAGGAGCGGCAAGCGCGGTCAGAGGCCGACGTGGCGCGTTCGCCCGAATTCGTGTTTCCAAAGTTTCCGAGGACGGCCGTGAGCGAGGCTGGCCTTCCGCAACCGCACGCCCGCCCCGCGCCGTCGCGGCAGTTGCCGCTACCGGATCGTGATCTCCGTCCCGCCCAGCCCCTCGAACTCCGTGCGCGCCACGCCCTTGCCGGGCAGGAAGGCCGGCGGATGGACCGAGCCGGTCAGGATCACGTCGGCCTTCTTCAGCATTTTGCCGTGCTTGTTGAGCGTGTTGGCGAGCCAGGCGAGCGAGACGAGCGCGCTGCCCATCACGGCGCTGCCGGGGCCCGCGGCGAGCTCCTTGCCGTCGAGCAGCGAGCGGCCCTTCAGGTTCGGGAAGTCGAGCTTCTGCCAGTCCTTCACCTCGGGCCCGATCACACAGGCGGCCTGCAGCACGTTGTCGGCGATGCGGCCCGGCCCAGTCATCTTCATGACGTCGACGTAGCGGTTGTCGACCAGCTCCATGCCGCAATGGAGCGCGGCGACGTGGTCGCGGATGCTGTCGGCGGTGTAGGGCGTCGAGCCGGCCGGCGCATCCTTCGAGATGCGCGCCACCAGCTCGGGCTCGATGCCGGGCTTCAGCGGATAGCCGTCCTCGAACACCGCGCCGCTCTGCCTGACGCCGCTCTGGTAGATGCAGGCGAACACCGGACCGGAAAGCTTCAGCGGCTCGTACTGGTGCGGCAGGGTCAGCGCCACCTTCCAGCCCGCGACCTTGTCGGCGCCGCCGGCGCAGATCTTGTCGTGCACAGCGAACTGCACCTTGTACGAGTCGGCCTCGCTCAGGCCGCCGATCGCGCCGGCCACGTCCATCGGCTTGTTGGTCCGCCGCGCGTCGGCGATGGTCTGGGCAAGGGCGTCGATCTGCTTGGCGTCCACGGGCGTCCTCCTGGTGTCGGAGGATCATAGCGGCTCAGCCGTGGCGGGCGAAGGTGATCAGCCGATGCCCTGCGAAATTGAACATCGGCACGACGATCAGCACCGTCAGCGCGATCAGCAGGTAGTGCACGCCCATCCGCTCGAGCACCCAGGCGATCGCCATGTTGAGGCAGAGGCCGGCGGTGTTGATGGCGAAGAACCACGCCGCCTTGGCCGGAGTCGGCCGGGCGCCGAAGCTCCACAGCGCGTTGCCCACGAACGAGACGGCGGTGCCGATCACGAAGGCGAGGAACGCGCCCAGCAGCACCGGCCCACCGAAGCCGTCGATCACCAGGGCCATGATCGCGACGTAGACCAACGCCGCGACCAGGCCGACCAGCACGAAGCGGATCAGCTGTCGCGCGGTCTCCTTCGAGAGGCCGAGCCACCCCAGGACGGTGACGCCCAGCCCCTCCAGCCACAGCCACGACCGCATCACCCCCCCTCCGTCGTCTCGACCGGAGCGTAGCGAAGCGGAGCGCAGCGAAGAGACCTCTTTTCAGCTTCCGGTGGCTGACCGGAGAAAACAGGCCCGTCGGCTACGCTCGGGGCGACGGGGAAACTACGCAGCCTTCGCTCGCTTTCCGTAGAAGCTCTCGCCGCGCGCGGCCATGTCGCGCAGCAGCTTCGGCACCTCGAACTGCTTGCCGTACTTGCGCGCGAGCTCGTCGCACTCGGAGACGAACTCCTTCACGCCGACCTGGTCGATCAGGCTGATCGCCCCGCCGGTCTGCGGCGCGAAGCCTAGCCCCATGATCGAGCCGACGTCGCCGTCCTGCGGATCGGTCAGCACGTGGGCCTCGAGGCAGCGCGCGGTGTCGACCGCCTGGACGTACAGGAGACGCTTCTTGATCTCGGTCTCCTTGGCCCGCTTCTCCTCGCCCTCGCCGTAGAGCCAGCGCGGATCGGCCGGGAAGTGCTTCTGCAGCTCCGGCCACAGCCGCTTCTTGCCGTCGGCCGGATAGTCGTAGAAGCCCTTGCCGTTCTTGCGCCCGAAGCGCTCGAGCTTCTTGACCATCAGCTCCAGCACGTCGTCGGCGCCCGATCCCTCGTACTTCTCGCCCGCCGCCTCGGCGTCGCGCCTGGTCTGGTCCATGATCTTCCACGACAGGTCGATCGCCACCTCGTCGTTGAGCGACAATGGGCCGACCGGCATGCCGGCGAACTTGGCGCAGTTCTCGATCATCGGCGCGGGCACGCCCTCCTTCAGGAGGCGATGGCCCTCGGTGATGAAGGCGCCGCAGACGCGGGAGGTGAAGAAGCCGCGGCTGTCGTTCACCACGATCGGCGTCTTGCGGATCTTCTGCACGAAGTCCATCGCCCGCGCGAGCGTCTCGCGCGAGGTCTTCTTGCCGACGATGATCTCGACCAGCGGCATCTTCTCGACCGGCGAGAAGAAGTGCAGGCCGATGAAGTGATCCGGCCGGCTCGACGCCTCGGCCAACCCGGTGATCGGCAGCGTCGAGGTGTTGGAGGCGAAGATGGCCGTCGGCGCGAGCACGGCCTCCGCCTTCTTCGTCGCCTCGGCCTTGACGTCGCGGTTCTCGAACACCGCCTCGATCACGAGGTCGCAGCCCGCGAGCTTGGCGAAGTCAGGCGTCGCCGTGACCTTGGCGAGGAAGCCGTCGACCTTGTCCTGGGTGAGGCGGCCGCGCTTCGCGAGCTTTCCGAGCTCGTCGGCGATGTGCGCCTTGCCCTTGTCGGCCGAAGCCTGGTCGCGGTCGACCAGCACGATCTCCAGCCCCGCCTGGACCGAGACGGTCGCAATGCCCGCGCCCATCAGGCCGGCGCCGAGGATGCCGATCTTCCTGTACTCCTGCTTCGGCACGCCCTTGGGCCGCCGCGCGAGCTTGTTGGCCTCCTGCAGGCCGAAGAACAGCGTGCGGATCATGCTGCGGGCGACCGGCCCGCGCAGCAGCGACACGAACCAGCGCGTCTCGACCTTGAGCGCGGTGTCGAACGGCAGCTGCAGGCCCTCATAGACGCAGCTCATGATCGCCTTGGGCGCGGGATACACGCCGTTGGTCTTGCCGGCGATCATGGCGTTGCCGCCGATGAAGGTCTGCACGCCGACCGGGCTCCATACCTGGCCGCCGGGGAAACCCGGGGTCTTGAAGCCGGGGCGATCCCACGGCTGCACGGCGCGGCTGTCGATCGGCTTTGCGGACTTTCCGGCATAGGCCGGCACGACCGTCTCCTTGTTGTCCGCCATCAGCCACGCCTTGGCGCGCGCCAGCAGCTCGTTCGCCGGCACGACCTCGTGGATCAGGCCGAGCCCCTTGGCCTGCTCGACTGTCTGGTCCTTGCCCTCGAGCAGGATGGGCGCGGCGTTCATCACGCCGACCAGCCGCGGGATGCGCTGCGTGCCGCCGGCGCCCGGCAGCAGGCCGAGCTTCACCTCGGGCTGGCCGACGCGGGTCTTCGGGTTGGCCGCGGCGATGCGGTAGTGGCAGGCGAGGCAGATCTCCAAGCCGCCGCCCAGCGCGGTGCCGTTGATCGCCGCGACCATCGGCTTGCCGCCGGTCTCCTGGCTGCGGAACAGCTTCTGCAGCTGGCTGAACTGGTCGGTGAGCTTCGCCGCATCCGAGGTGTCGGCGTTGAGCAGCATCTCGAGATCGGCGCCGGCGATGAACGTGTCCTTGCCGGAGGTGAGGATGATGCCCTTCACCTTCTCGTCCGCGAGCGCCTTCTGCAGCGCCTCGGCATAGGCCGCGATCGAGCCCTCGTTCAGCACGTTCATCGTGCGGCCCGGCATGTCCCAGGTGATGGTGGCGATGCCATCGGCGTCCACATTGTAGTTGATCATGGAATCCTCATTGGACCGCGCCACTCCAGTGGCGCTCATGGGGTAGTTGAAGCGATGAGAAGAGCGCCACTGGAGTGGCGCGGTCCTCAGACGCGCTCGATGATCGTGGCGGTGCCCATGCCGGCGCCGACGCACAGCGTGGCGAGGCCGGTGTTGAGGTCGCGCCGCTCCATCTCGTCGAGCAGCGTGCCGAGGATCATCGCCCCGGTGGCGCCCAGCGGATGGCCCATGGCGATCGCGCCGCCGTTCACGTTGATCTTGTCGTGCGGCATCTTCAGCACCTGCATGTAGCGCAGCACGACGGCGGCCAACGCCTCGTTCAGCTCCCACAGGTCGATGTCCTTCACGTCCATGCCGGCCCGCTTCAGCGCCTTCTCCGACGCCGGTGCGGGTCCGGTGAGCATGATCGCCGGCTCCGAGCCGATCGAGGCGAAGGACCGGATGCGCGCGCGCGGCTTCAGGCCCGACTTCTCGCCGAACTCCTTGGTGCCGATCAGGATCGCCGCTGCGCCGTCGACGATGCCCGACGAGTTGCCGGCATGATGCACGTGGTTCACGCGCTCCAGCTCGGGATAGCGCTGCAGGCCGACCGCGTCGAAGCCCGGCATCATCTCGCCCTGCATCTTGAAGGAGGGCTCCAGCGCCGCCAGCGTCTGCATGGTGGTCTGCGGCCGCATCAGCTCGTCATGGTTCAGCAGCTCGACGCCGTTCTGGTCCTTGACGGGGATGATGGACTTCTTGAAGTACTTGTTGTCCCACGCATGCTTGGCGCGCTTCTGCGATTCGACGGCGTAGGCGTCGACGTCGTCGCGGCTGAGGCCGTACTTGGTGGCGATGATGTCGGCCGAGATGCCCTGCGGCACGAAGTACATCGGGATCGCCACCGCCGGATCGGTCGGCCAGGCGCCGCCGTCGGAGCCCATCGGCACGCGGCTCATGCTCTCCACGCCGCCGCCGATCACCGCCTGGCTCTGGCCCGACATGACCTGAGCCGCCGCCATGTTCGTGGCCTCCAGGCCCGAGGCGCAGAAGCGGTTGACCGACACGCCCGCGACCGTCTCTGCCAAGCCCGCCATGACGGCCGCGGTGCGAGCGATGTTGGCGCCCTGCTCGCCGATCGGCATGACGCAGCCCAGCACCACGTCGTCGACCAGCTTGCTGTCGAACTTGTTGCGCTCCTGCAGCGCCTGCAGCGCGGTGACCGCAAGGCGCACCGGCGTGACCTCGTGCAGCGATCCATCCTTGCGGCCCTTGCCGCGCGGGGTGCGGACGGCGTCGTAGATGTATGCGTCGGTCATGGTCTGTCTCCTCAACACAATTCGCGAAATAGGCTCATCGTGTCATCCCGAGCGAAGCGAGGGATCCATGCTCGTGGCCCTCTAGATCCCTCGCTGCGCTCGGGATGACACGCTTCTCACAGCGTCCGTCCGATCAGCTCTTTCATGATCTCGTTGGTGCCGCCGTAGATCTTCTGCACCCGGCTGTCGGCGTAGAGCCGCGCGATCGGGTATTCCCACATGTAGCCGTAGCCGCCGAAGAACTGCAGGCACTCGTCGATCAGAGCGCACTGCAGGTCGGTCGCATGGTACTTCGCCATCGCCGCGGTCGGCACATCGAGCTTGCCCTCGAGGTGCTTGGCGACGCAATCGTCGACGAAGGTGCGGGCGACCAGCGCCTTGGTCTTGAGCTCGGCCAGCTTGAAGCGGGTGTTCTGGAAATCCAGGATCGCCTTGCCGAACGCCTTGCGCTCCTTGACGTAGGCGATGGTGTGCTCGAGCGCCGCCTCGATCGCGGCGATCGCCTGGATGGCGATGACCAGCCGCTCCTGCGGCAGCTGCTGCATCAGCTGCACGAAGCCCATGCCGGTTCCCGGGCCGAGCAGGTTGTCGGCCGGCACGCGGACGTTGTCGAAGAACAGCTCCGACGTGTCCTGCGCCTTCATGCCGATCTTCTCGAGATTGCGGCCGCGCTTGAAGCCGGGCGTGTCGGTCTCGACCGCGATCAGGGAGGTGCCCTTGGCACCCAATTTGGGATCGGTTTTTGCGACCACCACCACGAGGTCGGCGAGCTGGCCGTTGGAAATGAAGGTCTTGGAGCCGTTGATCACCCAGTGATTGCCGTCCATCACCGCGCTGGTCTTGACCGCCTGCAGGTCGGAGCCGGTGCCCGGCTCGGTCATGGCGACCGCGGTGATCAGCTCACCCGAGCAGGCCTTGGGGATCCACTTCTTCTTCTGCTCCTCGCTGCCGTAGTGGAGAAGATAGGGCACGACGATGTCGTTGTGCAGCGAGAAGGCCGGGCCCGAGGCGAGCGCCCGCCCCTGCTCCTCGATCAAGATGGCGCTGTAGAGGAAATCGGCGCCGGCACCGCCATACTCTTCCGGCATGGTCATGCCGAGCAGCCCCTGCTCACCGGCCTTGCGCCACAGCGCGCGCGGAACGATGCCCTCTTCCTCCCACTTCATGTGGAAGGGTGTCACTTCCTTCTCGAAGAAGCGGCGGCAGGTCTCGCGGAAAATCTGGTGTTCGGGCGTGTAATGGGCAGCCAACGCGGTCACGGACTTCTTCCTCCCAGACGGCGAACTGTGGGCCGGCCACCCCCCTCGCGCCAGAGGGCCGCCCGCGGCGCTTAGGTAGTTTACCTTTACGTAAACGTCAATCTCGATCCGGATGTGGGGTTTGCCACCGCGGAACGGCTTTGGGGTGCATACTCTGCAGGTGGGGCCAAGGGTGTGGAAATGCTTCAAGGCGGCTGCGCATGCGGCAGCGTGCGCTTCGAGATCGATGCGGTGCGGTCGCTGACCCACTGCCATTGCACGATCTGCCGCAAGCTCACCGGCGCCTCGTTCGCCACCTACGCCCATGTCGAGAAATCGAAGTTCCGCTGGCTTCGCGGCCACGAGACGCTGCGCCGCTACGAGTCGGCGCCCGGCTCGTTCCGCGTCTTCTGTCCCAAGTGCGGTTCGCTGGTGCCGGGGCAGGCAACCTACCTGGGGACGATGAGCGTGCCGGCCGGCCTGCTCGAGGGCGACCCGGGCGTGCGGCCGAAGCTGCATGTCTTCGCCTCGTCCAAGGCGCCGTGGTGGGAGATTTCCGACGACCTGCCGCAATACGCCACGTGGGTCACCGGGTACGAACCAAGGAAGAAGCCATGACCTTCCAGGAAAGTACGCTCGACTACGAGGACGGAGGCCTCGCCTGCCGCGGGCTGGTCATTCACGACGCGACGCACGCCGCACCGCGGCCGGGCGTGGTGATGTTTCCCGACGCGCGTGGCATCGGCGACACCGCCCGGACCTATGCGCGGCACCTCGCCGAGCAGGGCTGCGTGGTCTTCATCGCCGATCTCTACGGTCGCGGCCTGTTCACCGACGACCTGCCGCGGGCGCGCGAACTGATGACGGCGCTGCGCTCCGATGTCGACCGCTGGCGCGAGCGCAGTCGAGCGGCGCTCGACGCCGCCGCCAACTTGCGCGCCGTCGACCGAACGCGGATGGCGGCCGTCGGCTACTGCTTCGGCGGCCAGACCGCGCTGGAGCTCGGTCGCAGCGGCGCCGAGATAGCGGCGATCGTGAGCCTCCACGGCGGCCTGTCGAGCCCACGGCCGCAGGATGCGGCCAACCTCAAGGCCCGCGTGCTGGCCTGTCACGGCGGCGCCGACCCACTGGTGCCGCCGGAACAGGTGACGGAGTTCGTGAGCCACATGAGTCGCGCTCCGGTCGATTGGGAGCTGCAGGTCTACGCCCACGTCCTGCACGGCTTCACCAACCCCGCGCTTGCCGCTGCCGCACCTGCGGGCCACCGCTACGACGCACACGCCGACGCGCGCTCGCGCCGCGCGATGATCGATCTGCTGGACGAGGTGTTCCGGCGCTGACGGCTGCTTCAAGAGGCCGGATTGCGAGGACGCGTGTAACGAACTCGCGGCCCAGCATCTCGATGCGCAGGATCTCCGGCGCTTTGCTCGGCCGGCGCTCCGGTCCCTCCTCCGTACGGCGCTCGTGTCCCTGCTTGGCGACTTTGTCGGCCATGTTTTCTTTTTGCGTGCCGAGAAAAAGATGGTCGGGGTTGATGCAGGTCCGCACATCGCAGCGGTGGCACACCAGCAGACCGCCCGGGACAGCGCCATGATTCGCGATCCACGACGCGCGATGCGCCTGCAAATGGCGTCCCTTGAAAGTAAGTCCTCCGTAGCCGTTGGTGGTGCGACTGCCGGTCCAGAGGATGCAGCCTGTCTTTGGATCACGAATGCTGCGGTGCTCCAGTCGCTGCTTCAGCGACCAGTGGCGCGGACAAGGCGAACTCATCAATGGTACTCCCACACAATCGAGCTGCTGTTTTACCCGCGCCGCATACCAGCACCTATTATGGGCATTGGCTTTTGCGTTTCTGGAGCAATGCGCGTCGATGCGACCCGGGCCATTGCCCATAACGGCTCCACAGAAAGCGCGTTATCCACAGGGCCAGCGACTCCGCCGGGAGCGCGACACTCCAGTGCCTCGTCATGCTCTTCCGGACGGCGAGCTTCCCGCTCGCTCATGAGTCATGTGGCGAGCTGGAAGCTCGCGGTCCAAAAGAGCATGAGGAGAGCCGCGTTCCCGGCAAAGACAATCGTGCCACGGAAGAGCCGGATTCACTCGGCGTCGCAGTCTTCTCTTTTGCCGTCGCAGGCCGGCTCGCCTACCGCTGTGGTCATGGTGGCGTGGTCATGCGACAGCATCGAGCGGCCCGAGGTCGAGTTCTGGTTCGACTTCGCGAGTCCCTACAGCTACCTGAGCGTGATGCGCATCGAGGACGAGGCGCGCCGGCATGGCGTGCGAATCGTCTGGAAGCCGTTCCTGCTCGGTCCGATCTTCCGCCAGCTGGGGTTCGCCCAGGCGCCGATGATCGCCGAGAAGCGCAAGGCCGCCTACATGCACCAGGACCTGGCGCGCCAATGCGGCCGCCATGCCCTCGCGCCCTGGGCGGCGCCGAGCGTCCTTCCGCGCCGCAGCGTGCTCGCCGCGCGGGTGGCCCTGCTGGGCGCGAACCGTTCCTGGATCGCCGCCTTCTGCCGCGCAGTGATGACGCTGAATTTCGTGCGCGACGAGGAGATCGACACGCCCGAGCAACTCGCGCCGCTGCTGGCGGCGCTCGGTCTGCCCGCTACCGACCTGCTGGCCCTCGCCGAAACCCCCTCGATCAGGGCCCTGCTGCGCCGCCAGACCGAGGAAGCCAGCGCACGCGGCCTGTTCGGCGCGCCAACCTTCCTGGTCGAGGACGAAATGTTCTGGGGCAACGACCGCCTCGAGGAGGCCTTCCAGGTCGCCCGGCAACGGGCCCGACTGTCGCTCGGCGTTGCATGAAGAAGCTTGATGGGCAGATGACGAGGCCTCGCGCGAGAGCCTTCGCAGGCGCGCTATGCGTAGCGCCATGTCGCTACGCCTTCCGCCGCTTCCGGCGCTCCGCCTGTTCGAGGCCGCCGGCCGCCTGCGCAGCTTCAAGCTTGCCGCGGCCGAGCTGAACCTCACGCCGAGCGCCGTCAGCCACGGTATCGTCGGCCTCGAGGAGACGGTCGGCACGCCGCTGTTCGTCCGCGGCACGCGCGGCCTGTCGCTGACGCCTGCCGGCGCCGACTATCTCGCCTATGTGAGCGAGGCGCTGTCGCTGATCGCGGTCGGCACCCAGCGCCTGCCCGGCCGCCAGGCCGACCGCACCATCGCCGTGAGCGCGGCGCCGATCTTCGCCGCCCGCTGGCTGCTGCCGCGGCTTGGCCGCTTCACAGCCCGCTGGCCCAAGGTCGGCGTGACGGTTGACACCTCCCGGCGCCAGGTCGGCTTTCCGGTCGACGGCTTCGACTTCGCCATCCGCATGAGCCGCGCGGCGGGCCGCAGCCTCTCATGGGTGAAGCTGCTGCCCGAGGAATTCGTGCCGGTGTGCAGCCCGGCCTACCGCTCGACCATCGTCGACGCCAAGGGCGCAATCGACTGGGATCGAGCGACTCTCATCCATCTCGTCACCGCGAGTGAAGACTGGCAGAGCTGGCTCGAAGCGCAGGGATTGTGCGGCGTCGAGACCAAGGGCGGCCTGCGCTTCGACACCGCCGAGCTCGGCTATTCCGCCGCGGCTGCGGGACTGGGAGTGGCCATCGGCCGCCGCCCGCTGGTCGACCGCGAGCTGGAGAGCGGCGCGCTGGTCCGGCTGGTGGCGACGCCGGTGCCTGCCGAGACCGCCTACTGGCTGGTGAGCGCCGAGGATTCGCATCGCCGGCCGGAGCTGCGCGACTTCAGGCGCTGGCTGGTCAGCGAAGCCGCCGGGTGAACGACGGTCATCCGGCGTCGACTCCTTCTCTTTTGCTGCCGAGTGCGTCGCCGTTCAGCATCTCGGCATGGTTCGCAGCAGAGTCTTCCTCATCGTCATTGCCGCGTCGGTGATCATCAGCACTGCCATGGGTGCGCGCCAGACGTTCGGCCTGTTCCTCAGCCCGCTCGCACTGGAGCGCGGCCTGCCGGTCAGCACCATCGCCCTCGCCATCGCCCTGCACAATCTGGTGTGGGGCCTGGCGCAACCGCTCGCGGGCGCGGCCGCCGATCGCTGGGGCGCCGCGCCGGTCGTCGGGCTCGGTGTGCTCTCCTACGCGGCCGGGCTCGGCGTGGCAGCCACGACGTCGTCCGGCATCGTGCTGGTGCTGGGCATGGGATTGCTGGTGGGCTTCGGCATGAGCGGGACGACCTTCGGCGTGGTGCTGAGCGCGGTCGGCCGGGCCGCAACGCCGCAGCAGCGCAGCCTGGCCATGGGTCTCGCCAGCGCCGGCGGCTCGGTGGGCCAGATCACGTTGGCGCCACTCACGCAGCTTTCGATCGAGAGCTGGGGCCTCTCCGCCTCGCTGATGGCTCTCGCCGTGCTGCTGGTCGCCGCCGGCCCGTTCGGTCTGCTGCTCGACCGGCGCGGTGCACCGGCTGCGGCAGCTTCCGCCGATCTTCAGACGCCGTCGCTCGGCGAGATCCTGACGCAGGCGCTGCACCATCCCGGCTATCGCCTGCTGACCCTGGGCTTCTTCACCTGCGGCTTCCAGCTGGCCTTCATCTCGACCTACCTGCCGGACTATCTGACGCTGTGCCACATGCCGCTGGGGTTGAGCGCCACCGCTCTGTCGCTGATCGGCTTCTTCAACATGATCGGCAGCTGGGCCTGCGGCTGGCTCGGCGGCCGCGTGCGCCAGCAGATGGTGCTCGGCTGGCTGTACCTGATCCGCGGTGCGGCGATCGCCGTCTTCTTCCTGCTGCCCAAGAGCCCGGCCTCGGTCGTGATCTTCGCCGCGGTGATGGGCCTCACCTGGCTCGGCACGGTGCCGTTGACCAGCGGCTGGGTGGCCAAGGTGTTCGGCACCGGCCATCTCGGCACGCTGTTCGGCGTGTGCTTCTTCAGTCACCAGATCGGCTCGTTCCTCGGCGCATGGCTCGGCGGCTTCGTGTTCGATCTCACCGGGTCCTACGCCGCGGTGTGGATCCTGACCGCCGCATCGGGCGCGATGGCCGCGCTGCTGCACTTCCCGATCAAGGACACCGCCTCCTTGCCGGCCGTCGCGCGCGCGTGAGCGAAGCTCAGCGCATCCGGAGCAGCCGTCCGAGTCCCGCCGCGACACCCCTCTTCGCGATGTATTGGCCGAGGTGTCGCGTGCGCCATGTCAAAGGTCCGCCGGAATCACCGTAGAGCGCGCGCATGCGGTGCCAGGCGAAGGTGCCGCGCAGGTTGCCCCAGGGGACGCCGAGGCCGCGCAGCACCCCGCTGCCGAACTGCAGCTCGCAGCGCCGGTAGTGGAGGCGGGCCGCCCGGCCGGCCGGCTCCGCCAGCGGCCAGTCGAGGCCGAACAATCGGTGCGCCGCGAGAAGATGCGATTCCAGAACGGCGCCGAGGCGATGTGCGCGCAGGCGCTGCTCGATGAAGGGCCAATCGATGGCCGGCCCGAAATGGCGTGACAGGCAAGCGAGCTCGTAAGCCTGCTGCACCTGAAGCGTGCCACGATAGAAGTTGCCGAGATGATGGAGCTGCGCGTGCAGCAGATTGTGCAGCACCCGATCGGTGCCGCCGGGCGCCACATAGCGGATGCCGTCGACCGTCCGCGTCGCGGCCCGCTGCCAGACTTCGACGGCGGGCAGGAGATGGGACGGATCGACCAGCTCGGTGTGGAGATCGATGCATCCCGGATCGCCCGGCCGCGCGAAGTCGCCGAACGCATGGTGATCGTGGCCGTAGCCCTGCGTCAGCCGGTAGCCGTGCGCGTGCAGCACGTCGATCGCCTCGTCGCGCATCTTGGGGGGCACCAGGATGTCGAGGTCCCGCATCATGCGCGCCGCGGGATCGGCGTAAGGCCCCTCGAACAGGCACAGCCCGCCCTTCAGCACGGCCGGCGTGATCTGCCGGCGGTTCAGCGCGCCGATGAGCTCGAGCGCCTGCCGTCTCAGCGCGCGGTTGCGCTCGCCGTTGAGACGGTGGAGCGTCGCCAGATAATCGCGCACGTCGGCGGGAACATCGGCATGGGCGAGAGCGCCGTGCAGCGCCGGGGTCAGCAGGTGATCGTTGGCGAGGCGCAGTATCTCGGCCCAGTCGCCCGCAGGGTCGGGCGCCCCGCGCAGGCACTTAGCGAGGTTTCCGAGAACCTGCCGGTCGCTCACCGGCAGAGATCGCCGAGCAGCACGGCCGCCACGTCGAGCGACGACAGCGGCAGGTCGAAGCAGTCGATGCCTTCGATCCAGCCGACCAGCGTGTCGAGGTTGCGCCGGTCCAGAGTGCCCGACAGGAAATAGACGCCGTGGATCAGCCGCGACAACGCCTCGTGCCGCGACAACGGCTTCAGGCTCGTGCGGCTGTCGGGGGCGTAGTTGGGAAAGACGATCCAGCGCACCGGGGCGGACGCATCGGGCTGCGCCCATGCGAGGTCCTCGCCCGGCACGAGATAGCGCGCGCGCTGGCCATCGGGACGCTGCCACTCGGGGAGCGACGCCAAGCGTGGATAGTCGGGAGCGAGCACCGGATAGGCGCCGCGCTTGACGCAGAGGCCGACCGGGAGACAGCGCGCCCGCAACGGCTCGCCCGCGAGCAAGGTCGTGTCGTCGCACAGCATCTCGAAGCCACGCGCAGCCAGGCCAGCCGACAAGGTGCTCTTGCCCCGCCCTGCGTCGCCGGGAAGAAGCAGCGCCGCACCATTGCGTCGAACGGCGCCGGCATGGAGGGCGCACAGTCCGCCGCTGGGCCGGACCGCAAGCTGAATCAGACATGCCCTGACCGCCACGGCTGCCGCCTCGAGGCTGTCGCAAGCGCCGATCAACTCGCCATCGGCGACCACGACAATGCCCGACTCCGCCGCCAGCACCGCAACCTCGGTGAGGGCGCCCTCTGAAGTGCGAACGGTCGGGCAGCCGAAGTACAGCAGGGGCTGGATGCGCTCGGCAAGTTGGGCGCTGCCGTAGTTGATCCGAAAGACATTGCCGAGCAATGCGCAGGTCTCGATCCGAGCAACCTGCCCCGGCTGCACTGCCGGCCGCCTGGCATGGCGCGAGCCGCGCGATTCCGCTGGAGCGATGCGGGTGGTCCGCAGCCCTTCATATTGGTCCAGCACATTGGCGACGTAGGCCGCGGCGAGGTCGCGTGGGACCGCGAAATGCTCGCCGAACAGCCGGCCGATCTCGGCGGGCGTCCGGCCGCCGGAGAGACCCTGCCAGATGAAGGCGGCGGAGGCGTTCAGGGCATAGAGCCGCTGGTGTGGCGAATCGAGCAGCAGGCCCTCCTCACCCAGGAGATGGACGCTCAATCCGGCCGGAAGCGTAAGGCTCGCCATGCCGGCTCCGGAACGGCCCTAGTGCGGCGGCTCGCTGACTGACTTGCAGCCCCAGGAAGGAATGCAGATCGTGTCGCCCGGTTTCACGCCTCCATTTTGCTGGATCAAGTCATCGTCGCGCGGAACGGTGTAGGTGATGCCGCCGCTGAGCGAACCGCCACCCGACATGCCGGAGCCGGCGACGGCGAAGTTCTGCTGACCGGACGCCAGCAGGAGAGTGATCGTCGGCGGTGTCACGATCGCGAACCCCCCGCAGGTCTTCAGGAAACGACGCCGGTCTTCGACGAAAGCTTCTTGATCACGCATGGACGCTACTCCCTTGCACCTTCACGACGGCGTTAGGAAATCACAAAGTGTGCAATTGCTTGAGTGATCGATCTGTGACGGTCGAAGCTCAGCAGCGCCGGTCAGGGACCGCGATTGAGGGCACCGCGATCGTGCGTGGCATATCGGCCGTCGGCGCCAGGGGCGTCCTTGCAGCCAGCGAGGTGGAACGCCGCCAACAGAAGAACGACCCCGATCGCGATCGCCTTCATGACTACTCCGGCGTCGTGGCGCTCATGCCGAGCATCGCGCGGCGGCGCAGCCATTGGCTCGGGCGGTAGCGATCGTCGCCGGTGATGGCCTGCAGCTGCACCAGGATCTCGTGGCACTCCTTGACGCCCAGCCAGTCGGCGAGCGCCAGCGGGCCGCGCGGATAGTTGAGGCCGAGCGTCATCGCCGTGTCGACGTCGGCTGCGGAGGCGATGCCGATCATCGCCATCTCGCAGCCGAGATTGGCGATCATCGCCACCATGCGCTGGGCGATGAAGCCGGGCGAGTCCTTGATCAACGTCACCTTGGTGCCGGCCTTGGCAAACATCGCCGCCGCGGCATCGCGGACCTGGGGGTCGCCGTTCGGCGGCATCATGATCGTGACGCGCTTGTTGGCGTCGCCCGTCAGGTCGACCGCGACGGTGCGCTTCGGGTCCAGCCCGCGCTCGACTGCGGTGGTCGTCGCGTCCTTGCCGATCGGCGCCACCAGGATCGGGCTCGTGCCGTCGTCGACCGCCAGCGTCCGCGCACCGGCCGCGACCACGAGCTGCACCAGCTTCTCGTTGTGGCTGTCCATCACCACTGCGCTGGCCGCGGGCGGCACCGACGGCAGATGGTCGGCGCCGGGATCGACCTTGCCGCCCTGCGCGTCGTAGGCGTACCAACCGCCGCCGGTCTTGCGGCCGAACTTGCCGGCTGCGTAAAGGCTCTCGTGATACGGGCTCGGCGTCATGCGCCGGTCGTGGAAGAAGCCTTCGTAGATGATGTTGCGCGCCGGGAAATTCACGTCCATGCCGGTGAGGTCCATCAGCTCGAACGGGCCCATGCGGAAACCGCAGGCGTCGCGCATCACCGCGTCGACCTGCGCGACCGAAGCGCGGCCCTCCTGGTAGATGCGCAGGCCCTCGGTACCGATCGCCGTGCCGCCGAGATTGACCAGGAAGCCCGGCGTGTCGCCGACGATGACCGGCACGCGGGTCTGCCGCTTGCCGAGCGCCGCCATCGCGTCGACCACCCATTGCGCGGTGTCGGCGGCGCGGATGACCTCGACCAGCTTCATCAGCGGCACCGGGTTGAAATAGTGCATGCCGCAGACGCGGTCGCGGTGCTGCAGCGCGCGCGCGATCGAGGCGATGCGGATCGACGAGGTGTTGGAGGCGAGGATGCAGTCGGGCGCCACCACCGCCTCGAGCTCACCGAACAGCTTGCGCTTGACGTCGAGGTTCTCGAACACCGCCTCGACCACGACATGGCAGCCCTTGAGGTCGTCGAGCTTGCCCGCGACCGTGAGGTTGGCGTCGACCTTTGCGACATCGGCCTCGGTCAGGCGGCCCTTGGCGACCAGGCCCTTCAGCGTGTCGAGGATGCCGGCCTTCGCCTTGGCCGCGCCGCCCTCGGCGGCATCGAATAGAATCGCCCTGATACCACCCTGCGCCGTCACCTGCGCAATGCCGCGCCCCATGGCGCCCGTGCCGACCACGCCGACCGTGAGATCGGATCGATTGATGTCCAAGCTCATAACTCGTCCTCTGTTTGGGGTGGCGCTATAGCGCCAACCGCGTGAAGTCGCGACCCATCCGTTTCGCCCGTATTCGCCGTTTTTAATCGGACATTCGCGACGGTCGATGCGCTAAAAGCCCGGCCCAACGGCAATTTCGGCGTATCGCCCCGCGCGATAAACGGTCGTAAACGGCGCGAAAACGGCACGAAAACGGTTTTCTCTATACTTATCTCGTTGGACACAAACTCCTGCACGCAACCGGCCAGGAGTTTACCGCGACGCGCGTCACACACCTATTATGGGCAATGGCGCCGAAAATCCGGGTGGTGATTCAAGCGGAGCCCCGCGGTCCATTGCCCAACTCGAAGGTCCGCTGCGGTGCCTTATCCACAGCTTTCGAGCGGCTTCAGCTCTTCGCCGCATAGCCGGCCGACTTCAGGCTGCCGGTCACTTCCTTGAGCGCTTCGGGATCGTCGATCGTCGCCGGCATCTTCCACGGCTGGCCATCGGCGATCTTCTGCATGGTGCCGCGCAGGATCTTGCCCGAGCGCGTCTTGGGCAGGCGCGGCACGATCAGCGCCTGCTTGAAGAACGCCACCGGGCCGATGCGGTCCCGCACCATCTGCACGACCTCGCTGACGATCTCGCCCTCAGGCCGGTCGACGCCCGACTTCAGCACCAGGAAGCCGAGCGGCACCTGGCCCTTCATCTCGTCGGCGATGCCGACGCAGGCGCATTCGGCGACCGCATCATGGCTCGCCAGCACCTCCTCGATCTGTCCCGTCGACAGGCGATGGCCGGCGACGTTGATCACGTCGTCGACGCGCGTCATCACCGAGACATAGCCGTCCTCGTCGATCACGCCCGCGTCGCCGGTCTTGTAGTAGCCCGGATAGTCGGTGAGGTAGGCCTCCTTGAAGCGCTGCTCCGCCTGCCACAGCGTCGGAAAGCTGCCCGGCGGCATCGGCAGCCGGACCACCAGCGCCCCGACCTCTCCCCGCTTCATCGGCTGGCCGTTGTCGTCCAGCACCCGCAGATCCCACCCCGGCGCCGGCACCGAGCACGAGCCGGGCTTGATCGGCATCGGATCTAGGCCCTGGAAATTCCCGCAAATCGACCACCCCGTCTCTGTTTGCCACCAATGATCAATGGGTGGTATGCCGAGATGGCTTTGGGCCCAATTAATGGTAGGTGGATCGCCACGTTCGCCGGCGAGGAACAGAGTGCGAAAGCTCGACAAGTCGTAGTGCTTCAGCAGCTTGCCCTCGGGATCCTCCTTCTTGATGGCGCGGAAGGCGGTCGGGGCGGTGAACAGCGCGACGGCCTTGTATTCGGAGATCACGCGCCAGAAGGCGCCGGCGTCGGGCGTGCCGACCGGCTTGCCCTCGTAGAAGATCGAGGTCGCGCCGTAGAGCAGCGGGCCATAGACGGTGTAGCTGTGGCCGACCGCCCAGCCCACGTCCGACGCGGTCCACCACACCTCGCCCGGCTCGATGCCGTAGAGGTTCTTCATCGACCAGTAGAGCGCGACGCAATAGCCGCCGGTGTCGTGCACCACGCCCTTCGGCTGGCCCGTCGTGCCGGAGGTATAGAGAATGTAGAGCGGATGCGTCGCCTCGACCGGCACGCACGGATGCGGGCTCGCCTTCGACACCGTTTCGACCCAGTCGAGGTCGCGGCCGGGCTTCATCTCGGCAACCGACTGCGGCCGCTGGAACAGGATGACCTTCGGCACCTTGTACGACGCCATATCGATCGCCTGATCCAACAACGGCTTGTAGTGGACGATCCGCCCCGGCTCGATGCCGCACGACGCCGTCAGCACCAGCTTGGGCTGGCTGTCGTCGATGCGGGTCGCGAGCTCGTTGGCGGCGAAGCCGCCGAACACGACGGAGTGGATGGCGCCCAGCCGCGCGCAGGCCAGCATCGCCATCGCCGCCTCGGGAATCATCGGCATGTAGACGACCACGCGGTCGCCCTTCCTGACCCCCTGCGCCGCGATGGCGCCGGCCAGCTGGGCCACCCGGTCGCGCAGCTCGCGATAGGTGAAGGTCTTCTTGCTGTTGGTGACGGGCGAATCGTAGATCAGCGCGGCCTGCTCGGCCCGCGGGCCGTCGGCGTGGCGGTCGAGCGCGTTGTAGCAGGCATTGAGCTCGCCGCCGGTAAACCAGGCGTAGAACGGCGCACGCCGGTCATCGAGCACCTTGTTCCAGCGCTTCGACCAGTCGAGCTTCTCCGCCTGCTCGCCCCAGAAGCCGTCGGGATCCTTCAGCGAACGCGCATGCGCAGCCCTGTAAACGTCGCCGGTCGCCATGTTTCACTCCCAGACCCGAATGATGAAGGCCGTCACTGCCGGCCGGCACGCCGGCCGGCGAGGAGTTCCAGTCCGGCGCTCGCGCGTTCTGCGAATCGACGCGCACCGGTCTCTTGCGACAGCGCAAGCGCCTGGCCGAAATCCTGCTCAGCTTGCGCGCGCCTGTCCAGACGCAGGGCGATTTCGCCGCGCAGCCTGATGGCCTCGGGCAGGAAGAACAACTCCTGGGGATTCACGCTGAGCGCCTCTTCGACGCTCGCCTGAGCGCGATCGAGCGCCCCGGCCGACAGCTGCACCTCGGCAAGCCAGACGAAATAGACGCTGATCGAAACGCGCTGCGCGCTCGCGCGCATGCGCTCGAGCCCTTCCTCCATCAGGCGCAGGCCGGCCTCGCGATCGCCCAGTCCGGCGGTGGCGCGGCCCAGGACGATGCGCGAGATCGCGGCGAACTGCGGGAAATTGTGGTTCTCCGAAAGCGCCATCGAGCTGCGCGCAAGGTCGGCCGCGGCCTGGTATTCGCCGGTCAGCACCGCAAGATTCGCGGCCATGTACTCGGCATAGGCGCGATCGAACGGACTGTCGTTCTGCCGGGCGATCGCCAGCGCATGGTCCATCCGCGCGCGCGCCGCGGCGTCGTCGCCCATGATCCAAGCCATGAGCGAGGCATTGCCATGGGTCTGCGCGATCACTCCTGGCCGGCTCTGGAAAGCCGGCGCGGCGAAGTGGCGCTCGCCCTCCTTGAAGTATCGTTCGGCCTCGGCGAGCTGGCCGGTCCGGTACTTGGAGGTCATCAGCATCATGTGCGCATGGGCGAGGTCGCCGGTGTCGCCATGGCGTAGCGCGAGCTGATGGAACCGCGCCGCCACGTCACTCGCGAGGACATAGTCGCCGGCACTCGATACGGCGCTCCAGCTTCCCCACATCTGCACGAACTGCTGGCGGCGGTCGCCGAGCTTGTCGGCCAGGGCGCTCGCGCGTGCGGTGGCATTTCTGGTCTGCTGTGCCGAGAACCCGCGGGTGATCCGCAACGCATCGGCAAGGCCGCTTTGAAGAACGAGCTCGTTGGCGTCGCGCTCAGGAGACTCCGGCAGCGCCAGCAGCGCCGCAAGGCCCGCCTGATACGCCTGCTCGGCCTCTTGGAAGGCGCGCCGGCCGCTGGCGAATTCGCCCGCCTGCCGCCATGCCGGCCACGCCAGCGCATGCTCTCCGGACTGCGACCAGTGGTGCGCGAGAAGTGCGGGACGGTGCCCCACGATGTCGTCGAACCGGTTCGACAGCACGGTTGCGACTTCGCGATGGAGTTGCCGACGCTGCTCCCTGAGCAGGCTGCCGTACGCGGCTTCACGCAGCAGCGCGTGCGTGAACCCGAAGACGGGCTCGCGATAGGCCTGATCCTCCTCGAGGATTTCCTGCTGCCGCAGGATCTGCAACTGCGAGCGGAAGCGACGCGGCGGCAGCGCGGCCACGGTCTCGAACAGCGGCAGCGAGATCTCGTCGCCGATCACCGAGGCGATCTGCGCCAATCCCTTGGCCGGGCCGAGCCGGTCGAGGCGGGCGGCCAGCAGGTCCGTGAGCGTCGCCGGAATTTCGTCCCCCAGCTCGCCCTGCACGCCGACCAGCCGCGTGAGCTCTATGCCGAACAGGGGGATACCCTGCGCCCGCTGCAAGATGCCCGCCACGTCGCGTTCGGTGAGGGCCACGGCGCCACGGCCGGCGCTGGAAATGACCTGCTGCAGCTGCATGTCGTTCAGCGGCTGCAGCACCAATCCCGTGGAGGCGACGCCCGGCCGCATCGTGCGGAGCACGAGCACCGGCGCGTTGCCGATCTTGCCGGCGATGAATCGATCCGCCTCGCGCGACGACGGATCCATCCAGTGAACATCCTCCACGACGATGACCAGCGGCTTGCGCCGCGCGATCGCGATGAGCCAGTCGGCGAGCAACGACAGCAGCTGTTGCCGCTCCTCCGGGTCGACCGAGAGGTTGGTTCGCGAACCGGGCTCGCCGATCAGATCGATCAGGAGCGCCCGTGCCCGGCCGGGCTGCACACCCGCTTCCGCCAAGGCCTTCTCGAGGCGCGTCACCAGCTCGGCCGACGTGGCCCGGCCACGCGGATCGAGGGCGCGTCGAATGAATTGCGCGACGACGAAGAAGGGCTCGTTCGCGAAGAACTGCGCGCCGCCGGCCTCGATCCAGATATGCTCACGGCGGCCGATCATCCGACGAAATTCGTGCAGCAGGCGCGACTTGCCGATGCCCGCCGTTCCAACGATGTCCAGCACCTGGCCATGGCCGGCGGCCGCCTTGTCCCAGGCGCTCAGGAGCAGCTCGAGCTCGCTTCGGCGATTGACCATCGGCGTCAGCACGGGGCCGCGCCTCATTCCGGGCCGGCCCTCGATCGGGCGGCGCCGCACCAGGCGCCACACGGCTATCGGCCGGGCCACGCCCTTGAGATTCGCGATGCCCTTGTCCTGCCAGAGAAACGAGCGGCCGACCAACTGCCGGGTCGCCTCCGTCACCAGGATTTCGTTAGCGCCCGCGAGGCCCTGCAGGCGCGCCGCCACATGCAAGACCTCGCCGACGGCCCCCTGCTCGAGCCGCGTCCCCTCGCGCAGCGTGTCTCCCACCACCGCAAGCCCGGTGCTGATGCCTACCCTGGTGTTCAGGGTCTGGCCGCTCAGCCGCAGGCGCGGCACCGCCTCGACGATGTCGATTGCCGCCCGGACCGCCCGTTCGGCATCGCTCTCGGTTGTTTCGGTATAGCCGAAGAACCCGATGACGCCGTCGCCCTGGAACTGGGCGACGAAGCCTCCCGCCGCCTCGATGCAGTCGGCGCAGCACTTGTGATAGGCCTTGAGGACTTCGCCGACCTCTTCGGGGTCGAGCTCGCCGAAAAGCGCCGTCGATCCGATCAGGTCGCAGAAAACGACCGTGATCTGGCGCCGCTCCGGCGGGCGGGCAGACCGGCCGGAACGCGAGGCAGGTTCGGTAGACTTCGTGGCGCGCAAGATATCGAAGAATAACCTGACGCGCCGCTCAGGGCGATGTCGCCCTCACCGCCTCGAGAAGCGTGAGCTCGGTCGTCGGCGCATTCGACCCGACGCGCGTTCCGCCGGCCGACACAAACCACAGATTGTCGTAATCACCCCCCATGACGACGTGGAACTTCGCGTTGGAACCATCGGTCGTCGTCCCCGGATCGGGCGTGAAGGTGATGGCGGCGCTGCCGGTGCCATCGTCGCTCATGGTGATGCTGCCGGCCAGCTTGTAGCCGCCGGTGATCAGCTGGTCGGTGTTCGCCAGCAGCAGCAGCGAAAATTTGTGATGGCCGGTCAGCGTGCCGTCCTTCGCAAGCGTGAAGTATCCGACGCCCTTGAGAAGATAGTCGTTTCCGCTGGCGATCGCGTGGCCGCCGAACTTGTAGGCGAAACGTCCTGCCAGTTTCTCCTGCACAGCGCTCATGTTCCCCTCCCGAACGTCCTCTGACAGGATACCCGTAATGGTTGTATATTCAACGTCGCTTCGTATTGACTCTTTGCCCCGCCTGCAGATAGTAGTTGTCGAGGTGTTGGCGAAGCAACCGAATTGGGGGACCTATGGCAAACGCAGCATTCAAGTCTGCAGCTCATGCGAAGAACGATCCTTTTCTCGTCCTGGCGCAGAACATTCTCTGCGCGCCGGCGCCGGCGCATCTGACGCCGAACCAGGCCTTCGCGCTGCACGAGTTTTTCCATGAGGTCGCCGCGGCAGGCTTCAAGCTCTATCAGACCGTTCCGCCGGATGTTGCCTTGCCGATCATCAAGGAAAAGTTCGCCGCGATGCTGGACCCAACCCAGGCGAAGAACCAGGTTCCGCTCTAAGCAGCGGTACCGCGCGCTGCCGGTGCGTTCATGCTCATTGGACCGCGGACCTCCAGGTCCGCTCGTGCGTTATGAGGCGGACCTGGAGGTCCGCGGTCCAATGAGCATGAGAAGACTCTACCGGACGTCGGCTGCGTGGAGGAACTTGAGCGGATCGATCGCCTGGCCGGCAACGCGGATCTCGTAGTGCAGATGTGCACCGGTCGCGCGGCCGGTGGCGCCGATTACGCCGATCGGCTGGCGCGGCATCAGCAGGTCGCCCACCCGCACATTGATGCGCGAGAGATGGGCGTAGCGCGTGACCACGCCGAAGCCGTGGTCGACCTCCACCATGTTGCCGAACTCGCCGTTCCAGCCGGCCGAGATCACCGTGCCGGCGCCCGGCGCATAGACGGTCGAATCGAAGGTCGCGCGCAGATCGACGCCCTCGTGCCGCGCACTCGCGCCGTTGAAGGGATCGAACCGGAAGCCGAAACCGCCGGAGAGCACCGCACCGGTCACCGGCATGATGATCGGCAGCTGCTGCAGGGCATCGCGCAGCGGCTTCAGCCGCTCGAGGCGGCGCGCCACGCCCTCAAACCGGTTGGCGCTCTCGCGGCCTGCCGACACGAAGCCCTGCCAGGGAACGTAGGGTCCACCGCGCGCCTCGGTGCGCCGCATCGGCGGGCGCGCAAGCCGAGGATCGATGCCGGTGGCGGCGAAGATCTTCTCGACATCGCCCAATATGCGCCGGGTCTCGCCATCGAGCTCGCGCAGGGCGACGTCGACTTCGTTCGCCAGTTCGTCGCGCTCGGTCCGGGCCCGGTCGCGTTCCTGCTCGAGCCGAGCGCGGTCCGCGTTGGCCTGCTCGAGCGCCGATGCACGCTCGAGCGCGGCATCGCGTTCGGCGGCCAGCCGCGATTGCTCGGTCACCGTCTCCGCGGCCATCGCCTTGCGCTCGGCGGCCGCGCGCTGCAGCGAGGCGGCCCGTTCCTGCTCGGCCTGCGTGGCCTGCTCGGCGAGGCTACGCACGACACTGCGCAACGCGATGATTTCCTGGGCCTGCCGCTCCCCCGAGCGCTCGAAGACGCCGGCCACGATCAGGCCGGCAACCAGCGCCGCGACGGACGCCGCCCCCAGAGAGAAGGCCGCGATCTGCCACACCGGCGCGACCGCGATCGCAACGATGCCTTGCGAACTGCGGACCAGTGCCAGCCGCCCCGTAAGCCACGTCACGCGCCGTTGCCCCTTTACACCGGCGCGCAAACGCTCGAGCTCCTCGAAGCGGCCGGATAGCCGTCGTGCCCAGCGCATGAAATGAAATTCCCAACTGCCCCATGCAGACAGTACGCACTCTCGGCCTGCGTCGCATCCGATGTTTTGACGCACGCGGAGAAGTGAAGGCCCCCCGGTACCGCCCGATCACCTGCCATGACGGCGTCGATGTCCTTATAGGCGCCGGGCGTCTCGTCGAGCCTGGCCCGTGCGGCGGAGCGCGCTTGCGTCGAGCGGCAATCGGGAAAACACTTGCATGACTGAATGGATCGACGCTGTGGCGCCAGCCGCAGCATGGTCTGGTAAAAAGGAAACGACCTCGAAGCGGAGTGAGCTGGGCATGGCCAAGGGCAAGGGCAAGAAGCCAGGCAGCGGCGCCAGGAAGAAGGCCGCCAAGGCGCGGAAGCCGAGTGCAAAGTCCGCGGTGAAGGCCAAGGCGAAGGTCAGGAAGGCAGCACCGAAGCCCCTCGTCGTGCCGGCCGTCCGCCGTCTGGTGAAGAATCGGGCCTCGGTGGCGCGCATGCCGAGCGCCCGTCCCGCTCCCCACAAGGCCCCCGCCCTCAATCCCAACATCTACGAGCGCGATCTCGACAAGAACGCGGCGAACTACGCGATGCTGACGCCGATCCAGTTCCTCGAGCGCTCGGCCAGCGTCTATCCCGACCAGCTCGCGCTGGTGCACGGGCCGCGCCGCCAGACCTGGGCCGAGACCTATACGCGCTGCAAGCAGCTCGCCTCGGCGCTGGAGAAGATCGGCATCGGGCTGGGCGACACCGTGGCGATCATGGCGCCAAACATCCCCGAGATGTACGAGGCGCATTTCGGCGTGCCGATGACCGGCGGCGTGCTGAACTGCCTCAACACGCGGCTCGACGCCGCGATGATCGGCTTCATCCTCGACCACAGCGAGGCCAAGGTCTTCATCGTCGACCGCGAGTACCACAAGGTCGCCACCGAGGCGCTGGCCACCGCCAAGGTGCAGCCGCTGGTGATCGACATCGCCGATCCGCAATACCCCGAGGGCGTGCCGATCGGCGACACGACCTACGAGGAGTTCATCGCCGGCGGCGACGCGGACTATCGCTGGGACTATCCCACCGACGAATGGAACGCGATCTCGCTCAACTACACGTCGGGCACCACCGGCAATCCCAAGGGCGTGGTGTTCCATCACCGCGGCGCCACCCTCGCCGCCTACGGCAACGCCACCCAGTGGCCGATCGGCCTGCACCCGATCTACCTCTGGACCCTGCCGATGTTCCATTGCAACGGCTGGTGCTTCCCGTGGACGCTGGCGCTGGTCGCCGGCACGTCGGTCTGCCTGCGCCGCGTGAGCGCCAAGACGATCTTCGATTCGCTGGTCGATCATGACGTGACGCACATGTGCGGCGCGCCGATCATCATGCAGTTCATCATCGGCGCGGGGCCCGAGGAGCGCCGGCCGCTGAAGCGCAAGGTCGAGTTCATGACCGCGGCCGCGCCGCCGCCCGCCGCGGTGCTCGAGGCGCTGGAGAAGGAGAACTTCCGCGTCACCCATGTCTACGGCCTGACCGAAGTCTACGGGCCGGCGACTGTCTGCGCGTGGCACGAGGACTGGGACGCTCTCGATTCGAGCGAACGCGCACGGCTCAAGGCGCGCCAGGGCGTGCGCTATACCGCCGAGGAAGGCGTGACCGTGATGGACCCCACGACCATGCAGGAGGTGCCGCGCGACGGCAGCACCATGGGCGAGGTGATGTTCCGCGGCAATCTCGTCATGAAGGGGTACCTGAAGAACCCCACGGCGACGCAGCAGGCCTTCGCCGGCGGCTGGTTCCATTCCGGCGACCTCGGCGTGCTGCACGAGGATGGCTACATCGAGCTGCGCGACCGCTCGAAGGACATCATCATCTCGGGTGGCGAGAACATCTCGACCATCGAGGTCGAGGGGGTGATTATCAAGCATCCCGACGTCGCCAACGTCGCGGTGGTCGCCAAGCCCGACGAGAAGTGGGGTGAAACGCCATGCGCATTCGTTGTGCTGAAACCCGGCGCATCCACCACAGCCGACGACATCATCCAGCACTGCCGGGCCAATCTCGCCTCCTACAAGTGCCCGCGCTACGTGGTGTTCCGTGAGCTTCCGATGACGTCGACGGGAAAGGTGCAGAAGTTCGTGCTGCGCGATTGGGCGAAGGCCGTTCCGGCCTAACCATCGCGCCGCCACAATCGGCCGGTTAATCTCGCTGCGACATGGCCGGCGAGAGCACGCTGATCGCGACGACCCGCACCGGCGTGCGCCCGCTCGGCGTACGCGGAGAGCCGCTGCATAACTGGGCGGCACAGCTGCGCGGGGCGATCCGCCGGCGGCTGGGCGACGGCGCGGCCGACCTGCTGGCCGACCCGCAGCTGCATGAGGACGGCAAGGCGATCGACTGGTACGCCGGCTGGGCCGGCGAGGTGCACAAGGTCGCCGACCTCGAGCCGGCCCGGCGCAGCGAGATCGTGGCGCAGGTCGATGCGGTGCTGGGCGACATCGCCCGCTTCGGTGCCACGCTTGCGGCCGCTGGGCAGGGCGAGGACAGCGGCCTGATCGGACGTTCGCTGCAGCTTGCGGCGAAGAGGCCGGCTGAGTCCTTCGTCTTCCTGGTCGGCGATCGCCCGGTCGTCGTGTGCTGGGGCTACGAGAAGGAGGCGGCGGCCAGCCTGATGGGCCCGGCCCTGCCGCGCGTTCCGCAACGGCGCTCGGTGCTCGATGCACCGGCCCCGCCACCGCTGCGTCCGATGGCCCTGCGGGCCGTGCCGGCGCGAACCGTGCCGCGCACCATCCCCTGGTTCCGCAGCCTGCTGCTGGCGCTTCCCCTGCTGCTGCTCCTGCTGGGCGGCGCGTGGCTGCTGCGCGAGCTGCTGCCGGCCGATCCCGAGACCGCGATGGCGACGCGCGAAGGTCCGGATGCCCCCGCTCCCGCAGCCGCGCCGGCCGATCCGCTGCGGACGATCAAGGCGTCGCTCTCGACCGAGCAGGCACGGCAGAAGGCACTGCGGATCGAGCTTGCGGCGATCGAGGGCGAGCTCAAGAAGCGGGTATCCGGTTGCAAGCCACCGGAACCGCCCAAGCCGCCGCAGACGGCGATGGCCGCGCCGCCGCCGGCCGCCAAGCCGGCACCTCCGCCGTCCCCGCCGCAGCCACAGTCACAGCCACAGCGTCCATCCGACGGACGCATGCGCCTGCCGACGACGCCGACGCGCGATTTCTCCTTCATGGCCGGATGCTGGCGCACCGACCCGTTCAAGCACGAGCCGATGCAGATGCAGATGGGCGTGTCCTCGTACTGCTTCGATGCCAATGGCTATGGCAGCCTCGAATGGCGGCGCGGCCGTACCGCCTGCCGCACCAGCGCACGCGCGGTGTTCAACGGCCCCAACCTGGCGCTGCGCGATCAGGACACGACCTGCAACGACGGCTCGCACTGGTATGCCGACCAACTGGTCTGCCGGCGCGGCGCCGACAACGTCGCCGATTGCGAAGGCTATTCACGGGGCGCGTTCGGTCCGACCTCCTGGCTCGTCAACCTGCACCGCATCCGCTGACGGAGACCGGGAGCACCGGAAACTGAAAGGCGCGCTGCACGCGGCCGATCATGACGGCAGCGGAGCGCGCCTCGCAGGACTGAATTCGATTGTGGGCTTGTGGGCTAATGTGGCCGGGTTTCTTGGACGCTCAGCCGGGTGATCTCGTCCTTGATCTGGAGTTTTCGCTTCTTGAGGCTGCAAATCGCATCGTCGTCGGGGTAGGGGCGGGAATTTTCCTCATCGATCGCATGCTCAAGAGACGCATGCTTGGCCTTCAGCGCTTCGATGTGGTCGACGGTGCTCATCGGAGAACCTCCACGTGCTGGTTGGCGATGTACCTTATGTACTCCGCCGACTGCCCGAATCAACCTCTCTCCTACCGTTGTGCATAAGTCTGTAGGATAAGGGTCAATATGGCTGACCGCCCCCGCCTCATCGTGGGCATTTCCGGTGCGTCCGGTGTGATCTACGGCGTGCGCCTCCTGCAGGCTCTGCAGGAGTTGCCCGTCGAGACGCACCTCGTCATGACGCGCACGGCCGAGGTCGCGCTCGCACATGAGACCGATTTCAAGGTGGAGGACGTGCGGCGGCTCGCGGATGTGGCATTCCGAATTGACGATCTCGCGGCCGCGATTTCGAGTGGTAGCTACCGGACGATCGGCATGATCGTGGCCCCCTGTTCGATGCGCAGCCTCGGCGAAATCGCTCACGGCATCACCAGCAACCTGCTGACGCGAGCCGCCGACGTCGTACTCAAGGAACGTCGCCGCCTGGTTTTAGTTGCACGGGAGACGCCACTTCACGCCATCCACCTGCGCAACATGACGGTGCTCGCCGAGATGGGTGCGATCATCGCGCCGCCGGTGCCGGCCTTCTACAACAGGCCGAAGACATTGGACGACGTCGTCGATCACACCGTCGGCCGTGTCCTCGACCTGTTCGATCTCGACACCGGCAAGTTGAAGCGCTGGAGCTAATCGGCGATACCCACCGTCTTGTCGATCTCCTCGCGCATCAGCGAGGGAAAGCAGGCGGCCATCATCGCCGCCACGGCGCGCCGGTCGTTTGCGTCCGGGACCACGCCGAGACACACGGCATAGACGCCGAGATTGCCGACCGCCGAGCGCAGGCGCTTCTCCGCCGGGCGGTCGCGGTCGGCCGGCGGGGCGTAGAGGCTGGCGAGTTTCAGCTGCTCGGCATGCTCGGCGGCGAGTTCGGCGTCGGCCACCCGGCGGCGGGCGGCGTCGACCGTCTCGGGCAGGGCCTCGCGCCACGGCTTGTCCTTCAGGAGCCGCCGCACCTGGCGCAAAGGCCGCACGATCTCGGCCTGCCACACATCGCTTACTTTGAGGATGGACCGCAGCCGCTCGGCGGTCAGGGTCGGCCGCCCGGAGGCGCCGAGCCAGCAGCAATAGAGCAGAATGTTGACGTCGCAGCCGCGCCGCTCCTGGAGGTCGAGGCAGGCCTCCGCCACCCCCTCGCCGGCATAGAGCTCGAGCGAGAAGTTCCAGAAGGGGTGGGGAAGGAAGTCCGACATCGCAGTTGGCACCGGCGGGCCGAAGGGGTACACGGCGCAAAGCCGATGAGCAACGACACCGATCCGCTGGACGTCGAGGCGATCAGGACCAAGCTGGAGGCCCTGAAGAGCGAGCATCGCGACCTCGACGAGGTGATCGACCGCCTGATCGAGCGCGCGCCGTTCGACCAGCTCCAGCTGCAGCGCCTGAAAAAGCGCAAGCTCGGGCTCAAGGACCAGATTACAAAGCTCGAAAGCCAGCTCATCCCCGACATCATCGCCTGAGAGCCGAATGCCGAAAGCTACCGCCAAACCCGCACGCAAGGCCGTGGTCGGGGTGATCATGGGCAGCCAGTCCGACTGGGCCACCATGAAGCACGCCGCGGGCACTCTCGAGGAGCTGGGCGTGCCGTTCGAGACGCGGATCGTCTCGGCCCACCGCACGCCCAGGCGCATGGCTGCCTATGCCGAAACGGCGCAACGGCGCGGGCTGAGGGTGATCATCGCCGGCGCCGGCGGCGCAGCCCACCTCCCGGGCATGACGGCGGCCTTCACCACCCTGCCGGTGCTGGGCGTTCCGGTCGAAAGTGCTGCCCTGAAAGGACAGGACAGTCTTCTTTCGATTGTCCAGATGCCGGCCGGCATCCCGGTGGGAACCCTGGCGATCGGCCGCTCCGGAGCGATCAATGCGGCCCTTTTGGCAGCGTCCATCGTCGGACTTGGCGATGCCAAGATCGCGGCGTCGCTGGCCAAGTGGCGCGCCCGGCAGACCGCGGCGGTGGCCGAGGCGCCTTCGGAAGCCGCGCCGGCCGCATAGCTGATCATGATGCCTTCGTCTTCCGGACCGCGGGCCTCCAGGCCCGCTCGGGCTCATGAGCGGACCGGGAGGTCCGCGGTCCAATGAGCATGATCCCTCCCGGTTCGACCATCGGCATCCTGGGCGGCGGCCAGTTGGGCCGCATGACCGCCATGGCCGCCGAGCGGCTGGGCTACAAAGCATTGAGCTACTCCCCCGAGGCCGACGCCATTGCCGGCCAGGTCGCCCCGCATCGGCAGGGGGCATACGATGACACGGCCGCCCTCGCCCGCTTCGCAGCCGAGGTCGACGTCATCACCTACGAGTTCGAGAACGTGCCCGAGGGGACCGTCGCCGCCTGCGAGAAGCACAAGCCGGTGCGGCCGGGCGTGCGGCCGATCCACTTCGCCCAGCACCGCCTGCGCGAGAAGGCGTTCTTCCGCCAGGCCGGCCTCGGCACGGCGGCCTACCAGGCGATCCGCAGCCTGGCCGACGTCGCGGGCGCGACCGCACTGCCCGGCATCCTCAAGACCTGCACCGAGGGCTACGACGGCAAGGGCCAGGCGCGGGTCGCCGACAAGGAGGAACTCGCCGAGGCGTGGGACAGGCTCGGCCGGCCCGAATGCATCCTCGAGGCGCTGGTCGATTTCGAGTGCGAGATCTCGGCGATCGTCGCGCGCGGCCTCGACGGCGAGACGCGCTGCTTCCCGATCGGGCTGAACGATCATCGCGATGGCATTCTGCGCACCACGACCGTGCCGTCGGGCCTGCCGACAACGATCCTCGCCGAGGCCGAGCGGCTGGGCGTGCAGCTCGCCAACAGCCTCGGGCTGGTCGGCCTGGTCGCGCTCGAGATGTTCGTCACCAAGGACGGCCGCGTGCTCGCCAACGAGATGGCACCACGGCCGCACAATTCAGGCCACTGGACGATGGACGCCTGCGCCACCAGCCAGTTCGAGCAGCTCGTCAGAGTGATCTGCGGCCTGCCGCTGGGCGCGGTCGACGTGCTGGCGCCCTCGCGGATGGAGAACCTGATCGGCGACGAGGCCGGCGACTGGCTGCGCTTTGTCTCCGATCCGACCGCACGCCTGCATCTCTACGGCAAGGCGCGCGCCCGGCCGGGCCGCAAGATGGGGCACGTCACCTATGTGTTGCCCGTCGCGGGCCCGTCCAGGACGTGACATCGGCCTTGAGCTTCTCGAAGCGCATGACGTCGGCGATGCGGCGGTCGAGGAAGGCCCATGTCGCCTCGTCGTCGGGCGAGCGATCGTTCAGCCAGTAGAGCAGCGTCGAGCTGAACACGCCGCTCAGCAGGGCGCGCTTGGAGTAGAAGTTGAAATCGGTGCTGGTGTCGCCGGCGGCGTACCAGATCGCGTCGACCGTGCGGTAGAGCAGCTTCAGGGCGAGCGGCCCGTTGAACGGGGTCGCCAGCAGCGCCAGGCCGCGGCGGACCGACTCCTTGCCGCCGACCGTGTTCTGGATCCGGAGCTTCACGCCGAGCGCGACGCGCTCGCGGGTCCTGAGATCGCCGCCCTCCCTGTCCAGCGCCTCGACCGTGCGCTCGTCGGCCCGCCGCGACAGGTAGGCCAGCACGTCGACCGGACCACCGGGGAACAGCCGCCTTGCGTCCGCCGCAGCGCCGATCCGCTCGCCGGCGTTGCGGATCGCGAGGCTGGTCCAGCCGCTGAACGCCGCCTCCTGGGCGACGGCGTCGGCCAGCCGGTCGCGCAGCTCGGCATCCGGGTCCGATTCGGTCATGATGGGGCCTCCTCAGGCCATAAATCGCGCCCTATATATGCCTCGAAGCGGGGCTTCCCAAGGGATGGTCCCTGTGATACCACCCCCGCCTCGAATTCCGGCCCCGGGGGACTCCTTCCGGGGCGCTTGAGCTTGGAAGGAAGCGATCGAAGTGCAGGTTCTCGTCCGCGAAAACAACGTCGATCAGGCGCTGCGCGTCCTGAAGAAGAAGATGCAGCGCGAAGGTATCTTCCGCGAGATGAAGCTCCGCCGTAACTACGAGAAGCCCTCCGAGCGCCGCGCCCGCGAGCGCGCCGAAGCCATCCGCCGCACCCGCAAGCTGATGCGCAAGCGCATGGAGCGCGAGGGCTACTAGACCCTCCTCGCTACTCTCCGCTTCGGAGCGAGACGACGACCCCCGGCATTCCCGGGGGTTTTTGTTTGGGCGAAGAAGGCGGCCGCACCTCTTCGCGGGGCGCGGAGGACGAGTGGCACAGTGCACTTCCCACTCTGCTTGTTCAGCCTCTCGCCGGCCGCACGCAGGCCAGTGCCGCGATCGCGAGCAGGACGGCGGACACGGTGTAGAGCCAGAACGCCGGCAGGATCGGCAGCAGCGCGCCGGCGGCCAGCGGCCCCGTGCCGGCGCCGATGTCGCGCCAGATGTTTCGGGCGGCCAGCGCCTGGACGCGGCCGGGCCCGGGCGTGCGCCGCGCCACGATCGGCGAGATCAGCGGCAGCGACAGCGCGCGCAGCACGACGATGACGGCGGCGCAGCTCCACAGCCAGCCCGCGCCGAAGCCCACCAGCACGACCGTGGTCATCAGCGACAGCGTCACCAGAAGCCGCTCCGGACCGACCCGCTCGGCCACATGGCCGCCGATCGGGCTCAGCAGGATCTCGGAGAAGTAGCGCAGCGCCATCAGCAGGCCGGCCGCGAGCACAGCGCCGCCCGGCAGCAGGTCCTTGCCGAGATAGCCCAGCCCGATCACGAACAGGCCGTCGAGGGTGAAGCCCTCGAGGAACGACCAGACGTCGAGGCTGGTCGGCAGCGTGAGGCGCCGGCGCATCGGCGGCGCGGGGTGGGACTCGGCCGGAAGGCGCCGCGTGGCGAGCAGTCCGGTGAGCGCGACCGCGGTCAGCACGAAGAAGATCGCGCGCGGCCCGTAGGCCTCGGCCAGCAGCGCGGCCACCGGCAGCGCCAGCATCGGGCCCATCGCCACGATGGCGCGCGATCGGCCGTTGCGCAGCGACGCGCCGGCGGCCTGGGCGGTCGCCGTCGCCTGGGTGGAGAGGTTGAGCGCGGCGAACGACAGGCCCCACATCAGGCGCATGGGCAGCAGCAGCCACAGGCCCGACAGGGTGGCGTAGCCCAGCGCGCTGATCGCCGCGGCGATGACCGCCAGCGTGTCGGTCGGCCGGTCGCCGCGCCTTGCATAGAACCGCGCGACCCAGCCGTAGCCCATGATGCGGACCAGCCGGTTGGCCGCGAGCAGAATGCCCGCCTCGGCGACGCTCACGCCGAACTGCGGCGCGAACATCGGCAGCAGCAGGTAGAGAACGGTGTCGGCCGGCAGCGCCACAGCCAGAGCGATGGCCGAGAAGCGCGCGTTGCGGTCGGTCGTGGATGGTGCGGACGGCGGAGGAACGGCAGAGGACGAGGAGGAAACGGACGCGGACACGGCCGACACTCTCGTTTTGTTACGGTCCGGTGACAAACGATGTGATCTGTGGACATATGTGATAAAAACTCACGCATGGCGTCCGGCGATCTTCCGCCCCTGAATGCGCTGCGCATGTTCGTGGTGGCGGCGCGCCATCTCAGCTTCTCGCGCGCTGCGGTGGAGCTGAACGTCACGCACGGCGCGGTCAGCCGCCAGGTGCGCGCGTTGGAGGATCATTTCGGCGTCGCCCTGTTCGAGCGCCACGTCCGCCAGGTCAGCCTCACCGTCGAGGGCCAGCAGCTCTATGCCGAGACGCGGCCGGCGCTGGAGCAGATCGCCAACGCCGCGCAGGCGGTAACGGTGCGGGCGCCGGTGCGCGCGGTTCGGATCAACGTGCGGCCGTCCTTCGCGGTGCGCTGGCTGATCCCGCGCCTGCCCGACTTCGTCGCCCGCCACCAGGGTATCGAGCCCCAGGTGCTGACCAGCACGCTCGGGCCCAGCAAGGCGACCGAGCCGTTCGACATCGCCATTCGCCGCGGCGTCGAGGGCTGGCCGCCGGCCCTGAAGGTGCAGCCCTTCTCGACCGACGAGCTGGTGCTGGTCGCCGCACCGTCGCTCATTGCCGCCAAGCCGATCGGCACGGCGAAGGCGCTCGCACAGCACGTGTTCCTGGCGTGCAAGACGCGCAAGCAGGACTGGGACGAGTGGAAGATGCAGATCGGCCAGCCGCGGCTGAAACCAGCGCGCCGGCTTCAATTCGATCACCTGCACTTCGTGCTGCAGGCCGCGGTCGACGGGCTGGGCTTCGCGCTGACGCCGCGCTCGCTGCTCGGCACCGACGTCGCCGCCGGCCGCCTAGTCTGCCCGCTGCCCCGCCTCACCCTGCCCTTGCAATCGATCTACTACGGCCGCGCCGCCCAACCGACCCGCGAGACAGAACTCTTCGCCGACTGGCTCGATAGCCAGGGCGGTTGACCACACCTCTCCGCCCGCGTCTGCGCGGGGGAGAGGGAGGGGCCCATCGCGAAGCGATGGGAGGGTGAGGTGGGTCAAGCCTCTCACCTCATCGCACACCATCTCTGTTGGACGACCACCTCTCCTCCCCGTTGCTCTCGCAACGGGTCCCTTCCTCTCCCCGGCTTCGCGGCGGAGAGGACAATTTGAGCTCGACGTATCTAGCCCCGCTCCGCCACGAGGCGCGCGCCGCCCAAGCCGCCGCCGTCGTAGAGGCGGGCGATGGTGGCGTAGAACAGCTCCTGCGCGGACCACGCGCCCTCGCCGTGCACGCCGGCATAGGCGTCACGATTGGCGCGCCAGCCGGCGAGCCGCTCGGCCGCGAACGGCGCCCAGTCGGGCGTGAGGTCGGTCGCTGCCACGTCGACGAAGCCCGCGTTGCGCAGGTCGCTTACATAGGAGTCGAGGCTGGTCAGCGTATTGGCGTGCACGATCGTCTGCAGAGCTTCCTGGTCTTGTGGAGAAAGCGGCCCGCGCTGGCAGAGATCCTCGATGTAGATCCCGCCGCCGGGCCGCAGCGCTGCGGCGAGGTGCGCGAACAGGCGCGGCCGCTCGGGGATGTGCACGATCGCGAGGAAGCTCACGACGGCATCGACCATCGGCAGGGGATGAACGAGGGCGTCGCCCTGCAGGTGCGTGACCTTGTCGGCGAGGCCCGCGCGGCGCGTCAGCTCGACGCCCAGCGCATGCAGGTGCGGCTGCAGCTCGAGCGCCGTGACCTGGCAGCCGACCGTGTGCGCGAGGAAGCGCGCCGGGCCGCCCACGCCCGCGCCGATGTCGAGCACATGGCTCGCCGCCGTCAGCCCCAGCGTGCGCGCGGCGGCGGCGATCGCCTCGGTTCCGTGATAGTGCCACTGGTCGAGCGCGAACAGCTGCTCGGGCCGCACCGCCGCGCCCGGCGCGATGCCCATCGCCGCCAGCCCGCGCTCGATGCGATCGAGATGGGTATAGAGCGGCATGTCGGCGATGGACATGGTGAGCCTCAGCGCCCGGCCGGCAGGTCCTGCAGGAACGCCGCCAGCTCCCTCTTATAGAACGAAGCGTTACCGGTCGTGCCGTGGCCGCGCGTCTCGGGGCTCGCCGGGATCAGATAGAGCCGGCTGCCCTTGACCTGCTTCATCGCCGACTCCGTCAGGCCGGTCTCCGGCGGATTGCGCTCGTCGTCGGCCGAGTTGATCGCCAGCACCCGCGCGGTGATTCGCGGCAGAAGAGGCGTCGGGTCGTAGTCGCCGGACGATTCCCACTGGTAGAGATAGTCGTTCGCGTCGGCCGTCCATGGTGCGTGCAGCCGCTCGTCGAGCATCTTGTCTGCCGCGGCGCGGGTCGGCGCGAGCTTGGCGTAGGCAAGCGTGCCGCCCGACGTCGCCGTGGCGAAGAACACCGCCGCGCGTTGTACGCTCTTGGGCTGCGTCGTGTAATTGCCGCCGTTCCAGTCGGGATCGTTCCTGATGGTGTCGATGATCAACCGGCGCATCATCCAGTTGCGCGCCGCCATCGGCGTGGGCTGTGCGGCCATCGGCACGGCGGCGTCGAGGAAGTCGGGGAACATGCCGGCCCACAGCCACGACTGCATGCCGCCCATCGAGTTGCCCATCACCAGCCGCAGATGCCTGACACCGAGCCCCTCGGTCAGCAGGCGGTGCTGCGCCTCGACCATGTCGGCGTAGTCGTACAACGGGAACTTCATGCGCAGCCCGTCCGACGGCTTGGCCGACTGGCCGTGGCCGATGCCATCCGGCATGACGATGAAGTACTTCGCTGCGTCGAGCGGCTGGCCCGGACCGAACAGCTCGCCGGCAAAACCCGGCGTCAGCAAGCCGGCGCCCGAGCCGGTCGTGCCATGCAGCATCAGGACGGCCGGATTCTTCGGGTCGCCGATCGTGGTGTAGTGCAGCTTCAGCGCCGGCATGGTCTCACCGGTGTGGAATCTGAAGTCCTTTGCCACCCAGTCGCCCTGCTTCGGCGCCGCATAGTCGGCCGCCGCCGCCGGCAGCGCGAACATCATCGCCAGAGCGGCGAGCAACCAGCGCATTCGCTTCCTCCCCTGTAGAGCTCGCAGCCTAGCGCAAATCGGCGTAGAGTCAGCTTCCATGCGCGCGCTCGAGACCGCCGCGATCTACTTCGGCTCGTTCCTCATCATCGGGTATGTGGCCAAGCGACTGCTCGACCGCTACATGGCGCGGAACGGCTCGGACCTGCGCGAGCTGCAGTCGCAGAACAAGGGCGGCCAGCAGCAGCAACGTTTCCTGCTGGGCGGCTGGTACAAGGACGGACCGCGCCGGGGGCTGGATTAGCCTAGGGCCGGAAGACCTTCTTGAGGTCGCGGGTCGCCATGGTGTCGTTCATCCAGGTGAAGCGGCCCTCGTCCTTCATCTCCCGCGCGCCCTTCATGAAGGCCGCGAGCGCGAGCCGCGACAGCGCGCCGCCGACCGAGAGCCGCCGCACGCCGACCGCCTCCATCTCCGCCGCCGTCAGCGCCGGATCGGCCGCGCTCATGACGACGTTGATCGGCTTGCCCACGGAAGAA
>DATGMK010000072.1:0-60500 GCA_035293665.1 Reyranella sp. | reverse complement strand
CCTTTCAGCGATACGACTTCGACCTTACCTTCTCGCTTGGTCATGGTGTGGTCCCTTTCCACGGGTCGGTGACTTGCAACATCACCAACATGCCATGACCACCCCTCAGGGCTTTTGCTGAACCTTCTGCACACTATCTGGACGGCGGGTGGACACTCGGTGGACGCCTGAGACTCGCAGCCTTATCGCCGTCTTTTCGCTGCGACTCGACGCGCGGCGCCCAGCGCCGCACGGGCCCAGTCGACCAGCTCGTCCGGTTCGTCCATCAGCCGCTCCGGCACCCGCCAGAAGGAGAGGTCGATGGTGCTGCCCTTCTTGCGATAGTTGAGCGGCGGGGCGTCGCGGGCCTCCGCGAAGGTCGCACGGTTCTGGTCGTCGACGCGGAAATAGAGCGTGTTGTCCGTCACCATGCCCAGCATCACGCCGTCGCAGAACACGCCGGTCTTGCCGAACATGCGCCGCATCGTGATGCGGCCGAGGGGGCTGAGCTGATCGCACAGGAATTCGGCGAAGTCAGGACTGGCAACCATCGGCGGATCCTAACCCGTGATCCTGCCAGTCGGTGTCAGGAATCGGCAGGGGCCCAGATGCGGATCGCGGCGGTGCGGCCGCGCAGCTCGCGCTCGCCCAGGTCCTGCAGCTTGACCGGCAGGCCAGCCGGGTCTCCGCCGATCTGCCTCAGGATGGCGTCCGACACGACCAGCGGCGTCTTGAGCTCGCGGGTCAGGCCCTGCAGGCGGCTGGCGATGTTCACGGTATCGCCGATCACGGTGAAGGCGAGGCTATGCTCGGTGCCGACATCGCCCATCACGGCCGGGCCGTAGTTGAGCCCGATGCCGATCGCGAGCGGCGGTTCGCCGTGGGCGGCGCGCTCGGCGTTCCAGGCGTCGAGCGCCTGCAGCATCGCGGCAGCGCAGCGCAGCGCGGCCAGCGCGTCGTGCGGGCTCGCATCGGGCAGGCCGAACACGGCGAAGATCTCGTCGCCGATGTATTTCTCGATCGTGCCGCCGCAGGCGAAGATCGCGTCGGCCATGCGCTGGTGGAACTCGCGCAGCATCGCGACCACGGCCTCGGGCGGCATCGCCTCGGCCATGCGGGTGAAGCCCACGATGTCGGCGAACAGCACCGCCACGGTCTGGCGCCGCACCGGTCCCAGCGGCTCGTCGCTTTCGGCCAGCAGGTCGACCAGGTTGGGCGAGAAATAGCGGGCGAGGTTGGAGCGCGCCCGCTCGGCCTCGGCGCGCTGCCGGTCGAGCGCGCGGATCTGGGCGATGGTCTCGAGCGTCTTGTCGATCGTCACCTCGAGGTCGTTGAGGTCCACCGGCTTGGTGACGAAGTCGAAGGCGCCGCGATTCATGGCCGTGCGGATGTTGGCCATGTCGCCGTACGCAGACACGATCACCGCGCGCGCTTGCGACTGCCGAGACCGCAGCTCGGAGAGCAGGGTGAGCCCGTCCATCACCGGCATATTGATGTCGAGCAGCAGCAGGCCGATGTCCGGCTCCTCGGCCAGCACCGCCAGCGCCTCCTCGCCGTGGCGGGCGAAGCGGAAGGCGAGGTCGCCCTTGCGGATGCGCTGGCGGAAGCGCTGCTTCAGCAGCAGCTCGAAATCCGGCTCGTCGTCGACGGCGAGGATCTTGGCCGTGCTCATGAGGCTGAACGGAGCTGTTGGAGCTGCTGCTTCAGGAGGTTGAAGTCGACCGGCTTGGTGACGAACTCCGAGGCGCCGAACTCGCGGGCCTTACGCCGCCGCTCGTCGTCGCCGTAGGCGGTGACCATGATCACCGCCAGGTCGGCATGCTGCTCCTTGACCTTGCGCAGCAGTCCCAGCCCGTCCATGCCAGGCATGTTGATGTCGGACAGCACCACGATCAGCTCGGGCCGGATGCCGTCCTCGAGCTTGCCCAAGGCCTCCTCGGCCGACTGGGCGAAATGCATGACGTAATGGCCCTGCCGTACCTCGCGGCGGAACTGCTGCCGGAAGAGCTCGGCGACATCGGCCTCGTCGTCGACCACCAGGATACTGACGCTCATCTACCCACTCTTTGCTGAAGTGATGCGGGGCCGCCGCGGCAGCCGCACGGTGAACTCGGTGAAATCGCCGACCACGCTTTCCACCTCGATCGTGCCGCCGTGCTGCTGCGTGACGATGTCGTAGCTGATCGACAGGCCCAAACCGGTGCCTTCGCCGGTCGGCTTGGTGGTGAAGAACGGCTGGAAGAGTTTCTCACGCACATCGGGCGGGATGCCGATGCCGTTGTCGCGCACCTTGACCTCGACGCCCTCGCCTGTTTCGCGCGTCACGACTGTGAGCGTCGGCCGGAAGCCCGCCTCCTTGGCCAGCCGGCGCTTGTTGGCGGCGTAGAAGCCGTTGCCGAACAGATTGAGGAACACGCGCGTGACGTCCTGCGGCACCACCTCGATCGGCGTGGAGTACTCCGCGAAGTCGCGCTCGAGCGTGACGTTGAACTCCTTATCCTGGGCGCGGGCGCCGTGGTAGGCGAGGTTCAGCGCCTCCTCGACCAGCGCGTTGATGTCCGACGCCTGCCAGTCGCCCGAGCCGCCGCGGCTGTGGCTCAGCATGCTCTTGACGATGCCGTCGGCGCGCTTGCCGTGCTCGGCGATCTTGCCGAGGTTGCCCGTGAGCAGGCCCATCGTCTCGTCGAGCTCGGCGCGCTTGTCCTCGTCGAGCGTTCCCAGAGCCGGTCCGGCGATTTCCTTCAGCTCGTCGAGCAGGTCGACCGAGAGGGTCGCGAAGTTGTTCACGAAGTTCAGCGGATTCTTGATCTCGTGCGCGATGCCCGCGGTGAGCTGGCCGAGCGAGGCCATCTTCTCCGACTGCACGAGGTTGGCCTGCGCCGCTTTCAACCTCTCCAAGGAGTCGCGCAATTCGGTAAATAGGCGCACGTTTTCAATCGCGATCACCGCCTGTGCGGCGAAGGTCTCAAGCAGCTGGATCTGCTGCGGCGTGAAAGGTTCAGCCGCAGGCTTACGCAACATGATGGCACCCACTGCCGCGCCTTCGCGCAGCATGGGGACGGCTAGGCCGGCCTTGTGGCCATGGTCGCGCGACAATGCTCGCGCGGTCGGCCACTCAGCGGGATCAAGGGCATCGTAGTCGGGAATGTGGCAGGCCGCGGCATCGACGATCGCACGGCCCACCGCATGGTCGCGCGTCAGCGGCAGCAACATGCCCACCGGACCGACGTCGATCTCGCCTTCATGGGCGGTCAGGCGTGCCTTATCGCCCTCGCGCAGGTGGACCAGGCTGTCGGTCGCGCCGCAGAACCGCACCGCGGCCTTCGCTACAGCATCGAGCACCGGCTGCACGGCGGTGGGCGAGCTGGCGATCACCTTGAGAATGTCGGCGGTCGCAGTCTGACGCTCCAGCGCTTCTTCGGCGGCGTCTCGCGCTGCGCGGATCTCGGCCTCGGCCTGCTTGCGCTTGGTAACGTCGCTGTAGATTAGCACCCCGCCGCCGCCCGGCACCGGATTGTTGCGTACCTCGAGGACCCGGCCGTCGGGCCGCGTGCGCTCTGCCGACCATTGCCGCGTGGCGCGGTCTCGGTAGCGCGCCACTTCCTTGTCGGGGTCGCGGTCGCCGAGCTCGCCGCGCTGGACCAGCAGGCGCACATAGTCCTCAAGGGTCGGCCGGCTCGCCAGGAAGTCGTCTGGGACGTCGAGCAGCTCCTGGAAGATCCTGTTCCATGAGGCAAGCTTTAGCTCGGCATCGAACATCACTACGCCGTCACCCATATGCTCGAACGTAACGCTCAGCTCCTGCTGGCGTCGCTTCAACTCGCCCAACAGGCGGGCGTTCTCCATGGCGATCACCGCCTGGGCGGCAAAGTTCTCAAGCAGCGAGATCTCCTTGTCGTTGTAGGGGCGCACCTCGCGGCGATTGGCCGAGATGAAGCCCAGCACGGCGGCATCCTTGCGCAGCGGCACGATGAGATTGGTGCGGATCTGCGATCCGGCGGTGAAGCGCGGGCCGAAAGCATGCGCTCTGTCGACATCCCGTCCCTGTTCGTAGGTCCGGTGATGGAAGCGCTGACCGGCGATAAGATCGACCGCCCAGGGCGGGGCGATGTGCGGCGTCCGCAGGATTTTATCGATTTCCTCGTCGTAGCCCATGGTCGTGATGGCCTGGACATGGGTTCCGTCCCAGGTGAACAGCGAGCCCATGTCGGCACCGCAGGTGCTGTGCGCTTTTTCGAGGATCGCCCGGGACACCGGGGTGAGATCGCCGGGCGAACTGTTGATCACTTGGAGGATCTCCGCTGTCGCGGTCTGCTGGTCAAGCGATTCGCGCAGCTCGGAGAGCAGTCGCGCATTCTCCATTGCGATCACCGCCTGATCGGCGAAGGTGCGCAGGAGCGCGACCTCACGGTCGCCGAACGCCTCGACATGGTCGCGCAAGAGCGTGATCACGCCGACCGGTTCGCCTTCGCGCAGCAAGGGGACCGCGATTACGGTGCGGGCGCGGGTTACGCTGTTAGGATGGACGAGGTCGAGATCCTGGCTCTGGTCGAGGACCTGCACGACCTGCCGCTCGAGAAGCGCGCGGCCGGCGGTGGTGCTGCGGCCGGGCAGCAAGGCACGTCCCTGGAGCCATTGGAGCTCGTCGGCCGTAGGATTGATGGCAGCGGCATGGCGGTAGCTATCGCCCTGGCGGATAGCGATATCTCCTTTTTCGACGTCGCACAGCCTGAACGCGGACACCAGAATGGTGTCGAACACCGGCTGGATATCCACGGCTGAACGGCTGACGACCTCGAGGAGCTCGCTGGTCGCCGTCTGGTAGTCGAGCGACTCTTTGAGCTCGGTGAACAGCCGGGTATTCTCGAGCGCAATCACCGCCTGGGCGGCAAAGCTCTCGAGCAAAGCGATCTGCCGGTCGGAAAAGGCACCCGGCGTGCGCCGGTGCAGGATGATGGCGCCCACCGCCTCGTCCTGGCGCAGCAGGGGTGCGGCCAGCGCGGCCCGGAAGCCGACCTGCCGTCCGACGGCCCGGTCGAATTCGGTCTCGGGGCCGGTGGCCGTTTCGATGTCGGGGATCTCAGTGACGGCCCGGTCGAGCATGGCGCGGCCCGGCAGGTCCTTCCGGCCGATCGCGTTCGTCATGCCGACCGGCGACCTCAGCACGCCCGCATGGGCGACGCATCGCCATATCTCGCCGTCGCGCAGGTCTATGGCCACGTCCTCGGCGCCGCAGAAGCGCAGCGCCGCTTCGCCGACCGCATCCAGCACCGGCGTGACATCGGTCGGCGACTGAGCGATGACGCGCAGGATGTCGGCGGTCGCGGTCTGCTGCTCCAGCGAGTCGCGCAGCTCGCTGAGAAGCCGTGCATTCTCCATGGCGATGACCGCCTGTGCGGCGAAGTTCTGCAGGAGCGTGATCTGCTTGTCGCTGAAGGCGCGCACCTCGCGGCGATACATGACGATGACGCCGACCAGGCGATCGTCCTTGCGCAGGGCCACGAAAATGGCGGTCTTCGCGCCGCCGATATCGACCAGCGCCGTCGCGCCGACGAATCCCGCACGGTAGATGTCGGTGTTGGCGAGATCGACCAGCTGCACGACCGATTCTCCTGCGGCGAGGCGGCCCAGCCCCGAATTCGGCGGCGGCGACTGGATGCTCCGTGTCGTCGCGATCAGCTCCTCCGGCACGCCGCGGTCGACGACGGGCTCGAAGAGCTGTCCGTCGAAACGGCCGAAGATGCCGAAGGCCGCCTCGCACAGATGCATCGCCTTCTCGAGCATGGCGTCGAGCACGGGCGCGAGGCGGCCGGGCGAGGCGTTGATGACTTCCAGCACTTCGGTGGTCGCCGTCTGTTGCTCGAGCGATTCGCGCAGTTCGGTGAACAGCCGGACGTTCTCGATGGCGATGACTGCCTGGGCGGCAAAGATCTCCAGCAACGCGATCTGACGTTGCGTGAAGCTGCCCGGCACGCGATTGCGCAGCGCCACCGCACCAAGCGCCTGGCCGTCGCGCAGCATCGGCGCGGCGACCACGGAGCGAAAGCCCATGCGCTCGGCATTGGCGCGTTCGGCACCATGTTCTGCCGGATCGAGTGCGCCGATATCGGGATAGTGGATCGTCCTGCCGTCGACCATCGACCGGCCCGGCGCGGTTTCGCGGTTCAGAGGCAATATGCGGGCGACCGGACCGCCCAACGGGCCTTCATGGGCGACGCCCGTCCAGGTATCGCCATCGCGCAACAGGATGACGGCATCCAGTGCGCCGCAGAAGCGCACAGCCGCCTTCACCACGGCATCGAGCACGGGTTGTACGTCGGTCGGCGAGTGGGAGATCGCCTGCAGGATTCCGGCAGTCGCAGTCTGCTGCTCCAGCGATTCGCGCAGCTCGGTGAACAGTCGGACGTTCTCGATCGCGATCACCGCCTGGGCGGCGAAGCTCTCGAGCAGGGCGATCTGGCGCGACGTGAAGGCGCCGGGCTCGCGGCGGCGCAGGCAGATGCAGCCGATCGCGCGGCCGTCTTTCAGCATAGGCGCGTTGAGCTGGGCGCGGAAACCGTGCTGGATCGAGTTTTCCCGGATCGACCTGTAGGCGGCCTCCGCCTTCGGCGCCAGCGTGTCGGGAAGATGCGTGATGCGCGCCTCAAGGATGGTGTCGGCCCGCGCCGTATTCGCCGCGTCCAGCGCATCGCGATAGCCGAGCTTGTGCGCGGACAGCGGGCCCTCGTGCGCGCTGGAGACCATCTCGTGGCCGTCGCGCAGGAAGACGTGGGCATCCTCCGCGCCGCAGAAGCGCACCGCCGCCTTGGCCACGGCCGTCATGACCGGCTCGATGTCGGTCGGCGACTGCGAGATGACGCGCAGGATCTCGGCAGTCGCAGTCTGTTGCTCCAGCGCCTCGCGCTGCTCGGTGAGGAGCCGCGCGTTCTCCATGGCTATCACGGCCTGGGCGGCGAACGATTCAACGAGGGTGATCTGCCGGTCGGTGAAGCGACGCACTTCTCTGCGGTAAAGAACCAACAGGCCGATGGCGGCACTGCGGCTCAACAGGGGTACCCACAGGATCGTGCGGACACCGGCCTGTTCGACGCTGGCAACGACGATGGGCTGGCGACCCTTGAGGTAGGCGTCCGACTGCGACAGGTCTTCCATCTGAACCGGTGTGCCGGCAGCAAGCATCCTTTTGGTGCCGTGATGAGACGCCAGTGACTGGGGTCGGGACCAGAATTCGACGAGGCTTGGCGGTGCGCCGTGCTGTGCCAGGCTCGTAAGGTTCTCGTTGTCGTAACTGAACATCGAGCCGCAGGCCGCCTCGCAGAGCGCCATCGCCCGTTCAAGAATGACGTCAAAGACCGGAGCGAGGTCACCGGGCGAGGCATTGATCGCCCGCAGCACCTCGGCCAGCGCCGCCTGCTGGGCCTGCGCCTCGTCGCGCTCGGCACGCGCAACGCTAAGCTCGCGCTCCAGCGCCTCGCGTGTCATTGCGTCAGGTCCCGCCGCCATCGGCCTTCGTCGCCCTCCCTAAGAGGCGCAGAGTACATTCCCTTGATGCGGGATGAGCCAAATTATTTAGAAATCCGGCGCAAAGGATGTCAGATGGCATGACCCGCTGGGAAGGATGCAAAATGATCGAAATCAACGGCATGGCACACGTGATCCTGACGGTCAGTCAGTGGCAAAAAGCACATGCTTTCTACAGCGGACTGCTGCCGTTCCTCGGATTGAAGAAGGTCTACGACGGCAACAACTTCCTCTATCACGTCGGCGGCCGCACGGCGGTCGGCATCCAGCGCTCCGCGCCCGAGCACGAGGGCAGACGCTTCGAGCAGAACCGGGTCGGGCTGCATCACTTCTGCATGCGGGCTCGCACCCGCGAGGATGTCGATAAGGCGGCGGCCAGGGTGCGCGAGCTCGGTGGCCGCATCGATCGCGGTCCGCTCGAGGGTGACTGGGCGCCCGGCTACTATTTCTTCGTGTTCGAGGACCCCGACGGCATCCGGCTCGAGATCAACTACATCCCCGGCAAGGGCCTGCTGGCGACCGATCCGCCGATAAACCCCAGTAGCGACCCGAACTGGGACCAGAATTCCGGCCCGCCGCGGTTCTAGGCTCCCCTCGTCGTCCCGACCGAAGCCGAGCGGAGCGAGGCGCAGTGGAGGGACCTTTTCTCGACGATTTGCAGCTAGTTGCTGAGAGAAGGTCCCTCCGCTGCGCGCCTTCGGCGCTCCGGTCGGGACGACGGGCGAGTCAGCGCCGGAAGATGTTCCGTCCCTGCCGGCGGCGGTGGCGCCAGTAGAACACTGCCACGAGGGCGGCGGCGATCGCCACGCACCATAAGAGTTCGGTCGAGCCGTCGCCATTGTCGGGCGAGAGACCGAAGAAGCGCTCGATGAAGTCCATGTCCTGTCCCTCCTGGCGCGTCAGGCCACGGCGATGTGGCGGATGCGGGCCTTGGCGAGCGCCTTGTCGAGTTGGGCGATGTCGCCCTCGACCAGCGCCTCGAACTTCGCGACCTCGCTGTCGACCTTGGCCATCACCTCGCGCGAGACTTCCTTCGTCTGCTCGGTGGGCGCCATGTCGGCGGTGGTCGTCATGGCGATCATGTCGAACAGCGTGTCGTTGAGGCCCGCCGGGTTGCGCAGCACGTCGCGCACCGACTTGCGCTGCGGATCGACCATCACCTTCTCGATCGTATCGAGCTTCTGCACCAGGCCGGTGGCCCGGTTGCGCAGAGCACGCTCGGACTTCGGCACCAGCTCCGCCACCTCGCCCAGCCGGCGCTTCATGCGGCGCAGGCGGTTGAGCGCCTCCTTGAGCTTGGAGAGCGAGGCCACCAGCTGCTTGTGGAGCGCGAACTGCTGGGCGTACTGCTCCGGCGTGGTCGGCAGCCGCGGGTCCTTGACCACGGTGAACTTCGCAGACTGCGTCTTGCCGTCGACCGTGAGGTCGACGCCGTAGGTGCCGGGCACCACGGTCGGGCCGGGCGGATTCTCCGGATCGGGCACCAAGGGCTTCGGCCGCGCCGGCGCCAGCGAATAATCGATCTTGGTCGGGCCGGGATAGCGCATGTCCCAGACGAAACGGTTGAGCCCGGCCTTGGTGCCGGGTTTGCGGGCCGGCGGAGCGTCCTTGTCGGCGCTCGACAGGGCCATGATCTTGCGGCCGGCGGAATCGCGGAAGATGAGGGTGACGCCGTCCTTCGCCTCCTGCGCCAGCCAGTACCAGACGATGGCCCCGACCGGTGGGTTCTCGCCGACATCGAGATGCTCGCGCACCCGCGTGCCGTCCGGCTTTTCGACCATGACGGTGCTGCCGTCGATGCCGAAGGCGGGGCCGTAGGCGATGCCGGTGCGCACGTTGGCGCCGGCGCTCCAGTGCAGCTTGCTGCGGACGGTCGTGCGCGGGGCGACCAGGCGCGTTGCCCGTTTGCCGTCCGCCAGCGCGCGCAGGCCGCTGACATCGTCCATGATCCAGAACGAGCGGCCGTGGGTCGCCGCCACGAGGTCGGCATCCTTGAGCTTCAGATCGTAGACCGGCGTGTTGGGCAGGCCGGTCATGCGCTGCCACGTCGCGCCGTCGTCGAGCGTGAAGTGGATGCCGGTTTCCGTGCCGACGAACAGCAGCCCCTTGGCGACCGGATCGGCACGCACGACGCGGGTGATCTCGGCCTTCGGCAGGTTGCCATTGATCGATTTCCAGCTCTTGCCGCCGTCGGTGCTGCGGAACAGGTAGGGCTTGTAGTCGGCCAGCTTGTAGCGCGTGGCGGCGACATAGATCGTGTCGGCGTCGTGCGCCGAGACCTCGACGCAGCCGACATAGGCCAGCTCCGGCAGCCCCTTGGGCGTGACGTTCGTCCAGCGCTTGCCGTCGTCGCGCGTGACGTGCACCAGCCCGTCGTCGGTCGAGGCCCAGATCTCGCCGCGGCGATGCGGCGATTCCACGACCGAGGCGCAGGTCGCATGGACCTCCGCGCCCGCGCTCTCGCGGGTGATTTGGCCGCCCGAAGCGCCCTGGCGCGAGCGATCGTTGAGGCTGAGGTCCCGCGAGATGCGCTCCCAGCTCATGCCCTCGTTGCGGCTGCGGAACACGCAATTGCCGCCGGCATAGAGCGTCTCGGGATCGTGCGGCGAGAAGACGATCGGGAAGGTCCAGGCGAAGCGGTACTTCAGGTCCTGCGGGGCGATGCCGGTCGATTCCTCCGGCCACACGTTCACCAGCTGGATCTGCCGCGTGCGGTGGTCGTAGCGCTGCAGCGCGCCGGCGCCGCCCGGCGAGGAGCCGATGGCACCGACATAGACCACGTTGTGGTTGCGCGGATCGACGGCGATGAAGCCCGATTCGCCGGTGCCGGGATAGGAACAGTCGGCGAGAGTGATCACGCCCCATTCCGAAGCGCTGGGCACCGAGATCGAGGTGTTGTCCTGCTGCGTGCCGTAGACGCGGTAGGGATACTGGTTGTCGATGTCGATGCGATAGAACTGCGCGGTCTTCTGATTGTAGATCGTCGACCACGAGGCGCCGCCGTTGAACGACACGTGCGCGCCGCCGTCATTGCCCTCGATCATGCGCGTGTTGTCGTTGGGATCGATCCAGAGATCGTGATTGTCGCCGTGGCGCGTCGAGACCTCGGTGAAGGTCACGCCGCCGTCGGTCGACTTCCACATCTGCAGGTTGGTCACGTAGACCGTGTCGGGGTGCTGCGTGTCGGCGAAGACGTGGGTGTAGTACCAGGGCCGGTGCATCAGGTCGCGGTTGGGCGACACCATCGTCCAGCGCTGGCCGAAATCGTCGGAGCGGTAGAGGCCGGTCTTGTCGCCGAGCGCCTCGACCAGCGCCCAGACGCGGCCCTCGCGCGCCGGCGATATCGTGACGCCGATCTTGCCCAGCATGCCGTCGGGCAGGCCGGGCTTCCTGGTGATCTCCTCCCAGGTGTCGCCGCCATCGGTGCTGCGGAACAGGCCGCTGCCCGGGCCGCCGCTCGATATGTTCCAGAAATTGCGCTTGGCTTCCCAGATCGAGGCGAACAGCAGCCGCGGATTCTTGCGATCCATCGTGAGGTCGATCGCGCCCGAGACGTCGTTGCGGTAGAGGATGCGCTCCCAGCTCCTGCCGCCATCCTTCGAGCGATAGACGCCGCGCTCGGTGTTGGGCCCGAAGATGTCGCCCAGCACCGCGGCATAGACGAGGTCGGGGTTGGTCGGATGGACGCAGATCCGGCCGATGAACTTGCTCTCCTTCAGCCCGATATGGCTCCAGGTGCGGCCGGCATCGGACGACTTGTACATCCCGTCGCCATAGGAGACGTCGAGGCGGATCGCGGTCTCGCCGGTGCCGGCGTAGATCACGTTGGGATCGGACGGCGCCACCGCGATCGAGCCGACCGCCGAGCTGCCCATGAAGCCGTCCGACACGCAGCGCCAGAACACGCCGCCGTCGACCGTCTTCCAGATGCCGCCGGCGCAGGCCCCGAAGTAGAACACCATCCGGTTCACCGGATCGCCCGACACCGCGACCACGCGGCCGCCGCGCGGTGGGCCGATGCAGCGCCATTTGAGAGCTTCGAAGGCGGACGGGTCGGTCGGCGTCGGTTTGCGCGGCATCGTACCGAGGACCGTAAGTCAAATGCAGTTCGCCATGCAATCGGCTTCCGAGTACAGTTTCGCTGCTCTGCTTCAGGGAGACGACCACATGACAGCCTACTACGATCTCGGCTCCTACTCCCGTCGCATCACCACCAACGCGCCCGAGGCGCAGACCTGGTTCGACCGGGGTCTCAACTGGATCTACGGCTTCAATCACGCGGAGGCCATCAAATGCTTCGGCGAGGCGCTGAAGCACGACCCTCACTGCGCGATGGCGCATTGGGGCATGTCTTATGCCGCGGGCCCCAACTACAACCTGCCCTGGCATCTCTACGACCCTCAGGGCAAGGCGCAAGCGCTCGGCGCCGCCTACGATGCGATGCAGGCCGCACTTGCGGTTGCCGATCGTGCTTCGCCGGTCGAGCAGGCGCTGATCAAGGCCTTGCCGGCGCGCTATCCGCAGCGCGAGCCGATCGAGGACCAGCGGTCGTGGGACAAGGCCTTCACCGTCGAGATGCGCAAGCTGTTCAGCGCGTTCCCCGGCGACCTCGACGTGGCCTGCGCCTTCGCCGACGCGATCATGAACGAGACTCCGTGGCAGATGTGGGATCTCGAGACCGGCGGCGTCGCCAAGGACGCCGGCACCAAGGAGGCGGTCGGCCTGCTCGAAGGCCTGTTCGCCGACAAGCCGGCGTCATGGGACCATCCCGGCCTGCTGCATCTCTACGTCCATCTGATGGAGATGTCGCCGTTCCCGCAGCGCGCGCTCAAGGCCGGCGACCGGCTGCGCGAGCTGGTGCCCGACTCGGGCCACCTGATCCACATGCCGACCCATATCGACGTGTTGTGCGGCAACTACCGCGACGTCGTCGTCTATAATCAGAAGGCCGTCGAGGTCGATCGCGAGTTCCTGAAGCGCGAAGGTCCGTTCAACGTCTACGCGCTTTACCGTACGCACAACCATCACTTCGTGATCTACGGCGCCATGTTCCTCGGCCAGTTCGAGCCGGCCATCAAGGCGGCGCAGGAGCTGATCGACACCACGCCGGAAGAGCTGCTGCGCGTGCCGTCGCCGCCGATGGCCGACTTCATCGAGGGCTACCTGCCAATGAAGCAGCACGTGCTGGTTCGCTTCGGCAAGTGGCGCGACATCATTGCTCAGGAGCTGCCCAAGGACAGCGAGCTCTACTGCTGCACCACCGCCATGATGTTGTACGCCAAGGGCTTGGCCCATTCGGTGCTGGGCGAAGTTGCCGAGGCCGAGAAGACGCGCACGGCGTTCCGCGAGGCCCGGCTGCGGGTACCCGAGTCGCGGCGCGTGCACAACAACAAGGTGGTCGACCTGCTGGCGATCGCTGAAGAAATGCTGACCGGTGAGCTCGAATACAGGCGCGGCAAGTTCGACCTGGCGTTCGCCCATCTGCGCCGCTCGGTCGAGCTCGAGGATGCGCTCCCCTATGACGAGCCGTGGGGCTGGATGCAGCCGGCTCGACACGCGCTGGGGGCGCTGCTCCTGGAGCAGGGCCATCTTGCGGAAGCTGAGGCGGTCTATCGCGCCGACCTCGGCTTCGACTCGAACATCAGCCGGGCCTGCTGGCATCCGGACAATGTGTGGGCCCTGCATGGGTTGCACGAATGCCTGACGCGGCGCGGCGACACGCTCGAGGCGCCGCTGATCAAGGCCCGGCTCGACCTGGCCCAAGCCCGAGCCGATCAGCCTGTCCGGGCGTCCTGCCTCTGCCGGCGCGAGGCTGCCTGATTCACTGGCGCTGCGGCGGACCTTCGACTAGGCTTCGCGCGCTGTAAAAGCGTCCGGGGCCGCTGTCGCGCGCCCTTACGAATACTATCAAGCAAAATCCGTAAGCGTTCAGTCGCGTCTGCAAAAAAAAAGCGTTCCTTAACAGGGAGGACGTCCTATGCCGCAGAAGAGCGTTGTTACGCGTCGTGGAGTCATGGCCGGAGGCGCTGCCCTCGGCCTTGCTGCGCCTTTCGCGCGCAGCGCGAACGCCGCCGGGAGCCTGACCATCGGTCTGTGGGACCATTGGGTCCCCGGCGCCAACGAGGTCCAGTCGACGATCATCAAGGAGTGGGCCGACAAGGAGAAGGTCGACGTCAAGGTCGACTACATCACCAGCCAGGGCAACAAGCTCCTGCTCACGCTGTCGGTCGAGGCGCAGGCGCGCTCCGGCCACGACATCATGGAGTTCACCAACTGGGAGTCGGCGCAGTTCAACGCCGCACTCGACAACCACGACGACGTGGTCAAGCAGGTCGTCGCCCAGAACGGGCCGATCGATCCGGCGGTGGAATATCTCGGCAAGTTCGAAGGCCGCTGGCTCGGCGTGCCGATGACGCGCGGCACGCTGCTGCTCGGCTGCACGGCGCGTTTCGACATGCTGAAGGAGTATGCCGGCGTCGACTACCAGGCGCTCTATCCGTTCGGCAAGCCGGCCGACGATGCGAGCTGGACGTGGGATGCCTTCCTGGCCGCGGCCGAGAAGACGCAGAAGGCCGGGCACGGCTTCGGCCTGCCGCTCGGCAACACGACCGACACCAACCAGTGGGTCGGCGCGCTGTTCCTCGCCTACGGCGCGGAGGTGATGGATGCCAAGGGCAACATCACGGTGAAGAACAACGACAAGGTCAAACAGGTGCTGGAGTACGGCAAGAAGATCGCCGGCTACTGCACGCCCGACGCGCAGGCGTGGGACGACGCGTCCAACAACAAGTGGCTGCTCTCGGGCAACGGCTCGCTGATCTTCAATCCGCCGAGCGCCTGGGCGGTCGGCAAGCGCGACGCGCCACAGGTCGCGGAGAAATGCTGGTTCGGCGGATTCCCCAAGGGCCCGGCCGGCCGGTACAACCCGATCCTGCCGCGCTTCTACGGCGTCTGGAGCTTCTCCAAGAACAAGCCGGCGGCCAAGAGCCTGCTGGCCTACCTGGCGAGCCGGCCGGCGGCCGAGAAGCAGGTCGCGGCGAGCCAGGGCTACGACATCCCGCCCTATCCGAAGTTCAACGACTTCAAGACCTGGGAGGAGGAGGGTCCGCCCAAGGGCGCGCTGTACCACTATCCGATCCGGGGCGGCGACCAGAAGGCGGGCGTCACCTGCTCGCCCGCGCCGCCGCTGATCGCCGCGCAGATCTGGGCGCAGGCCATCCAGTGCCAGATGATCGTCCGCTACTTCAAGGGCGAGTCGATGGACAAAGTCTGCGACTGGGCCGCAATGGAGCTCGAAGGGTTCAAGCGGACCTGACCCCCTTCCGGCGCTTCGCGCCACCTTCCCCCGCAGACGGGGGAAGGCCTGAGACTCATGCCTCCCCCCGTCTGCGCCCGTCTGCGGGGGGAGGTGCCCGAAGGGCGGAGGGGGGATCACACCGGCTTGATGTTGGCTGCGCGGATGACCTTGCCCCACTTCTCCGTCTCTTCGGCGAGGAACTTGGCGAAGTCGGCAGCGGCCATCGGCATCGGCACGCCGCCGAGGTCGAGGATCTTCGCCTTGAGGGTGGCGTCGGCGAGCGCCTTGCCGACCGCCGCGTTGAGCCTGTCGACCACGGCGGCCGGCGTGCCGGTCGGCGCACCGAGGCCGGCGAAGGCGCTGGTCTCATAGCCCGGGACGAACGAGCCGATCGTCGGCACGCCCGGCAGCAGGTCGAGCGGCTGCGGCGTCGAGACGCCGAGCGCGATGAGGCGCTGGTTGCGGATGTGGTCGATCGACGAGGGCAGGTTGTCGAACATCACCTGCACCTGGCCGGCCAGCAGGTCGGCGAGCGCCAGCGGCGCCCCGCGATAGGGCACGTGCTGCATGTCGATGCCGGCCATCATCTTGAACAGCTCGCCGCTCACATGCGCCACCGACCCCGTGCCGGCCGAGCCGAAGTTGATCTTGCCGGGATTGGCCTTGGCGTAGGCGACGAACGCCGCGCCGGTCCTGGCCGGGAAGGACGGTTTCACCACCATCACCTGGTAGACGCGGTAGATGCCCGCCACCGCCGTGAAGTCGCGCAGCAGGTCGAAGCCCGGCTTGGCGTACAGGGTCGCGTTGATCGGGTTGTTGGCGCCGATCACCAGCAGCGTATGGCCGTCGGCGGCCGAGCGCGCGACGCTCTCGGCGGCGATGTTGCCGCCCGAGCCCGGCTTGTTGTCGACGATGAACTGCTGGTGGAACTGCTCGGTCAGCGACTGCGCGATCAATCGCGCCAGGATGTCGATCGCCTGACCGGCGGCGAAGCCCACGACCAGCCGCACGGGCTGCGCCGGATAGCTTTGCGCCGACGCGCTTTTCGCGATCATCGGGAACGCGAGCGCGCCCGCAAGAGTTCTGCGGCGAAGCATCCGTCACCTCATTGGCGGAAGTAGAGCCAGGGATCGCGCATGAAGGCCTGACGGGCACTGGCTTGGGTCGCCGGATCCTTGAGCGGAGCGGCCGCACGGCGCTGGAAGAACATGTCGCGGCGCTGGTCGGTCGTGTTGGCCGAGGTGCCGTGCGCCAGGAAACTGTGGGCGACGATGATGTCGCCGGCCTTCAGGTGCGGCGCCACCATGTACGGGCTGAGGAACTTCTTCTGGCCGGCGAGCTTGACCTCGCCCCAATGCACCGCGATGTCGGCCGGCTGCTGCCGGAACCACTCGGCGAACTGCGCGTGGCTGCCCGGCAGCACGTGGATACTGCCGGCTGTGTCGGATTCGACGTCGGTCAGCGCCACGCCCTGCAGGACGTTGAACACGTCGAGTACCGGCTGTTGGCCCATGTCGATGTGGAAGTTGCGGCCGACGCTGCCCTTGGTCGCGAAACCGGGGAAGGTCGCGGCGAGCTGGACGTAATCGACCGGCGGCGCGCTCTCGAGGATCTCCAGCGCCAGCGGGTCGAGCACCTGGTTGGCCAGCGCCATGAAGGCCGGATGCCGGCAATAGCGGATCTCGCGCCACGATTCGTTCTTCGAACGCTCCCAGCCTTCCGGGAATTGCGCATTCAGGCGATCCGCCGCGTTCTGCGCCGCAGCCAGCAGGGCGGCAGGAATCGCCCCTGACACGACCGCATAGCCGTCCCGGCGCAATTGCTCCCAGTGGCGGGGGCCGAACACCATGCCGGATAGTCTGCCCTGTGCTAGGTTGGCGGCAAGCCCCGAAGGCATCTGGAGGATACGCCCATGAACGATTTCACGACCCTGTCGCAGCGGGCCGACGCGCACGAGGCCAAAATGGCCCGCGAGCTCGACACGATCTTCATCAAGTCGCGGCTGCACATGTACGCCGACGGCACGATGGACCCGCCGCCGAGCGCCGGCGCGCTGCTCAAGGGCAAGCCGAACGGCCGGGTGTCGATGGGCGACGATCCGCGCCTGCCGGCGATGCCCGCCAGGCCGACCCTGATCGACTTCTTCAAGAAGCGCTTCGGCCCCTCCATGCATCTGCTGCAGAGCGCCCACCACGCCAGGAAGAACGGCCTGCCGGAGAAGATGATCCTGGCCTGCCTGCTGCACGACATCTCGGTGGTCGGCTTCATCCGCGGCGACCACGGCTACTGGGGCGCCCAGCTGGTCGAGCCCTATGTCGACGAGGAAGTCACCTGGGCGATCCGCGCCCACCAGGTGCTGCGCTTCTACGCCGATCCCGCGGTCGGCTACGAGTACCCCAAGAACTACACCGAGTGGATGGGCGCCGATTACGTGCCCGACGAGTATGTCCAGGAGGACTACAAGCGCATGCGGGCCCACAAGTGGTACATGTCGGGCCGGCAGATCACGCTGAACGACATCTACTCGTTCGATCCCAACCTCCACGTCGAACTCGACGAGTTCACCGACATCATCGGCCGCAACTTCAAGCAGCCGGCCGAGGGCCTGGGCTACGACAACAGCCCGGTCGCCCACATGTGGCGCTCGATCATCCGCCCGGCGAAGTACCTGTAATCGGTCTTAGCTGGCGGCGCGGCACTCGAGTGCCGCGCTCTGGCGAAGACGGTCTATTTGCGGAGAGCAAGCCCCGCCCGCCGCAGCGCGTCGGCCATCGCGTTGCTGGGAGCAGCGGCCTTGGCGGGCTGCGGGCGGACCTGATTTTGTCGGGCCGCGCTACCTTCGGGACGGCCTCCTGACCGCGTCGGCTGGCTGCCCGCTTGGTCGTCGAGCCGCAACGTCAGGCTGATGCGCTTGCGGGGCTTGTCCACGTCGAGGACCTTCACGCGCACGACGTCGCCCGGCTTCACCACCGCGCGCGGGTCCTTCACGAAGGTCTTCGACATCGCCGACACATGCACCAGCCCGTCCTGGTGAACGCCGACGTCGACGAATGCCCCGAACGCGGCGACATTGGTGACGACGCCTTCCAGCACCATGCCCGGCTGGAGATCGTTGAGCGTCTCGATGCCGGCCTTGAACTCCGCCGTCTTGAAGGCCGGGCGGGGATCGCGGCCGGGCTTCTCCAGCTCCTTCAGGATGTCCGTGACGGTGGGCAGGCCGAACTTATCGTCGACGAACGACGCGGGTGACAGCGCGCGCAAGGCGGCGGCGTTGCCGATCAGGGCGTCGATCCTGCTCTTCGTCGCGGCGATGATCCGGTGCACGACCGGATAGGATTCGGGATGCACGGCCGAGGCGTCGAGCGGATCGTCGCCGCCGGGGATGCGCAGGAACCCCGCGCACTGCTCGAACGCCTTGGGCCCGAGCCGCGGCACGTCCTTCAGCGCCTTGCGCGACCGGAAGGCGCCGTGCGTATCGCGATGGGAGACGATGCTCTGCGCCAATGCCGGGCCGATGCCCGACACGCGCGCCAGCAAGGGCGCCGAGGCCGTGTTCAGATCCACGCCGACGCCGTTGACGCAGTCCTCGACCACGGCATCGAGCGAGCGTGACAGCTTGAACTGGCTGAGATCGTGCTGGTACTGGCCGACGCCGATCGACTTCGGATCGATCTTCACCAGCTCCGCCAGCGGATCCTGCAGCCGGCGCGCGATCGAGACCGCACCACGCAAGGTCACGTCGAGGCCAGGCAGCTCCTCCGAGGCATAGGCCGACGCCGAGTAGACCGACGCGCCGGCTTCCGACACCACGATCTTCTGCAGCTTGAGCTCGGGCAGCCCCTTCACCAGCTCGATCGCGAGCTTGTCGGTCTCGCGCGAGGCGGTGCCGTTGCCGATCGCGATCAATTCCACCTTATGCTCGCGCACCAGCCGCGCCAGGATGGCGAGCGATTCGTCCCAGCGCCGCTGCGGCTCGTGCGGATAGATCGTGCTGGTGGCGACCACTTTGCCGGTGGCGTCGACGACCGCGACCTTCACGCCGGTCCGATAGCCAGGGTCGAGGCCGAGCGTCGGCCGCGCGCCGGCGGGAGCGGCGAGCAGCAGGTCGCGCAGGTTGGAGGCGAACACGCGCACCGCTTCCTCCTCGGCCGCGGTCCACAGGCGCAGCCGGAGGTCGATCGACAGCATGATGATGATCTTGGTGCGCCACGCCCAGCGCACGGTCTCGGCCAGCCACTTGTCGCCCGGCCGGCCCTGGTCGCTGACGCCGTAGGCGCGCGCAATGCGCAGCTCGTAGGCGCTGGGCGCGGCAGGCGTCGAGGCGATACGAGTCGCCGGGTCGTCCGGCTCGACCGTCAGGCTGAGAATTTCCTCGCGCTCGCCGCGGCACAGCGCCAGCACGCGGTGCGACGGCATCTTGGCGAGCGGTTCGGAGAAGTCGAAATAGTCGCTGAACTTGGCGCCCGCCTCGGCCTTGCCCTCCCGCACCTTGGAGACGAGGTGCCCGTTCGCCCAGAACTCCTCGCGCAGGGCGCCGATCAGGTCGGCATTCTCGGCGAAGCGCTCGACGAGGATGGCGCGGGCTCCCTCGAGCGCGGCGGCCGTGTCGGCGACGTTCTTGTCGGCCGAGACATAGGGTTCGGCGCTGGTCGCGGGTATGTTCTGCGGCTCCTTCAGCAGCTGGTCCGCGAGCGGCGCCAGCCCTGCTTCCTTGGCGATCTCCGCCTTCGTGCGGCGCTTGGGCTTGTAGGGCAGGTAGATGTCCTCGAGGCGCCCCTTGCTGTCGGCCGCGATGATCGCCGCTTCGAGTTTCGCATCGAGCTTTCCCTGCTCGCGGACGGAGTCGAGGATGACCTTGCGCCGCGCTTCCAGCTCGCGCAGGTACGTCAGCCGCTCCTCGAGCGTGCGCAACTGCGCATCGTCCAGCGATCCCGTGGGTTCCTTGCGATAGCGCGCGATGAACGGGACGGTGGCTCCGCCGTCGAGCAGGTCGACCGCGGCCTGGACCTGCTGTTCCTTGACCCCGAGTTCTTGGGCAATACGCGCCTGGACGGAAACCACCAAGAAACACCTCCTCGGCTGAATGGGAGAGAGACAGTCGCCACGTCGGGCCGCGGGTATGGACGGCGCGCCTGTGAGACTTCAAGCTGTTTGTGGGCTTGCGGATGTTTGGAACATCGCAGGGCGCTCACAAGGCTTGACAATGTTTCGCTGCCGGACGGCGAGGGAGCGTCGTCTAGGCCGGCACCTGGGTTCGATACCAGTCGAGGATCTCCGCGCCGGTCCACATCACCACGCCGTCGTGGCCGAGCATGTAGTCGTACAGCATCTCGAGATACTTGATCCGGTGCGGCACGCCGGTGAGGTAGGGATGGACCGAGATCGCCATCACGCGCGGTGTCTTCGCGCCGTCGAGCAGCAGACGGTCGAAATGATCGCGGCCGCGGCGGAAGATCTCGTCCGACGGCTGCTTCTCGACCGCACTGATCACCACGTCGTTGATCTCGACCGTATAGGGCACCGACACGATCGTGCCGGCGCGCGTCCTGAGCGGCACCGGCTGCTCGTCGAGCACCCAGTCGGCGACATACTCGATGCCGGCCTCGGCCAGCAGGTCCAGCGTCTCGTCGGTCTCGGTCAGGCCGGGCGATTCCCAGCCGCGCGGCGGCCTGCCGGTGAAGCCCTTGATCGCCGCGATGGTGTCGGCGATCGCCGCCCGCTGGTCCTCGACCCGATGCATCGGCCGCTGCACGAAGCCGTGGCCCATGAAGTCCCAGCCGGCGTCGAGCGCCGCCTGGCAGGCCTCGCGGTACAGATCGACAACGGTGCCGTTCAGCGCGAACGTCGCCTTGAGCTTGCGCGCGGCCAGCACCTCGACGAAGCGCCAGAAGCCCACCCGCATGCCGTACTCGTGCCACGCCCAGTTGGGCACGTCGGGCAGCAAGGGCTGTCCCATCGGCGGCGGCAGCACGGTGCGGGGCATGGCGCCCAACGGGCTCCAGTTCTCGACATTCACGATCGTCCACACCGCCACCCGCGCATTGTTCGGCAGGACGAGCTTTGGCCGCTTGGTGATCGGCAGATAGGGTGTGCGGCCGCGCAGGCTGTGGCCGGGATCCTGTGCCATCGACATTCTCCCTCATCGTCGTCCCGAGCCGAGCGAAGCGAAGTCGAGGGACCTCTTTTGTCGATGTAGCCGCAAAAAGAGTTCCCTCCACTGCGCGCTTCGCGCTCCGGCCGGGACGACGGAGATTAGGCCTTGTTGGGATTGATCAGGAACTTCTCGCCGGTCGCGCGTCTGTTGTAGACGGCGATGTTCTTGAGATCGAGCACCTCGGGGAGAGAGATCGTCCGGGTGTAGTGGCTGGCGAAGGTGGTCTTGAGCGAGTTCACCACGCGCTCGCGCAGCCGCGTCTGGTCGGGCCGGCCGATCTTCTGCAGGAACGGCGTCAGCAGCCAGCCCCCGACGCCCCAGGCCTGGCCGAAATTGCGGACGATCTCGATCGGGCCGGTGTCGAGGCCGCCGTAGATGTAGACCTGCTTGTGCACGCTCGAGCCGTAACGGCTGTACTCCTTTGCGGTCTTGTTGATGGCGATTTCCATCGCGGTGAGGATCTGGCCGGCAAGCTTGCCGCCGCCGATCGCGTCGAAGGCGATGGTCGCGCCGGTTTCGACCAGCGCCTGGACCAGATCGTCCTTGAAGGTGGGCGACGTCGAATCGACGACATGCCTGGCGCCGATGTCCTTCAGGATCTTCGCCTGCGCGGCGCTGCGCACGATGTTGACCAGACCGATGCCGTCCTCGAGGCAGATCCTGTTTAGCATCTGGCCGAGATTCGAGGCGGCGGCGGTATGGACCAGCGCCTTGTGGCCCTCGCGCTTCATGGTCTCGGTCATGCCGAGCGCCGTCAGTGGATTGACGAACCACGACGCGCCCTCGGCCGCCGTCGTGCCGGCCGGCAATGGCTGGCAGTCACGCGCCTTGCGGACCACGTACTGCGCGTACATCGAGCCGCCGACCACCGACACGGTCTTGCCCATCAGCGCCTGCGCCTCGTCGGACGAACCCGCCTTGACCACGGTGCCCGCCCCCTCGTTGCCGACCGGCATCGACTGGTCGAGGCGGGCGGCGAGGAAGGGCAATGCCTGCGGCGGCACCTTGGCGGTGACCTTGACGCTGTCGCCGCTGCCCGACGCAGTGGCGGCCGACATGTCGGCCGGCCCGAGCAGCAGTCCGAGGTCCGACGGATTGATCGGCGTCGCCTCGACCCTCACCACGACCTGGTCGGGGCCGGGCTCGGGCACCTTGACCCTGGCCAGCGACAGTTCGAGCGCGCCGTCTTTCGTGATCAGGGAGCGCAGCTGCAATCCGGTCGTCATGTCGTTCCTCTCCAGGCGGGTCTCGTGGTGGAAAAGGCTAGCACAGCCGCGAACGAGACGATGCCCAAAGCGACGAAGGCGAACAGCCCGCGCAGCCCCCAGCCCAGCAGGTCCAGCGCCAGCAGGCTGCCGCACACGGCGATCACGATGCGGGTGAGGTTGGCCAGCACCGGCCAGATCATCTCGCCGGTGCCCTGGCTCGCGAAGTAGAGCGCCATGGCGACGCCGAAGAAGCCGTAAACCGGCCCGACGGTGTGCAGGTAGATGCGGCCCGAGGCCAGCGCGCCCGGATGGCCGGTGAACAGGCCGAGCCACAGGTCGGGCGCGATCGCCACGACGAGCCCGATCGCCGCCGCAATGCCGCCCGCCATGGAGGCGCCGATCCAGGCCACCCGTCGCGCCCGGGCATACTGGCCGCTGCCGATGCTGGTGCCGACCATGACGGTGAGCGCCGCGCCGATGCCGAAGCTGATCGGCACCATCATGTATTCCAGCCGGCTGCCGATGCCATAGCCCGCGATCGCCGCGTCGCCCGCGCGGCCGACCAGGCCGGTCACCATCAGGACGGTGCCGTTGGTCAGGATCACCACCAGGCAGGCGATCAGGCCGACCTTCAGGATGTCGCGGAACGGGCCCCAGTGGAATCCGTCCTTGGGCCAGTGCAGGCGCAGCGCCGCGTTGCGTCCGACCAGCCGCGTCAGCATCCAGAGGCCCGACAAGGTGAAGGAGATCACCGCCGATGCGGGCGGGCCGACGATGCCGAGGCTGGGCACGCCGAACCATCCGAGGGTCAGCGTGCCGGTGAGCGGGATCTGGATCACCGACGCCACGACGAACGCGTAGCCCGGCGTCTTCATGTCGCCGGTGCCGCGCAGCACCGAGGCCAGGGTGTTGGAGCCCCAGTGCGCGACGCAGCCCAGGAACAGAACGGTCGAGAAGGCGACGGCGCGGTCGAGCGCGGCGCCGCTGCCGCCCAGCGCGCCATAGATCGGCCGGCCGAAGCCCACCAGCACGATGGCGAACAGCGCCGCCATGCCGAGCGCGATCACCAGGGCATGCGCCGCCGCCGCTTCGGCCGCGGCTCGGTTGCCTCTGCCCAGCGCCCGGGCGACCGAGGAGGAGATGCCGCCGCCCATCGCGCCGGCCGACATCTGGCCGAGCGCCATCTGCGCCGGGAAGAGCAGCGCCAGCGCCGCGAGGTCGATCAGGCCGAGCTGCGCCACGAACCAGCTGTCGGAGATGCTGACCAGGCTCTGCATCGCCACGTTCAGGACGTTGGGGGCGGCCAGGGTCAGGATGGTCGGCACGATCGGGCCGGCGAGCATCATCTGCCGGCGATCGGCGGGGTTCATGCCCGCTGTCTGTAGCATGCGCGGGCGTGCGCCCGCGCGAGCTTATCTTATGACCTGCCTCAGGATCGTGTCGGCGAGCTGGTTCACCGTGCGGATTTCGGCGACCTGCTTCATCGGAATCGAGACGTCGAAGCGGTCTTCGAGGTCGACGATGATGTCCATGACCGTGAGCGAATCGACCGTGGTGCCGTCGCAGATCACGGTGTCGCCCGTGATCGGCATGCCGTTGACCTGGTAGGGCGCGAGCAGATGACGGATCTCGCTGAAGACCTCCATCTGCAGCGAGACGCTCTCGAGCTTGCGCGGGATGATGGTAGAGGGGCTGTTCATGCCACCATTCAACGCCTTCCGTGGCCAAACGTTAAAACACGTTTGGTTACCGATCGTGTCGGACCATTTCGAATTGTTGCAGCCGCTACTCTGCGGCCAGTCGATCGGGCGCTAGCCAGCGGTCAAAGTCGACGAGCGCCCGGTTGGCGAGCGCCTGCTTGCGCTCCTTGCCGCGGACATTGCCGTCGATCGGCGGGAACAGGCCGAAGTTCACGTTCATCGGCTGGAAGGTCGAGGCGTCGGCGCCCCCGGTGATGTGGTTCAGGAGCGCGCCCATCGCGGTCGTGACCGGTGGCGCGCTCGGCGTCTCGCCGCGCAGCTCCGCCGCCGCGAACCGGCCGGCCAGCAGGCCGACAGCCGCGCTCTCGACATAGCCCTCGCAGCCGGTGATCTGGCCGGCGAAGCGCAGGTCGGGCCGCGCCTTCAGGCGCAGCGTTCCATCGAGCAGGCGCGGGCTGTTGAGGAAGGTGTTGCGGTGCAGGCCCCCCAGCCGCGCGAACTCGGCATTCTGCAGGCCGGGGATGGTGCGGAACAGGCGCACCTGCTCGCCGTGCTTCAGCTTCGTCTGGAAGCCGACGATGTTCCACAAGGTACCGAGCGCATTGTCCTGGCGCAGCTGCACCACCGCCCACGGCCGCCGGCCGGTTCGCGGGTCGCGCAGGCCGACCGGCTTCATCGGACCGAAGCGCAGGCTCTGCGGTCCGGTCGAGGCGATGACCTCGATCGGCTGGCAGCCCTGGAAGTAGGGCGTGCTCGCCTCCCACTCCTTGAACTCGGTCTTGTCGCCCGCCAGCAGGCCGGCGACGAAAGCCTCGTACTGCTCCTTGTCGAGCGGGCAGTTGATGTAGTCCGCGCCTCCGCCGCCCGGTCCCGCCTTGTCGTAGCGCGACTGCTTCCAGGCGATCGATGGGTCGATGCTCTCGTGATGAACGATCGGCGCAATCGCGTCGAAGAAGGCGAGCGATTCCTCGCCGGTCAGCTTGGCGAGCGCCTCGGCCAGTGCCGGCGAGGTGAGGGGCCCGGTCGCAATGATCGTGCTCTCCCACTCGGCGGGCGGCAGGCCGGCCACTTCCGCGCGCTCGAGCGTCACCAGCGGATGCGCGAGCAGCGTCTCCTGCACCGCGGCGGAGAAGCCATGCCGGTCGACCGCGAGCGCGCCGCCGGCCGGCAGCTTGTGCGTATCGGCCGCGCGCATGATCAGCGAGCCGGCGCGGCGCATCTCCTCATGCAGCAGGCCGACCGCGTTGCTCTGTGCATCGTCCGAGCGGAAGGAGTTGGAGCAGACCAGCTCGGCCAGCGAATCGGTGACGTGCGCCTCTGTCCCGCGCACCGGCCGCATCTCGTGCAGGACCACGGGCACGCCGGCAGAGGCGAGTTGCCACGCCGCCTCGCTGCCCGCGAGGCCGCCGCCCACGATATGTACCTTCCTGCTTGACGCCATGCGTTCGAACCTGAAACCGTCGCCCCTTTACATGGGGGAGCCGAGGATGGCCATCAAGTTCCATAATCCCAAGACCGTCACGCTGGCCGGCAAGTACAGCCTCGGCGCCGAGGTCCCGCCCGATGCGCGCGTCCTTTATGTCTCGGGCCAGGTCGGCCTCGATTCGCGCGGCAAGCTCGCGCCCACCTTCGAGAAGCAGGCCCTGCAGGCCTGGAAGAACATCGGCCAGGTCCTGAAGGCCGCCGGCATGGGCTACAAGGACATCGTCAAGCTGACCAGCTTCATCACCGACGCCCGCTACATCGCGGCCAACCGCGCCGCGCGCGACCAGTTCATTACGGGCGAGCCCTATCCGGCGTCGACCCTGCTGGTCGTCCAGGGCTTGGCCGATCCCGCCATGCTGGTCGAGATCGAGTGCGTGGCCGCCAAGTGACCCCTCCGTCGTCCCGACCGAGCGCGAAGCGCGCAGCGGAGGGACCTCTTTTGTGCGAAATGCTCCGCGATCGTGGAAAAAAGGTCCCTCCACTCCGCTTCGCTGCGGTCGGGACGACGCGAGAGGGCGACAGTAATGGACAGTCTCAAGGTCGCGCTCGCCCAGCTCAATCCCAAGGTTGGCGATGTCGCCGGCAATCTCGCCAAGGTGAGGGCGGCGCGGGCCGAGGCGAAGGAGCAGGGCGCGGACCTTGTGATCACGTCGGAGCTGGTGATCGCGGGCTATTTCCCCGAGGACCTGGTGCTGAAGCCCTCCTTCGTGCAGCGCTGTGAGGAGGCGGTCGGCGCGCTGCGTGCCGACACGAAGGACGGCGGCCCGGCTCTGTTCGTCACGACGCCGTGGCGGGAGGATGGCAAGCTCTACAACGCCATTATCGCGCTGGATAAGGGCGAGATCACCGGCAAGCGCTTCAAGGTCGACCTGCCGAACTACGGCGTGTTCGACGACAAGCGGGTCTTCTCGCCGGGGCCGATGCCGGGCCCGCTGGTGTTCAATGGCGTCCGCATCGGCGTGCCGATCTGCGAGGACGTCTGGACGCCCGACGTCGTCGAATGCATCTCCGAGACCGGAGGCGAGATCCTGCTCGTGCCCAACGGCTCGCCCTACGAGGTCGGCAAGACCGACATCCGCGTGCAGCTCGGCGTGAAGCGCGTGATCGAAAGCGGCCTGCCGCTCGCCTACATCAACCAGGTCGGCGGCCAGGACGAGGTGATCTACGACGGCGGGTCGTTCGTGCTGGGCGCGGACCGGATGCTCAAGGCCAAGCTCGCCTCGTTCCGCGAGCAGGTGGCGACCGTCGAGTTCCGCCGCAGCAACGGCGGCTGGGAATGCCAGCCGGGCCCGATCGCGCCCGAACTCGAGCAAAAGGAGTCGATCTACCAGGCGATGATGCTCGGCCTGCGCGACTATGTGAACAAGACCGGCTTTCCCTCGGTCGTCATCGGCCTATCGGGCGGAGTCGACTCGGCCCTTACGGCGGCGGTGGCGGCCGACGCGCTGGGGCCCGAGCGCGTGCACACCATCATGATGCCGTCGCCCTATACGTCCGCTCAGTCCCTGGAGGATGCCAAGGCCTGCGCCGAGGCGATCGGCGTCAAGTACGACATCGTTCCCATCGAAGCCGCGATGGAGGCGTTCCGGTCGATGCTCACGCCGCTGTTCGGCAATCGCAAGGAGGACGTCACCGAGGAGAACATCCAGAGCCGCGCGCGGGGCGTCACCCTCATGGCCGTGTCGAACAAGCTCGGCGGCATGGTGCTGACGACCGGCAACAAGTCGGAGATGGCGGTCGGCTACGCCACGCTCTATGGCGACATGTGCGGCGGCTTCAACGTCCTGAAGGACGTCTACAAGACGACGGTGTTCGAGCTCTGCAGATGGCGCAACGCGCATCGGCCCGACGGCGCGCTCGGCCCCAAGGGGCCGGTGATCCCCGAGCGGATCATCACCAAGCCGCCGTCGGCCGAGCTCAAGCCCGACCAGAAGGACGAGGACTCGCTGCCGCCCTATCCGGTGCTGGACACCATCCTGAAGGGCCTGATCGAGCGCGACCTGTCGGCCGAGGAGCTCACCCGCGAGGGCCATGACGCCGCCACCGTGCAGCGGGTCTGGCGACTGCTCGAAGGGGCCGAGTACAAGCGGCGCCAGGCGCCGCCCGGCGTGAAGATCACCTCGCGCTTGATCAGCCGCGAGCGACGCTATCCGATCGTCAACGGTTTCAGGGGCTGACCATGTTGATCGCGCAGCTTTCCGACATGCATCTGCGGGCCGAGGGCCAGCTTCTCTATGACCGGATCGACACCGCGGCCTATCTCGAGCGCGCGGTGGCGCACGTGCTGAAGCTCGATCCGCGCCCCGACGTGGTCATCATGACCGGCGACCTGGTCGAAGCCGGCAAGCCGGCGGAGTATGCGCATCTGCGCCGGTTGATGGCGCCGTTGCCCATGCCGGTCTACGTCATCCCCGGCAACCATGACGCGCGCGAGGCCCTGCGCGCGGCGTTCGCCGACAAAGGCTATTTCCCGGCATCCGGCTTCCTGCAGTACGCGGTCGAGGATTGGCCGGTCCGGCTCATCGGACTCGATACACTGGTCGAGGGCAAGCCGCACGGCGCCCTGTGCCAGCAGCGTTTGACCTGGCTCAAGGCCCGACTCGAGGAGCAGGCGGACAAACCCGCGATGCTGTTCATGCACCATCCGCCGTTCGACTGCGGCATCGAGACCTTCGACAAGTCGCGCCTGCTCGAGGGTGACGAGCAGCTGGCTGATCTGGTGCGGCGGCATGGGAACGTGGAGCGGGCGACCTGCGGCCACGTTCACCGCCCGATCCAGACCCGCTGGGCAGGCACCATGGCCTCGATCGCACCGAGCACGGCGCACCAGGCAACCCTCGACCTGCACGAGCATTCGGCACTCAGCATGATGATGGAGCCGCCGGCGATCGCCCTGCATCAATGGCGCCCGAGCACCGGCCTCGTTACCCATGTCAGCTACATCGGCGAGTTCGACGGCCCCAAGCCCTTCCGGAAGCTGTAGAGCGGCCCCGTCGGCGGAAACCGGAGCAACCTCGCGCCTCAACGCGGCGTTCTACGATGCCGTGTCCTTCTCCAATTTTTTCAAGCGCCTTGGCCCCGGCATCATCACCGGCGCCGCCGACGACGATCCCAGCGGGATCGCGACCTATTCGCAGGCCGGCGCACAGGCAGGATACGGCCTGCTTTGGACGGTGGTGCTGACCTGGCCGATGATGGTGGCCGTCCAGTCGATCAGCGCGCGCATCGGCCGGGTCACCGGCCGCGGGCTGGCCGCAAACATGCTCGATCTCTTCCCGCGTCCGGTGGTGATGGCGCTGGTCGTGCTGCTGTTCGTGGCCAACACGATCAACATCGGGGCGGACCTGTCGGCCATGGGCGCCGCGCTCCGGCTGGTGGCGGGCGGCGCCCAGCATCTCTACACGGTGCTGTTCGCCCTGGTAACGCTGCTGGCGACGGTGTTCGTCCCCTATCACCGCTACGTCAACGTCCTGAAGTGGCTGACCTTCTCGCTGCTGGCCTATGTCGGCGTGGTCTTCACCGTGCACGTCGACTGGCACGCCGTGGCGGCGGGCGCGGTCGTGCCGAAGTTCGATGGTTCAGGCGACACCATAACCCTCATCGTCGCCATCTTCGGTACCACCATCAGTCCCTACCTCTTCTTCTGGCAGAGCTCGCAGGAAGTCGAGGAGGAGGAGGCCGATCCGAAGGCAGCGCCGCTGCTCGAGAAGCCGCAGCAGGCGCCCCGCGAGCTGGAGCGCATCGGCTGGGAGACCGGGGTGGGCATGGCGGCCTCCAACATCGTCGCGTTCTTCATCATGCTGACCACCGCCGTCACCCTTAACGCCAATGGTCACACCGACATCCAGACATCGGAGCAGGCCGCGGCGGCGTTGAGGCCGATCGCAGGCAATGCCGCCTTCGTGCTGTTCAGCCTTGGCATCGTCGGCACCGGACTGCTCGCGGTGCCCGTGCTGGCCGGCTCCGCCGCCTATGCCGCGGGTGAGCTGTTCGGCTGGCGCTGCGGGCTGGAGCACAAATGCCTGGAAGCCAGGGGCTTCTACGGCGTGATCGCCGCGGCGATCCTGATCGGCATCGCCGTCGATTTGTCGCCGCTCGATCCGATCAAGGCGCTGGTCTGGAGCGCTGTGATCAACGGCGTCACCGTCGTGCCGATCCTGGTGGCGCTGATGATCGTCGCGGTGCGGCACCGGCAGATGGGCAAGTTCGTCGCCAGTCCCCTCCAGCGCATCTTCGGCTGGCTGACCACGCTCATGATGGCCGCCGCGGCGATCGGGATGTTCGCGACCATGTAGAAGCTGACACTTCCTGTCATCGGCGCGTGTTACCGTCGAGCGCATGAAGCTCTACTCCGGTCCGCTCAGCATGTTCGGCGCCAAGGCCGAGATCGCCGCCCACGAGAAGAACATCGCCTTCGAGCTGGTGATGGTGCCGTTCGAGATGGCGGCGCTCTACAGCCCCAAGCATCCTGAGGTGCTGCGCATCAATCCCAAGCGCCAGGTGCCGGTGCTGGTGGACGGCGATCTCGAGATCTTCGATTCGACGCAGATCTTCGAGTATTTCGAGACGATCCATCCCGAGCCGGCGCTGTGACCGGCCGAACCGAAGGCACGAGCGCGCGCCCGCCTGCTCGAGCACAAATCCGACGAGGTCTATTTTCCACCCATTGTCCGCCTGATGGGCCTGCAGAACGCGCCCGACGATCCGGCGGCGGTCGAGGCGCGTGCCGCCGCGATGGATTTCTACGATGAGATGGAGCGGATGATCGGTGGGCAGGACTGGCTCGCCGGTTCGTACTCCTACGCCGACATCGCCTTTTACATGGCCCAGCTGTTCGGCGCGCGCATGACGGCGCCGATGGACGAGCGCCATCCGCGGCTGCAGGCGTGGCGCGACCGCATGAGCGCGCGGCCGGCTGTGGCGAAGGTTGCGGGCGCGATGGGGCGTTACTTGCTCAGCCAAAAGCGTAAGCTGCCGCCGTTCCTTGCCAAGCTGAGCGGCTAACCATGTCTCCTGTTCTGTTCCTGCCCGGCTCGGGCGCGTCGCCCGATTTCTGGAAGCCGGTCGGCAGCCGGCTGCCGGCAGGTTGGACCAAGCACTATTTCGGCTGGCCCGGCATCGGCCACCAGCCACGCGACCCGGCGGTCAACGGCTTCGAGGACCTGGTTGCAATGGTCGTGGCGCGCATGACCGAGCCGGTCGATCTCGTCGCCCAGTCGATGGGCGGCGTGATCGCGGCCCGGATTGCGCTCGAGCATCCGACGCGGGTGCGGCGCCTGGTCCTCACCGTGACGTCCGGCGGCGTGGATATGGCAGGGCTGGGCGCGAGCGACTGGCGTCCGGCGTACCGTCGGGAATATCCCGAGGCGGCGTCATGGATCTACGAGCCGCGGATTGCGGGCCCGTTGCCGGTCGAGCGCATCGCGGCGCCGACCCTGCTGCTGTGGGGCGACGACGATGCCATCAGCCCGCTCGCGGTCGGCGAGCATCTTGCGAAGCGCCTGCCCCAGGCTTGGCTGCATGTCGTGAAGGGCGGCGGGCACGGCCTCGCGGAGACGCATGCCGACGAGGTGGCACCCCTGATCGAGCGCCACCTGGCCGCGGACTAGGAGCGCTGTTGCTTTAGAGGGAAGCGGTGAGCAGCGAGGGCGCCGCCGGGAGCCCGTACGGTCGCCAGGCGCGCACACTTTTCTTTTTGGTCGATCCACAAATTTCCAGCGCGGCGGTGAGCGATTCTCTGGGAAATCTCGCTCCGGACCGTCAAACACAGCGAATCTCCCGCTCGCAGCGGGCTCATTGTGGGCAATGGCGGACGATTCGGGGGCCGGAAACAGCGGCCTTTCCCCGGCCCATCGCCCGTAATAGGTGTTCCGCACGAGATCATGCAAAGTCGCGCGCATGATCATCCTCATCGGACCGCGCCACTCAGTAGCGCTCATGATTCCCGAGCGCCACAGGAGTGGCGCGGTCCGATGACGGGTGTTTTTCAGTTGGGACAGAATGGGTGGATTCGTGGACTCCTCGCCCGAAAGCCTTGTGCCATCGGTATCCAACCGGTCCACACCCGAGTGGACTCTTGTGGACTCCGCCAGGGCTGCCCGACGAACAGCAACTTCGCGCTAGGGCTTCACCTTCCGGCGCAGCATCGTCTCGTAGACCCGCAGCACGGACGAGCTGTCGTCGGGGCCCCAGCCCATGCCCTTGGCGAGGCGCTGGAGGTTGTGGGTCGAGGCGCCCTGCTGCAGCGGCACGCCCAGCTCGTCGCCGAGCTCGAGGGCGAGGTGCAGGTCCTTGTAGGCGAGGTCGAGGGCGAAGGAGGGTGGCGAATAGTGGCCCTTCAGCGCGCGCAGGGTGAAGTTCTTGATGGCGTTCGAGTTACCACTGGAGCTCGCGATCACGTGCAGCAGCTTGTCGGGATCGAGGCCGTACGTCGTGCCCAGCATCATGCCCTCGCACAGCGCGGCCATGTTGCAAAACGACAGCATGTTGTTGACCAGCTTGGCGACCGTGCCGCTGCCCAGCCCGCCCATGTGGATCACGTTGGCGCTGAACGACTGCAGCACCGGCAGGGCGTCGTCGAACACCTTCTTGTCGCCGCCCACCATGATGGCGATCGTCGCGGCTTCGGCGCCGGTCGTGCCGCCGCTCACCGGAGCATCGAGCATGGCGATACCCTTGTCGGCAAAGGCGGCGCCGATCTTCTTCACCATCGACGGCGCGTTGGTCGAGAGGTCGATGAAGGTCTGGCCCTTGCTGATGTTGGCGAGGATGCCGCCGTCGCCCATCGCGACCTTCTCGACATCCTTCGGCATCGGCAGCGAGGTCATCACGACGTCGGCTCCCTTGGTCGCCTCAGCCACCGACTTGGCCGCGGTGCCGCCCAGATCGGTGCAGGTCTTGAGCGCCGCCGGGTTGAGGTCGAACACCGTCACCTGGTGGTTCGAGCGCTTGATGATGTTGCGGCACATCGGACCGCCCATGTTGCCGACACCGATGAAACCGACCTTCATGGCTTCCTCCCGGAGAAATCCCGACGCGCGCACTATATACGAGGGATGGACCCGGCTTCGCCTCTCCTGGGCCGCGATGCGGACCGCGCGCAGACGCGTGATGCGGACCGTGCGCGGGCGCTCACCCGCATCAAGCTGGCAGCGACCCTGCTGCTGTTGTCGACGGCGGTCCTGTTCATCGTGGCCCGGCATTTTGAGCCGACGCATTGGGCGTGGGGCTATGTCGCGGCCTTCGCATCCGCCGCGACCGTGGGCGGGCTGGCCGACTGGTACGCCGTGGTGGCGCTGTTCCGGCGGCCGCTCGGCCTGCCGATTCCGCACACCGCCATCATCCCGCGCAACCATGAGCGCATTGCCGACAATCTCGGCACCTTCATCGAGACCAATTTCCTGGCCCCCGAGGCGGTCGAGCGCAAGCTCGGCGAGGTCGACTTCGCTCAGCACATGGCCGCCTGGCTGGCCGACCGCGAGCGCAGCGCCGCGCTCGCCGCGTTCGTGACCCGGATGCTGCCCCAGGCCCTGACCGCTATCGACCAGGGCAGCCTGCGCCGCTTCTTCGGCGAGCGGGTGCAGGCCGAACTGCAGCGCATCGAGCTCGCCCCGCTGGCGGCCGGTCTGCTGGGCACGATCACCGAGAAGGGCCAGCACCGCCGCCTGCTCGACGAGCTGCTGGGCGTGCTGGAGAAGCTGCTGGCGAACGAGGACGCGCTGAAGGCGATGCGCGAGAAGATCCGCGCCGAGCTGCCGGCGCTGTTCAAGTTCTACTCGGCCGAGGCCTACCTGCTGCGCAAGATCGTGGCGTCGACCACCGCCTTCATCGCCGAGGCGCGCCAGGATCCGAACCATCCGCTGCGCGAGGAGTTCGATGTGTTCGTGAAGCGCTTCGTGCAGCAGCTGCGGACGTCGACGTCGTTCGCCCGCCGCGTTGAGGAGCTGAAGCGCGAGCTGCTGGCGCGGCCGGAGGTGACGGCGCTGGCCGAGGGCGCGTGGGACAGCCTGCGCGCCTTCCTCGAGCGCGATGCGCGGAGCGAGGAGTCGCAGGTCCGCCGCCAGCTCGCCTCGATGCTGGTCGAGAGCGGCAGCCAGCTCGCGCGCGATCCGGCTGTCCGCGCCGAGATCAACCGCGGCATGGTGCGGGTGCTGGGCGACTTCGTGCAAAGCCAGAAGAGCGGCGTCGGCCGCTTCATCGCCGACCAGGTGAAGTCGTGGGACATCGACGTCCTGATCGGCCGCATCGAGCTCACGGTCGGCCGCGACCTGCAATACATCCGCTTCAACGGCGCCCTGATCGGCGGCCTGGCCGGTTTGGCCTTGCACGTGCTGGAACAGGGGTTGAAGCTTTGAGACGACACGCCCGGGGCGAAGGAATGGACCGGTTCTGGCTCAAGAATTATCCGCCGGGTGTCCCGTCGGACATCGACCCGTCGGTCTATCCCAGCCTGGTCTCGCTGCTCGAGGAGAGCTTCACCAAGTATCGCCAGGCCAAGGCCTATGTCTGCATGGACAAGGCCATCACCTTCGGCGACGTCGACGAGCGTTCCCGGGCGCTGGCGGCGTGGCTGCAGAGCCGCGGTCTGAAGAAGGGCGCGCGTGTGGCGATCATGATGCCCAACGTGCTGCAGTATCCGATCGCCGTAGCGGCGGTGCTGCGGGCAGGCTTCATCGCCGTCAACGTCAACCCGCTCTACACCGCGCGCGAGCTCGAGCATCAGCTGCACGATTCGGGCGCCGAGGCGGTGATCGTGCTGGAAAACTTCGCCGCCACGCTGCAGCAGGCAATGGCGGGCACGCCGGTGAAGCACGTGGTGGTCGCCACCCTGGGCGACCTGCTGGGCTTTCCCAAGGGCCTGGTCGTGAACTTCGTCATGCGCCGCGTGAAGAAGATGATCCCGGCCTGGTCGCTGCCCGGCCACTTTGCGTTCAATGCGGCGATCGCCGCCGGCAAGTCGATGACCTTCACGCGGCCGGACCTTGCGCCGGAGGACATTGCGGTGCTGCAGTACACCGGCGGCACGACCGGCATTGCCAAAGGCGCCATGCTCTCGCATCACACCATCGTCGCCAACCTGCTGGCGTCGGAGGCGTGGATGCAGCCGGGCCTGCGCCGCAAGCCGATCTCGGGCCAGATCGTGATCGTGTGCGCGCTGCCGCTCTACCACGTATTCGCCTTCATCACCTGCGGCCTGCTCGGCATGCGGACCGGCGCGATGAACGTGCTGATCCCCAACCCGCGCGACATACCGGGCACGATCAAGGAGCTCGCCAAGTACCGGCTCAACATCTTCCCGGCGGTCAACACGCTGTTCAACGCGCTGGCCAACAGGCCTGAGTTCGCCAGGCTCGATTTCTCGGAGCTGGTGATCTCCAACGGCGGCGGCATGGCGGTGCAGGAGGCGGTCGCGAAGAAGTGGCTCGCCATCACCGGCTGTCCGATCGTCGAAGGCTACGGCCTGAGCGAGACGTCGGCCGGCGTGACCTGCAACCCGACCGACTCCGAGGCCTTTACCGGCACGATCGGCCTGCCGATGCCCAACGTCTGGATCAAGATCCTCGACGACGACGGCAACGAGCTGCCGCTCGGCTCGGCGGGCGAGATCGCCATCAAGGGACCGCAGGTGATGAGCGGCTACTGGCAGCGGCCGGACGAGACGGCCCAGGTCATGACACAGGACGGCTACTTCAAGTCGGGCGACATCGGCCGCATGGACGAGCGCGGCTACGTGAAGATCGTCGATCGCAAGAAGGACATGATCATCGTCTCGGGCTTCAAGGTCTTTCCCAACGAGATCGAGGACGTGGTGGCCAATCATCCGGGCGTGCTGGAGTGCGCCGCGGTCGGCGTGCCGGACGACAAGTCGGGCGAGGCGGTGATGCTGTTCGTCGTGCCGTGCGACAAGAGCCTCACCAAGGAGAAGCTGGCGGCCGACCTTGGCACGGTGCTGACCGGGTACAAGCGGCCCAAGTACATCGAGTTCCGGGCCGACCTGCCGAAGACCAATGTCGGCAAGATCCTGCGCCGCGAGCTCAGGGACGCAGTGCTGAAGAAGGCGGCCTGACCCGTCGGCGCAACCTCCGCGGGCGCTCCGCGTTGCCGCGTCAGGCATTCGCTGAAGGAGCCCCCATGCCTCGCATCTCGCTGTTCGCCGTCGCGGCGGCCGGCCTGTCCGTCGCCGCCTGCTCGTACAGTTCCACCACCAGCATCCCGGCCTCGCCCGGCCCGGTGCTGGCCACGTCGCCGTCGGCCGAGGCCTGCCTCGATTACGGCTTCGTGCCCGGGACCATCGCCTACAATCGCTGTGTCGAGCGCACGCACGCCGCCCGCGTGGCCGGCCGCGTGTCCCGCGGCTATGCCGAGGCCCAGCTCGTCGCCGACGCCCGCAACGCCTGCATCTCCTATGGCCTGGAGCCGGTCGGTGGCTACTTCGACCGCTGCGTCGCCCGCGAGATGGATGCCCGCCGCTACCGCGCCGACCAGGCCTATGTGCCGGCCGATGTCTATCCGCAGCCTGCGTACGTCCCGCCGGCGCCGCCGGCCGGCGTTCAGGCCTTTAGGGATGAGTATGGTTTCCGCTATGATGGCCAGGGGAACCGGCTCGACGCGCACGGCAACATCATCAGCCCGCACTCGACCCAACCCTAGAGTATTGGCACTCGCGTATTGGCCATGGGGGAGCGTAATGGCGTCGTCACTTCGGGTTGTTGCCGCCCTGCTGAGCGGCGTTTGCCTCGGCGCCTGCGCCCTTCCTGCGCCTGACTACAAGGTGATGCAGTGGCCGGCGCCGTTCCGCAAGGACGCGGATGGCGCGGCGCTCGACAACGCGGACATGAGGCTGGACGCCGAGGGCTATCGCGTCGACAAGAGGGGCAACCAGGTCGAGACGGTCGACATCCCGGCCAAGACCGCAGGCCAGGCGTCCAACGCCATGGCAGGCTTCTACATCAGCTCGACCGGCCAGCATGCGCCGGGTCAGGTGATGGCGCCCAGCGAGGGCGCCGCTGCGGGTGCGGGCTACGGCCCGGGGAGCGCCACCGTCACGCCGGCCACCGCGACGCCGGCGTCGAGCGGGACGGCTCCGATGACAACGGCGCCCGGACCGACCGGCCAGCCGGTGCCGCTCGCCCCGCCGAAGTAGCGTTTACTCGATCTTGACGCCGGCCGACTTGATCACCGGCGCCCACTTGGCGATCTCGTCCTTGATGAACTTCGCCGTGCGCTCCGGCGAGGTGTCGGTCGTCGGCACCGCGGCGATGTCCTCGAGGAATTTCACCATGTCGGCATCGCCCATCATCTTGCGGCACGCCTGGTCGAGCGTATCGACCACGGGCTTCGGCACGCCGGCCGGGCCGAGGATGAGGTTGAAGGTATAGGCCTCGTAGCCCTTCACGCCGGCCTCGCTCATGGTCGGGATCTCGGGCGCGATCGAAGCGCGCTTGGAATAGGCGTAGGCCAGGATGCGCGCCTTGCCCGAGCGGTGCAGCTGCAGCGTGGTCGAGAAGGTCTCGAACATCCAGGCGATCTGGCCCGACATCATGTCGTTCAGCGCCGGCATCGAGCCCTTGTACGGCACGTGCTCGACGTCCATGCCGCCGACCTCGCGCTTGAAGTATTCGGAGGCGAGATGGAGGATCGAGCCCGCGCCCGACGAACCGTAGGAATACTTGCCCGGGTTCTTCTTCATCAGCTCGACGAGGCCCTGCACCGTGTCGGGCATGTCGGGCCGCACCACCAGCACCAGCGGGTTGACGCAGATCGAGCCGATCGGCGTGAAGTCCTTCACCGCGTCGTAGGCGGGCTTCACGAACGCCGTCGGGTTGATGGCGTGCGTCGAGGAGGGGGCGCAGAGCAGCGTGTAGCCGTCGGGCCTGGCGTTCTTGACCTCGACCGCACCGATCGAACCTGCGGCGCCGGCCTTGTTGTCGACCACCCAGGTCTGGCCGAGCACGGCCGACATCTTCTCTGCCGCCTTGCGGCCGATGATGTCGGTCGGCCCGGCCGGCGCGAACGGGATGACGAACCGGATCGGATGATCGGGATACTTGGCCTCGGCGCGAACGAGGGCCGGCGCCGCCAGCGTGCCGAGGCCGGCGGCGAGAAAATCACGACGTTTCATGAACTCACACTCTGTCTGTCTCACTCCCTGTGAGAAACATAGACGAAGCGTGGTCGATCCGCCAAGACATCCCCGCCGCACAGCGGTGTTTCGGCTATTCGACCCGGACGCCCGCTTCCTTGATGACCGGCGCCCACTTGGCGATCTCGTCACGGATGAACTTCGCGGTGATCTCGGGGCTGGTCTCGGTTGTCGGCGCGGCCGCGACGTCGTTCAGGAACTTCACCATGTCGGGATCGGCCATCAGCTTGCGCGACGCGTGGTCGAGCGTGTCGACGACGGTCTTGGGCATGCCGGCCGGGCCGAGGATCAGGTTGAAGGTATAGGCTTCGTAGCCCTTCACGCCCGCCTCGCTCATGGTCGGGATTTCCGGCGCGATCGGCGCCCGCGCGTTATAGGCGTAGCCCAGGATGCGGATCTTCCCAGTGCGATGCAGCGGCAGCATGGTGGCGAAGGTGTCGAACATCCAGGCCAGCTGGCCCGACATCATGTCGTTGAGCGCGGGCGCCGAACCCTTGTAGGGGATGTGCTCCACATCCATGCCGCCGACCGCGCGTTTGAAGTATTCGCCGCTGAGATGGAAGATGCCGCCGGTGCCCGAGGAGCCGTAGGAATATTTGCCCGGGTTCTTCTTCATCGTGTCGACCAGGCCCGTGACGGTATCGGGCATGTCCATGCGCGCCGCCAACACCGCCGGATTGACGCAGATCGAGGAGACCGGCGTGAAGTCCTTCACCGCGTCGTAGAGCGGCTTGGCATAGGCGGTCGGGTTGATCGCGTGAGTCGATGAAGTCGCGAACAGCAGCGTGTAGCCATCGGGCCTGGCATTCTTGACCTCGACCGAGCCGATCGAGCCGGCGGCGCCCGCCTTGTTGTCGACCACCCAGGTCTGGCCCATGAGAGCCGTCAGCTTCTCGGCGGCCTTGCGGCCGATGATGTCGGTCGGGCCGGCCGGCGCGAACGGGATGACGAGGCGGATCGGACGGTCGGGATATTTGGCTTCGGCGCGAACGATGGCCGGGGTTGCCAGCGCACCAAGGCCGGCAACCAACAGATGACGACGCTTCACTCTACTACTCCTGAGTACACACGAACGGCGCCTCCTTAGACGACGCTCGCCTGACCCGCCAATGCACCATTGTCACAACTCGCCGTAAGGCCCGTGGTCGTTCGATCCGGGCCCAGCCTGACCGGCCTGCTGCATGTCGAAAACGTCCATCCGGCCCTGTTCAACTGGCTTTTTGCCCGACGCCAGCAAGGAAACCCAAGCAATCGCCATTCTGAAGCAGCCAATTCGTTGGGAGGATTGAGAATTCGAACCGCACAGAGCAAGGAGCAAGGAAATCCATCAAGGCCCGTTTGCACGGCACGAACGCTTCGTATAAAGAGGCGGCCATGTCGTTCGCCTTCTCCCCGCGATGTTTCGAGGCCTGACGCCCGTTTCGGGCCGGTCAGCCTTCGTTCACGTCTGCTATCGGGAGTAAGGGGCGATGTCCCCCAAAGACCAGCTCATCATCTACAACACGCTGACGCGCGATAAAGAGCCGTTCGTGCCGATCGATCCGGCGCATGTGCGGATGTATGTCTGCGGCCCGACCGTCTACGACTACGTTCATATCGGCAACGCGCGGCCTGTCGTGGCGTTCGACGTCCTTTATCGCCTGCTGAAGCGGCGCTATCCGCGCGTCACATACGTGCGCAACATCACCGATATCGACGACCGCATCATCACGCGCTCGGCCGACAACAAGGAGACGATCGACTCCCTGACGGCGCGCACCGGCTCGGCCTACCAGGGCGACATGAAGCGGCTGGGCGCGCTGTCGCCCGACCACGAGCCACGTGCGACCGAGTATGTCGGCCAAATGATCGCCATGATCGGCCGACTGGTCGATCGCGGCCATGCCTACGCCGCCGAGGGGCACGTGCTGTTCAGCGTGCCCAGCATGCCGGACTACGGCCGGCTGTCGCGCCGCTCGCGCGACGAGCTTGTGGCGGGCGCCCGCGTCGAGGTGGCGCCCTACAAGAGGGACCCGGCCGACTTCGTGCTGTGGAAGCCGTCGACGCCGGAGCAGCCGGGCTGGGACAGCCCATGGGGCCGCGGCCGGCCGGGCTGGCACATCGAGTGCTCGGCGATGAGCGGCAGCCTGCTGGGCGAGACCTTCGACATCCATGCCGGCGGCCTCGACCTCATCTTCCCGCATCACGAGAACGAGATCGCGCAGAGCCGCTCGACCTTCGGACACGCCATCATGGCGAAGTACTGGATGCACAACGGCTTCCTCAACATCTCCGGTGAGAAGATGAGCAAGTCGCTCGGCAACTTCTTCACGGTGCACGAGCTGCTCGACCGGTATCCCGGCGAGGTGATCCGCCTGCTGTTGCTGTCGGCGCACTACCGCCAGCCGCTCGACTTCACCCACGACGGCCTGCAGCAGGCAAAGGCGACGCTCGACCGCTGGTACGGTCACCTGCGCGGCAGGCAGGCGACGCCTGCGACTGGGGTGCCGCAATCCGTCGAGGACGCACTTTCGGACGACCTGAACACGCCGCTCGCGATCAGCGCGATCCACCAGCTCGACGATCCCGCAGCGCTGCTGGCCGGCGCCCAGGCGCTCGGCCTGCTGCAGCAGGACGCCGAAGCGTGGTTCCGCTGGACGCCGACCGGCACCGGCGGGCCGACCGAGGCGGAGATCGAATCGGCGATTGCCGCCCGCCAGGCCGCGCGCAAGGCGAAGGACTTCAAGGAGGCCGACCGCCTGCGCGACGACCTCAAAGCCAGAGGCGTGATCCTCGAGGACGGGCCCAAGGGCACGACCTGGAAGCGGGGCTAGACCGCGTTCGTTCGCGCATTCGCGGGTTTCAGTCTTCCGTCGTTGCGAAACCCCGCAACTCGGCCGGGTTTCCGACGCCATAGTCGCGTGCCGCCCTCTCGGGGGTCACGTAACCGTCGAGGAGATCCCGGGCGATGGCCTCGCGCGTACGCTTCGCTGGGGCGCCAAAGCCGCCGGAGCCCGGCGTGATCATGTCGATCACGGAGCCTGCCGGCGCCTGGAAGGCGCCTTTGCAGGGAAGCGTGCGCGAGTTGCCATCGGGCGTCGTCAGCGTGACGAGCGCCGCGGCGCCGGCCTGGCCACCCTCAAGCCCGAACGGCGGCGACGTCATCCGCTCCATGCACAGCGAGCCGACGGCGTCGGCTCCCGGCAGCAGGCGCCATGTCCGGACAGCGCCGCAACCGCCGCGAAACTGTCCCGCACCGCCGGAGTCCGGGTTCACGGCGTAGCGCTCGACGCGCAGCGGGAAAGCCATCTCGAGGACTTCGACCGGCGTGTTCATGGTGTTCGAGATGCCGCTGGCGATCGTATTGATGCCATCCTTGTTCGGTCGGGCGCCGAAGCCGCCCTTGATCGTCTCGTAGGAGACGTAGCGCGCCCCCGAGCGCGGATCGATGCCGCCGAAGGTGACGACGGCAGACGTGCCCTGGCTGCAGGCCATCACGCGATCCGGCCAGATGGCGGCCAGCGCGCCCATCACCATGTCGGCGACCCGATGCGACATTTCGTGGTTGGCGTAGACGACCGGCGCCGGAAACGCCGCGTTGACCACGCACGCTCTCGGCGCCTCGACGGAGATTGCGCGCCAGCAGCCGGAGTTCGGCGGGATCAGGCTGCCCGGGTCGACGCACATCTTGAGGCCGCAATAGACGCCCGATGCCGTCACCGACAGCGGCGCATTCATCGGCCCCTTCACCTGCGGATCGGTGCCGGCGAAGTCGACCCACAGCCGGTCACCCGACTTCCGGATGTGCATACGAATACGGAAGCGGGCGTCGTTGCCGCTCGCATCGTCGGCAATGCCGTCGCCGTCGCAGAAATCCTCGAACGTGCCCTCGCCGTCGGGCAGGTCGAGCAGGGCGGCGCGCATCAGCCGCTCCGAATAGTCCATGACCTCCGCCATGATCTCGACGATCTCGCGCGCACCGTAGCGTCGTGCCAACTCCTGCAAGCGCTGGACGCCGCGCAGGGTCGCAGCGAGTTGCGCCCCAAGATCGCCCCGCCTCTCCGCCGGGGTGCGGACGTTCGCGAGGATCACCTTCTCGAGGTCGGCATTCATGACGCCCTTGGAGACGAGACGAAGCGGCGGCAGCCGCAAGCCCTCGCCGTAGATCTCGGTGACCGCGCCATAGCTGCCGGGCGTCGCCGATCCCACATCCGGCCAGTGCGCGCGCAGGCAGGTGTAGCCCAGCAGCAGCCCGTCGTGGAACGCCGGACGGATGACGTTGACGTCGGGCAGGTGACTGCCACCGAAGTAAGGGTCGTTGTGGATGAAGACGTCGCCGTCGTGCACGTCACTGCCGAAGTCGGACACGATGGCCCGGACGGCGTCCGGCATGGAGCCGAGATGGATCGGCAGATCGATCCCCTGGGCGACCATCGCGCCCGCCGCATCGAACACGCCGCAGGAAAAATCGCCGGCTGACTTCAGGATGGGCGAGTAGGCGGTCTTGCAGAGGATGACTCGCATCTCCTCGGCAATCTTGAAGAGGGCATTCTTCGCAATCTCGAAAGCGGCTGGGTCCTTTTGCCGTGCGCTCGTCATGCTGCGGCTCCCTTGTTCGCCCGCGCCATCAGGATGAAGCCGTCGCCGTCCATGCGCGCCTGCCAGCCAGGCCGGATCAGGACGGTCGATTCGAGACTCTCGATCACCGCGGGGCCAGCGATGATGGTCCCCTCGGCCAGACGCGAGCGGTCATGCACCTCGGCGGCGACGGCGCCGGTGCTGCGAAACCACACGTCACGGGCTGGCTTGGCCGACGGCGTGCCGGCCGCGGCCGGCTGCTGGCGGATGGTGAGCGGCGGAATGAGCCCGATCGCCGCAAGACGCAGGCTGACGAACTGCACCGGCTCGGCGCGATTGTCATGGCCGTAGGTCTGGGCGTGCCGATGATGGAAAGCCTCGGCCATCGCTGCGATCGCTTCGGCATCGATCGCACCGCCGGCGACCGGGACGTTCAGTTCGTACGATTGGCCGGCATAACGAGCATCGACGGAGCGATCGAAGCGGCGGCGGCCCACGGCGACACCGGCACGGTCGAGCATGTCGCTGCCTTCGGCCTCCAGGGCGCGGAACGTCGCCTCGAGAGCCGACGGATCGGCGGATGCTGCCGCGGCGTAGACGGTGCGCACATAGTCGCGCCGCAGATCCGTGCCGACGAGACCCAGGGCCGAGAACGCGCCGGGGATGGGCGGACAGACGACGGACGCGATGCCAAGCTCCTCGGCGAGAGCCGTTGCATGCAGCGGCCCAGCCCCGCCGAAGGCTGCGAGCGCAAAGTCCCGCGGATCGTGGCCGCGTTGCACCGAGACGATCTTCAACGCCTCCGCCATGGCGTTGTTGACGATGTCGATGACGGCAGCCGCGGCGGTCCGCACATCCACGCCGAGCGGGCGCGCGAGCCGCTGCTCGACTGCTGCCTCGGCTGCGGCCTCATCCAGGGACATGCTGCCGGCGAGCAGCGATTGCCGCCCGAGATAGCCGAGCAGCAGGTTGCAGTCGGTGACGGTCGGTTCCGTGCCGCCCCGGCCGTAGCAGACCGGGCCGGGTTCGGCACCCGCACTCCGAGGGCCGACACGCAGAGCGCCTGCGCGGTCGACCCAGGCGATCGAGCCGCCGCCGGCCGAGACCTCGGCGAGATCGATCACGGGCACACGGATGGGATGGCCGGCGCCGTTCATGAACCGCGTCACGTTCGATCCGCCGCCGACCTCGTATTCCGGCGTGGTCTCGTATCTCCCGTCGCGGATGAGGCTGGCCTTGGCCGTGGTGCCGCCCATGTCGAACGACAGGAGATTGAGCTTGCCGATCTGGCGCGCGACCAGGGCCGCACCGACGACGCCGGCCGCCGGACCCGATTCGACCGCCATTGCCGGCATGGCGACGCCCTCCTGCGTCTCGAAGACGCCGCCGTTCGAGCCCATCAGGTAGAGCGCCGGCAGACCGATCTGCCTGGTCGCGACGCCCAGCTTCGCCAGATAGGAGCTCAGGATCGGCCCGACATAGGCGCAGACGGCGGTCGTGCTGGTGCGCTCGAACTCGCGGATCTCCGGCAGCACTTCGGACGAGAGATAGACAGGAATGTCCGGAAAGGCGGCGCGCAGCCGCTGACCCAGGCGCTGCTCGTGCGTCGGATTGAGGAAGCTGAAGAGCAGCGACACGGCGATCGCTTCGACGCGGGCAGTCCTGAGATCGGCGATCAGCCCATCGATTTCCGGCTCTGCGAGGGGCGTCACGACCTGGCCGTCGGCGCCGACACGTTCCGTGATCTCGAACCGCCGCCGGCGCGGTATCAGCGATGCCGGCGGGTCCTGGAAAAGGTCATAGAGATCGCCGCGCGAGGAGCGCCGCAATTCCAGCACGTCGCGAAAGCCGCGGGTCGCAACGAGACCCACGCGGGCCCCTTTCCCTTCGAGCAGCGCATTCGTGACGACCGTCGTGGCGTGGCAGAGCAACCCGACGTCGCCGGGCGCGATGCCGTAGGTCTGCATGGCGGTGGCCAGGGCCTCGAGCACCCCGGTCACGAAATCGCGCGGTGTCGTCAGCGTCTTGGCAGCGCCGATGCGACCGCTCGTATCGTCCACCACGGCGACGTCCGTGAATGTGCCGCCGATATCGACCCCGATCCGCCAAGCCATGCGGATAGTATCCTTGCCGGTTGTTCCGCCGTCACTGGCAAAGTCGCTTCTCGAACAGCACGCTCTGGACGGCGCGGCCGAAATAGCCGTCGCGGTCGGCGAGACGGGCGGCCGCAATGCCGATCGAATCCGGGCCGGGCCCAGGTTTCGGCGTCGAGCAGGATCCATTCTCCGACCGGCTCGCGCGCCAGGCTCAAGGTCAGGTCGCCGTTGATGAAGGTCCACTGGCTGAAGTCGAGGACCGCCGAGGTGCCGTTGCAGAAGTCCGCGGCGATCGCCGCGCGCATGAGCGGCGAGATCGGCGCGCCCTCGATGATCGGCCGAACGGCGCGGTACCACACGGCGGCCGGACCCGGCAGCTGGAACGAGCCGCGCGCGATGCGCATGGAGATGGCGCTGAGGAACGGCGTCTGGCCCATGCCGGCGGTCATCGGGTCGCGCAGCATCTCGGGGCCGCGCATGTCGTGCGGCGGCGTCGAGGCCGGACTCGGCAGAGCACGCTCCTCGCGGCGGACGCGCAGCGCGGTCGCGCGCACGACTTCGGTGCCGTTGGCCAGCAGGCGCACCTGCACCAGCTGGATCTTCCTGCCCTCGCGCAGCACTTCGATCGCGATGGTGAGCGGCGCTACCGGCACGGGCCGCATCAGGTCGACGGTGAGGCGTGCGACGCGCATCGGCACGGAAGAGGGCAGGCGCTCGACCGCCCAGCAGATCAGCGAGGCGGGAGCGGCGCCATGTTGCAGCTTGGGATCCCACGGCCCGCCGGCGAAGGCGCTGGTTTCCACGGTCGAGCCTTCGACGCGGTAGATCGCTTCCATCAACTCACTCAACTCCTCGCAGCGGGGCAGATCAGGGCGTCCCCATAGCACGAGATGCGCTGCAATCCCGCGCGGCGTCGAATACTCCGCAGGTAATGGGGGCCGCCTTGACACCTTACGGTATTTAACATATATGTTAAATATGGATACGCTTTCCCAGACCTTCTCTGCATTGGCCGATCCAACCCGCCGCGCGATCCTGGCGCGGCTGGCCGATGGCGATGCGACGGTGGGGGAGCTGGCGGAGCCGTTCGACATGTCGCTGCCGGCGGTGTCGCGCCATCTCAAGGTGCTGACGCAGGCTGGCCTGATCGAGCGCAGCACGGAGGCGCAGTGGCGCCGCTGCACGCTGCGCGGCGAGGGGCTGCGTGCCGCCGCCGACTGGATCGAGTTCTACCGTCGCTTCTGGGAGGAATCGCTCAACCGACTCGACGCGTTCCTGGCGCGGACCGCGCCGAAGCCCGATGCCGCGAAGCCAACGACGGAGAAGCGCCGTGTCCGCCGCTCTTGACGACAAGACCCTGCGTATCGTCCGTGTCTTCGACGCGCCGCGCGAGCGGGTGTTCGACGCCTGGATCGTGGAAGACAACTTCATCCAGTGGATGTGCCCGCCCAACGTCCATGTCGACGAGGTGAAGCTCGACACGCGGCCGGGCGGGGCGTGGCACCTGCGCGGCCGCAATGCCTCGCGCAATTTCGTGACGTCGGGCAAGTATGTCGAGATCAAGCGGCCGGAGCGCCTGGTCTTCACCTGGGCGCATCACGAGACCAGCGATCTCGCCAGCCCGCGCGGCCACGAGACGACGGTCCACCTGGAGTTCCGCGCGCTGGGCGACAAGACCGAGCTCACCCTGATCCACGGGCCGTTCGCCGATACGGCGAGCTGCGACAACCACCGCGAGGGCTGGACCGGCTCGTTCGAGAAGCTCGAGACTTTTGTGCGGAGGCCGGCATGAGCATGCATCGCGTCGTTTCCGAAGCGGACTGGCTGGAGGCGCGCCGGGCGCACCTCGCAAAGGAGAAGGAGTTCACCAGATTGCGCGACGAACTTTCGCGCGAGCGCCGAGCGCTTCCCTGGATGAAGATCGAGAAGGGCTACGTGTTCGACGCGCCCGAGGGGAAGGTGACACTCGCCGACCTGTTCGACGGCAAGGGGCAGCTGATCGTCCAGCACTTCATGTTCGGCCCCGACTGGAACGAGGGCTGCCCCAGCTGCTCGTTCTGGACCGACAATTTCAACGGCATCGACGTGCATCTCGCCCACCGCGACACCGCCTTCGCCCTGGTGTCGCGCGGGCCGATCGACAGGCTCGAAGCCTATCGCAAGCGCATGGGCTGGAACCTGCGCTGGGTGTCGTCGCTCCACAACGACTTCAATTTCGACTTCGCGGTGTCGTTCGAGCCCGAGGAGAAGGCGACGAAGTACAACTTCGGCACCCTGGCGCCGTACGGCCAGGAAGCGCCGGGCCTCAGCGCGTTCCGGCGCGGCGAGGACGGTACGATCTATCGCACCTACTCGACCTGTGCCCGCGGCCTCGACGTCCTGAACGGCGCCTATCACCTGCTCGACATGACGTCCAAGGGGCGGGACGAGGACGGGCTGCCGTTCTCGATGGCCTGGGTCCGCCGCCACGACAAGTACTAGGAGACGCCCCATGGACACCATCATCGTCGAGACCCGCACCCTGCGGCTGGTCCATCTGTTCAAGGCGCCGATCGATCGCGTGTTCGCCGCCTGGACCGATGCCGAGCAGTTCAAGCAGTGGATGTGCCCACCGGGCTTCGAGCTCGACCACTGCGTGCTCGACGTGCGCGTCGGCGGTACCTGGCGCGTGCACGGCACCAAGCCGGACGGCTCGCCCTTCGCCAAGTCCGGCGTCTATCGCGAGGTCCGCCGGCCCGAGCGCCTGGCGTTCACCTGGGGACACCATGCCGACGACTGCTTCGCCAGCCAGCGCGGCCACGAGACCACGGTCGAGCTCACCTTCAGGGCGATCGGCGGCACGACGGAGCTCACCCTGGTCCACGGTCCGTTCGTCGATCTGCCGACCTTGAACGGTCACACCGAAGGCTGGACCGCCTGCTTCGACAAGCTCGATGTTTTTCTCGATGAAGGAGCGTGACATGGCCGTTCTCAAGATCCACGGGCTATCGCCCAGCACCTTCACCCGCACCGTGCGGCTGGCGTGCCATGAGAAAGGCATCGCCTACGAGATGGTCGATGCGACGCCGAGCACGATCGAGCCGCTCAATCCCTTCCGCAAGATCCCCGCGATCACCCACGGCGACCTCACGCTCTACGAATCGATTGCGATCCTGCGCTACCTCGAGCGCGTCTTCCCCGGGCCCAAACTGTGGCCCGAGGATCCCGTCGCGGCGGCGATGTGCGACCAGTGGGCGAGCGCCGTCGCGGATTCGCTGGTCAATGCCTCGCTGCGCTACTTCGCGGCGCGCGCCGGCTTCCTGCCGGTGCCGGCGGAGATGATGCAGAAGTATCTCGACAAGACCGCCGAGGTGACGCCGATCTTCGACCGCCAGCTCGGCAAGCACCGCTTCCTGGCAGGCGACGCGCTGACCGCGGCCGATCTCTATCTCTATCCGCTCTACGCCTACTTCCCCGACATCGCCGAGCTGAAGGCGATCGCCGACAAGGCGCCGAACATCAACCGCTGGGCGCGCGAGATGGCGGCGCGGCCGAGCGCCCAGGCGACCGAGCCCGCCTTCAAGCCGCAGATTGCCGCTTGAAAGTCGGACCCTCGTGCTCACCTAATGGGCCACCTTCTTCGGGAGACCGCCCATGAAAGCCACCTGGCAAGGCAAGGTTATCGCCGACAGCGACAAGACCCTGGAGGTCGGCGGCTATGTCTACTTTCCACGCGACGCGGTGCGGATGGACCTGCTGAAGGTCGCGCCCAAGACGCCGAGCGATCTCGAATGCCCGCACGGCGTCCAGTTCTACGACGTGGTCGAGGGCGGCAGGAGGAGCCCGCGTGCAGCGTGGTCCTACGAGGCACCGCAGGCCAAAATGAAGCCGGTCGATCACTGGGTCGGCTTCTGGGAAGACGTGACAGTCGCCTGACGCGCATTGCAAGCTCGGTGGACAGCGCACAGTCCGCATAGGCGGAATGTGCTTCAGGGGAGAAGCCCGTGTCCGCCCAGCCGAGCAAATATCGATTCCTGCTGATCAACGCCTTCAGCCTGGCGCCTGGCAGCGACTTCACGCTGCGCTCCTTCTCCGGCCCGAAGGAGCAGCAGCTCTATAACTACGACGACGTGAAGCCCTTTCTCGAGGGCATCGACTGGGATCTCCATCCCGGCGCGCCGGCGACGCACGGCAACTGGCCGGTCCAGAGCAAATGGGAGTTCCTGTCGGTCGGCTACAATCGCCAGGCCGTGGTGCGCGAGGCGTGCGCGAGCGGCAAATACAACGCCATCGTGCTGCTGGGCGGCGGCGATCCGGGTTATCTCGAATCGCGCGAGATCGGCCGGCAGCATCGCATCCCGGTGACGTCGTGCGCGCATGCGCAGATGCATATGGCCGGCCTGCTCGGCCACAAGTTCGCGATCGTCGACATCGGCGAGACGCACAACATGCAGATGGTTCAGCTGGTCGTGCAGTACCGCATGACCGAGCGCTGCGCGTCGATCCGCAACATCAATTATCCGCTGCCGAGTCCCAACTTTCCCAACGACAAGCCGATCGAAATCGAGCGCGACCGCGCCTTGAACGGCGCGCAGTCCGGCATGCTCGATGCCGCGGTGGCCGAATCGATTGCAGCGATCGAGGAGGATGGCGCCGAGGTGATCGTGCTCGGATGCTCCGCCGCCTACTGGATGCAGCCGTTGTTGCAACAAAAGCTCGCCGAAATAGGCTGGGACGTGCCGGTGCTCGAAGGCTATCGCTGCGCGATCGGCGTCGCGAAGGCGCTGGTCGACCTGGGCGTCGATGCGAGCGGTCTCGCCTTTCCCGGCGAGCGCCCTGTGAAATGGCGCCGTAAGAAGGTGTTCTAGCGATGACGCTCACACGACGTCTATTCCTCGCGGCAACGGGCGTTGCCGCGACCGGTGCCGGGCGCGCCGCCACTTATCCCTCGGAGACCATCAAGATCGTCGTGCCGCGCGCCCCCGGCGGCGGGACCGACAATCTCATCCGGCTGCTGCAACCGGGGCTGGAGAAGAAGCTCGGCGTGTCGATCCTGATCGACAACCGCCCCGACGCCGCCGCGATCATCGGCTCCACGCTCGTCGCCAGGGCCAAGCCCGACGGCTACACCTTTCTGGCGGCGGACAACGCGCTCTACCAGAATCCGGCGATCGTCGATTCGCTGCCGTACGACACGCTGAAGGATTTCAGCGCCGTCACCATGATCGCGCAGGGGCCGGTGATCCTGATCGTCCATCCCGACGTGCCGGCGCATGACCTCCAGGAGCTGATCGCGCTGGCCAGGAAGAGCGACCTCAGCTTCGCCTCCGGCGGCATCGGCGCCTCGACCCATCTGGTCGGCGTGATGGTAAATCTCCGGGCCGGCATCAAGGTCCTGCACGTGCCGTTCAAGGGCTCGGGCCCTGCGTTGAACGCGTTGTTGGGGGGCCACGTGACGATGGACTATGGCGGCATCAGCTCGGCGGCGCCCTACGTGAAGGCCGGCAAGGTGCGTGCCATCGCCGTCACCGGTTCGCACCGCGATCCGTCATTGCCCGACGTGCCGACCTTCACGGAAGCCGGCCTGGCGGACGCCGACGTCACCAGCGTATGGGCGCTCCATGCGCCGGCGGGCACGCCGATCGCGCTCCGGCGCACCATTCGTGATGTGATTGCCGAGGTGGTGCGGGATCCTGAAACTGCCAAGCGGCTGGTCGAGTACGGTTACGAGCCAATCGCCAACACGCCCGAGGAGCATCAGGCCCAGACGGCGGCCCTGGTGAACAAGTGGATCGAGATCGGCAAGACCGTAAACCTAAAGGAATGACTGAGCGCGGTTGCTTAAAGCTGCAATATAACTGCATTATATGACCCTGCGGTCGGGGGTCATGAATCTACGCGTTATCTCCCTCTTCGAGGACTTGTCGGATCGCGCCCTGGCGCGCGTGGAATCCCTTTGCTCGATGCGCTCCTACAAGAAGGGCGAGGAGGTCGTCGGCGATCACGAGAACACGACCGATGTGTTCTTCATCCTGTCCGGCACGGTGCGCGTGACCAGCTTCACCGAAGCCGGCCGCGAGGTGATCTTCAACGACGTCTCGGGCGGCGGCATCTTCGGCGAGTTCTCCGCAATCGATCGCCTGCCGCGCTCGGCCTCGGGGGTCGCGCTGACCGATTGCAGCCTGGCGCGCATGCCGGCCGCGGCGTTCGTCGGCCTGCTGCACGAGGAGAACAAGGTCGCCGTGCACCTCGTCGAGCTGCTGGTGCAGAAAATCCGCTCGATGTCGGAGCGCGTGTTCGAGGTGAGCGCGCTGGCGGTGCGCGAGCGGCTGCGGCGCGAGCTGGTGCGGCTCGCCATGATGAACGGCAAGAAGGAGGGCGGCAGCATCACCATCGTGCCGGCTCCGACCCACTACGAGATCGCAGCGCGCATCGGCTCCCATCGCGAGGCGGTGACGCGCGAGATCAACCGGCTGGAGCTCGAGAAGGTGCTGGAGATCGGCCGCCGCTCCATTCGCATCACCGATATGGAGCGGCTGAAGGCCGCCGAAGATTAGGAGCGGCTGAAAGCCTACTGCTTCACCGGCGTGATCGCCGTGACCAGCAGCGGTGTCGTCAGGCCGATCACCACGTCGCCGACCTTGATCTTCTTCAGCATGTCCTGCTTGGCGATCGAGGTCGCCGCGTAGGTCCGGATCGGGCCGCCGCGACCGTCGATCACCGACACCTTGTTGTTGGCGAGATCGACCGCCGTCACCGTGTAGGTGAGGCGGCCCGATTCGACGTCGGTCGAATCCGGCTTGGCGCCTTCCTTGCGCGCCTCGCGCGAGCCGGGTCCTTTCTGCCGCAGGTTCAAGAGCGTCACGACCTCGTTGTAGGTGACGTCGGCCGGCGAGCCGTCGGCGATCGAGTCGAGGTTCTTGACGCTGTCGGCGACGGCGCACTCGATCAGCCGGCCCTGTGGCGTCGTGAAGACGACGGTCTTGGTCTCGCTGTCGGTCGATTCGATCCATGCGCGGACGGTGACGGTATTGGCGAACGACACGCCCGTGCGCGGCACCGCCTGAACCTGGCCCTGCGCCATCGCCGGCAGGCTGGCGCCGAAGACGAGCATCGTGGCGACCGCCGTGGTGATCGAACGCATCGTCATGTCTTACCCCCGTGAAACTGCAACGGGCCGGACAATAGCGCTCCGGCCCGTGCGTGCAACCACGAAGGCGTCGCCTCGTGTCGGGATGTCAGCCGAGATGAGCCAAGACGGCCTTCGCGACCGCGTCGGGCTGGTCGAGATAGGCGAGATGGCCCGCCTCTGGGATGGTTTTCACGAGCGTGGCGCCGTTGATTGCCGTGGCGAACTTTTTCGCATAGCTCGGCGGCAGTACGCGATCGGCCTCGCCCCACAGGACCAGCGTCGGCGCTTCGATCAGCGGCAGCCGCTTCTCGAGCTTGGTGTTACCGAGCGGCCAGAAGGCGCGCGCGGCGGCCTCGGCGGCGCGCACCATCTCGATCGGCCATTCGATCGAGTTGGCGCCCTCCGGGGGCGCGACCAGCGCGTCCCAATTCTTCGGCTCGGCGCACATCAGGGCAGGGACGTTGTCGCGCCGCTGCGCCCACGGATCGGCCGCGGGATCGGCCTCGTCGAACAGGCCGAACGGCGCGATCAGCGCGAGCTTCTTCACGTAGCCCGGGAAGACCGCGGCGATCTCGGCGGCGAACGAGCCGCCGACCGATGCGCCGACAAGGTCCGCGCCGGCCAGGCCGGCCTTGTCGAGCAGCTGGCGCACCGCCAGCAGCCAGTCGAGATGCGTGTCGAGCGCGGTGTGGCCCAGCGCGCCACCGGGGTAGCCGGGCAGGGACGGCACGATCACCGTGCGCGCCTTTGCAAGCTCGTCGAGGAACGGGATCCAGCGCGGCAGGCCGCCGAAGCCCGCGAGCACGCCGAGCTTTGGGCCGCTGCCCTTGGTCCAGACACGGCACGGAAAGCCGTTCACCTCGACGGTGGTCGTCATTGGCTCCGACAAGGCTCTACTCCGCGGCGACGGTCTGCGGTCGGAAGGCGGGCACGGCCGCGCGCTGGCCGCGCGCCATCGGCTTGGGCCACCACTTGTCTTCCCAGTCGGAGAACAGGTCCTTCACGTGCGGCATCACCTTCTCGGCGAACAGCCGCGTGTTGTACTTGGTGGTGTCCTTGCTCATGTTGCCGAACTGCAGCAGCAGCATGAGATGGCCGACATTGAGGCTGGTGCCGACATGGCGGATCTGCTCGATCACCTCGTCGGGCGAGCCGATCAGCACGTAGCCGCCCTCGACGATGTCCTTCATGTTGGTCGCCTTGAGCGCGGCCTTGGTCGCGGGACTGGCGACGTTGGCCGCCTTGGCCATCATGCCCTCGATGCCGGCGCGCTGCGTCGCTTCGGTCGTATAGCCCGGCGGCAGCGCGAAGCGCGCGTCGACGTGCAGGCAGCGGCCGTAGAAATACTCGGCCGGCTCGGTGTAGAGGTCGAGCGCCTGCTGGCGCGATTCGGCGACGCCGACGAACTGCAGGAAGCCCGCGCGGTACGGATTGCGATCCTTGCCGAGCTTCTCCATCTCCTTCCAGAAACCCTGCATGGTGTGCAGGCCGGCCTTGTAGCCGTAGTAGGAGAGGTAGCAGTAGACGTAGTCCATCTCCGCGCACCAGCGCCACGTCTCGATCGAGCCGCCGCCCGGGATCCAGATCGGCGGATGCGGATCGTTCTGGATCGGCCGCGGCCAGATGTTGACGTAGCGCTGCTGGTTGAAGCGGCCGGAGAAGGCGAAGGTGTCCTTCTCGGTCCACGCCTTCTTCACGAGATCATGCGCCTCGTAGTAGCGGTCGCGCAGCAGGCTCGGGTTCTGGCCATAGGCGTAGCAGGTGTCCATCGGCGAGCCGACGGGGAAGCCCGCGATCAACCGGCCGCCCGAGATGCAGTCGATCATCGCGAACTCTTCGGCGACCCGCGTCGGCGGATTGTAGAGCGCCAGGCTGTTGCCCATGACGCACAGCGCGGTATCGGTCGTGCGCCGCGCCAACGATGACGCAATGAGGTTGGGCGAGGGCATCAGCCCGTAGCCGTTGGAATGATGCTCGTTCACGCAGATGGCGTCGAACCCGCACTCGGCGGCGTATTCGAGCTCGTCCATGAAGTCGTTGTACATGTGGTGCGCTCGGCGTGGGTCGAACAAGGACGAGTGAATGTCGACCCACACCGACGGATGCTTCTTGTTGAAGTCATCCGGAAGCTCTGTGTACGGCATCAAGTGGAACCACATGAGCTTCATTGCGCGTCCTCCCAGCGACTCGGACCGTAGAGAATAAACGTTCGTTTACCGCTAAAGCCCTGTCAATGCGATGTTTGCACGTCGCGCAACAAAATTGTGTTCGCGCAACCTTGTTGTGCACGAATCGTATTTTGTGCGTTGCAACTTCGCGCGTGCAGCAATAGCTTGTCGCACTGCAGAAGGAGGGTTCACCCATGTCCGTCGTCGCCATGACGGCTCGCAATCATCCCACCGCGGGCCAGCCGGTGAAGGATCTTTACGAGGTCGGCGAGATCCCGCCGCTCGGCCACGTGCCGAAGAACATGTACGCCTGGGTGATCCGTCGCGATCGCCACGGGCCGCCCGAGCAGTCGATGCAGCTCGAGGTCGTGCCGACGCACGCGATCGGCGAGGACGAGGTGCTGGTTCTCGTGATGGCCGCGGGCGTGAATTACAACGGCGTCTGGGCCGGGCTCGGCCTGCCGATCAGCCCGTTCGACGTGCACAAGCAGCCCTTCCATATCGCCGGCTCCGATGCCTCGGGCATCGTCTGGGCGGTCGGCGCCAAGGTGAAGCGCTGGAAGGTCGGCGACGAGGTCGTCGTCCACTGCAACCAGGACGACGGCGACGACGAGGAGTGCAACGGCGGCGATCCGATGTTCTCCACCAGCCAGCGCATCTGGGGCTACGAGACTCCCGACGGATCGTTCGCGCAATTCTGCAAGGTGCAGGCGCGCCAGCTCATGCGCCGGCCGCTTCATCTCACCTGGGAAGAGAGCGCGTCGTACACGCTGACTCTTGCCACCGCCTACCGCATGCTGTTCGGCCATCGCCCGCACATCCTGCGCCCCGGCCATAACGTGCTGGTGTGGGGCGCCGCGGGCGGGCTGGGCTCGATGGCGGTCCAGCTGATCGCCACCGCCGGCGCCAATGCGATCGGCGTGATCTCCGACCCGTCGAAGACGGATTTCGTCATGAGCCTCGGCGCCAAGGGCGTCATCAACCGCAACGACTTCGACTGCTGGGGCCCGCTGCCCGACGTCGACGACCAGAAGGGCTATGCCGAATACATGAAGAAGTGCCGCAAGTTCGGCGCGGCGATCTGGCAGCACACCGGCAAGGGCAACGACGTCGACTTCGTGTTCGAGCATCCCGGCGAGCAGACCTTCCCCGTGTCGTGCTTCATCGTGAAGCGCGGCGGCATGGTGGTGTTCTGCGCCGGCACCACCGGCTACAATCTGACGATGGATGCCCGCTTCGTGTGGATGCGCCAGAAGCGCATCCAGGGCAGCCACTTCGCCAACCTCCTGCAGGCGAGCCAGGCCAACCAGCTGGTCATCGAGCGCCGCATCGATCCCTGCATGAGCGAGGTCTTCGACTGGGCCGACATCCCCAAGGCGCACACCAAGATGTGGAAGAACCAGCACAAGCCGGGGAACATGGCGGTGCTCGTCTCGGCCCGGCGGCCCGGCCTGCGCACGCTCGAGGACGCCCTCGATAACTAGCAGCTCGGCCGCGGGCCGGGCGAATAGGTCCGGAAATGGAACCGTTCCCGTTAAAATAACGGGAAAATAACGGGGTGGCCGACCATACCAAGGGCCGGCGCCGGCTGGAGCCATCGACAATCGGTGAAGCGGATCGACCATGCGGAGGCACGATAAGGCCGACCGTTAAAAGACGACGATTCTGTCGTGTAGAACTTGCCGCTTCATGCACGCGCCCTGGCATGCACCCCATCTGCCCTAGTCCGTATCACGGACTTCCGCGACTTTGAGCAGGGCTTCGCGGCCTTCGCCGACTAATGTCGCGGCGCTCGACAACAAGAGGGAACATGCTCCGACGCCGCTTTCTCGCCGCGGGTGCCGCCGCTTCGCTGGCCGCGCCGTCGATCGTGCGCGCCGACGCCTGGCCGTCGCAGCGGGTCACCGTCGTCGTGCCGTTTCCCGCCGGGGCGGCGACCGATCTCGGGGCGCGGCTTTACGCCGAGCAGCTTTCGCAGTTGTGGCGCCAGCCGGTCGTCGTCGACAACAAGGGCGGCGGCAACGGCATCCCGGCGGCCGAAAGCGTCGCGCGCGCCAAGCCCGACGGGCTGACCCTGTTCGTGACCTCGGCGATGACCCAGGCGGTCAATCCCGCGCTCTACGACAAGCTCTCCTACGATCCGGTCGGCGATTTCGCGCCGATCACGCGCATGGGCACGTCGCCCTTCGTGCTGCTGGTCGACGCAAAAAGCCCGATCAATTCGGCGGCCGAGCTCACCGCCCGGCTCAAGGCCAATCCGGCGAGGAACAATTTTGGCGCCGGCGCGCTGCCGGCTCGCGTGGCCTCGGAGCTCTACAAGCTCGAGGCCGGCGTCGAGGCGGTCTATGTCGGCTACAAGAGCAACCCGCAGGCGATCCCCGATCTGCAGGAAGGGCTGCTCTCCTTCATGATGATCGACACGGTGAACGCCAAGATCGCCATCGACCGCGGCGCGCTGAAGGGCCTGCTGGTGACCGACACCGAGCGCTATCCGCAATTGCCCACCCTGCCGACCGCGGCGGAGGCCGGCCTGCCGAACGTGCTGCTCACCACCTGGACCGGCTGGTATGCACCCAGGGGCGCGCCGGCAGAGATCGTGCACAAGATCAATGCCGACATCCGCAAGGTCGCGATGTTGCCGCAAGTGAGAGCGAAGCTCGATGAAACGGGATGGTCGCCCAAGCTGATGTCGCCGGAGGAGTTCGGCGCCTTCACGGTTTCCGAGAAGAAGCGCTGGGGCGACATCATCCGTCGTGCCAATATCAGGCTTGAATAGGAGTAGGCCATGCAAGGATCGCTGCGCGGCAACAAGGGCCCCCGTATCCGTCACGTCGCGGACGAGGGCGCGCCCTACGAGACCATCACCGTCGACAAGCTGACGCCCGTGATCGGCGCGGAGATCGGCAACATCGACCTCAGCCAGCCGCTTTCCAACCGCCAGCAGGACGAGGTGCACCGCGCGCTCGCCGAGAACTGCGTGATCTTCTTCCGCGACCAGCACATCACGCCCGACCAGCATGTCGCCTTCGGCCGGCTGTTCGGCGACCTGCACGTTCATCCCGCGGCGCCGCACGAGCCCGGCCGGCCGGAGCTGATGATCATCCATGCCGACAAGGATTCGCCGCGCGCCAACGGCGAGGGCTGGCACACCGACGTGAGCTGCGACGTCGAGCCGCCGATGGGCTCGATCCTCTACATCAAGCAGTGCCCGCCCAAGGGCGGCGACACGCTGTTCGCCAACATGTACGCCGCCTACGACGCCTTGTCGGACCGCATGAAGGCCTATCTCGACGGCATGACCGCGTTCCATGACGGCGAATCGGTCTATCGCGGCCTCTACAAGAATTTCGGCGTCGAGGAGAAGGCGCAGTATCCGCGCGCCACCCATCCGGTGGTGCGCACCCATCCGGTGACGCGCCGCAAGGCGCTCTACGTCAACCGCGGCTTCACGCGTTACCTCAACGACGTGCCGCGTGACGAGAGCGACGGCATCCTGAACTATCTCTACCAGCACATGGAGAACCCGCTGTTCCAGTGCCGCTTCCGCTGGCGGGAGAACTCGATCGCCTTCTGGGACAATCGCTGCGTGCAGCACCGCGCGATGTGGGACTACTGGCCCCACACCCGCCACGGCAATCGCGTCACCGTCGCGGGCGACAAGCCGTTCTAGCCTCTGCTGGGAGCGCGCCACTCCAGTGGCGCGCTCCCAGCAATGACTTCCCATATGAATGGGGAGGAAAGTCCGCTACATCAGCGCCGTGCTTGTAATCTTCGATTGTGACGGCGTGCTGGTCGACAGCGAGCCGCTCGCGAACCAGAGCTTTGCCGCGGCGCTCAAGACGGTCGGCCTCGACTGGACGGTCGAGGAGACGATGCGCCGCCTGATGGGCCGCTCGCTCAAATCCTGCGGCGAGATCGTCGAGGCGGAGATCGGCCGGCCGCTGCCGCACGATTTCTTTCACAAGATGCAGGACGCGACCTACGAGAGCTTCCGCACCGCGCCGCTGCTGCCGGTGCCGGGCGTGAAGCAGGCCATCGAAGCGCTGCAGAAGGCGGGCTGCGAGACCTGCGTGGCAAGTTCCGGCGCCATCGAGAAGATGAAATTCACGTTGGGCCTGACCGGGTTGTGGGACCTCTTCGGCGGCCGCGTCTTCAGCTCGAGCCAGGTCAAGCGCGGCAAGCCGTTTCCCGATCTTTTCCTCCATGCGGCGGTCGAGATGAACGTCCAGCCGTTCGACTGCGTCGTCGTCGAGGATTCGCTGCCCGGCGTGCAGGCCGCGAGGTCGGCGGGAATGCGCGTTTTCGGCTATGTCGGCGCGCCCTACGCCGATCCCGACGCCTTGGGCGCCGCAGGCGCGTTCCTGTTCAAGGACATGAAGCAGTTGCCCCACCTGGTGCTCGAATGAGCGAAACCGGCCCGTGGACGATGGGCGAGGGGAAGCCGGAGCGCGTGCTGGTGATCGGCGCCGGCATGGCGGGACTGGTCGCCGCGCGGCTGCTGCACGATTCGGGATTCAAGGTGACCGTGCTCGAGGCGCGCGACCGCATCGGCGGGCGGGTGTGGACAGACGATCGCGTCGGCGCCGCCGTGGATCTCGGCGGATCGTGGGTGCACGGCGTCGAGGGTAATCCGCTGGCGCTGTGGGCCGGCAAGCTCGGCGTCAGGCTGATCAGCTCGGAGGCCGATCGGCTGATCATCGACCAGCGCGCCTCGGCACCGACCCGCACCGCGCAGCGCCGCAAGGCCTTCATGGGCGCCGCCGCGTTCACCACCGCGATCGCCTTCGCCAGCTGGAAGAGCAAGTTCCTGACCAACGTGCGCGGGCCGCGCTCGGTGTCGGTGAAGGACGCGATCGAGCCGCTGCTGCACGCGAGCTGGCTGCCCGAGGTCGATCGCCTGGTGATCGCCACCTTCATCGAAGGCAGCGAGGGCGTTAACGGCTCGGTGTGGGACCAGCTTTCGGCCGAGGAATGGTTTCCGCAGGAAGGCCTCGACGGCAACGCCCAGCCGCAGGGCGGGTTCAAGCCGATGCTCGCCGATGCCGCGCGTGGGCTCGACGTCCGGCTCAATGCGGCGGTCACGGTGCTGCAGTGGAGCGACAGTGGCGTCACCGCGACCCTGAAGAGCGGCGAGCGCCTCGAGGCCGACCGTGCCGTGGTCACCCTGCCGGTCGGGCTGTTGCGGGACGGGCGCTTTCGTCTCGACCCGCTGCCGCCGGTCGAACAGCAGCAGGCGATCGGCCGGCTGGGCTACGGCGCGGGCGTGCTCGGCAAGATCTACCTGCGCTTCCCGCATGTCTTCTGGCCGGAGAAATCGAAATGGTTCGGCCGCCTGCCCGACGCGCCGGACAGGCGCGGCACGTTCAACACCTTCGTCTCGCACACCGAGGAGACCGGCCTGCCGATCCTGCTGGGCTTCGCCAACGGCCACACCGCCGTGCGCTACGACCGCGAGGCGAGCGACGAGGAGGTGAAGCAGGCGGCTCTCGCCAGCCTGCGCAAGATGTTCGGCGGCAACAAGATGCCCGAGCCTGAGGCGTTCGTCTTCGCCCGCTGGCTCAGCGATCCGTGGAGCCTCGGCAGCTATTCCTACCCGGCGATTGGCAGTCCGCCCGAGGACCACGACGATCATGCGAGGCCGCTCGCCAACCGCGTGTTCTTCGCCGGCGAGGCCACCGAGCCGGTCGAATACGGCACGGTTCACGCCGCCCTTTGGTCGGCCGAGCAGACGGCGGAGGCGATCTTTGCCATCGCCACGGGCGGGCAGGCGAGCCGCGAACGGCGGCCGTGGGCCGGCGCGCGGCGGGGTGCCGGCCGGCACAATCAAGCGTAGAGTGAGCCATGACCCTGGCCAATGTCCTGTTCGTGCTGGTGATCCTGTCCGGCCTCGGCACGCTCGGCGTGCTGTTCGCCGGCCTGGTCGCCATGAGCCGGGGCGACCGCGACAACATCGAGCGGGCGCGCGGCAGCAACAAGCTGATGTGGTGGCGCGTGCGCATGCAGATCCTCACCATCGTGCTGATCCTGCTGTGGTATCTCGCGAGCCGCAGCCACTAGAGCCATGGTGAAGCTCACGCGCATCTATACGAGGGGCGGCGACAAGGGGAAAACCTCGCTCAGCCGCGGCGAGAGGGTGGCCAAGGACGATCAGAGGGTCGAAGCCTACGGCGACGTCGACGAGACCAATTCGGTGATCGGCGTGGCGCGCAGCGTGATCGGCCGCACCGCGCGCAACGACGCCACGCGCCGCCACGCCGACGAGATGCTTCAGCGCATCCAGAACGACCTGTTCGATCTCGGCGCCGATTTGTCCACGGTCATGGGCCGCAGCAAGAAGGGCCAGCCGGCCTTGCGCATCGTGGCCTCGCAGGTCGAGCGGCTGGAGCGCGAGATCGATGCGATGAACGCCGAACTCGGTCCGCTCAATTCGTTCGTCCTGCCGGGCGGCAGCGAGGCCGCCGCGCTGCTTCATCTGGCCCGCACGGTGGCGCGGCGGGCCGAACGGCGCATCACAGCGCTCGCCGCGAAGAAGGCGGTCAATCCGGAGGCGATCAAGTACATCAACCGCCTGTCCGACCATCTGTTCGTGCTCGCGCGGCGGCTCAACGACAACGGTGCGGCGGACGTGCTGTGGGTACCCGGCGCAGCCCGTTAGGATCCGCCTCATCCTGAGGAGGGCGCGTCGCCGTTTCGCCGCCGTGCGGCGAAAGCGGCTTAAGCGCCCGTCTCGAAGGATGGGAACAAACGATGTGCTTGATCCCACCCTTCGAGACGCCGCGTTACACGCGGCTCCTCAGGGTGAGGGCGTTGGTGCGGCGGACGTGCTGTGGGTACCCGGCGCGAGCCGATAGCGTCGGTTAAACCATTGAAACAATAGATGAAAATGTTTCGCCGCGCGATTTTGTGCGGTGCGACATAGCCTTGACATGATCGCCTGAACGCCCCTACACGAATTGCCCTTCCGGGCCGGGTGGGAAGCCCGGCCGCAACCCATCAAAAGGCATGTACGCGATGAAAGTGCTGGTCGCCGTCAAACGGGTCATCGACTACAACGTCAAGATCCGCGTCAAGGCCGACAACAC
>DATGMK010000071.1:0-33134 GCA_035293665.1 Reyranella sp. | reverse complement strand
TGACGCCATCTGCTGTGAGCTGTCGAGGTCCATTCCTTGTGGCCTTCCGACGCACGAAGGCTTGCGCGCTTCCGCACTGATGCGGGCTCCGGCGGTGCTTCCACAGGACAGAGGGCATGCCGGCGCTCATACTTCCGCCTCACCGAACGAAGAGAGGTAGATGTTGAGGCCAGCTCTGGGGGCAGCCCTGTTGTTGTTGTTGCCGGTCGCCGCGAGCGCGCAGGTGTTCTCGTCCGATGGTGAGGCCAGGAGCAAGATTGGCTCCTGTTACGCGCGCTATGGCAATGCGGAACCGGACAACATGTACAACTGCATGCGCCCCGCGCTGATCCATCTGTCGCGCGGCAATGCAGTGCGCACGGCTGCCGTCGGCCGCATGGACTCCTGCTACGATGCCTATAGCCGCAGCGATAAGGGCGCAGGCGCGGGGGACCGTTTCCTTGGGTGTCTTGAGAGTGCGGCGACAATGGCGACCGCGGACGACTAGACGCGTCGCTCGTGCGATTCCGGCCCTGTGCGTTGCCGGTATGGCGCTTGCCCGCCGAGCGATCCCGCGGCCTTCGCCCGGCGCCTCAACGCGGTGATCTTGCGCGGGCTGCGAACTTGAGGAAGTTATACGTTTCCGCGGATGGCGTATAACTGGTTCCAGATTGCCTGCGCGTTAACCTACAAATCCGAAATGCAGGTTAACGACGATCCACCGAGCGGCACGCGGTTGCGCAAGAGAGTCGAAACGCTATGCCAAAGCCGAAATTGAGAGCCATTCCGAAATTCAGCAGTGAGGCGGAAGAGCGCCGCTTCTGGGAACGGCAGGATTCGACGGGCTTCGTCGACTGGAGCAAGGGCGAACGCGTCCGGTTGCCAAACCTCAAGCCATCCACCACGGCGATTTCGCTACGATTGCCACGGTCGCTCTTGGAAGGAATCAAGGTGGCAGCCAACAAGCGCGACGTTCCCTATCAGTCGCTGATGAAGGTGTGGCTGGCCGAGAAGCTGAAGGAGGAGCGTTAACGCCGCACCCTGGCCCGGTTGGGCGAGGTGATGGTGAATTCGGCCGGGTCGATCCGCTGCTCTACCTGCTTCCACGAGACTGGTCGTGCGATCGGGAAGCCTGGTCGCGCTCTTGGCGACCAAGTTCCAACCGCCGTCGATCCACGCCCATTGCGCAGATAGTCGATGAAGAGATGGCCGGAACGCTGGCTCATTGAGGCGGATGTCGTGTAGCGATGATCCTTTCCGGCGATCTGACGGGCTAGCTCCTGTGCGAAGCGGTGCGACTTGTCGTGGGTCACGCGCTCAGGCAGGGGCGCCATGATGTGATAGCCTTTGCCGCCAGTGACCTTCGGCCAAGGCTTCAAGCCGATCTCTTCCATCAGATCGCGGACGCGAAGGGCAGTGTCGACGACGAAGGGGAGCTCGATGCCGTCGCCCGGATCGAGATCGAGCACGACCTGATCGGCGAGCTCGATGTCATCGACGGTCGCGTTCCATGGGTGCAGCTCGACGGCTTCCAGTCCGCGCGAGAGCGCGACAAGGCCATCGACGCTATCCACCCAGACCCGCACGCCTTCACCGCCCTCGCGCTTCTCGATCTTGAGGCTGTGCACCTCCTCGGGGATCGGCGGCAGCTTTTGCTTGTGATAGAAAATCCTGCTGCCGACACGGCGCACGAGCTTGAGGGGCCGCCGGCCGAGATACTTCAGCGCCTCCGGCCCGACCTTTCGCCAGTACGCTTCGAGAGCGTCGACATCCGGCGCGACGGCGGCATGCAGGAGCTGCAGCATGTTCTGCGGGGCTGCATACCGATTGCCTCCCGGCTTCTCGACTTTCTCCGCGTGCTTCTTCACTGCCGGCCCCGGCGGCTTGGGAATCTCGACGGTCGCTAGATCGTCCCGCAGCCCCTTGAATGATCCGTGCCGGACCAGACCGGCATCGGTCTTGGAGCGGTAGTCGATTTCTGCCTCTACGACGGGCTCGACCCAGGTCGCCTTCGGCTTGTCGATCGTCTCGTCGAGTGGCGAATCCTTCCGGATGAAGGGATCGAGCGCCTCTCGAATCTCCTGCGCCTCGTCCAGCGTGTACCCGCTCTCGATCTTGCCGCCGTACAGCAGTTTCTTGCCGTCGCGCCTGCCGATGTAGAACGACGCGACCCGCCGTGGCTTTGCTCCCAGCTTTTCGACGAAGGCAATGATCGGAAAGTTATCGGTGAGCCGGCACTTCGACTTCACCCACGTTCCCTGTCGCCCTGGCTTGTAGGCCGAGTCCGTCTTCTTTGAGACGACCCCTTCGAGCCCCAGTTTGCAGGCCGCTTCCATGACCTGACGCGGGTCGGTCTCGAAGTGCTCGACGTAGCGAACCCGATCGGGCGCCTTTGCCAGCAGCTTTGCCAGTGCGGCCTTGCGTTCGATCAGTGGCCGGCCCCGCAGGTCCTTCCCGTTCAGCTCGAGCAGATCGAAGGCGCAATACTGCAGGTCCGGCGAGTGCTTGTTGAGGTTACGGCGCAGCGCCTGGAAGTCGGGCTTGCCGCCCGGTCCGATCACGACAACCTCGCCGTCCAGCACCGCACTCTTTGCTTTGAGCTTCGCAACGGCCTCGCTGATCGTGTCGAATTGCTCTGTCCAGTCGAGGCCGCTACGGGAATAAGTCGTGACCTTGCCATCGCGCAGGTGCGCTTGCGCACGGAAGCCGTCCCATTTCACTTCGTGCACCCAGCCAGCAGTTGTCGGCGGCGACTGAGCCTCCATCGGGTCGAGTTCGGGAATGAAGCCCGGCGCGGCCTTGCCGCCGGGTCGACGCCGTCCGGCCATCGGTCCTCCGGAGCGTCAACGGACGCGCAGCAGACCTGTTGCGCAACGGAGTCGCTGGGCCCCGCGTTCAAAAACTGCCGGGCACGGGATTGCAGCCCGGCAACCTGGGAGGACCCACCGTTTTCTCTCTGGGCGCGGTGGGCTCCTCTCTCTCAGGAGCCCAGACCTATGGCGAAAGACCAAACCGGCATCGATCGCGTCGTTTCCGGCACTCCGAATGAGATGGTGGACCTCGCGAAGCGACAGATTTTCGCCTCCGCTGCGAAGATCGGCTCTGTGCCGCCTTCCGCGCCGCGCCGGGATCTCCAACGCGTCCTCTGCGAACTGCTTGACAGCGAAATCAGCGCCGGCCTCCAGACTTTTCCGTTCTGTTCATTCCACGTCTGGATCGGAGACGACGTGAACGGGATCGAGGCCGTGGGGACGTTCGAGGACGAGAGTATTTGGAAAGACAGCGGCGCCATCGCGCACTGGCTTCATGAGACGGCGATCCGGCTGTATCCCGATAGCGCCTACGCCAACGCGCATCGCTAGGCGGTGAAGGTCCATGAACGGCGTCCTTGCAAAGCGGACGGTGGAGGTCCCGCAACTGGACCGGACGACCGCCTCTCTCACCCTGAGTTGGGCCGACCTCGGCTTCGAGACACGCGGGCCATGGGCGCTGGCGCGCGACTTGGGTGCCGAAGCCTTCGGCCTGATAGATGCTCGCGCGCTGCCCGAGGGGCCGGAGCTGCCGCTGATGTGGGTCTACAAGCGCCCGGATCGGCTGGAGATCAACCGAGCGGCGGAGGAGTCGAATCCAGTCAGCCCGACCGTCCTGCTCGTGATCGAACAGGAGCTGAGCCGGTTCTTTCAGGAGGAGGTCGAACCGCGACTTTCGCAGGCCCTTCGCCAGGGCCGACGAGGAACAGGCACTAGTAGCGGTTGATAAGGCGGACGCTCTGCAGGCCGCTCCTAGTCGTCAGAGTGAGGATAGGCTTCCTGCGGTATCACCCAATGGAACTCATCGAAAGGCAGGTACCCTGGATGGCGCCGGTGATTGAACCAATGCGGATGGTGCTCAACCACCCATTCGATGAAGACATGCAGGATGTCGCCGTGGCCTTCAGGCATCTTGTACGCGCGCAACACGTCGCGAGCGGCGCCGTCGCGCTGCATGAGTGAGCCAGGTCCGTCCCGGTAGGCCCGCAGCACACGCCGGATAGCGCCGGTGCGAAAGCCCCAAAGCAACGCGGCTTCGCGGAACGCCTGCTTTTCATGCTCGGGAGGTCCGAACTGAGGGACGGGGCGCGTGGCGAACTTGCGGTCCTTCGCAACTCTATCGAATGCATCGGCCTGATGCGCAGACCCGAAGTGCACGACATGGCGGTATCCCCGCTCGAAACGCGCCATCGTGTGATAGAACTCGGCACCGTTCGTAATGCGTCGGCACTCGGCGTCGATCTCGTCGCGGTCAACCTTGCAAAACGGTTCTGCTCGGTCGATCACGACGACGAACGGCAGGCGTCGTCGCCTTTCGGCGTGCGTGTTCGTGCGCCTTCTCACGGCGGCGCCTCTCTCTTCTGGAATGTCGCGTGAGGCTAGGCAGAGAGGAGCCGGTTCAGATCCTCGACCTCGTCATCCCAGACAATGCCGTCGTTGCTGTTGAACCGAGGATAGAGCTCATCCCCCATGGGCAAGGCCAGAACGTCTTCCGTCACGTCGTCTTCATCATAGGCTGCGATGTACTGGAGATAGCAGCGACGGCCGTCACGCCGAGCGAGGACGAAACCATGCGCCGTCGAGTCGTCCTCCAGCATCTCCCAAAGTGCTTCGACGCGCTCAACGTCGAGTCGATCGAGGCCGAGGCCATGGACAGGCGCCAGGTGCAGTGCGCGCAGAAGTGACCTGAAGCTTGGAGGCAGCGGATTCGCTAAGAGAAGGAGCGTGGACAGGCGCTTGGGCTTTGAAGGATTTGCGTCGTCGTTGGCTGGGTCCATGGCGTCCTCCGTAAGCGACAAGGACTGGACTCCTACATGTCTTGACGGATGAGAACAATACGAGAACATTTGATTTCCGAGATTCACCCAGAGCCGCTAGGTCTAGGCCATGTGCAACCTCTACACCTACAAGATGAGCGCCGAGGAAATGCAGGCGCTCATGCTGCACTTCAAATTCCTTGGCACAACGTGGTCGGAATGGCTCGAGCGACAGCGGCGTCAGAATGAGCCGATCGAGGACGTCTATCCCAACAAGCGCGCGCCGGTGGTCGTCCTGGAGAACGGCGAGCACGTCGTGCGCGAGGACATGCTGTGGGGCTTCCCGAAGTACAAGCCGGGCGCCAGCTGGGGGACCAACTTCCGCTCGCTGAAGAACAGCCAATGGAAGCAATGGCTCGATCGCGATCATCGCTGCATCGTGCCCGCGTCAGCGTTCGCCGAGCCGGACAAGAACACGCCGAAGGGCAACATGATGTGGCGCTGGTTCACGCGCGCCGACAAGCTGCCGTTCTTCTTCGCCGGGATCTGGCGGCCTTGGACGGGCGACCGCGGTACGAAGAAGACGCCCAATGTCGGCGATCACACGCTGTTCTCGATCATGACGACCGAGCCCAATGGCGTCGTTCAAGCCGTCCATGAGCAGGCTATGCCGGTTCTGCTGATGACGGCTGAGGATGTTCAGCGATGGCTGAGCGGCAGCTCGATCGAGGATGCCGTAGCGATGCAGAGGCCGGCGCCTGATGAGGCGCTTGAAATCGGGCCGCCAGTGAAGCCAGAGAAGAAGGCGGCGTAGACCAGGGTGCAAGCCACGCGTCAGGACCGCGATTTCTTTCTCAACTCAGGAATAGTTGACCCTCAATGACCTCGACCAGCAGCGGCTGATGCCCTGAGCTATGGGCGCAGCTTACGATCATTAGAAAGGGATATCGTCGTCCAGGTCTCCCGCTTTTCCTCGAGCGCGGGGCGGCGGAGCAAAGTCATCGTCTATCGCGCTGCGCGTTGCGGACCGTTCTGTAGCGGTCGCCGGGTGTCCGCCACCGGCGCCGGGAGCAGCAGTTGCGGGCTGCGCTGACTTTGGCGGGGCCTTCGGCGTACCGCTGATGGTGATTTCGCCGTCACTCTTGTAGATCAGATTGAAATTGTGTACCGCCGCGCGAAGCCACTCCACGCGGTCGGCCAGCGGCCACGGCTGGCCGGGCTTAGGAATCTCTAAGAGCAATCCCTGTACGAACGGGTGCATGTCAGCCTGCTTGAGTTGGAAGATGGTCGTTGTGTCACCGTCATTGATCACAGTATCGGGCGTCGCCGATGAGGGCGAAGACTTGGGCGTCTCGATTGCGCGAGCCAGCACGGGTTTGGCGTCCAGCGCCGGGAGTGTGAGGCGGTCTTCGCCGGCGTCAAAAAAACCGGCGAACCGCGCAGATCGCTCAAACGCATGACGAGCCCTGTCGGCTACTTTGATAGGAACGCCAAAGCCGATGAGCACTCGCTGCAGTCCATGCGGGCGTGGAGGCAGCGGTTCCCCCCGGAAGGTGTCGAACAGTTTCTGATAGAGCGGCACTTCAAGAAATGCCTTCACGCGCGCATCTCTCTGCTTGCGGCCATCGGTGCTTAGGATGGCGTAGCCGAGTGGGGCCAACTTGTAGGGCAGACCGCGTCCGCTTGTGACTAGGCCGAACATGCGCGCGCTCGCGACTCGATTGTAGAAATTACCCGCCTCCGCATTCTTCAGCGCTGCCGCGAGTTGCTCCGAGGACAGGCCGCCATTGCCCGCATCTGCAATCGCCTTCGCGACGCCGATGCTGGATTCAAGATCCCGGTACGGAAACTCAATCGCGCTTTGAGCACGTTGCTTTGGGTGCTCTGACATGGGCATCTCCGGTGAAGGGGCCCGGTGGCGACTTCGGCCGCCACCGGGTAATGATTTATGCGCCTCAGAGCCTCAGCGGGTACCGAGGACGCGGCCAACGCCGAGGTTGAGTCGGATCACGGCGCGGCGGTTGAATCCGCGGTTTATCCGGCTTGCTGCGGCGCGGCTGACGACGATGCGGAGGGGGCATCGCAGCCTCGCGTCAAAGCGCAACTCTTGAAAGGGGGGCCGGGGGGATGTATATTAGCCACGGGTACTCGTGGCGCCGATGCATCCCATCGACGTCCTTTTCGGCTTCGGAGTTGCACACTCCGCCGAGCCCAGATGACGGCTCCCTAGGCGTGGGTAAGACGCCTTGCGGGGCCGTTGTCATATCAGGGCCACAAGTCGTTGTACCGATTCTCGCTCCGCACCGCAAACGGATTCTCACACCCATGCCCAACCTGCGAAGTTAAGGCCTGCTTACGAAGTCGCGGCCGCCGCCGAGCTCCTCTTCGGGGCCGTTAACTCCCTCACCAAGGCATCGGTTATGCGTAGTCAGTGGCTTTCACTTCGCCCCGTACTCGGCGCTTCGCGCGCGAGCCCCGTCGTCAACTCCAAGCACCCCTTTGTTGCGCGAGGGAAATCGCCAAAAGCCTGTGGATAAGGCGTGCCTTGAGCCAGACTCCTTGGGCATTGGACCCGACCTTCAGGCTGCGCTTGCCTGAGGAATAGCGAGAGCCATTGCCCATAATAGGTGACTAGGTGCGGCGCGCGGTAAAATTGGCACGCCATGAGTTCCGCGTTCCAATTCACCAAGTGCTTGCCTGTCGCCGCGCGGCTGCGTCGTCGCGCCGGCGGACCATGCGCGCGTCCAGCTTTCCGTGTCCAAGGGTGGGTAGGGGGATTTGCGGCCAGCCTTGAACAGGGGTGTTTTTCGCTTGGGACAGAATGGGTGGATTCGTGGACTCCGGGCCTGAAACGCCGATTCCATCGATATCGAACCGGTCCACTGCCGAGTGGACTCTTGTGGACTCCAAGCGCCTCCCTGGTCCTCACAGCCAGGCCGCCCAAAGCGGACAGGAGCCGGATCGAAAGAGTTTGGAATCGCCGTGGGGGTGTCGCGGATTTGGGACTGAAAGGGCCTTCGATGCCGATGCTATCGGTCTTGGAGGCGTTCAGGCCGTGGGACGGTTTGGGACTCGGGCGTGATCAGGCCCAGACGCACGGCCTCGGCGGCGCGCCCGGCCTCGCGCTCCAGCGGATCGCCGCTGCGCGGCCGGATCATCGCGTCGACGATCCCGGGCCAGGGGTAATCCAGGGTGGGCCCGGGGGGTGCGGGCAGAGTGGCAGGAATCGCAGAAAACGCCTGTCTGTCTGCAACAAATCACTGCCACGGTGTTTGGCAGTCCTGGCAGTGCGGCGGCCCGTAAGCTTTTCAGCCGCCGGCTGCCAGCAGCATCGCGCCGGACGGATGGACAGTGCCGGACCATCCCGGCAGCACCAGCGTCGTGGCGTCGAGCTGGGACACGATGGCCGGCCCCGCGATGAAGTCGCCGGCGCCGAGCGACGCGCGCTCGTAGAGCGGGACCTGAGCCACGCCGGTCTCGAAATGCACCGGGAACTGGTCGCGCATCCGCGCGCCGGTGCCCTTGACGAGCGTCGGCCGCGGCGGCTCGGGCATGCGGCCGGTCGCCTCGACGCGCAAGGTCACGAGCTCGATCGGCGCGTCGAGGGTGAAGCCGTAGAGCGCCTTGTGCGCGGCCTCGAAGGCCGCCGCGATGCCGTTGGTCCATTCGACGGCGACCTCGCCGCCCTGGCCGTGGTAGCGCAGCAGCGCCACGCGGTTCAGCCTCCGGTCGGCGGGCGCGACCGTCTCCGTGTCGAGCCAGGCGCCGGCCTGGCGTTCGAGATCGGCATAGATCGCGCGCGCCTCGTCCAGGTTGGGCGGGCCGGACTTGGGCAGGGTGCGGCTGAACTCGGCCTTGAGATCGGCCGCCAGCAGGCCGTCGGCGCACAGCACGCCCGGCGCCGGCGGGATCAGGACCCTGGTGATGCCGAGGAGCGCCGCCAGCGAGCAGCCGTGCAGCGGCCCCGCGCCGCCGAACGCCACCAGCGTGAAGTCGCGCGGATCGTGGCCGCGCTCGACCGACACGATGCGGACGGCGCCGACCATGTTGTGGTCGAGGATCGACAGCACGCCGCGCGCCGCTGCGGCGCGGTCGAGCTTCGAGGGTTCGGCGACCTCGCGATCGATGACTTTGGCGGCGGCGTCGAGGTCGAGCGCCATGCGGCCGCCCAGCAGCTTGGCCGGCAGGTGGCCCAGCACGACATGCGCGTCTGTGACGGTCGCCCGCTCGCCGCCGCGGCCGTAGGCGGCGGGGCCAGGATCGGCGCCGGCGCTTTGCGGGCCGACGGTCAGCGTGCCGGCCTCGACAGAGGCGATCGAGCCGCCGCCCGCGCCGATCGTCACCATGTCGACCATCGGCAGCGGCAGCGGCCATTCCCCGACATGCCCGGCCTGGGTGAGCGCGATGCGGCCGTCCTTGATCAGGCAGATGTCGGCGCTGGTGCCGCCGATGTCGACGGTGATGATGTCCTTGATCCCGCACGCCGCCGCGACGTCGCGCGCGCCGACCACGCCCGCGGCCGGGCCCGACAGCGCGGTCAGCGCCGGCGCGCGGCGGATGGTGGCGCCGCCGGCGACGCCGCCGTTCGACTGCATCAGGAGGAGCGGCGCCGCGACCTTCTCGTCCGTGAGCCGCTTCTCGAGCCGCGAGACGTAGGTCGAGACGCCCGGCATTACCACGGCGTTGAACACCGTGGCCAGCGAGCGCTCGTACTCGCGCACCACCGGCAGCACGTCGGACGAGGCGGTGACCGCGACGCCCGGGAGCTTCGCGCGCAAGATTTCGGCCACCTTGCGCTCGTGTTCGGGGTTGGCGAAAGAATGAAGGAGGCAGACCGCGATAGCCTCGACGCCAAGCTTGCGGCATTGGTCGGCCGCGGCTTCGACGCTTCCCTCGTCGAGCGGTGTGATGACCACGCCGCCGGCGCCGATGCGCTCCTTGACCTCGAGCACGCGGCTCGCCGGCACGGGCCGCGCCGGCTTCACCCAGGCGAGATAGTTGGCGCGGCGCGGGATGTCCTGGCGGCCGATCGTCAGCACGTGGCGGAAGCCGGCCGTCGTCACCAGGGCCGCCTTCGCCCCCTTGCCCTCGAGGATCATGTTGGTGGCGACCGTCGTGCCGTGCAGCACGCGCGCCAGAGCGGGGGCGGCCTTGCCGGCGTCCTCGAGCGCGAGCCGGATGCCTGTCAGGAAGGCCTGCGACGGATCGCTTGGCACGCTCGGCGTCTTGGCGCGCCAGATCCGGCCGCTGGCGCGGTCGTGCAGCGCAATATCGGTGAAGGTGCCGCCGATATCGACGGCGATGGCGAGGGAAGAATCAGGAGAGGGAGTCGACATACGCGTGACGATGGAACGCTTTCACTTCGGGACGCTTGGTGCGCAGCTTGCGCGTGAGGTCGGGGTCGAATTCGTCGCTATCGATCGCGACGCCGTACAGGTCGCGCGCCGCCTTCGCCGTGACGAACCCGCCCAGCACGTCGTCGAGCACGCTCTGCGGCGGGCGGTCGAACGGGTGGCCGTAGCCGCCGCCGCCGCCGGTCTCGATGCGCAGCACGTCGCCCTTCTTCAGCATGTTGCCGTCGGAGAGCGGCTGGAGCTGGCGCTCGTGGTTGGTGCCGGGATTGACGAGGACGCGGCCGGTGCCGCCCGCCATGCCGCCGGCCATGCCCCAGGGCGGGTTCTTCACGCTGTCAATGCGGACGGCCAGCATCGCCTCGTCGGCCAGGATGTCGTACTCGCGCACGATGCCGCAACCGCCGCGCCAGCGGCCGGCGCCGCAGGAGTCGGTGAGGATGCCGTAGGTTCGGAGCCGCACCGGATAGCCGACCTCGAGGAACTCGACCGGGTAGTTCTCCTGCGCCACGAAGTAGACGGCATCGGTGCCGTCGGCCGTCGCCCTCGCGCCCCAGCCCACGCCGATGCCGTCGGACATCAGGAACGGTTCGAGCTTGCCCTCGAGAGTCCTGTAGGTGCCGCGCATGAAGGAGATGACGTACGCCGAATGCGCCGCCGGCGCCTTGCCGCCCGCGACGTTGATCAGGCCGTTCACCGCCGCGAGGAATCGCATCAGCGTCAGCCCGCGCATGCCGAGCGGCGCCGGCCACTTCGGCCACAGCAGCGAACCCTCGCGCAGCCTGACCTCGTCGAGCGCCTGCGGCCCGCCGGCGTTGCAGACCTGCGCCGGGTCGCCGCCGAGATAGAACATCGACAGCGCCGTGCCCGGCACGTCGGGATTGAGCAGCAGGTTCACCGGGCCGGGCGACTGGTCGTCGGTCGCGGTGGCGTCGAAGATGAACTTGTCGCCGCTCTCGGTCTTTTCGCGGGTCAGCGCCAGCCGCAGGTGGAACGGGCCGTTGTCATGGCCGTCCGAATCGATCGCATCGGTGAAGCGGTGGGTGCCGTAGTCGAAGGTCTCGGCGAGCCTGGTGCGCACCAGCTTGCGCGTACGCGCCACGAGCTGGCCGAGCGCATCGGCCACGACGTCGCTGCCGAAGCGGGCGACGATCTCCTCGATGCGTTTCACGCCGAGCGACGCGCTGGCCATCAGCGCCCGCATGTCGCCCATGTTCTGCTCGGGGAAGCGCGAATTGCGGAAGAAGATCCTGAGCGTCGCCTCGTTGGTCGTGCCGGCGTCGATCAGCTTCGTGGGGGGCACGATGATGCCTTCCTGGAAGATGTCGAGCGTGTCGGGGCTGATCGAGCCCGCGCGCATGCCGCCGATGTCGGAGAAGTGCGCCCAGCCCATGACGAAGCCGCAGCGCCTTCCGTCGTGGAACACCGGCGCCAGCAGCACCTGGTCGTTGGAATGCGAGATCGCGCCGCGCGAGCCGTAGCAGTCGTTGTACCAGTAGAGGTCGCCCTCGCGCATCGTGTCGGGCGGGAAGTCGCGGAACACCGGACCGCAGATGTCGCCGAACACCGGCAGGTTGGAGCCGACCGCCATCACGCCGTTGGCGTCGAACAGCGCCGTGTAGAAATCCTTCTTCTCGCGGATGAAGGCGGAGATGGCGGTGCGCTCGATCAGCGCCTCCATCTCGGCCTGCGCCGCCCGGATCGCGCCGCGCACGATCTCCAGCGTGACGGGGTCGCAGATCGGCCCGGCCGTCAACGGCTCGGGCGAACCCTTAGTCGAGAGGGGCATTCGTGCGGTCCTTCGTGAGCACGAGCGTCACGCTACTGACGATCGCGGCAAAGATGAGGAAGAAGGCGGGAGCCACCGGATTGCCGGTCCTGTCGATCAGGTACGCCGCGATGAACGGGGCGAATCCGCCGAACAGGGTCACCGACATGCCGTAGCCGATCGATAGCGCCGTGAAGCGCACCTTGGTCGGGAACAGCTCGGCCAGGATGGCGCAGAGCGGGCCGGCGTACATCGCGAGCAGGAAGGCCGAGATCGACTGCACGATCATCAGGCGGCTGCCGTCGGGCGCGCCCGACAGGTAGACGAAGGCCGGGTAGGACAGCAGGCCGTAGGCGAGCGACGAGATCAGCAGGATCGGCTTGCGGCCGACCTTGTCCGACGCCCAGCCCATGACCGGCGTGAAGATCGTCAGCACGACCGCCGCGACGGTCGCGGAGGTGTAGGCGGTGGCGCCGGCGATGCCGAGCTTGGTCGTCGCCATGGTCGGCAGGTAGATGTTGTAGGTGTAGTTGCCGACCGTGCCGATCGCGGAGAGGCCGAAGGCCGCGAGCACCGGCAGCCGATGCGTGGTGAGCGCTTCGACGAAGGGATTGTGCGCGACCTGCTTCTTCTCGACGGTGCGGCTGAAGGCCGGGCTCTCGGCGACGCGGGAGCGGAGATACAGGCCGACCGGCGCCAGCACGAAGCCGATCAGGAACGGGATGCGCCAGCCCCAGGAGACCATCTGGTCCTTGGTCAGCCAGCCGTTCAGCACCGCCGCCGTCAGGGTGCCGGCGATCAGCGCCAGGCCGACGCTGAACTGCTGCACGCTGCCGATCAGGCCGCGCTTGCCGGGCGGCGAGAACTCGACGAGGAACGTCGCCGAGCCGCCCCATTCACCGCCGGTCGAGAAGCCCTGCACCAGCCGGCAGAGCAGCAGCAGGAGCGGGGCGGCCATGCCGATCGAGCCGTAGGACGGGATCAGGCCGGTCAGGGCGGTGGCCGCCGCCATCAGGCCGACCGTCACGACCAGCGCATTCTTGCGGCCGTGCTTGTCGCCGTAGGCGCCGATCACGATCGCGCCGATCGGGCGCATGAAGAAGCCGACGCCATAGATCGCGAAGGCCTGCAGGAGCGCGACGGTATCGTTGCCCTTGGGGAAGAAGTTGGCGGCGATCTGGGCGGCGAACAGCCCGTAGATCAGGAAGTCGTACAGCTCGACGAAATTGCCGACGGCGCTCGACACGATCGCCCGGCGGCGCGTGCCGACGTCGAGCTCGGCCATTCCGCCGGCCGACGAAAGACCCATGGCGGCTTGCGACATTCGCTTCTATCTCCCCCGCGGTGCGATCACTCGCGTCCACATGCAAAGAGTGTGCGCGCGGGGGCGCCGGCTTGTCTACGAGACGGTCAGCCGAAGAAGCGTCTGAACTCCTGCAGGACGAAATCAGGTCGTTCGCGTACCGAAGCATGGCCCGCGTTCGGTACCTCGACGATGCCTTTGCTGCCGGGAATGTTGTCGGCCATCCAGCGCGCCGCGTCCTTGAAGGCCTGGCCTTCGTTCGACCCGAGCATGATCTTCGTCGGCATGGTCATGCGCCGGGCCTGCGGCCGCGCGTCGAGCATCGCCAGCCACTCGCAGCCCAGCGCATAGCCCTCGCCGCTGCACGACGCCCACTTCTCCTTCACGTGGCGCACGTTGGGGCCGTTCTCCTTCAGCGACGCCTCGGTGAAGAACACCTTCTCGAGCGCCGGGATCAGGCTCGCGACGCCATTCTTGCGCGCCGCTTCGGCGCGCACCGGCCACGCCGCGCGCATCTCGTCGGTGTAGCGCGGGCTGCAGTCGCACAGCATCACCTTGTCGACCATGTCGGGATGCGTGCCGGCGAAGGCCTGCGCCAGCGAGCCGCCCATCGAGATGCCGGCGAGGCTGGCCTTGGCGATACCTTCGCGCTTCAGGATCGCATGCAGCTGTGCGGCAAGCTCGGCCTCGCCGTACTGGCCCTTGGGCAGCTTCGTGTCGTGATGACCCGGGAAGCTGTAGGCGATCAGCTCGAACTGGTCGGTGAGCGGCTCGAGCACGTCCCAGAAGGTCCAGTCCATGCCGAGGCAATGGAGCAGCACCAAGGGCTTGCCGTGGCCCCGGCGATGCACCGTGATGTCGTCGGGATCGAGCGGCTTGGGGTTCCAGTCCATGGAGGGCCTCACGGAGAGAAGCAGTCGGAGATCGGATAGAGCTCGAAGCCCGCCTTGCGGCCCGTGAGCTTGGCGCTTTCCTTGGGCGGCAGATCGTTGCGCCAGGTGTTGGCGTCGAAGCGGTAGCCGTTCACCGGGTCGGCCTCGCGGCTGACCACGAACAGCAATGGCGCGACCATCTCGTCCGGCTCGACCAGCTTGGCGGCCTTCCCCGTGGCCGACCATTCGCGCATTTCCTTGGCCATGCCCGGCGTGTTGGCGCCGGCGCCGGGATTGACGATGTTCACCGTCACGCCGCTCCCGGCCACTTCCTTGGCCCACACCTCGGTCGCCATCTCGAGCGCGGCCTTCGACGGGCCGTACGGCACGGCGCCCACCATGTTCATGGTCGAGAGCTTGGTGGTGACGTTGATGATGCGGCCCCATTTCTTCGCCAGCATCAACGGCGCGACGCGGCGGCTCATCTGGTCGGCCACCATGTAGTTGGTGTCCATCGTATTCTGGACGATCTCGTCCGAGAGTTCCCAGAACTTGCGCGGGCCATTGATGAAGCGGTCGGGATCCGTGTAGGTGAAGGTGAGCCCGGCATTGTTCACCAGGATGTCGACAGAGCCGAAGTGGTGCTGCGCCGCCGCGATGGCGGTGTCGCAGCTCTCCGGCTTGCGCAGATCGAGCGCCAGGCAGTGCAGGTTGCCGACATGATTGCCGGCCTCCGTCGCCATCTCGGGAATGTCCTCGGCGATGTGGCCCACCGCCACGACCTTGCGGTTGGTGCGCAGCAGGCCGAGCGTCATCGCCCTGCCCAGGCCGCGCAGGCCGCCGGTGACGATCGCGACTTCGGTCATGGCCTACTCCTCATTGCTTGGCCGGTCCCATCGGATAGTGCAGGTTGCCGGTCTTGTACTCGGGCGGGTTCAGCACGACCTCGGCCGCCGGGTCGGCGAACTGGTCCATGCCCTGGCCCTTCAGGCCGCGGAACTGCACCCACAGCATGCGCGGATGGTCCCATTCGCCGTCGGGCCCGAACTTGATGTCGCCGACCACGGTCTTGAAGGTCGTGGCGTGCATGTATTTGGCGATCTTGTCCTGGTCGAGGCCGTTCGCGCCGGTCACCGCCTGCTGCAGCACCTCCATGGTGGCGTAGGTGAAGGGCGGCACGTAGTAGCCCTGCGGGTCGATGCCCTTCTCCTTGGCGCGCGGCTGGTACTTCTTCAGCACGGCATCGACGTTGGGGAACTTGGACGCGACGGCGGGGCAGTAGAGCTCGTAGCTCACCACGTCGTTCAGCATCTCGCCGAGGTCGCCCTTGAGCGTCGCCGCCTGCGTGCCGACCATGCCGCCACCGAACAGCTTGGCCTTGAAGTTGAGCTCGCGCGCGGCACGGATCATGCCGACCGTGTCGACCGGATAGCTGCCGACATAGACGATGTCGGGATTGCTGCCGGCGATGCCGCGGATCACCGGGCCGAAGTCGACGGTCGACGGCGGATAGGTGCGGTCGTAGACGATCTTCAGGCCGGCTTTCTTGGCCTGCTCGCGCGCGCCGTCGACGGCGTTCTTGGCGAACTCCGCGTCGGCGCCGACCAGCGCCACGGTCGTGGGCTTGGGGTTCATGCCCATGGCGATCTCGAAGAAGCCCTCGCTGATCGAATCCTTGCCCTTGGGACCGTACGGCATGGTCTGGAAGAAGCGCGGGTACTTGAACTTGTCGTTGATCGCCAGCGCCAGCATGCAGAACACCACCTTGCCGTGCTGCATGGCGATCGGCATCGCCGGCACGGTGAGGTTGGTGCCATTGGTCACCAGCAGGTCGACTTTGTCGACGTCGAGCAGCTTGGTGTAGATGCGCGGCACGTTCGCCGGGTTCGACTGGTCGTCGTAAGTGACGAGCTGCACCGGCCGGCCGAGGACGCCGCCCTTGGCGTTCACGTCATCCATCCAGATCTGCATGGTCAGCAGCGCCTGCAGGCCGATCGAGGCCAGGCCGCCGGTCTGCGGCAGCGAGAAGCCGATCTTGATCGGATCGGCGGCCCATGCGCCGCCCTGAAGTGACGCCACGCTACCCACTGCGCCCGCGATGACGGAACGCCGACCGATGTGATTCCGTGTCATGACATCCTCCCTTCAAAGACGTCCCGTCGTCTCGACCGGAGCGCGAAGCGCGGAGCGGAGAGACCTTTTTTCGACGACAAGCGGCCTGTCGCTGAAAAAAGGTCTCTCCACGCGGCCCTTCGGGCCTTGGTCGAGACGACGGGATTACAAGCCCATGTAAAACCTCTGGATCAGTTCGTTGTCGTTGAGCTCGTCGGCGGAGTTGCCCGCAAACACGATCTCGCCATGGACGATCACGTAGCCGCGGTCGGCGATCGTGAGCGCCTGGTGGAAGTTCTGCTCGGCCATCAGGACGGTGAGCTGGCGTTCGTCCTTCAGCTCCTTGATCTTCTCGATGGTGCGCTTGACCAGCAGGGGCGCGAGGCCGACCGACGGCTCGTCGATCAGCAGGATGCGCGGCTCGGTCATCAGCGCGCGGCCCAGCGCCAGCATCTGCTGCTCGCCGCCGCTCATGCTGCCGGCGAGCTGGCCGCGCCGCTCCTTGAGCCGCGGAAAGGCCTCGTAGCAGAACTCCATGTTGCGCGGCAGGACCTTGCGCGCGAGCCGGCGCGCGGCGCCCAGCGTCAGGTTCTCCTCGACCGTCAGCCGGGGAAACAGGCGGCGGCCCTCGGGCACCAGGGCGATGCCCAGCGAGACGATCTCCTCGGTCGTGCGGCCGGCCAGCTCGTGCGAAGTGCCGTCGATGGTGGCGACGATGCTGCCGGCGACCGGCGTCAGAAGCCCCATGATGCAGCGCATGACCGTCGACTTGCCGTTGCCGTTGGTGCCGAGCAGCGCCACGGTCTCGCCGCTCCGCACCTCCATCGACAGGCCGCTGATCACGCGTACCTTGCCGTAGGCCGCGGAGAGACCGGTGATCGCGAGGCTGCTCATTTGCGCCGCCGTGCGCTCTGCACCAGCCCGACGATGCCGTTGGGCGCGAGCGTGATGAAGGCGACCATCAGCAATCCGACCAGCAGCAGGTTGGAGGCCGAGGAGATGGTCACCATCGCGGCCTCCTGCACGCCGTCGAGCAGGATCGCGCCGATCACCGGCCCGATCCAGGTACGCGTGCCGCCGACCAGCGGCATGGCGATGGTGTTGACCGCGTAGGAGAGGTTGAACGCGGACGGCGGGTCAAGATAGGCGACGTAAAAAGGGAGCGGTGCGCCCGCCATGCCCATCAGCGTGCCGCTGAGCACGGTCGCGAGCACCTTGAGCTTCAGGGTCGGCACGCCGGAAATCTCGGCCGCGACCTCGTCGTCGCGGATCGCGGCCAGGCCGTAACCGATCGCCGAGCGCTCGATGCCGCGGGCGAGCGCCACGGCGGCGCAGGCGAGGATCAGCATCACGTAGAAAAGATACTCGACGTACGGCCCGCCCCACGGCCCGTTGGCGGGACGGATCACGTACGCACCGGACGAGCCGCCGACGAACTCCCAGTTGGTGATCACCGCCTGGAACACGATCGCCAGCGCCAGCGTCGCGATCGAGAAGAAGACGCCGCGCAGCTTCAAGGTCAGATAGCCCATGACCAGGCCGAGCGTGCCCGACGAGACTCCGCCCGCCAGGATCAGGACGGGCACCGGCAGCTCGACCAGCTTGTTGAGCGCGACCGAGACGTAGGCGCCCAAGGCGAAGAACGCCGCGCTGCCGAAGTTGATGTAGCCGGCATAGCCGCCCAGCAGGTTCCACGCAGTGGCGAGGAGGATGTACTGCAGCACCGCGTAACCGGTGAAGAAGACGTACTCGTTGGTCACCAGCCGGCCGGCCAGCCAGAAGGCCACGACCAGCGTCGCGAGCAGCAGGCAGAAGCGCCAGTTGCTCACGAGCGCCTCACAGGCGGCGGCCCAGCAGACCGCTGGAGCGGAAGGCCAGCGTCGGCAGCAGGAAGCCGAAGGCGATCGCCGGCGCCCAGGACGGGTTCCACATGTCCGAGACCAGGCTCTCGGTGATGCCGAGGATGATCGACGCGAACAGCATGCCCCAGAAGCTGCCCATGCCGCCCAGCACGACGGCCGCGAAGGCGCGGCCGATGAAGTCGCGGCCGACGGAGGGTTCGACCGGCTCGATGATGATCAGCAGCGCGCCGGCGATCGACGCGGTCGCGGTGGCGACTCCAAACGCAAAGGCCTTGATCCTGGTCGGGCCGATGCCCATCAGGCGCAGCGCCGTCTGGTCCTGCGCCACTGCCTGGATGGCGCGGCCGGTGAAGGTGCGCAGCAGGAACTGGTGCAGGGTGGCGATCATCACGATCGACACCACGAACGGCACCAGCATGCGGTTGGGCACGGTGACGCCCAGGATCTCCCGGCTCGAGCCGATATAGGGCGCGACCACCGAGCGATAGTCGGCACCGGCGATCATCACCAGGGCCACCTCGGTGATGAACAGCAGGCCGAAGAAGAAGGCGAGGCCCTGCAGCGCCGTCTCGCCGCGCCGCTCGAAGCAGACGTGATAAAGCCGGTAGACCACCACGCCGAGCCCGTAGAACACCGGCGTCAGCAGCACGCCGGCAACCACCGGGTCGAGGCCCAACCGGCTGTTGAGCTGCCAGGTGGCGAAGGCGCCGGCGACGACGAAGGCAGGATGCGACAGGTTGGGAACATCGAGCATGCCGAAGGCGATGGCGATGCCCAGCGCCACTGCGGCGTAGAACCCGCCCAGCATCACCCCCGCAACCACAGCGTTCAGTACAGCCAGCGGATCGACCATCCGGGTCGTCCTCCTCCCTGCTGTTCTTCTTTGTCCGCCACAATGCGCCATGCCGTGCCTACCAGCATGCGTGCGCCGGCAAAAGACCTTTTCCCGAATGTCCGAAATCGCCGCTCGCAAAGCGTTATCCTAGAGCGGGACGACGGATGGGTTCTAAAGGACGATATCCAGCGGAGCGCGACATGCAATTCGGCCTGTTCGGCGGCGCGCGCACCAAGCGCAGCGTCGGCATCGAAGACAGCCAGGGCTACGAGAGCTTCATCGAGTATGTGATCGAAGCCGACCGGCTCGGCTTCAAGCAGCTCTTCATGGTCGAGCACCATTTCACCGGCCAGGGCCAGGTCTCGGCCTCGATGACCGTGCTGGCCTACCTCGCCGCGCGGACCCAGCACATCCGCCTCGGCACCGCCGTGGTGGTGCTGCCGTGGCACAACCCGGCACTCATTGCGGAACAGGCGGCAACCCTCGATCTGTTGAGCGGCGGCCGCGTCGACTTCGGTGTCGGCAAGGGCTACCGCCAGGCCGAGTTCGACGGCTTCTGCATCCCGATGGCCGAGGCGACCGAGCGCTTCGACGAGGCGATGGAGGTGATCCGCAAGGCATGGACCAGCGAGGGCAGGTTCAGCCATCACGGCAAGCGCTGGCACTACAACAACGTGGTGGTCGAGCCCGAGCCGCTGCAGCGGCCGCATCCGCCGCTATGGCTCGCCGCGGGCAGTCCCGACAGCGTCAGGCGCGCGGCGCGCGAGGGATACAACCTCTTGCTCGACCAGCTCGCCCAGACCGACCAGATCATCCGCCGCATCGCGATCTTCCGCGAGGAGTGCGAGCGGATCGGCCGGCCGTACAACTCCAACATGGTGGCGACCTCGCGCGCGCTGCAGATGATCCACGACGAGAGCGAGCGGAAGGCCGCCTACGAGACGCGCAAGCGGGTCGTGACCATGATCGGCGACCTCGCGCGCGACAAGCTGGCCGACCGCGTCGAGGACGACACCGCGCCGCTGCTCGGCACGCCGGCCGAGATCACCGCGCGGCTGAGGGAGCTCGAGACCGGCGGCGCCACCAACATCCTGCTGGTCGACCCCAACGCTTCCGTCGGCAACCTCCGCGCCTTCGCGCGGGAGGTGATGCCTGCCTTCACACCGGCCAGGGCTGCCGCCGCCGAGTAGGGTCTCGCCCAGCCTCGATCAGACCTTCCGAACGGTCATGTCGAGGGGGGCGACACATCGCTCCGCGGCGTCACCTCCGGGCTCGCAGGGGAATCGCCCAGCGCGCTCACGACGAGCCACCCGACAAGGCCAAGGATGCAGGCGATGGCGGTCCAGCCCAGCAGCAGGGCCCAAAACCATCCGTCGGGCGGCTCCTGCTGGTTTGGATAGATTGGTCCCATGATTGACAGAACACGCGACGCGCGGCTTCGTTCCTTTGTACCGTGGCCGGCGGCCGCGCTCCGAACGCTCGCGCAGGATTCCGGGCGATCCGGCCTTCAGGGAGGGGCCTGTGTGGCGGCCGCCGGGAGGGCAAGCTCCGGACTGGTTTCGCCCGACCCCTGGACGAGCGCCCATCCGACGTAGAAGGCGAGGGCAACGAGGGCAACAACTCCGAAGATATTGAGCGCCCGCACGATCATCTCCACGCTGCAGCGCCTTAACGCCGATGATCGGTCGCCGTTGCGGCGGCGCGGCGCGCGGACTCCACAAGTAAACAGGGTGGCATAAGCCACAGTCCGCCTCGTCGGCGGGGAATACGGTGCTCTCGATTGCAAGAAGGAGGGACCGGTGGGTGATGTCGTATTCGGGCTGCTGATCGGCGTGCCAGCGCTCGCCTTGATCGCGATGTTCGTCGTCCAGAGGCGCCGGCGATCCGGGCCGGGCAACGGCGCCCGCTGAGAGAATGATCGCGGGTGGCCGCAACGCAGGCGGCGCGTGACGCGTTCAACCAGCAACGACGGGCACTACCGCAAGTGCGAGTCGTCCGTCGCCCACCCAAGCCCGCCGCGCTCTCCCTCGCGGCGGGCTTTCTGTTGGGACGCACTGCCGAAGCCTGTCCCCGAAATCCACTGAAAGACCCACATGGAAACGCCTCCCGAGTCGGAACCTTCCGGCGTGCGTTCGCTGGGTTACGCACCGAGGCGGCCGGTTGTTGGCAAAGGCGCCCAAGCGTTGGATGGTGCTTCCACCGACAAGAGTACAAATACAGACCCGGAGCGGGACGTACTATGCCACTCGGCTGGCCGGTAGAAATCGAGTCTCCCTTAAGCCATGGGACGAACGATCGTTTCGACGATCTTCCGACACAACCATAGGTCGCTGTACGACAATGCGCAATTCCTATAACGAGCGTTCTGGGATCGGCTCTTCGACGGAGCTCGGTTTGGACCGAAAAAGGAATCAATTCATGTCAATCGACCAGCCGACAGTAGTCGACTTCCTTTGGAAGGATAGGAACAATCGTGCCGTCCTCACGATCTCTGATCATCTCGACTGGGAAGAGGAGGGCGAGCATCTGCTCCTGCTTCAGGACAAGCTCAATCACTACCTTGAGTTCGCTGAGAGCGGACAGCTGGTGGAAGCCAAGCCGGAGTTCAAGGGGCTTCCTGTCGTCATCCATGTAGCGGCTAAGTATCCCTTGAGCGAGCAGGCCGGCAGGTTCTACGAGATGGCAAAGGAGCGCGCCGCACAACTGGGGTTCTCGCTCGAGTTCGATCTGGGTGGGAAGCTGATCAAAGACAGCTGACGTGATCACATCTCAGCGCGCATGGTTTCGCGCGTCTGGCATTCCGGACAATAGCCCTCAGTTGCCTTAAGGGAATACTTACGCAGATATCCACTTTCTGTGGATAAACCCTCGCCTGAAAGGCCTCCTTGGACATTGGACCCGACTTTCAGGCCGCGCTTGCCCGAGAACAGCGAAAGCCATTGCCCATAATAGGTGGCCAGACGCAGCGCACGGTAAAATCGGTGCGCTATGAGGTCCGCATTCCAATTCACCAACTGTTTGGCTGTCCGCGCGCGGCTGTGTCGTCGTGCCGGTAGCCCGTGCGCGCGTCCAGCCTCCCGTTCTCCCTGGAGGGTTAGCGGCATTTCCGGCATTTGCGGTACCCCTTGGATAGGGGTGTTTTTCGCTGCGCACAGAATCGGCGGATTCGTGGACTTCGGGGCTAAAATGCCGATGCCATCGGCATCCAACCGGTCCACTGTCGAGTGGACTCTTGTGGACTCCAATCGCCTCGCTGGTCCTCCCCGCCGCTGCGCGGCGGCGGCGTCGCGTCGGCGATCCCGGGGCGGGAGTATTTCGAGGGCCGGGGCGGGGGGTGCGGGCAGAGTGGCAGGAATGGCCCAAAACGTTGGTTGGCCTGCACCGAACCACTGCCATGGCATGTGGCAGTCGGTGGCAGACGTGTCACCCGCTCTTCGTGATCTGCGCCAGGAAGTCGATGAATGCCCTGAGCTTGGCCGGCAGGTGGCGCTGCGGCGGATAGAGGACGGAGACCGGCGCGCCCTCGATCTCGTAGTCACGCAGGATCGCCTTCACGTCGCCGCGCGCGAGGTCCTTGCGGTAGAGCCACCACGTGCCTTGGGCGATGCCGCCGCCCGCGACCACCGTCTCGCGCAGCACGTCGCCGCTGTTGATCACCGCGCTGCCGCGCACCCGCACCGTGAACCGCTGGCCGTCCTTGCCCTTTTCCTTGTAGGTCCAGTCGGGGCCGAAGCGGCTGACCAGGCAGTTGTGCTGGCGCAGCTCCTGCGGCGTCTTCGGCTCGCCGTGCTTCTGGAGGTAAGCCGGCGCCGCGACCGTCACCTGCGGGCCCTTGGTGAGCAGCCGCGTGGTCAGTCGCGAATCGGTCGGATGTCCGGTGCGCACGGCTATTTCGAATCCCTCGGCGATCAGGTCGACCGCGCTGTCATTGAAGTGAAGCTCGAGACTGATCTCGGGATAGCGCGCGAAGAATTTCGGCAGCTCGGGCGCCAATGTCACGCGGCCGAAGGAGAGGGGGAAGATCGCGCGGATGGTGCCGCGCGGGCTGCCGCTCACGCGCTTGATCGTCGCCTCGGCATCCTCGAGGTCGGCGAGGATGCGCACGCAGCTCAGGTAGAACTGCTGGCCGAACTCCGTCGTGCGCAGCCGCCGCGTCGAGCGGTTGAAGAGCTGCGCGCCGAGCTCGTCCTCCAACCGCGAGATCGTCTTGGTCACCGCCGAGGGCGATTGCCCCAGCCGCGCCGCCGCCGCCGTGAAGCCGCCCTGCTCGACCACGCGGGTGAAGACGCGAAGGGCGGTGAACTTGTCCATCTATCCCTTGAGACTTTTGAGGCAGTGGAGGGACTGGTCTCCCGCCACCTCATGCACGCGCTGGACCGACGGCCGTTCTGCCACACGGGCATGGTGCGCGCCGACATTCGGCCACTGACCGACATCGAAGGCGACCCGCGGGCACCAGCTCGTCATGGCATAAAGTCCCGCATCGGCGATCGTGAAGGCGTCGCCCATCAGATACATGTTCCTGGACAGCCGCTCGTCGAGGCGACCGAAGCGGGCCGCCAGCCGCTTGCGGAACACGTCTTTGCCGGGTTCCGGCAAGTCCTTGTAGAAGAGCGGCCCAAGGCCCCCCTTGTGGAGCTCGCTCGAGAGGAAGTTGAGCCACGCCTGAAGCTGGGCCCGCTCGACGGTGCCGTTGGGCGGCGCGAGCTTCCGCATGGGCTCCAGGTCGGCGACGAACTGGGCGATCGCCGCCGCTTCGAGAAGCAGCGTGCCGTCGTCCAGGGACAAGGCGGGGACATATCCGAGCGGGTTCACGCTCCGGAAGTCGCCGCCGCCGTCCAGGCTCTTCGTGACCTCGTCGACCCTTATGGCGGTGAACGGGCGGCCCGATTCGATCAGCGCGACGTGGGGCATCAGGGAAATGGTACCCGGAGCGTAGTAGAACCTCATGGAAGCGCGCCTTCCCGTCGCTTCGACCTACGCCGCTCGTTCGCGGCGGCGCAGGAAGTCGATGAAGTAGGCGGCGAGCGTGCCGTTCTTCTTGGCCCAGGCGTCGAAGTCGACATCGACGTCGACGTCCTGGTCCATCACCTCGCGATATTCGCTGTTGGGCATCAGCCGATGCGCCGCCTGGCCGGGCGCGCGCGGATGGATGCGGTCGTTGCCGGGGATGATGAGCGTCGGCAGCGTGATCCGGCGCATCTCGTCGGCGGTGATCCCGGCCACCGGATGGCCGCTGCCCTTGTGGAAGCCCGCCAGCCAGCGCTTCATCGCGGCGAGGAAGGCGTCGGCGCCCATGCCCTCGAGGATCTTCCGGTTGGCCGGATTGGCCGCGATCATCGCGCCGAAATGTTCGGTTTTGACCACGGCGTCGATCCCGCCCTGTTCGACCGCAGCGATGAACTGCTCGTAGTAGTTGAAGGCCAACCGCTTGGCCGCATATTCGCCGCCTGTGACGCGCCAGAGAAGGAGTGCCTTCACCGCCTCCGGATGATGCAATGCCAACAATAAGGAGAGGCGCGAGCCGGAGGAGCAGCCGGCAATGTAGGCCGGCCCCGTGCCGAGCGCGTTCAGAAGCGCCAGCAGGTCCTCGGCCTGCTCGTGGCTCTCGGACTCGCCTGGAAAGCCGATCTCCGACGCGCCCGTATTGCGCCTGTCATAAACCAGCACCCGAAAGCCCGCCTCGGCCAGCAGCACACCGAGCGCCCGATCGGACGCGAGGCCACGCCGGCCGCCGGGCGAGATCGTCACCCAGGGCCCAGTCTTGCCCAGCACCTCGTAGACGAGTTTTACACCGCGTATCGCTGCGCTTTGCATGTTTCCTCCCGTTCTTGTCGGGGAGGCTAGCACGCGCGACTTGCGCTTGTGCTTGCTCTTGGGCGTGCGGTCGGCTCAGATACGTCTTCTCCAAAAGGAATAGCGGGGGACGCCCAAGCATGAGCGAAATCCAGTACCGGGTGGCGAAAAACGTCAAGGACGCCGTCGCCCTGATGGCCAAGTCGAAGGGCAAGGGCTACGTCCTGGCCGGTGGCACGGACCTGTTGGTCCAGATGAAGTCGGGCGCGCGCGAGCCGGGCCTGATCGTCGACGTCAAGAAGATCCCCGAAATGATGGCGATCACCGAGAAGAACGGCGCCTTCACCATCGGTGCAGCGACGCCGGCGGCCGTGCTCGGCGAGCACAAGAAGTTCCGCAAGACCTGGCCGGGCGTGCTCGAGGCGATCAACCTGATCGGCTCCACGCAGGTGCAGGGCCGCGCCTCGGCGGGCGGCAATCTGTGCAACGCCTCGCCGGCGGCCGATTCGGTGCCGGCGCTGGTCGCGGCCGGCTGCATCGCCAATATCGCCGGTCCCAACGGCAAGCGCTCCGTCCCCGTCGAGAAATTCAACGCGGGTCCCGGCAAGACGACGCTGAAGCCCGGCGAGATCCTGGTTTCGCTGAGCTTTCCCAAGCGCGGCAAGGACGCCTCGGACGCCTACCTGCGCCTGATCCCGCGCACCGAGATGGACATCGCGGTGGTCGGCTGCGGCGTCAGCCTGACCATGAAGGGCGACACGGTGAAGGACGCGCGTGTCGGTCTCGGCGCGGTGGCCCCGACGGTGCTGCTGGTCGACAAGGCCGCGGAGGCGCTGATCGGCTCCAAGCTCGACGAGGAGGCGCTCGAAGCGGCGGCAGCGGCGTGCTCGGAAGCGTGCAAGCCGATCGACGACAAGCGCGGCACCATCAAGTACCGCACCAAGATCGCAGGCGTGCTCCTGAAGCGCGCGGCGCTGATCGCGCGCGATCGCATCAACGGCATCGAGCATCGGGGGCACAGGTAAGCCAATGGCCAAGATCCACGTCACGACCACCATCAACGGCTCGGAGACCGAGTTCCTCTGCGAGCCCAACCAGACCCTGCTCGACGTGCTGCGCGACACGCTCGGCCTGACCGGCAGCAAGGAAGGCTGCGGCTCGGGCGACTGCGGCGCCTGCAGCGTCACCGTCAACGGCCGCCTCGTCTGCTCCTGCCTGGTGCTGGCGCCGGAGGCCGAGGGCCAGAAGATCGAGACCATCGAAGGCATGGCCGACGGCGAGAAGCTGCACCCATTGCAGAAGAAGTTCGTCGAGATGGCCGCGCTGCAGTGCGGCATCTGCACGCCGGGCTTCCTGGTCGCCTCGCGCGCGCTGCTCGAGAAGAACCCGAACCCGACCGAGACCGAGGTCCGCTACTGGCTGGCCGGCAACCTGTGCCGCTGCACCGGCTACGACAAGATCATCAGCGCGGTCATGGAAGTGGCCGCCGAAATGAGAGGAGCCTCACATGCCTGACGGCGGTTCCAAATATAAGTGGATCGGCACCCGTCCGGATCGTCCGGACGGCGCCGACAAGGTGACTGGCCGCGCCCGCTTCGGCGCCGACTTCAACCTGCCTGGCCAGCTGATCGGCAAGGTGCTGCGCAGCCCGCACCCGCATGCGATCATCAAGTCGATCGACACCTCGAAGGCCGAGGCGCTCGCCGGCGTGAAGGCCGTCGTCACGGCCAAGGACTTCCCCGAGCAGGCCAACATGATCGTGCCGACGGGTGAGATGCAGGTGAACCTGCGCGACATCACCCGCAACGTCATGGCGCGCGAGAAGGCGCTCTACGAAGGCCATCCGGTCGCCGCCGTCGCCGCGGTGTCGGAGGCGATCGCCCGCCAGGCGCTGGCCCTGATCAAGGTCGATTACAAGGTGCTGCCGCACGTGATCGATGTCGCCGAGGCGATGAAGCCCGACGCGCCGGTGCTGCACGACCACATGATCACCGAGGGCGTCAACCCGCCGCCCAAGAAGCCGTCGAACATCGCCAAGCGCATCGAGTTCAACAAGGGCGATACCAAGGCCGGCTTCGCGGAGGCCGAAGTCGTGGTCGAGGAAAGCTTCACCACGCAGGCCGTCCACCAGGGTTACATCGAGCCGCATGCCGCGCTGGCCAGCGCGGCCGAGGACGGCCAGGTGCAGGTCTGGTCGACCACGCAGGGTCATTTCCAGGTGCGCGGCTTCTGCGCCAAGCTGCTCAATCTCGACACCTCGCAGATCCGCGTCACGCCGACGGAGATCGGTGGCGGCTTCGGCGGCAAGACGGTCGTCTATCTCGAGCCGCTGGCGATCAAGCTGTCGCAGAAGTCGGGCAAGCCGGTGAAGATGACCATGACGCGCGAGGAGGTGTTCCGGGCCTCCGGACCGGCGCCGGGCGGCAACGTCAAGGTGAAGATCGGCGCCAAGAAGGACGGCCGCATCGTCGCCGCCGAGTGCATCGTCGAGATGCAGGCGGGCGCCTTCCCGGGCTCGCCGGTCGGGCCGGCCTGCATGTGCTCGTATGCCTGCTACGACATCGACAACATGCACATCGTCGGCTTCGACGTGGTGAGCAATCGGCCCAAGGTCGCGGCCTACCGCGCTCCCGGCGCGCCCATATCGGCCTGGGCCGTGGAATCGGCGATGGACATGCTGGCGTTGAAGCTCGGCATGGATCCGATCGACCTGCGCCTGAAGAACGCCGCCAAGAAGGGCACCAAGACCGCCTATGGCGTGACGTTCAACACCATCGGCATGGTCGAGACGCTCGAGGCGGTGAAGAACTCGGCGCACTACAAGACCCCGCCGAAGCCCGGCTACGCGCGCGGCGTGGCGGCGGGCTTCTGGTTCAACGTCGGCGCCGATTCCAGCGCCGCGGCGCATGTGGGCGAAGACGGCTCGGTCACCGTGATCTCGGGCAATCCCGACATCGGCGGCAGCCGCGCCTCGCTCGCCCTCATGGCGGCCGAGGAGCTGGGTGTCGACTACGACAAGGTGCGCCCAGTGATCGCCGACACGGCGTCGATCGGCTTCAACTTCGTGACCGGCGGCAGCCGCGTCACCTTCGCCACCGGCCTCGCGGTGGTGAACTCGGTGCGCGACATGATTCGCGAGCTCAAGGTGCGCGCGGCCAAGATCTGGAACGTCGATCCGGAGGCGGTGATCTGGGAGAACGGCATGGCCAAGCCCGCCGGCTCCAACGTCGGCGACTTCGAGCCACTGACCTTGGCCCAGCTCGCGGCACAGGCCGGCAAGACCGGCGGGCCGATCAACGGCCACGCCCAGCTCAACGTCACGGGCGCCGGGCCGGGCTTCGGCGTGCATGTCTGCGACCTCGCGGTCGACCGCGAGACCGGCATCGTCACGATCGGGCGCTACACGGCGGCGCAGGACGTCGGCACGGCGATCCATCCCTCCTATGTCGAGGGCCAGCTCCAGGGCGGCGCCGTGCAGGGCATCGGCTGGGCGCTGAACGAGGAGTACATCTACAACGCCAAGGGCAAGCTCGATAACCCGGGCTTCCTCGACTACCGCATGCCGGTGGCGTCGGACCTGCCGATGATCGAGACCATCCTGGTCGAGGTCCCGAACCCGACGCATCCCTACGGCGTACGCGGCGTCGGCGAGGTGCCGATCGTCCCGCCGACCGCCGCGGTCGGCAATGCGATCGCCCGCGCGACAGGTGTGCGCATGACCGACCTGCCGATGTCGCCGCCGCGCCTCAGCGAGGCGCTCGATGCGGCCGCGCCGAAGATGGCGGCAGACTAGAATCGGACGATCACGGACGTGAAGAAGGGCGCGACGTTTCCCCGTCGCGCCCTTCAGCGTACCTAGTCCTTTTCCTTCTTCACGATGGTTCCATTCGCGAGGACGTGCACGCCGGTCTCCTTGCCGTCCTTGGTCTTGGCTTCGAGCTCGTATTGCATCGGGTTCGTGCCGTTCACGACCCTGGCCTCGGTCGGTGCGGTTCCCAGCTCCTTTTGAGCGGCATCGCGTGCGGCCTGCGGCACCTCGGAGAGTTGGATCGTCTTCTCATTGGCCTCTTCCTGCTTGTTTCCGGCTTGGGCCTGCTGCTGCTCGTGCCGGATCTCGGTGCCGCCGAAGTTCCCGTTTCCGGAATTGGTCGAGCTCTGTGGAGCAGGAGATGCCGAATCTGGGCCGGCAAGCACGGGGGCGCTGACTGCAATCGCTGAGCCGAGCCCCGCAAGCAAGAGTATGGTTCTGTACATTGTCGGGCTCCGTCCTTGCGGATACAGGAGTATCCTGTCTCCGTCGTTGCGGGATACGGGAGTAACCCTGAACCCGGGATCGTGTTGCGCGACGAAAGATGGAAATGTGGCGGCAAGCCCGCAAGCGGGTCGAATTACAGGATCTTCCGCTCCTGCCTCGGTCCAGAGCGCGCAACCGTCAGCCCGAGACAAGCCCTGCCAGCACCGCAACGAGCGGACCCGGCGCGATGGGCTTCTCCAGACAGAGGGCCGCCTGGAGTTCGGCCGGGAGAGAAGCGGCGGCGTGGCCGGTCAGGACCGCGTAGGGCACCCCCGACGCCTTGAGATGGCGGACGACCTGTACCGAGGAGCCCGCAAGAAGGGACACGTCGAGCAGAACCGCGTGAGGCTGCTCGCGAACCGCCAGATCGATTGCCGCTTCGGCCGTAGAGGCGGGACCGATCGCAATCCCGCCCGCGCCCTCGATGCAGCGCCGAAGAAGCTCGCCCGTGACGAACTCGTCCTCCACGACCAGGATGCGCTTTCCTCTGAGGCTCGGGTTCATCGCAAAATCCTGACGAAGAAGGTGGCGAGGCCACGTCCTCCCTGGTTCAATGTTGTTCCGGAGGCGGCAGCATCCGGATCCGCAGTCGGCTCAGCCGGCTCAGCATGGCGTCGACGGTTTCGGCATCGAAGTCGATATACAGGCGCAAGGGCTTGGCCAGCCCTTCGAAGGGCAATTCCGGGAGTTTCATGCGGATCGTCTTCCGATCCGGGGCGAGAGTCCACATCTCCGACTGTGGTACCTCGCTCGTGCGTGGGTCGCTCATGATCCCTCTGCCCTTCCAGAAGCCGCCGCTGGAGCGGATCGCCGACACTGAGCGGCGCCTGGAGAAGGAACCCGCCGCCATTCCGATCGGCGACGGGTTCGAGGCTTGCCGAGCGCGAGGCATCTGCGCTCGCGGGACCAACGTCGGTCCCGCGCCAGGGTTACGAATTGCACAAAAACTTGAGCGCGCTGCCTGCAGGGTGCCGCTCGATCGGTGTGGCTCGCGCTATCGTCCAGCCGGCGCCGGCCGCGCCTGCAGTGCGCGCACGTGCGTGAATTCGCTACCGAACAGCACGATCTGAGCGCTGTAGTAGACCCAGATCAGCACCACGACGATCGAGGCCGAAGCGCCGTAGGTGGATTCCAGCCCCTGCTTGGCGATGTAGAAGCCGATCGCGAACCGGCCGATCTCGAACAGGGCGGCCGTGCCCACGGCACCGAGCGCGACGTCGCGCCAGCGGACGTCGGCATCGGGCATCCACTTGAACAGCAGTGCGAACATCACGGCGATGACGACGAACGACACCACGAAGTTCAGCCCCTGCATGATCGCCTCGGGCAGCACGCCACCCATGGCCTTGCCGACTGCGGCGAGCCCGGCCGTCAACAGCAGGGACACCAGCAGCAGGAAACCGAGCGCCGCTATACCCGCCAGGGACAGAACATACTCGCGGACGAAGCCCCAAATGCCCGAATGCGCGCCGGGCTTCACCTCCCAGACCGTGTTCAAGGCTTCCTTGAGCTGCACGACCACGCCCAGGGCCGCGAAGATCAAGGTCGCCGTGCCGATGACAGTGGCGAAGATTCCCTCGCTCGGTTTGCCGGCCGCCTTCAGGGTGGTGTTGATCGCCTCTCCGCCCTTGTTGCCGAGCAGCCCGGTCAGGGCGTCGACGACCGCCCGCTGCACGCCCTCGCGCTCGAGCACCAGGGAGGCAATGGTGATCACCACCACGATCAGCGGGCCCATGGAGAAGACCGAATAGTAGGCAAGGGACGCACCGGCTTTGGGACTCTTGTGGGCGAGCCAGTTCGCGCCCGCGGCCTTGACGGCATTCCACAGTCCAGGCCCGACCGGCTTCTTGCGGCTCTCGTCGCGGCGATTTTGCGTGTCCGCGATGGTCATGGGCGCCGGCCGGGAAGCACTCACACCTGCTCGATCTCGTGCGGCGCCGGGATCCGGCCCTGTGGCGTCAGCCCATCGACCACCTGCGGCAGCTTCTGGCTGAGCCCGCTCAGCAGCTCGGTCCGGGTCATGCCCGTCTTCTGCATCAGGAAGTCGATCTGCTCGGGTGTCAGCACGTTCTCCAGATCCTTGGGAGCGATCGGCTTGTTCTCGCCGCTGGCAACCCACGAGTTGGCGGTGTCGCCGTGGCCGGCGGCCTGGAACTGCCGCACCAGGTCACCCAGGCCACTGCTCAGGATGCCGCCAAGCCCGCTGCCGGTGGCGGCGCCGCTGCCGAGGCCGAGCGAGCCCAGGATGTCACCGAGCGAACCGGAAGGCGGCGGTGTTGCCGACGGCTGCGCGGACGGCTGCTGCTGCTGCGTGCCCATTCCCTTTACCGCCTTGTAGGCAAGAAGACCGAGCGCGGCCATGACGAGGGGTGACATGCCGCGATGACCGCCGCTCGAGCCGCCGCCTGGGCTGTTGCTCATCCCGGCCAGGACATCCATGAGGCCCACGTTCACCTCCTGCGTTGCCGACAGGAAACGCGCGTTCGGAGGAAGGTGTTGCAGGATCCGCACGGACCTCGAAACGCGTGCGTTAGCGCACTGGCCCAGACTAGACTAGCTGTCGAGATGGCACGCCACGCGATGGCCGTCGGCCGTCGCCCGCAGCGCCGGGGCCTCCTCGGCGCATCTTGCGAACGCATGCGGGCAGCGGTCGCGGAAGCGGCAGCCGGAAGGCGGCTGGCGGGCGTCCGGGACGTTGCCGCTGATCGGAAGCGGCGCGCGGGGCTGGTCGGCGTCCGGCACGGGGACGGCCGCCACCAGCGCGCGGGTATAGGGATGGCGCGGGTTGCGGACGATCTCGCCGGTGGGGCCATCCTCGACCACGGTACCGAGATACATCACCACCGTGCGCTCGCAGAGGTACCGGACAAGGGCGAGGTCGTGGCTGATATAGACGGCGGTCAGGCCCATATCGTCCCGCACCTCGCGCAGCAGGGCGAGGATGCCGGCGCGCACGCTGACGTCGAGCATCGACACCGGCTCGTCGGCCACCAGGAATCGCGGCGCGAGGACGAGGGCGCGGGCCAGCACCACGCGCTGCAGCTGGCCGCCGCTCAGCTGGTGCGGATAGCGGTCGAGATAGCGTTCCAGGTCGGGCAGGTGGACGCGGCGGAACGCCCGGGCCACGCGGTCGGCATGCTCGGCTTTGGGGATGCCGGCGTTGAGCAGCGGCTCGGCGACCGCGCGGTAGATGGTGAAGCGCGGGTTCAGCGCATCGAACGGGTTCTGGAACACCAGCTGCGCCTGACGGCGGAAGGCGCGAAGCGAGTCGCCGCGCAGGCCGCCGAGCGCTGTGCCGTCGAAGGTGATGGCACCGCCGGTCGGCTCGGTGAGCTTCAGCATCAGCCGGCCGAGCGTGGTCTTGCCGCAACCCGATTCACCGACGATTGCCACGGCGTCGCCTGCGCCTATCTCGAGCGAGACGCCGTCGAGCGCGTGCACGGCCGGGCGCCGGCCGTGGACGATCTCGCCCAGCGACCGCGGCACCGGGAAGTGCTTCACGACATCGCGGACTGAGACGAGAGCCATGTATTGGGATCCAGGGCGGCGGTGCGCAGGCCGTCGGCTTGGGCCGAACGGCGGCAAACGGTGAGGTGATCGTTGGCAACGTCCGCGTCGAGCGTGCCGGCGGTGCAGGCGGGCTGGACGAACGGGCAGCGCGGCGCGAACCGGCAGCCGGTCAGCGTCTGGCGCAGATCAGGCGGGCTGCCGTGGATCGGCACCAGCTCCATCGCATCGGACAGCAGGTCCGGGAAGGCGTTGCGCAGGCCCATCGTGTAGGGATGGCGCGGCCGGCCCAGCACCTCGCGGACCGGTCCGCTCTCGACCACTTGTCCCGCATACATGACCACGACCTCGTCGCAGAGATAGGCGACCACCGAGATGTCGTGCGTGACCATCACCATGGAGAGCTTCAGCCGTTGCTGCAGGCTGCGCAGCATGTCGAGGATCTGGCGCTGCACGATCACGTCGAGCGCCGTCACCGGCTCGTCGGCCAGCAGGAGGCTGGGCTCGAGCGCCAGCGCCATGGCGATCGCGGCGCGCTGGCGCATGCCGCCGGAGAACTGGTGCGGGTAGTCGCGCAGCCGGCGGTCGCTCAAGCCCACGAGCTCGAACAACTCGGTGGCGCGGGCCTTCGCCTCGGCGCGCGAGGCGCCGCCGCGCTTCAGCAGCACC
>DATGMK010000070.1:0-2393 GCA_035293665.1 Reyranella sp. | reverse complement strand
ATTCCAGCAATCCGAGGCGGTCCTTCGCGGCACGCGCATGCTGCGCACCGCCCTCGGCCCGGCAATCGCCGGTTTCCTGGAAGACCCGTCGATCGTCGAGGTGATGCTCAACCCGGACGGGCGGCTCTGGATCGACCGGCTCTCCGAGGGTTTGGCCGATACGGGTGAGCGACTGTCGCCTGCCGACGGCGAGCGCATCGTCCGGCTGGTCGCCCACCATGTCGGCGCCGAGGTCCGCGCCGGCGTTTGCGATCCGCAAGCCGGCCGTCGCCGTCTTCACGCTGCAGGACTATGTGGCTGCCGCGATCATGACGGCCGACCAGGCTGAGATCCTTCGCCGCGCGGTCACCGATCGCCGCAACATCCTGGTCGCCGGGGGAACGAGCATCGGCAAGACCACGCTCACCAACGCGCTCCTCGCGGAAGTGTCGAAGTCGGCCGATCGCGTCGTCCTCATCGAGGACACGCGCGAGCTTCAATGCAGCGCGCCCAATCTCGTCGCCATGCGCACCCAGGACGGCGTCGCCACGCTCTCCGACCTCGTGGAGGTGCGCGGCGCCGAGGCGCTCGATCTTCTGAAGGCCTGGGGCACCGGCCATCCCGGCGGAATCGGCACCATCCACGCCGGCGCCGCTATCGGCGCGCTCCGCCGCCTCGAGCAGCTCATTCAGGAAGCCGTCGTCACGGTCCCGCGGGCCTTGATCGCCGAGACCATCGATCTCGTCGCGGTGCTGAGCGGCCGCGGCGCTTCGCGCCGCCTCGCCGAGCTCGCCCGCGTCGAGGGCCTCGGGCGTGGCGGCGACTACCGCATCACCCCCGCGACAGCAGGCCCAGCAGGAGATCACGCATGACCACGGCTCGACAGCCATCATTCAAGCAACGTCTATTTGCCGGTCCGGTCCGCGATCGGATCGGCGCCATCGGTTTGACCGCAGTTGGGCTCATCTACGCCGCACCGGCCTATGCCAGCGGCTCGTCCATGCCCTGGGAGCAGCCGCTCCAGCAGATCCTTCAATCGATCGAGGGCCCGGTGGCCAAGGTGATCGCAGTGATCATCATCATCGTCACCGGCCTGACGCTCGCCTTCGGCGATACGAGCGGCGGCTTCCGCCGGCTGGTGCAGATCGTGTTCGGCCTGTCGATCGCATTCGCAGCAAGCTCCTTCTTCCTGAGCTTCTTCAGCTTCGGCGATGGGGCGGTAGCGTGATGGCTGGTGTGCTTGATACTGCCGAGGTCCCCGGCTTCTCGGTGCCGGTCCATCGGGCGCTAACCGAGCCCATCCTCCTCGGCGGCGCGCCGCGCTCGATAGCCATCCTCAACGGCACGCTCGCCGCCGCGCTCGGGCTCGGCCTACGGCTCTGGCTCGTCGGCCTAGGGCTTTGGGCGGTCGGCCACTTCGCAGCGGTGTGGGCCGCGAAGCGCGAACCGATGTTCGTCGAGGTCACGCGCCGGCACCTACGCATTCCAGGCTTCCTGGGCGTGTGAGGCGGCCGATGATGAACCTCGCCAAATATGGCCGCACGTCTTCACGCCTCGCCGGCTTCCTGCCCTGGGCAGCGCTCGTCGCAGAGGGCGTCGTCCTCAACAAGGACGGCAGCTTCCAGCGCACGGCAAGCTTCCGTGGCCCCGACCTCGACTCCGCCGTGCCGGCTGAGCTGGTCGCGGTCGCCGGCCGCCTCAACAACGCCTTCCGCCGGCTCGGCTCCGGCTGGGCGATCTTCGTCGAGGCGCAGCGTCACGGCGTCGGGGCCTATCCATCGAGCCGTTTTCCCGATGCCGCCTCCGCGCTGGTCGACGCCGAGCGCAAGGCGGACTTCGAGGAGGCGACCGTGCATTTCGAGTCGAGCTATTTCCTCACCGTCACCTACCTGCCACCGGCCGAGGACGCCGCGCGCGCCGAGAACTGGCTCTACGAAGGCAAGGCCGATCGCGGCGTCGATCCGCACCAGATCCTGCGTGGCTTCGTCGATCGCACCGACCGCGTGCTGCAGCTCATCGAAGCATTCATGCCCGAATGCGCCTGGCTCGATGACGGCGAGACGCTGACCTACCTCCATTCCTGCACCTCGACCAGGCGCCATCGCGTGCGCGTGCCCGAGACGCCGATGTATCTCGACGCGCTGCTGGCCGACCAGCCGCTCACCGGAGGCCTCGAGCCGCGGCTCGGCAACGCGCACCTTCGCATCCTGACGATCGTCGGTTTCCCGGCGGCAACCACGCCGGGCATTCTGGATGAGCTGAACCGGCTGGCATTTCCTTATCGTTGGGCGACGCGCGCCATCCTGCTCGACAAGACTGACGCGACCAGGCTGCTCACAAAAATCCGCCGGCAATGGTTCGCCAAGCGCAAGTCGATCGCCGCCATCCTCAAGGAGGTGATGACCAACGAGGCG
>DATGMK010000069.1:0-60877 GCA_035293665.1 Reyranella sp. | reverse complement strand
CACGTGGTCGATGCCGCAGGTGACGATGATCTTGTCGAACGGCGCGGCCTCTTCCCAGCCGTAATAGCCGTCGGCGGCCTTGGTCTTGATGTGCTGGTACTCGGTGTAGCCCTTGTCGATCAGCTTGTCGTAGACGCCGCGGGTGCGGTCCGCCAGCGGCTTGATGATCTCGATCGTGTAGGCGTTCTCGGTCAGGTTGGCGATATAGGCCGACTGCACGCCCGACCCGGTGCCGACCTCGAGCACCTTCTCGCCCCGCTTGACGTCGATCACGTTGGTCATGCGGCCCTGCAGGTGCGGGCCGGACATGGTCACGCCGTAGCCTATGTCGAGGAAGGCGTGCTCGTAGGCCCGCTTGTGGATCGCCGGATTGACCGCGGCAAACTCCTCGCGCGGGGTGAGCAGGAAGGCGCGCATGGTCGCGGCTCCCCACAAGTCCTTGTTGCGCAACATCGCCTGAAAGCGGTCCCAGCGCTCGGCGAGGAAGAACGGATCCTCGCCGCGGCCCTTGCCCCAGGCGATGAAGTTCTCGCGCGTATCGGTCGGCGGATTGAGGTCCCAGCTATAGGGCTTGATGGTCGCGGCAAAGGCCGGTCGGACCAGAGCGGCGGTAGCGAGCGCGGCCGTTCCGGAGACGAAGCTGCGTCTCTTCAATCTATCCTCCTTGGCGCGGGCCCACTTAAGCGGAAATAGGGGGAATCCGGGGCGACCGCGCGCCTAAATTGATACGGCAATTATGGCGGATTTGCCAGTGCGGCGGGGGTGCGTCACCGTTGCGCCGACAAACCCGCGACGGCGGTCTCGTCTCGTTTGGCACGCGCATTGACCGGCTTTCGCCTGTGCGGCCGCCTCGGTCGCGAAGGCATCCGAACTTCCCACGGCTTCCCACCGAGGTGGGAAGCCTCCGATGCCGATGGCACAAGCATTTTAGGCGATTCTTCCCGCCTTCCCGCCACTCCCCTTCCTTGTCAATTTCTGTGGATATGTCGGTGGACAAAGCCACAGCGTAAAGCGCCAGTTGGGCATTGGCTCGATAAAAATCCGTGAGAATTCAACGGCCGATTGTACTTCCATTGCCCCTATTCGGTTTACAGTCGATCGCACGTTACGAAAGCGGAACATTCAAGGAGTTCCGCATGGGCTTTCTCTTCCGTGACAGACCTTAGACCTACGCGCCGCCGCCGACGTCGCCAGCGCCGACGATGCTCGGCCAGACGCTCCCTCCCGCGCTGCCCACATCGCAATCGATCATTCGCAATGCTGCAGAGCGCGCCGGCCTTTCCTGGGGCGGCGCCTTCGGCGACCCCGTCCACTTCTACTTCGACCCGATCCCGGGTCAGGATCGGACGGATCTCATCGACAACTTCGGCGAGCAGGTTCGCCGCCTCCAGTCCAGGCGATAGAGGGCCCCAATGCGATCAGTGTTCCTCCGCCTGCTTGTGGTGGTCGTATCGGTTCTCAGCAGCACCCTGCCAGCCGAGGCACAGCTGCCGCCCGGCATGCTCACCGTTTATTCCAACTTGTGCTTCAATTCGAGGTCGGGCGATCTCAACGGCCTGCGGATCATCGTCTTTCGCAGCGCCACCTGGACCACAGGAGGGTCCTCCCCTCCAACCGACGATACCGAGAACGTCTACGTGATCTATCAGCGTGCGGGAGGGCTGCTCGCGCCCCCGCACTATGTACTTGCCATCCACAAAGGGGACCAAATCCGCATACCGCTGCCCCGCCCGGACGAGCCCGATCTTGCGTTCGTCGGGCACATTACACCGGATGCCATCGACGGCCGTCACCTCGGCTATGACGACAGACGATACCTCCTGATGCGGGAGCCGGAGCCGAAGAACAAGTTCACCGGCTGCACGCCTTCGGGCAATGCGTCAGACGGAAGATACCCTTGAGGTGCCTTCGGAGTGGCGCCATCAGCCCAGGACATCTAAAGGCCGGGCCATCAGGTGAGACGTGCCCTTTATGCGATAGCCGAGGCGTTCGTAGAAGGCGTGCGCGCGGTCGCGCTTGACGCTGGTGTAGAGCGACGTCGCGGGAAGGCCGCGGGTTGCGGCCCAGGCTTCGGCCTCGTGCATCAGCGCCTCGCCGACGCCGCGGCTGCGCGCCGAATCGTCAACCACCAGCGCCTGCACCACCGCCTCGCGGCCCTTGTCGAGCGCCGGCCGCTCGAAGACGTGCAGCACGCCGACAACGCCGCCCTCGTCCGCGACGATGATGCGATGGCCGGCGGTCGATCGCACGCTGTCGAAGCGGCGGCGGAACTCCGCCTCGTCGGACGCATAGCCGAGCTGGTCGAGCAGGCGGCGGACGGCCGCGAAGTCCGCCTCCGTGGCGTCACGCAGGATCATGTGTACTTGCGGATATCGTCGATGACCTTGCCGTCGTTGGGCAGGCTTCCGACCGCAGCGAACTCGACCTTGCCGCCGACCTTGCAGACGGTGCGGATGGTCCCCTCCAGCGCCGTCGAGAGATCGGGCGAGGGCTGCGGCGCCTCGACCTTGAGCGTCATGACGTCGGCCTGGTTGACCCAGTCGATCACCAGGCGCAGGCGGCCCAACCCGGGATGCTTCTTGGCAATCTCGGCGATCTGCTCGGGATCGACGAACATGCCGCGTACCTTGGTGCGCTGGTCGGCGCGGCCCATCCAGCCCTTGATGCGCATGTTGGTGCGGCCGCACGGGCTCGGCCCAGGCAGTACCGCCGACATGTCGCCGGTGCCGAAGCGGATCAGCGGATAGGTCCTGTTGAACGTCGTCACGACGACCTCGCCGACATCGCCCTCGGGCACCTGATCGCCGGTTCCGGGGCGCACGATCTCCACGATAACCCCCTCGTCGACGGTCATGCCCTGGATGGCCTCCGATTCGTAGGCGATGGTGCCGACATCGGCCGTGCCGTAGCTCTGCAGGCAGGTCATGCCCTGGTCGATGAACATCTGGCGCAAGCTCGGCGGCAAGGCCTCGGCGCCGACGAAGGCGTGCTTCAGCGAGGAGATGTCCTTGCCGAGCTCGGTCGCCTTCTCGATCAAGATCTTCAGGAACGACGGCGTGCCGACATAGCCCTTGGGCTTGATCGCGGCGATCGCGTCGAGCTGCAGCTCGGTATTGCCGACGCCGCCGGGCACGATCACGCAGCCGAGCGCCCGCAGCGCCGATTCCATCATGATGCCGGCCGGCGTCAGGTGATAGGAGAAGGTATTGTAGACCACGTCGCCCGGACGGAAGCCGGCGGCGAACATCGCCCGCGCGCCGCGGAAATAGTCGGGTTCGTCGGTATCGATCTCGAAGATCGGGCCGGGCGACATGAAAATGTGGCGCGCCTTGGAAAGCGGCACCGCGATCAGCCCGCCCATCGGCGGATTCCTCTTCTGCACCTCGCCCAGCATCGACTTGCGCAACACCGGCAGCTTCGCCAGCGCCGCGCGCGAGGTCACCGAGGCGGGATCGACGTCCTTCAGCCAGGTCGCGAAGAACGGCGCGTTGGCCTTCGCGTGCGCGATCTGCTGCGGCAACGCCCGCATCAGTGCCTGCTCGCGCTCCTCGGGCGCGCGGGTCTCGAGCATGTCGTAGTGCTTGGACATCGGTTTCCTCATGGGACCGCGCCACTCCAGTGGCGCTCAAGAGCGGCCAAGATTGCGCCACTGGAGTGGCGCGGTCCAATGATCAGAGCCACCTCTTGCGGCGGCGGTAGTGCTTGACGTCGCGGAACGAGCGGCGGCCCTCGCCACCGACGCCGAGATAGAACTCCTTGACGTCCTCGTTCTCCCGCAAGGACGCGGCGTCGCCGTCGAGCACCACGCGGCCGTTCTCGAGGATGTAGCCGTAGTGGGCGTAGCGCAGGGCAACGTTGGTATTCTGCTCGGCCAGCAGGATCGACACCTTCTCCTGCTCGTTGAGGTTCTTCACGATCTGGAAGATCTCCTCGACCAGTTGCGGCGCCAGCCCCATCGAGGGCTCGTCGAGCAGGATGGTGCTGGGCCGGCTCATCAGGGCGCGGCCGATCGCCGTCATCTGCTGCTCGCCGCCTGAAGTGTAGCCGGCCTGGCTGGTGCGCCGTTGCTTGAGGCGCGGGAAGTAGTGGTAGACCTTCTCGAGGTCGTCGGCGACGCGGCGCTGGCCGCCATGGATGAAGGCGCCGGTCAGCAGGTTCTCCTCGACCGTGAGATGGCCGAAGCAGTGCCGGCCCTCCATCACCTGGATAACGCCGCGGCGGACGAGATCGTTGGGCGTCAGCCCGTCGACCCGCTCGCCGCGATGGTGAATGCGCCCCTTGGTGACCTGGCCGCGCTCGCTGAGCAGCAGGTTGGAGATCGCCTTGAGCGTCGTCGACTTGCCGGCGCCGTTGGCCCCCAGCAGCGCCACGATCGAGCCCTCCGGCACCGCAAGGGATACGCCCTTCAGCACGAGGATGACGTGATTGTAGATGACCTCGATGTTGGCGACGTCGAGGACGTTCGTGGCAGCGGCGGCCCGCCCTCCCCCGTCTTCGGGGGAGGTGGCGCGGTAATCCGCGACGGAGGGGGTCATGACCCTTGACCCCCTCCGTCGGCGTATGACGCCGACACCTCCCCCGCAGACGGGGGAGGGGAAGACGCGCGCGATTGATCCTGCAACGTCAGTTCAGCTCTCCTTCGAGCAGTCGCGCGGGGTGATCTTCTTTTCCGCGGCGTACTTGCCGGCGACGTCCTTCACCAGCGGCTCGAGGATCGAATCGTCGCCGGTGTAGTAGTCGGAGATCACCTTCCACTCCTTGCCGTCCCACTGGTGGACGCGGCTGAGCCGCGTGCCCTCGTGGTCGGCGCAGGACACCTTGAGCGGGCCCATCATGCCCTCGAAGCCGAGCTGCTTGATGCGGTCGGCGGTGAGGTCGAGATGCTCGAAGCCCCAGCGCACCTGCTCGCCGGTCATCGGCTTGTTGCCGAACTTGGCCTGCGCGGTGCGGATCGCCTCGGTGCCGAGCATCGAATTGATCAGGCCGCGATTGTAGAGCACTTGGCCGACCTCTTCGGGCTTGGCCAGCGACTTGCCCTGGGAGACGACGAACTTGTCGATGTCCTTGTGCACGGCGAACTTGCCGGCGGGATGCTGCAGCATCAGTGCCTTGTAGCCCTTGGCCTTGTCGCCGGCCGGCAGCACGTCGGGCTCGGCGCCCGACCACCACACGCCCAGCATCTTGTCGCGCGGATAGTTGACGTTGCCCGCCTCGCTGACCGCGGCCGAGTTCATCACGCCCCAGCCCCACAGCAGCACGTAGTCGGGCCGCGCCTGGCGGATCTGCAGCCATTGCGACTTCTGCTCGCTGCCGGGCGCCGGGACCGGGATCTGCAGGAAGTCGAAGCCGTACTTCTTGGACATGCTCTCGAGCGCCGCGATCGGCTCCTTGCCGTACGGCGAATCGTGATAGAGCAGCGCGATCTTCTTGCCCTTGAGCTTGTCGAAGCCGCCCCATTCATGGGCGATGTGCTGGATGGCGACGTTGGCGGCCGTCCAGTAAGTGCCCATCAGCGGGAAGTTCCAGGTGAACACCGAGCCGTCGCGGCTGTCGGCGCGGCCGTAGCCCATGGTCAGCAGCGGGATCTTGTCACCCGGCGCCTTCTCGGTGAGCGCGAAGGTGATGCCGGTCGAGAGCGGGCTGAAGTACGCCGCGCCGGTCGGGCCCTTGCCCTTGAGGCGCTCGTAGCACTCGACGCCCCGGTCGGTGGCGTAGCCGGTCTCGCACTCCTCGAACAGGATCTTGACCCCGTTGATGCCGCCGTCGCGCGCGTTGATCATGTTGATGTAGTCGGCGACGCCGTCGGCGAACGGCACGCCGTTGGGCGCATAGGCGCCGGTGCGATAGACCAGGCCGGGGATGAACTGCTCGTTCTGCGCCTGCGCCGTGCCGGCGGCGATCAGCCCTGCCGAGACGATCGCAGCGCCCAACAACGCTGCCTTGCGAAGTGCCATTGTCTCCTCCTTGGATGCCGTTTCTATTTTCAAAAACCCTAGCGTTTCACACTCAATGCGGGAAGGGCCAAAGCCGGAGCTTCTCCTTGCCGATCGACCAGAGGCGGGCCAGGCCGTGCGGCTCGACCACCAGGAAGAAGACGATCAGCGCGCCGAAGATCATCGATTCGAAGTGCGAGACCGTGGCGGTGCTGATCTGCCAGCCGACGACGGCGCCGAGCGGCGGCAGGGCCTGGTTGAGGAAGATCGGCAGCAGGACGATGAAGATCGCCCCCAGCACGCTGCCCAGGATCGAGCCCAACCCGCCGATGATCACCATGAACATCAGCTGGAAGCTGCGGTCGATCGAGAAGGCCGCAGGCTCCCACGAGCCGAGGTAGAGGAACGCCCACATTGCGCCCGACACGCCGATCAGGAACGAGGAGACGGCGAAGGCCGAGAGCTTGGCGTACATCGGCCGCACGCCGATGATCTCGGCGGCGATGTCCATGTCGCGGATGGCCATCCACTGCCGGCCGATATGGCCGCGCACCAGGTTCTTGGTGGCGAGCCCGAGCACGACCGTAAAGGCCAGCGCCACGATGTAGATCGCGGTCGGCGAGGAGAGGTCCACGCCGAACAGCTGGATCGGCGGCGCGTTCACCGAGCCGGACGGCGTGTAGTTGGTGATCCACTTGATGCGCAGGAACGCCCAGTCGCCGAAGAACTGCGCGGCCAGGGTGGCGCAGGCGAGATAAAAGCCCTTGATGCGCAGGCTCGGGATGCCGAACAGGATACCGATGCCTGCCGCGACGAAGCCGCTCAGCAGGATCGACACCAGCGGATTGAGGAACGGCAGGTGGACCGAAAGGTTGTAGGCGGCATAGGCGCCGACGCCCATGAAGGCGCCGGAGCCCAGTGACACCTGCCCGCAATAGCCCATCAGCACGTTCAGGCCGATCGCCGCCAGCGCCAGGATCACCGTCGGGATCAGCACGGCGCGATAGGCGTACTCGCTCGCGAGCAGCGGAACGGCGACGAAGGCGATCGCCAGCAGCGCCAGCATGGCGAAGCGGTCCTGGACGATCGGGAAGATCGCCTGGTCGGCTTCGTAGGTGACCTTGTACTGGCCGGCCTCGCGATAGATCACGGCGACCTCATACCCGCTCGATGATGCGCTCGCCGAACAGGCCCTGCGGCCGGAACAGCAGGAACAACAGCGCGACGACGTAGGCGAACCAGATTTCGATGCCGCCGCCCATCGACGGGCCGAGGAAGACCTCGGCCAGCTTCTCGCCGGCGCCGATGATCAGCCCGCCGATGATCGCACCGGGCACCGACGTAAAGCCGCCCAGGATCAGCACCGGCAGCGCTTTCAGGGCCAGCAGAGACAGCGAGAACTGCACGCCGAGCTTGCTGCCCCACACGGCGCCCGCGACCAACGCGACCAGGCCCGCCACCAGCCAGACGATGAACCAGATCTGGTTGAGCGGGATGCCGACCGACTGCGCGGCGGCATGGTCGTCGGCCACCGCGCGCAGCGCGCGGCCGATGCGGGTGCGCTGGAAGAAGATCGCCAGGCCGGCGACTAGGAGGCCGGCGATGACGGCCGCCCAGATGTCGAGCTCGTTCACCAGGATTCCCCCGTCGAACACCGAGTCGAGCAGGAAGATCGGTTCCTTCGGCAGGCCGATGTTGAGCGGATAGACGTCGGCGCCGAACAGCGTCTGCGACAGGCCTTCGAGGAAGAAGGTCACGCCGATGGTCGCCATGAACAGGATGATGCCCTCCTGGTTCACCAGCTTGCGCAGGACCAGTTTCTCGGCGAGCCAGGCAACCGCCGCCATGATCGCCGCGGCGAACAGGAAGGCGCCGATCAGCGCCAGCCAGAACGGCCATTTCCATTGCTCGAACAGCTCGAGCGCCCGCACCAGCGCCAGCGCCGCCGTCAGCACCATCGCCCCCTGCGCGAAGTTGAAGACTCCCGACGCCTTGAAGATCAGCACGAAGCCCAGCGCCACCAGCGAGTACAGGACCCCCGCGAGCAGGCCGCCCGTCAGCACCTCGATGAAGAAGCCCATGATCAGATTCTTGTGCCGGGGGCGCGCCACTCCAGTGGCGCGTCTTTCGTGGGACCAACAAAGATCGCGCCACTGGAGTGGCGCGCACCCGGCACAAGAGTCATGAGCTCACTCCCAAATACGCGTCGATCACGGCGCGGTCGTTCTTCACCGCGTCGGGGACGCCGTCGCCGATCTTCTTGCCGTAGTCGAGCACCACGACGCGGTCGGAGATGTCCATCACCACGCCCATGTCGTGCTCGATCAGGCAGATCGTGGTGCCGAACTCATCGTTCACGTCGAGCACGAAGCGGCACATGTCCTGCTTCTCCTCGAGGTTCATGCCGGCCATCGGCTCGTCGAGCAGCAGCAGCTCCGGCTCGGCGGCCAATGCACGGCCGAGCTCGACACGCTTCTGCAGGCCGTATGGAAGCTGTCCCACCGGCACCTTGCGAACATGCTGGATCTCCAGGAAGTCGATGATCCGCTCGACCGCCTTGCGATGCTCGATCTCCTCGCGCGCGGCCGGGCCCAAGCGCAGCGCCTGCCAGAAGAGCCCGGTCTTCATGCGCAGATTGCGGCCGGTCATGATGTTGTCGAGGGTGCTCATCCCCTTGAACAGGGCGATGTTCTGGAAGGTGCGGGCGATGCCCTGCTCGGCCGCCTCGTGCGGCTTCATGCGGCTGCGCTTGACGCCCTTGTACGTGATGGCGCCCTGCTGCGGGTGATAGAAGCCGTTGATGCAGTTCAGCATCGACGACTTGCCGGCGCCGTTGGGGCCGATGATGGCGCGGATCTCGCCCTTCATGATGTCGAAGCTGATGTCGGTCAGCGCCTTCACGCCACCGAACGAGAGGCTGATGCCCTCGACCGAGAGCAGGACCTCGTTCAACAGACGCTGAGGGGCCATCGCGTCAGCTTGCCTTCTTCAGCGGTGCCGCAGCCTGCGGAGCGAGGTCGCGGATCGCCACCGTGCCTTCGATCGTCCCCTTGCGGCCGTCCTCGAAGGTGACGTCGACCTTGATGTGCGTGTCTTTCGCACCGCTGTAGAGCGCGTCGACGAGCGACTTGTAGCGCTCGGCGATGAAACCGCGTCGCACCTTGTTGGTGCGGGTGAGCTCGCCGTCGTCGGCGTCGAGCGCCTTGTGCAGCACCAGGAAGCGGCGAATCTGCGCGCCGGCCATGCGCGGGTCGTTGGCGAGGTCGCGATTGACCCGGCCGATCTCCTCCGCGATCAGGTCGTAGACAGCGGGATGGGCCGCCAGCTCCTGGTAGCTCGCATAGGCGATGTTGCGCCGCTCGGCCCAGTCGCCGACCGCCGTCATGTCGATGTTGACGAAGGCGGTCACGAAATCGCGGCCGTCGCCGAACGCCACCGCCTCGTTGATGTGCGGGAAGAACTTCAGCTTGTTCTCGATGAACTTGGGCGCGAACAACGTGCCGTCGGTCAGCTTCCCGACATCCTTGGCGCGATCGATGATGCGCAGGTGGCCGCGATCGTCCAGGTAGCCCGCATCGCCGGTATGGACCCAGCCGTCGGCCGTCTTGGTGTCGTTGGTCGCCTGCGGATTCTTGAAATACTCCTTGAACACGCCGGGGCTGCGATAGAGCACCTCGCCCGTGTCGGCGATGCGCAGCTCAACCTCGGAGACGGGCTTGCCCACGGTGTCGGAATAGACCTCGCCGTTGGGATGGATGGTGACGAACACGCTGGCCTCGGTCTGGCCGTAGAGCTGCTTCATGTTCACGCCCAAGGCGCGGAAGAAGTTGAAGATCTCCGGCCCGACCGCCTCGCCGGCGGTGTAGGCGACCCGGACGCGGCTCATGCCCAGCGTGTTCTTGAGCGGGCCATAGACCAAGAGATCGCCCAGCCGATAGAGCAGGCGATCGACGGGCCCGACCGGACGGCCATCGATCAGCGCCGGCCCGACCTTGCGTGCGTGCGCCATGAAATAATGGAACAGCTTGCGCTTCACGACGCCCGCATCCTCCATGCGGATCATCACCTGGGTGATCAGGTTCTCCAGCACCCGCGGCGGCGCGAAGTAATAAGTCGGGCCGATCTCGCGCAGGTCGGTCATCACCGTCGATGCCGATTCGGGGCAGTTCACCACCAGCCCGACCACGTAGCCCTGCGCATAGGAGAAGAGGTGGTCACCCACCCACGCCATCGGCAGATACGACAGGAGCTCGTCGCCCGCCTTGAGCCCGTCGAATTCCGCGCCGGCCTTGGCCGCCCAGACCAGATTGTCGTAGCTCAGCACCGCGCCCTTGGGCCGGCCGGTCGTGCCGGAGGTGTAGAGCATGATGGCGTCGTCGCCGCCGCGACCCTGCGCGACCTGATCGGAAACCAGGGTCGGCTGCTCATCGAGCCGCTTGCGGCCGCGCTCCAGCACCTCGTCGTAGGAGAGCAGCCCCTCGTAGTGCCGCATGCCGCGCGGGTCGTCGTAGATCAGCGTCGCGAGCGCCGGCACGGACTTCTGGATCTCGAGCAGCTTGTCGATCTGCTCCTGGTTCTCGGCGATCGCGACGCGCGCGCCCGCATGCCCGACGACGTAGGCCAGCTCCTCGCTGACCGAATCCTGGTAGACCGGCACCGGCACGCCGCCCAGCGACTGCGCTGCCGCCATCGCCCAATAGAGGCGCGGGCGGTTGTCGCCCACCACGATCAGCCGCTCGCCCCGCACCAGGCCGAGGTCGGCGAGCCCCGCCGCCAGCCGGTTCACCTGCTCGGCGACGTGCGCCCAGTCATAGGTCTGCCAGATGCCGTATTCCTTCTCCCGGTACGCCGGCGCATGCGGGCGTGTGGCCGAGAGCCCCGCCAACAGCTTGGGAAATGTATCCCGTTCAGAGGTTGACGCTGCCGTCATCCCAGTCTTGACCCCCTGCCTCGACCGCTTTTTGCGGTTCGTCCTTTTGTTCCTCCCCATAAGAATGGGCAGGAGGGGTGCGGTCAACTGGCGGGCCGCAACTTCAAGGTGAAGATCGAGCCTCCGCCCGGCCGCGCGTCGACCGATACGCTGCCGTCGTGCGCCTCGGCCACCCGGGCGACGATCGCCAGGCCCAGGCCGCGGCTGTCGGCCTTGCCCCGGTCGCGCCGCCAGAATCGGCGGAAGATCGATTCGCGGTCGCCGGCCGGCACGCCCGGACCGTCATCGAGCACCCGCACGATCCCGTCCTCGGTCACCTCGACCTCGATCGAGACGCCGGCCGGGGTGTGGCGGATCGCGTTTTCGACCAGATTGCGCACGGCCCGGAACAGCGCCTCGGCATGGCCGCGCACCCAGACCGGGCCCTGTGCGCCGGTAAGGGCGATGGTCTGCCCGCGCTCGACCGCGAGGGGCGCCATGAAGGCGACGGCGTCGGCGCAAACCTCGTGCAAGTCGGCGCGGGCGTCGGTCGCGACGAGGAAGCTCTCGAGCTCGGCGATGTCGAGCACTTGGTTCACCGTGCGCGTCATGTTGACGATGTCGGCTCGCAACTGGTCGCGCAGCGGGCCTGGCTCGAGCGAATCGACCCGCGCCCGGATGATGGAGAGCGGCGTGCGCAGCTCGTGCGCCATGTCGGCGGTGAAGTCGCGTTGCGCGCGAAAGCCCGCCTCGAGGCGCTCCAGCGCCTGGTTGACCGCATGCACCAGCGGCGCGATCTCCGACGGCACCGCCTCCTCCGGCAATCGCACCTCGGTGCGCTGCGGCCCGATCGACGCCGCGGTCTGCGATGCCTCGCGCACCGACCGGAGCGCGCGGCGGAAGATGAAGATGTCGAACAGCAGCAGCAGCAGCAGGATCGGGAAGGTGATCCAGGCGACGCGCGGGAAGAATTGCGAGACCACGTCGTCGATGATCACGTCGCGATGGGCGAGGTCCTGGCCAACCTGCACGAAGTACACGTGCTCGCCGATCGGTCGGGCGACGCTCACGCCGAAGATGATCGCGCCGCTGCTGCGGTGGCGGATGTACCAGTCGCGCACACCCTGATCGTCGTGCGGGAACAGCGGGCCACCATCGTTGCGCGACGAGAACAGCACGCGGCCGTCGGCGTCCAGCACGGCATAGGCATAGAGCGCGTATTCGCCCGAATAGAGCGGCCGCACTTCGGGCGGGATGTCGAGCGCGATCCCGCCGTCGGGCTGCGGCCGCAGGAAGCTCGCGATGGTGAAGGCCTGGCTGCGCAGGGCATCGCGATGCAGGCCGTTCGCCGCCTCGTTCAGCAAATAGTAGAGCGCCAGCGGCATCAACACGGCCGTCACGCCGATCGCCACCACGTGAAACGCGACGATGCGGCTGATGATCGAGCGGAAGCGGATCACCCGGCTTTTTCCTCCGCCATCAGATAGCCGACGCCGCGCACGGTATGGATCTTCACACTGGCGCCGGCGTCCCCCAGCATCTTGCGCAGCCGGTGTACGTAGACCTCGACGGCGTTCGACCCGACATCGCCCGACAGACCGAACAATTGATCCTCGAACAGCCGCTTGGGTGCGACGTTTCCGCCGCGCCGCAGGAGGATCTCCAGGACCGCCGTCTCGCGCGCCGGAAATGCGCGCGCGGTGCCGGCGACGAAAACCTGCCGTCCCTCGGTGTCGAGGGAGACATTGCCGAAGCTCAGCAAGCGGCCGAGCAGATGGCCGGGCCGGCGCAGCAACGCCTGCAGGCGCGCGACGAGTTCCTCCATCGCGAAGGGTTTCGCCAGATAGTCGTCGGCGCCCTCGCGCAGGCCCGTGACACGGTCGCTCACGCCATCGCGCGCGGTCAGCACCAGCACCGGGGTTGTGTCATGTCTGCGACGAATCTCGCGCAGCAGGGTAAGACCATCCTCGTCCGGCAGGCCGAGATCGAGGACGAGGGCTGCATATTTCATGGTCGCAAGGACGTGAAGCGCGTCACCGACCGTGCCGACCGAATCGGCCGAAAAGCCGCTCTGGCCGAGGCCCTTGATCAGGAGAGACACAAGCTCTGGGTTGTCTTCGACGAGAAGCACCCTCATTGGTATCGGGCCTCCGGCCCTCTTCGGTTCCTATGCCGCACCATACCACCGAGCGATACTGCCGTGACCGGCTTTGCGCGTCAGGTTGACGTAATAGGAAAGGACTAGTTTGGCCCGGTTCAATTGTCTCGTTTCGCGGAAACGCGCCGTCATGACGACCGAAGCCAAGCCCTCGACAAGCACCATGACGCGCCTCGGCCGGAACCGGCTGTGGCTGGCGGGCGCCGGCGTTGCGGTCGTGGCGGCCCTGATCGCCGGCTTCTGGCTGTTCGACAGCGGCGAGGGCAATGCGGTTGCACGCACCGAGAAGACCACGACTGACACCGATGGCGCCTTCCGCCCCAGCGACACGCAGTGGGCGAGCCTGCGGCTTGCCGCCGTGCGGCAGGTCGCGTTCCGCGACGAGCGCGCCACGGACGGCAAGATCGCCATCAACGAAGACACCACCACGCCGGTCTTTTCGCCCTTCTCCGGCCGCGTCAGCAAGCTGATCGCCAAGCCGGGCGATCACGTCGAACGCGGCGCCCCGCTGTTCGCGATCGAGGCGAGCGAGTTCGTGCAGGGCCAGAACGATCTGGTCACCGCGGTCGCCGGCGTCGACAAGGCGAAGTCGCGCCTGCAACTCGCCCAGCAGGTCGAGAAGCGGCAGCGCGAGCTGCTGGCCATCAAGGGCGGTGCGCTCAAGGATCTCGAGCAGGCGCAGTCCGACCTGGTGAACGCGCAGGGCGACATGCGCTCGGCGGAGATCGCCCTGGCGGCCGCGCGCAACCGGCTGCGCATCCTCGGCCGCTCCGACGACGAGATCGACAAGCTCGAGAAGATGGACCGCATCGGCGCGGAAACGATCGTCTCCGCCCCGATCGCCGGCACGATCATCCAGCGCCGGGTCGGCCTCGGCCAATACATCAACACCGGCGCCAGCGATCCGGTGTTCACGGTCGGCGACCTGTCGACGGTGTGGCTGGTCGCCAACGTGCGCGAATCGGATGCGCCGAAGATGAAGGTCGGCGCGCCGGTCGAGGTCTCGGTGCTGGCCTATCCGGGCCGCATCTTCAACGCCAAGCTCTCTTACGTGGCGCCGGCGCTCGATCCCAACACCCGCCGCCTGCCGGTGCGCGCCGAGATCGAGAATCCGGGTCGCGCGCTGCTGCCCGAGATGTTCGCCTCGTTCCGCATCGTGTCGGGCGAGAGCCGCCTGATGCCCGCCGTGCCGCAGGAAGCCGTGGTCTACGAGGGCGCACAGGCGCGCGTCTGGGTCGCCCGGCCCGATCAGAAGACCGTCCTCACTCGGCCGATCGAGGTCGGAACCACCACCAACGGCCTGGTCGAGGTCCGCAAGGGCCTCAGCGTCGGCGAATCGGTGGTGGCGAGCGGCACCCTCTTTATCGACCGCGCCGCCACGCGCGACTGACGCGCAGACGCTGGCGGGACTCCCCTCATGCATGCCATTGTTGCCGCGGCTCTCAAGCTACGCATCCTCGTCATCATTCTGGCGGCGACGCTGATGGTGGGCGGCCTGTTCGCATACAAGACCCTGAACATCGAGGCCTATCCCGACCCGGTGCCGCCGCTGGTCGACATCATCACCCAGAATCCGGGCCAGTCGTCGGAGGAGATCGAGCGCTACATCACGATCCCCATCGAGATCCAGATGGCGGGCATCCCCAACGTGCAGGCGATCCGCACCATCTCGCTGTTCGGGCTCAGCGACGTGAAGGTGCAGTTCACCTACGACCTGACCTACGAGCAGGCGGCGCAGTACGTCATCAACCGCCTGTCGCAGCTGCCGCCGATGCCCAACGGGGCGCAACCGACCTTGTCGCCGACCAGCCCGATCGGCGAGATCTTCCGCTACCGCGTGGTGGGACCGCCCGGTTACACGGTGACCGACCTCAAGACCATCCAGGACTGGATCCTCCAGCGCCGCTTCAAGGCGGTTCCAGGCGTGATCGACGTCACGGGCTGGGGCGGCAAGACCAAGACCTACGACATCACCGTCGATCTCGACCGGCTGCTGGCCTACGGCCTCACGCTGAAGCAGGTGCTGGACGGGCTGAACAACGCCAACATCAATGTCGGCGCCAACACGGTGAATATCGGACCGCAATCGGCGATCGTGCGGTCGGTCGGCCAGATCCGATCGATGGACGACATCCGCAACACCATCGTGACCACGCGCGACGGCGCGCCGATCCTGGTGTCGGACCTGGCCACCGTGACGGTCGGCAACCAGCCGCGGCTCGGCATCGCCGGCCAGAACGACGACGACGACATCGTCCAGGGCATCGTGCTGATGCGGCGCGGCGCCCAGACCCTGCCGACCCTGCGGGGGGTGCTGGCCGAGGTCGACCGCATCAACAACACCAACATTCTGCCCCCCGGCATCCGGATCGTACGGATCTACGACCGCAGCGCCCTGGTCGACATCACCACCCACACCGTGCTGCACAACATGGTGATGGGCGTCGCGCTGATCTTCTTCATCCAGTGGCTGTTCCTCGGCGATCTGCGCAGCGCCTTGATCGTGTCGGCGACGATTCCCTTCGCGCTGCTGTTCGCCGTGGTGATCCTGGTGGTGTCGGGCGAATCGGCGAACCTGCTGTCGATGGGCGCGATCGACTTCGGCATCATCGTCGACGCGACCGTCATCATGGTGGAGAACATATTCCGCCACCTGTCGCACCGCGATCCGCGCGTCGACAAGGTGCAGACGATCTACCAGGCCGCGACCGAGGTGACCAAGGCGATCTTCTTCTCGGCAACCATCATCATCGCGGGCTTCCTGCCGCTGTTCACCCTGTCGGGCGTCGAGGGCCATATCTTCGGCCCGATGGCCCGCACCTATGCCTATGCCCTGTCCGGCGGCCTGATCGCCACCTTCACGGTCTCGCCGGCATTGTCGGCCCTGCTGCTGCCGGAGCGGGTCGAGCACACGGAAACCCGGCTGGTGCGCGCGATCAGCCGCTTCTACGCCCGCGTGCGCGACTTCGTGCTGCCGCGCCGCGGGGTGACCGCGCTCGCCGGCCTTGCGGTCGTGGTGGTCGCGATCGTGGCCGGCAACTCGATCGGGCTGGAGTTCCTGCCCGCGCTCGAGGAGGGCAACATGTGGGTTCGGGCGACCATGCCGGCGTCGATCTCGCTCGAATCGGGCAACGACTACGTCAACCGCATGCGCAAGCTGCTCAAGGGCTTCCCCGAGGCCGAGACCGTGATCTCCCAGCACGGCAGGCCCGACGACGGCACCGATTCGACCGGCTTCTTCAACGCCGAGTTCTTCGTGCCGCTGAAGCCGTTCGACAAGTGGCGCAAGGGCCTCGACAAGGAGCACCTGATCGCCGACATGAACGACGCGCTGCAGAAGGCGTTTCCCGGGGTCGACTTCACCTTCTCGCAGTACATCCAGGACAACGTCCAGGAAGCGGCGTCCGGCGTGAAGGGCGAGAACTCGGTGAAGGTGTTCGGCAACGACCTCGAGACGCTGGCCAAGGTCGCCGAGGAGATCAAGAACGCCATCGCCACGGTGCCCGGCATCACCGACCTCGCGGTCTCCGCCTCGCTCGGCCAGCCGACCATCCGCATCGACATCGACCGCAATCGCGCCGCGCGCTACGGCCTGGCGCCCGGCGACATCAACGCCACGGTGCAGGCGGCGATCGGCGGCCAGGCGGCGGGTGACGTCTACGAGAACGGCAGCGACCGTCACTTCCCGATGGTCGTGCGCCTGGCGCCGCGCTACCGCGAGAATCTCGAGGCGATCAAGCGCATCCCGATCGGGGTGCAGACCGACAAGGGCGTGACCCAGGTGCCGCTCTCGGAGGTCGCCAACGTCAACATCGTGTCCGGCGCCTTCTATATCTACCGCGAGCAGCAGGAGCGCTACGTCCCGGTCAAGTTCTCGGTGCGCGGCCGCGATCTCGGCAGCGCCGTGCTCGAGGCGCAGCAGCGCGTCGCCGACCAGGTCAAGATCCCGGGCGGCTACCGCGTCGAATGGGTCGGCGAGTTCGGCAACCTCAAGAGCGCCCTGCAGCGGCTCGCCGTCGTCGTGCCGATCGCCATCGCGCTGATCCTGCTGCTGCTCTATGTCAGCTTCGGCAGCCTGCGCGACACGCTGGTGGCCGGCAGCGCCATCCCGATGGCGTTGACCGGCGGCATCCTCGCGCTTTTCATTCTCGGCATGCCCTTCAGTATTTCCGCCGCGATCGGCTTCGTCGCCCTGTTCGGCATCGCCGCCATGAACGGCATCATGGTGCTGTCCTGCTTCAACCGCCTGGTCGAGGGCGGCATGGAGCGCGAGGAGGCCTTGCGCCAGACCTGCGTGCTGCAGATGCGGCCCGTGCTGATGACCTGTGTCGCGGCGGCGGTCGGCCTGCTGCCGGCCGCCTTCTCGACGGCGATCGGCAGCCAGGTGCAGCGGCCGCTCGCCGTCGTGGTCGTCGGCGGCACCTCGCTGGCGCCGTTCCTGTTCCTGACCGTGCTGCCGTCGCTGATCGGCCTGTTCTCGCGCCGCCGCGCGGCCGAACCGGCGCCGACCGGTGCCGTGGCGGAGCAGCACTGATGCGGCCGCTGCTCGCATTGGCCGCGTTCGGTCTGGTGGCCGGATGCACCATGGGGCCGGACTTCCACGCGCCCGACCCGCCCAAGGCCCAGTCCTTCCTGGCCGACCAGCCGCCGACCTTCGTCTCCGGCGGGATCGACGGCGGCGAGGCGCAGCGCATCGTCGACGGCATGGATATTCCGGGTCAGTGGTGGCAGGTCTTCCAGTCGCCGCCGCTCAACAGCCTGATCGAGACGGCGCTGCGCGCCAATCCCGACATCCAGGCCGCCTCTGCGGGACTGCGGGTCGCGCAGGAAGCCGCGCGCGCGCAGCGTGCGACCCTGTTCCCCACGCTGCAGGCGGGTTTCAGCGCAACCGCCAACCAGGTGCCGACCGTGCTGTCGGCGCCGACCGCCGACAACAACTACAGCTACAGTCTGTACACGCTCGGCCTGACGCTCAGCTACAACCTCGACCTGTGGGGCGCCAACCGCCGGCAGATCGAATCGCTCGATGCGCTTGCCGAGGCGCAGTGCTTCCAGCTCGAGGGCGCCTACCTGTCGCTCGCCTCGAACGTCGTGGCGGCAGCCATCCTCGAAGCCTCGCTGCGCGCCCAGATCGACGCCACCCAGAGCATCATCGCCGCCCAGCGCGACACGCTCGATATCCTGAACCGCCAGCTCGGCCTCGGCGCGGTGACCGGCTCCGACGTCGCCGCCCAGCAGGCGGCGCTGGCCCAGGTCGAGGCGACCCTGCCGCCGCTGCAGAAGGCGCTGGCGCAGCAGCGCAACCTGCTCGCCACGCTCACTGGCCGCTTCCCGGACCAGTCGCTCGCCGAGCGGTTCAAGCTCGAGGACCTGAAGCTCCCCGAGGAGCTGCCGCTCAGCCTGCCGTCCAAGCTCGTCGAGCAGCGGCCGGACGTGCGCGCGGCCGAGTCCAATCTCCATTCGGCGTCGGCGCTGGTCGGCGTGGCGATCGCCAACCAGTTTCCCAACATCACGCTGAACGCCAACATCGCCACCCAGGCGCTGACCCTCGGCACGCTGTTCGGGCCGACGCTCGCCCAGTCGCTGGCCGGTGTGAACGTGCTGCAGACCATCCTCGACGGCGGGGCTCTCGCCGCCAAGAAGCGCCAGGCGCAGGCCGCGCTCGAGCAGGCCGATGCGCAGTACCGGTCGACGGTGCTGCAGGCCTTCCGCAACGTCGCCGACACGCTGCGCGCGCTGGAGTTCGACGCGCTGGCGCTGAAGGCTTCGGTCGCCGCCGAGCAGGCGACCTCGACCAGCCTGCAGATCGCCCGCCGCCGGCTCGAGTTGGGCGACGCGACCTACCTCTTCGTGCTGACCGCCCAGCTCGCCTACCAGCAGGCGGTGCTGCTGCGGGTCCAGGCGCAGGCCGCGCGCTACACCGACACCGCGGCACTGTTCCAGGCGCTGGGTGGCGGCTGGTGGAACCGCGACGCCATCCCGCGCGATCCGGCCGCCCGCCTCCGCTGCCGTCCGCCTGGCCGCACACCCGCTCCCGGCACCAAGCCCACGCCCGTCGCCGCGCGCTGATACCGACTGCCATCGGCTGCCAGCCGGCATGGCAGCGGTCCGATGCAGCAGCGCCAGCGTTTTACGCAGATTCTGCCACTCTGCCCGCAGGCCCCTCCCCGCCCCTTGGAAAACGTGCGCCTTCGAGGTTGCGATGGACGCGACGCCGTCGGGAAGGACCGGACGGGAGGGATTTGAGAGAGCGATGAACGCCATCATGCAAGGCACACACTGCACCACGGCGTGTCGGATCCCTATTAAGGGCCATGGCCGCCTGATCGACACTTGATTCCGGGCCCGCGATTCGCGAGCCAATGGCCATGGTGAGACTCGCCCGCGGCGCCTTATCCACAGGCTTTCGGGCCGGCCCTCCGGCTGTCTAAAAGGAACGGCATGGATGACGAGCTGATCGATCTCGGCGATCGCACCCTGCGGGTCCGACGCCTGCAGCCGCAGAAGAGCGACGGGCTGGAGCGCACGACGCTGGTCTTCCTGCACGAGGGGCTGGGCTGCATCGAGATGTGGCGCGACTTCCCGCAGAGGCTTTGCGACGTCGTGCAGTGCGCGGGCCTGGTCTATGACCGCACCGCCTACGGCCGGTCGAGCCCGTGGCCCTGCGATCCCGGCGTCCGGTACATGGAGATCGAGGCCGACGAGGTGCTGCCGAAGCTGCTCGCCCGGCTCGCGATCGAGGACTGCGTGCTGGTCGGCCACAGCGACGGCGGCACGATCGCGCTGAACTACGCCGCCCACTCCCCGGCGCCCTTGCGCGCGGTGGTTACGCTCGCGGCGCACGCGATCACCGAATCGGTCTGCCTGGAAGCCATTGTTCGCGCCCGCAAGGCGTGGACCACCACCGACCTGCGCGAGAAGCTGGCGCGCTACCACGGCGACAATGTCGACCGCGCGTTCCATCTGTGGGCCGACGCCTGGGTGGCGCCGGGCTTCGAGCCGATGGACGCCGACCGCCGCCTGCCGAGGATCGAAGTTCCGGTGCAGGCGATCCAGGGCGAGGACGACGATTACGGCACCGAGCTGCAGCTCGGCATCATCGCCGGCAAGGTCGGGGGCTACTGCGAGACCCGCCTGGTCCCCGACTGCGGCCACAGCCCCCACCTGCAGCAGCCCGCCTACGTGCTGGGCGAGATCGCCCGGTTCGTGGCGCCGATGGCGCTGATGGGATGACCCGCGATCCCGTCAGGGCAGGGGGAAGTCCGGCTTTGCCAGCGGCCTCAGCGCGGCGTAGGGAATCTCGCAGGAATAGTCGCCCTCGGCATAGGCCCCGACAGCGTAGGGATCGTAGCCGATCGTCGCCTTGTCGCCGCCAAAGCCCCAGGCCCTGAGATCGCCCGTCGCTTTCGTGACGGACTCCAGGATGTCCTGCGGACTGCCGACGTCGTCGGCCTTGTCGATCCTCTCACGCTTCTGCTTGGTGACCTGCTCCGCACACAGGGCGAAGATTTTCTTGGCGGAAGGCGCTGCCGCGAGATCGTCGAAGGCGAGCAGGCGCTGGCGCTCGACATCGAGATTGAAATTGACGGTGAAGCGATTGGGATGCGCGCCGCCGGCATATTCGTAGCCCTCCGCATGGGCGGAGACGAGGCGCGGTGAGGCATAGGGCAGCGACATCCACCATTGATAGGAATAGCTGTCGGCTTGCGGATCGCCCCTCTCCGGTTCCCGGATTTGGACCAGCTTGGCCACCTCCGCGTTGAAAGCCTTTTCCCCGGCATTGGCAGGCGCTGCGAAACGCAGGAGCTGGATGTCGATATCGGCCCGGCCCTTGCCGCCCTTCTGCTGGCGGAAGAAGGGAGCAAGCGCTCGGGGTGCGCCCGGGCCGGCCGCCGATGTCCCGGTCAGAAAGGCGATACGCTGCTTCGTCTCGTCGCGAAGGCAGGCTGAAAGCGCCGCGTCCTTGGTCGTCGCGCAATTCGAATCGCGCAGCTCGATCCAGCGCAGCTGCGCGGCGACAAGGGCGGCCCGCTCGTTCGCGGCCGCAGCTCCATGCAACGCATCGAAGACCTTGCCGAGCGCGTTGTCCGCATCACGTGCCGACGCATCCGAGCAGATCGCCTTCTCGTTCTCGGTCGTGGCCCGCGCGCAATCGAGGGCGGAAGCGGATGCGGGCACGAGCAGCACTGGAGCGAGCGCCGCAACCAGCGCCGGGAGACGAATCCGCAGGCGAATCAGCGGGTGGATCAGTGATCGGGCCTGCACGCGTCCCCCGTCCGGCTTCACTCTCATCTTCGGAAAGAAATACGCCGCCGTGTCGACCAGCGTCCAGCAGGGCGATAGGACGAAGCTTTCCAGCCGAGATTTTCAATGTATTGGCAGCGGCGCTCGGGCTGGGCGCATCTTCGCCTGCGCGAAGACGCCCGCCATGCCCTTACAGCCGCTTCAGCTCGTTCGACGCCGCCCAGTTGTATTCCGACATCGTCGGGCAGCGCGCCTGGGCGAGCTGGAACTGCTCGCGCGCCCGCTGACGGTCGCCCCGCCGCACCGCGTCCACGCCGATGAAGTAGGAGGCCATGCACTTGCCGTTGGTCTTCTTGGCCGCGTCGTCCGATTCGGCGGCGACCTCGAGCTCGCCAGCCGGCAGGCGGCCGAGCAGGAACTTGACGACCGGCCCCGGCCATTCGGACAGGTCCGCTCCGCCGAGCTCGCGCGCCAGCACCGTCCGGGCGTCCCGTTTGCCGCGCACCTGCGCCGCATAGCGCCACAGCGCGCCCAGCGTCCGCGCCTTGAGCGAGGTCTGGCCCGAAAACGAGGCTTCGAAGTCGCTCGCCGCCTGGTCGTAGTTGCCCAGCGCCAGGTTCGCGTGCCCGCGGAAATAGGCGCTGTTGCGCCGCGCCGCCGGCGTCTCGGCGCTGGCGACGGCGTTGTCCAGGGTGCCGAGCGCATGGACATAATCGGCGATCTGCATCTGCACCTGGCCCTGGCCCAGCAGCAGCCACGGGTCGTTCGGCTTCTGCGCCAAGCCATATCCCAGGGCCCGCAGAGCGGCGCCGCGGTCGCCGCCGCCCGCCAGCCCGGGCATGACGAGCGACATCATGATCGGCCAGCCCTGCGGGTTGATGCGGGCCATCTCGGCCACGTCCTTCTGGCTGTCCTCCTCGCGGCCCAGCCGGCTGTACAGGAAGGCGCGGATGCTGAGATAGAGCGAGCGGTCGACCGGCGAGAGCTGATCGGTCGACAGGATCCGGTTGAGATTCTCGACGGTCGTCTTCTGGGCGGCCGACGAAGCACTTGCCGTGGTCGAACCGCCGTCGATGTCCCGGCCGGCGGCGTCCCAGTTCGTACTACCCGGCGCCGCACAGGACCCCAGCATCAGGCCTGCAAATGCACCGACCAGAGCCCGGATTACGCGTTGCATGGCCGCAATCTGGCACAGCCCCGGCGGACCCGCACCCGCCGATTGCCTGACATGGCTTAGACCCTTATTTTGCCCCCGTTTTTCGCCACCCCGAACGACCCGTCGCTCTCCAGGAGTTAGCCCAATGGCCGCCGCCCATCCCAACAGCTTCAAGGCCCGCAAGACCCTCAAGGTCGGCGCCCGGAGCTACACCTACTGGAGCCTGAAGGCGGTCGAGAAGGAGGTCGGCGACCTTTCGCGCCTGCCGTTCTCGCTGCGCATCCTGCTCGAGAACCTGGTCCGCCACGAGGACGGGAAAACCGTCAAGAAGGCTGACATCGCCGCCTTCGCCGACTGGATCAAGAATGGCGGCAAGTCGACCAAGGAGATCAACTACCGCTGCGCCCGCGTGCTGATGCAGGACTTCACCGGCGTGCCCGCCGTGGTCGACCTCGCCGCGATGCGCGACGCGATGGAGAAGCTCGGCGGCGACCCCAAGAAGATCAACCCGCTGGTGCCGGTCGACCTCGTCATCGACCATTCGGTGATCGTCGACAACTTCGGCAACAACAGCGCGTTCAAGGCGAATGTCGCGCTCGAATACGAACGCAATCTCGAGCGCTACCAGTTCCTGCGCTGGGGCCAGATGGCGTTCGACAATTTCCGCGTCGTGCCGCCCGGCACCGGCATCTGCCACCAGGTGAACCTCGAGTTCCTGTCCCAGGTCGTCTTCCAGCAGAAGAACGGCAAGGAGACGGTGCTCTATCCCGACACGCTGGTCGGCACCGACAGCCACACCACCATGGTGAACGGCCTCGCCGTGCTGGGCTGGGGCGTCGGCGGGATCGAGGCCGAGGCTGCCATGCTCGGCCAGCCGCAGCCAATGGTCATTCCCGAAGTCGTCGGCTTCAAGCTGACCGGCAAGCTGAAGGAAGGCGCGACGGCGACCGACCTGGTGCTGACCGTGACGCAGATGCTGCGCAAGAAGGGCGTGGTCAACAAGTTCGTCGAGTTCTACGGCGAGGGCCTGGCCGACCTGCCGCTCGCCAACCGCGCGACCATCGCCAACATGGCGCCGGAATACGGCGCGACCTGCGGCTTCTTCCCGGTCGACGAGATCACGCTCGGGTACCTCAAGACCACCAACCGCGGCACCGCCGCCAAGATCGTCGAGGCCTATGCCAAGAAGCAGGGCCTGTGGCGCAGCAAGAAGTCCCCCGATCCGGTGTTCACCGACACGCTGCATCTCGACCTCGGCGACGTCGTGCCGAGCCTGGCCGGCCCGAAGCGCCCGCAGGACCGCGTGCCGCTCGACCAGGCCGCCAGCCAGTTCATCGGCACGATGGAGAAGGAGTTCGAGCGCCGCGACGACGGCAAGCGCATCAAGTGCGACGGCGTCGACTATGATCTCGGCCACGGCGACGTGGTGATCGCGGCCATCACCTCCTGCACCAACACCTCGAACCCGTACGTCATGCTGGGCGCCGGCCTGATCGCGCGCAACGCCAACAAGTTCGGGCTGAAGGTGAAGCCGTGGGTGAAGACCTCGCTGGCGCCGGGCTCGCAGGTCGTCACCGAGTACCTCGTGGCGTCGGGCCTGCAGAAGGAGCTCGACAAGATCGGCTACAACCTCGTGGGCTACGGCTGCACCTCGTGCATCGGCAATTCCGGCCCGCTGCCCGATCCGGTGACCAAGGCGATCGGCGACGGCGACCTCGTGGTCTGCTCGGTGCTGTCGGGCAACCGGAACTTCGAAGGGCGAGTCAATCCGCTGACCCGCGCCAACTACCTCGCCTCGCCCATGCTGGTCGTGGTCTATGCGCTCGCCGGCTCGATGAAGATCGACATCACCAAGGATCCGATCGGCACCGGCAAGGGCGGCAAGCCGGTCTACCTCAAGGACATCTGGCCCTCGAACGCCGAGCTGCAGAAGCACGTCGACAAGTTCGTCACAGCCAAGGCGTTCAAGAAGCGCTACAGCGACGTCTTCAAGGGCGACAAATTCTGGCGCTCGATCAAGACCAAGCCGACGTTGACCTATGCGTGGGACGACAAGTCGACCTACGTGCGCAACCCGCCCTACTTCGACGGGATGGGCAAGACGCCGGGCAGCCTGAGCAACATCGAGGGCGCCCGTCCGCTCGGCCAGTTCGGCGATTCGATCACCACGGACCACATCTCGCCCGCAGGCTCGATCAAGAAGGACAGCCCGGCCGGCGCCTACCTGCTCGATCACGGCGTGCAGCCCAAGGACTTCAACCAGTACGGCACGCGGCGCGGCAATCACGAGGTGATGATGCGCGGCACCTTCGCCAACATCCGTCTCAAGAACGAGATGGTGCCGGGCATCGAGGGCGGCTTCACCCACCACTACCAGACCGACCAGCCCGAGCCGATCTACGACGTGGCGATGCGCTACAAGAAGGAGCACACGCCGCAGATCCTGATCGCCGGCAAGGAGTACGGCACCGGCAGCTCGCGCGATTGGGCGGCCAAGGGCGTCAACCTGCTCGGCGTGAAGGCGGTGGTGTGCGAGACCTTCGAGCGCATCCATCGCTCGAACCTGGTCGGCATGGGGGTGCTGCCGCTGCAGTTCAAGGACGGCATGACCCGCAAGACGCTGAACCTCACCGGCCATGAGAGCTTCGACATCGAGGGGATCGAGAGCGGACTGCGGCCGGGCATGGACATCCCGATGACCATCCATCGCCGCGACGGCACCAGCGAGAAGGTCACCCTGACCTGCCGCATCGATACCGCCGAGGAGATCGAGTACTTCAAGAACGGCGGCGTCCTGCACTACGTGCTGCGCAACCTCGCGCACGCGGCATAGGGCCGAGAGCGACCATGGCGACGGGGTTGGTCGGCCACTTCGTCGCCATGGCCCAGAACAATGCCTGGGCCAATCATCGCCTGCTCAGCGCCTGCGAGGCGCTGACGCCGGAGGAATTCGCGGCGCCGCGGGTGAGCTTCTTCCCGTCGCTGCGGCTCACCCTCAACCACATCCTCGACGTCGACCTCTATTACCTTGCCGCCCTGGAGGGCGGCGATGCGCTCGGCCGCATCAAGGCACCCAATTCCGAGCATGCCGATGCGCGCTCGCTGCGGCTGGTCCAGACCGCGACCGACAAGCGCCTGATCGCCTTCTGTGAACGGCAGACGGAAGAGACGCTTCAGCGCGACTGGGATCTGCCGCGCCTCAATCGAAAGCCACCACCCTCCAAGGTGGCCAACATCCTCGAGCACCTGTTCCAGCACGACATCCATCACCGCGGCCAGGCGCACGCCATGCTGTCGAGCACATCCATCAAGCCGCCGCAGCTCGACGAGTTCTTCCTCGCCGGCGAAGAAGACCTGAGACGCGACGAGTTGCGCGCGCTCGGCCTGCCGCTCCGCTGATGAAGCAGCGCGCGTCTTTCGCCGGCGCCGCCGTCGAAGTCAGCGACCTCGGCCGCTCGATCGCCTTCCATCGCCTGTGGCTGCCCACCCTGGGCTTCCATCGCGTGTGGGCGAGTCCCGGCCGGGTGATGTGGTCCCGCGGCTACGATCACTTCGTGATGCGCCAGGCGAGCGAGGGCGTCTCGTATGGGCCGGGTGCGCTGTGGCTCGCCGTGTCGGCCGAGAGCCGCACGCAGGTCGACGAGGTCCATGCCGTGCTGAAGGACGCGGGCGCGGAGATCCTGCAGCCGCCGACCGAGCTCGACTATTTCGCGCCCGGCTACTACTCGGTCGCCTTCCGCGATCCCGACGGCGTGCCGATCGAGGTGGCGCATCGCTGGGAGGACCTGCCCGATCTGCATGACGCAGAGTCCGTCAAAGTGCCGGGGCATGGCGTGACGCTCGGCGGATACTTCTTCAAGCCGCAGGCCGGCAAGCCGCCGTATCCCGCGGTGATCCTGATGCACGGCTTCGCGCAGAACGCCTCGCATCTCGCGGCGCTGGCGCGGCTCACCGCGGCCAACGGATATGTGGCGCTGGCGCTGTCGCTGCGCGGCTGGCTGGGCAGCGAGGGCGAGAGCGACCAGGGCCTGCGCCAGCCGCTCGACGTGCTGGCGGCGATCGACTGGCTCGCCAAGCGGCCGCTGGTCGACCGCGAGCGCATCGCGCTGGTCGGCAATTCGATGGGCGGCCAGGTAGCGCTGCTGACCGCCGCGCACCGGCCGCCGATCCGCGCCGTCGCCGCCTTCCATCCGCCGATCGACCTTGCCGCCTGGCGCGAGGCCAACCCGTTCGTGCGCGACTATCTCGACGATCTCTGCGGGCCGGAAGGCCTGCCGGTGCGCTCGCCGATCTTCCGCGTGGCGCAGATCGACGTGCCGGTCCTGCTGGTCCACGGCGACAAGGACGAGAACGTTTCCGTGGAGCAAACCGAGACCATGGCGGCGTCCTTGAAAAGCCATGGCAAGGAAGTCGAAACTTTCATCGTGCCCGGCGCCACCCACTATTTCACCGAGCAGCACAACGCCGATGCGCGGCGCAAGCTGTTCGAATTCCTGCGCCGCCATCTCAGTCGGAGCTAATCGTTCATGAAGGTGTCGGACGCAATCAACAGCCGCCGGTCGATGCGGGTTTTCAAGGCGGACCCCGTGGCCAGGGCCGATGTCGAATGGATCATCAGCAACGCCAACCGTGCGGCGTCGAACGGCAACCTGCAGCCCTGGAAGCTCTATGTGACCATGGGCGCCGCGCGCAAGCGGCTGTCGGCGGCAATCCTGTCGGCGATGGCCGCCAACGACCATGGACCCGGTGCGGAGTACAGCGTCTATCCGAAGGAATTCACGCCGGTCTATGACACGCGGCGCAAGACGGTCGGCAAGCAGCTCTACACGCTGCTCGGCGTCCCGCGCGGCGATGCCGCGGGCATGGCCAGGCAGTTCCGCAAGAACTACGAGTTCTTCGATGCGCCGGTCGGCATGATCCTGTGCGTCGAGCGGCGCATGGAAAAGGGCCAGTGGATCGACTGCGGCATCTTCCTCGATCAGCTGATGCTGCTCGCCCGCGAGAAGGGCCTGCACACCTGCCCGCAGGCGGCGTTCAGCCGCTACCAGCACGTCGTGCGGCGCGAGCTCAAGGTGCCCGACGACCAGGTGGTGATCTGCGGCCTGGCGCTGGGCTACGCCGATCCGGACGCGGTGCCCAACAATCTGATCACCGAGCGCGCGCCAATCTCCGACTTCACGACCTGGTTCACGGAGTGAGCCACACACTGGAGAGGCTGGCTCGCGGTCCTGGTCTCGCCGACGGCGGTGTGGGTCGCGCTCACCGCTTCGGTCTGCCGCTGGTGCCGCTGCTCCTCCTGCTGTTCGGTGCCATCGCCTGGCTGCGACTGCCTGCGCCGAAAGGCGAATTGCGGCCGGTCGCGGCCGCGCGCTAAAACCCGAGGAAATTGGGAGGATGTCCATGAGCGATGAACTGATCGCCGTCAGCTCCGATTGGGCCAAGCGCGCCTATGTCGACGAGGCCAAGTACAAGGAGATGTACGACGCTTCGGTGAAGGACCCGGTCACGTTCTGGGGCGAGCACGGCAAGCGGCTCGACTGGATCAAGCCCTATTCCGCGAACGCGGTGCGCGACGTCGACTATACCGGCGACGTGCGCATCCGCTGGTTCCACGACGGGGTGCTGAACGTCTCGGCCAACTGCATCGACCGCCATCTCGCCAAGCGCGGCGACCAGGTCGCGATCATCTGGGAAGGCGATGATCCGTCGAAGAGCAAGAACGTCACCTACCGCGAGCTGCATGGCGAAGTCTGCCGCATGGCCAACGCGCTCAAGGAGCTCGGCGTCAAGAAGGGCGATCGCGTCACGATCTACCTGCCGATGATCCCCGAGGCGGCCTACGCGATGCTGGCCTGCACGCGCATCGGCGCCATCCACTCCGTCGTGTTCGGCGGCTTCTCGCCCGATTCGCTCGCCAATCGCATCGTCGACTGCGACAGCAACATCGTCATCACCGCCGACGAGGGCCTGCGCGGCGGCAAGCCGGTGCCGCTCAAGGGCAACACCGACGAGGCGCTGAAGAAGTGCCCGATGGTGAAGAAGGTGCTGGTGGTCCAGCACACCAAAGGCAAGGTCGACTGGGACGCCAGGCGCGACGTGTGGTGGCACGAGATCAAGGCCAAGGTGTCCGCCGACTGCGCGCCCGAGCCGATGAACGCGGAGGATCCGCTGTTCATCCTCTACACCTCCGGCTCGACCGGAAAGCCCAAGGGCGTGCTGCACACGACGGGCGGCTATCTCGTCTTCACGTCGATGACGCACCAGTACGTGTTCGACTACCACGACGGCGACATCTACTGGTGCACCGCCGACGTCGGCTGGGTGACCGGCCACAGCTACATCGTCTACGGACCGCTCGCCAACGGCGCGACCACGCTGATGTTCGAGGGCGTGCCGAACTATCCCGACACCAGCCGCTTCTGGCAGGTGGTCGACAAGCACAAGGTGAACATCTTCTACACCGCGCCGACGGCGATCCGTGCCCTGATGCGCGACGGCGAGGCGCCGGTGAAGAAGGCGAGCCGCAAGAGCCTGCGCCTGCTGGGCTCGGTCGGCGAGCCGATCAATCCCGAGGCGTGGCTGTGGTACTACCGCACGGTCGGCGACAGCCGCTGCCCGATCGTCGATACGTGGTGGCAGACCGAGACGGGCGGCATCCTGATCACGCCGCTGCCCGGCGCGACGGCGCTCAAGCCCGGCTCGGCGACGCGGCCGTTCTTCGGTGTCACGCCGGTGATGGTCGATGCCGAGGGCAAGGAACTGCAGGGCGAGGCGACCGGCAATCTCTGCCTGGTCAATTCCTGGCCCGGCCAGATGCGCACGGTCTACGGCGACCACCAGCGCTTCATCGAGACCTACTTCAGGACCTATCCCGGCAAGTACTTCACCGGCGACGGCGCGCGCCGCGACAAGGACGGCTACTACTGGATCACCGGCCGCGTCGACGACGTGATCAACGTCTCGGGCCATCGCATCGGCACCGCCGAGGTCGAGAGCGCGCTGGTCGGCAACACCAAGGTCGCCGAGGCCGCGGTGGTCGGCTACCCGCACGACATCAAGGGCCAGGGCATCTACGCCTATGTGACGCTCAAGGTCGGCCAGCAGCCGAGCGAAGAATTGCGCAAGGAGCTGAACGCCTGGGTGCGCAAGGAGATCGGCCCGATCGCCACGCCCGACGTGATCCAGTGGGCGCCCGGCCTGCCCAAGACACGCTCGGGCAAGATCATGCGCCGCATTCTGCGCAAGATCGCCGAGAACGATTTCGGCAATCTCGGCGACACGTCGACCCTCGCCGATCCGGCGGTGGTCGATGATCTGGTGAAAAACAGAGCGAAGTAAGATGACCAATCCGACGATCCTGCAGCTCGCGGCCGATCTGGCGGCGGGCCGCACCTCCTCGCGCAGGCTGACCGACGAGGCGCTTGCCCGCATCGAGGATGCCAAGGGCGAGGGCTCGCGCGCCTTCGTGAAGGTCTACAGGCAGCAGGCGATCGCCGCGGCCGACGCCAGCGACGCGCAGCGCAAGGCGGGCCTCGTGCCCGGCCCGCTCGCCGGCATTCCGGTATCGATCAAGAACCTGTGCGATGTCGCGGGCGAGACCACGCTTGCGGGCTCCCGGGCGCTCGACGATGCGCCGCCGGCCAAGGCGGACGCACCCGTGGTGGCGCGCCTGCGCGCGGCGGGCGCGGTGATCGTCGGCAGCACCAACATGAGCGAGTTCGCCTTCTCGGGCGTCGGCGTCAACCCGCACTATGGCACCCCGGGCAACCCAGCCGACCGCACGCGCGTGCCGGGCGGCTCGTCGTCCGGCGCGGCGGTGTCGGTCGGCGACCGCATGGCCGTGGCGGCGCTCGGCACCGACACCGGCGGCTCGGTGCGCATTCCGGCGGCGGTCTGCGGCATCGTGGGCTTCAAGCCGACCGCACGGCGCGTGCCGATCGACGGCGTGGTGCCGCTCTCGACCTCGCTGGATTCGATCGGGCCGCTCGCCAACTCGGTCGAGTGCTGCGCCATCGTCGACGCGGTGTTCGCTGCAGAGCCGATCGCGATCCCGGACGCCGCGCCGCTCGGCGGGCTGCGTTTCGGCATTCCCAGACAGTTCGTGATGGACGAGCTCGACGCCACGGTCGCCAGGGCGTTCGACCGCGCCTGCAGTGCCCTGTCGGCCAAGGGCGTGAAGGTCGAGACGGTCGACCTGCCGCAGCTCAACGAGCTGCCGGCGATCAACGCCAAGGGCGGGTTCGCCGCCTCCGAGGCCTATGCCTGGCATCAGAAGCTGATCGCCCGCCGCGGCAAGGACTACGACCCCATCATCCATCCGCGCATCCTGCGCGGTAGGGAGATGAGCGCCGCCGACTACATCGACCTGCTGGCCGCGCGCGCCGACCTGCAGAAGCGCGTCGCCGCCGTCACGTCGAACTACGACGCCATCGTCATGCCGACCTGCGCCATCGTGGCCCCGACGCTCGACGAGGTCTCGACGGCCGAAGGCTTCACCCGGAAGAACATGCTGCTGCTGCGCAATACCACGGTCGGCAACTTCCTCGACCGCTGCGCCATCAGCCTGCCCTGCCACGCCGCGGGCGAACTGCCCGTCGGCTTCATGCTGATGGGCGAGGCGATGGCCGACAAACGCGTGCTGGCAATGGCGCAAAGCGTGGCGCCGGTGGTCAGGGGCTGATCACGGCACCGGCTCGGCGGCAATCCGCAGGGCGAGGGCAGGTTCGTTGCACGGTGTCGTCCGGAGGACTACCGTTGCCGCCTTGGCTTTTCGTGACCTCGGAGGCGAGCATGAGTTCTCATCGCAGTCCTTCAGAAGTACGGGCTAACCTCAAGCATCCGATCATCGACGGCGACGGCCACTGGGTGGAGTACAACCCCGTGTTCGCCGAACGGATGCGCAAGCTCGCGGGCGACAAGGCGGCAGACGGTTTCATCGCCTCGCAGCGCCGCATCCCGGATGCGCTGAAGCTCTCGATCGCCGAACGCAAGCAGCGCGGCATCGCCATGGAGGGCTACTGGACGCGCCAGTCGACCAACACGCGCGATCGCGCCACCGCGATGATGCCGCGCATGCTGTACGACCGGCTCGACGAGCTCGGCATCGACTTCGGCATCATCTATCCGACCGCGGGCTTGAGCGTGCCGCGCATCCCCGACGATGCGACGCGGCGCGCCGTCTGCCGCGGCTTCAACCTCGTCACCGCCGAGTACTTCGACAAGCTGGGCGACCGGCTCACGCCGGCCGCAGTGATCCCGATGTTCACGCCGGAGGAGGCGATCGAGGAGCTCGAGTTCTGCGTCAAGCAGCTCGGCGCCAAGGTCGCCATGTTCGGCAACGCGGCTCGCCGCATGGCCAAGGCCAAGGACATCGATCCCGATCTTGCCCGCCACACCGTGACCTACGAGCGGTTCGGGATCGACAGCGACTACGACTACGACCCGGTCTGGCAGAAGTGCCGCGAGCTCGGCATCGCACCGACCTTCCACGCCGGCGGTCGCGGCTTCGGCCTGCGCAACTCGCCCAGCAACTTCACCTACAACCATATTGGCCACTTCGCCGCCGCCGGCCACGCCATCGCCAAGGGCTTGTTCCTGGGCGGCGTGACGCGGCGCTTCCCCGACATCAACTTCGCCTTCCTCGAGGGCGGCGTGGGCTGGGGCTGCCAGCTGTTCGCCGACCTGATCGAGCACTGGGAGCGGCGCGGCGCCAAGGGCATCGCCTACATGGATCCCAAGAAGCTCGACCGCAAGATGCTGCGCAGCCTGGTCGACAAGTACGGCTACGGCGACATCGCCGCCGAGCTCGACAAGCGCGACGGCTGGCCGTCGGCGGAAGAGGACGAGCCGACCGGCGGCGTGCCGGTGCTCGACGACTTCGCCGCCTGCAAGATCACCCGCAAGGAGGACTGGGTCGATCTCTACGCCCGGCCCTACTACTTCGGCTGCGAGGCCGACGATCGCATGAACGTCACCGCGTTCGGCCGCGCCAACCCGTTCGGCGCGCGCATCAACGCGATCTTCAGCTCCGACATCGGCCACTTCGACGTGCCGGACATGCTCTCGCCCGTTCCCGAGGCCTACGAGCTGGTCGAGGACGAGCTGATCACCGAATCGGACTTCCGCGACTTCACCTTCACCAACGCCGTTCGGCTGTGGGGCCAGCAGAACCCGCGCTTCTTCGACGGAACGCGGGTGGCCAAGGAGGCAGCCGCAGTTCTGCAAGGCGGCGCGATTCGGGCGGCGGCGGAGTAGCCAACCCTCGGCAGAGGCCGAACAACACGGCAGCGTGTGCGGACGCCCGTGCACATCACGTCGCCGTGATAAAGTCGGTGCGCAATTGCAGTCGGCCTGCTAAACTGCGCACCGTGAAGGTGAAGCAGAACGTCCGGGAGCTCTTTCCCACGCCTTTGTGGGTGCTGGATCTCGCTGCGGCCGAAGCGGCGGCCTTCAATGCGAAACTGAAGGCCGAAATCGAGAAGATCATCGCGCCGCGGCCGAACGTACCGACGGGCAGCAACTGGCAGACGCCGCACGACCTGCACACCCGCCCCGAATTCGCCGAGTTCGCCCAGCTGGTCGAGATCGCCGCCCGCAGCGTTGCGCAGTTCCTGCAGCTCGAGCAGTACCCGCTGATGATCACGGGCTGCTGGGCCAACATCAACCCGCCGGGCAGCTATCACCCGACGCACAACCATCCGAACAACTATCTGAGCGGCGTCTACTACGTCGACGTATCCGACGGCGCGCCGGAGCTGATCTTCCAGGACCCGCGACCGATCTCGATCATGCCGTGGAGCGGCAAGCTCAACCGCCTGACCGCCAATGCCGCGGCCGAGCAGGCAATGCCGGGCCGCATGGTGATCTTCCCGTCATGGCTGCGCCACCACGTGCCGTCCAACGAGGGCTCGCGGGAGCGAATCAGCATCTCCTTCAATCTGATGTTCACGAACTTTGCCGAGACCGCGGCTGCCCCGCGCTGGAAGGCGAGCGCCGGGCCGACGGCCTGAGTTTGAGGGAGGACGCGTCCACCGAGTCCTGTCGAGGACGGGACGGCTTCGATGCCGATTCCATAAGGGTTTTCCGGCCGAGTCCAGGAATCCGGCACCACCCCTCGGCTGGACTCGGGGTGGACACCGGGTGGACTCGGGCTGGACGCGAGACTGCAAATTGCCTCAAGCGCCATACTGCAACAGCGCCTCGCCGTTGGCCCGCAGCCAGCTGCGCGGCACCTCCATCGGTCCGTCGCACAGATCGCGGGTCGCCGCCCAGAAGCGTGGGCCGTGGTTCTTGTGCACGAGATGGGCAACCTCGTGCGCGACCAGGTAGTCGAGCACCTCGGGCGGCGCGAATACCAGGCGCCAGGAGAAGGAGAGCCCGCCATCCGGTCCGCAGCTGCCCCAGCGCGAGCGGCTGTCGCGCAGGCCGACGCGCTTGACCGGCCGCTGCAAGCGCCCGGCCTTGGCCTCCACCAGCGGCATCAGCCGCCGCCGCAGCTCGGCGATCAACCAATCGCGCAAGCGTCGCGGCAAATGCTCGGCGCGGCCCGCGACATGGATCTCGTTCTCCTCGCGCCACACGGTGCCCCGCGCATCGGGACGATGGCGGATGCGATGGGGCACGCCGAAGAACGGCACTTCCGCGCCGTCGTGGAACGGTCGCGGTGCCGGCAGGCGCTTGAGGCGGGCGGCGATCCAGCCGCCCTGCACATGCGCGAACTTCAGCGCCATGTCGCGCGGCATGCGCATCGGCGCGGTCAACACGATGCGCCGCCGGGCGCTGTCGACGCGCAGCGAGACGCGCCGCGCGCGCCGGCTGCGCACGAACGTCAGCGGCAGCTCGGCATCGGCGTGGAGGATCGAGATCTGTTCGGACTCGGTGGGCGAGGGCGGCACGCCCGAATCATACGCGGTTACGCGGCTTTCGGCAGCGGCTCCATGCTGTCGATCATGGCCCGCGACAGCACGCCGTAGGCCTCAGCCCGGGCGTGAACGCCTCGCCCAGGCCCTGCTCGAGAGCCCAGAGCAGCGCGGCGCCAACCGGCGCGAAATGCTCGGCCTTCACATCGCGGCCGAGACGATTTGTTCCATGAGTTCGTTCAGTCTTCTCCTTCTCTCCCGCTGGGATCGCGCCATCGCGCTGGCCAAGGGGCGTGGCTGCGGCCTGGACGTCGTGCTGCTCGCCTGCGCACCGGACGCCTGCTCCGGCTCGATGTGACGAACCTCGCGGCCGATGCAGCCGCCCGGGCAATCGCCAGATGGCTGTCGGAGAAGCGGGGCTAGCTTCTACTCCGCCGCGACGCCGAGCCCGATCGGGCAACTCACGCCGGTGCCGCCGAGGCCGCAATAGCCGTTCGGGTTCTTGGCGAGATACTGCTGGTGATAATCCTCGGCGTAGTAGAACGCCGGCGCATCGAGAATTTCGGTGGTGATCGCGTCGCGCATGCCGTGCCGCTCGAGCTCCTTCTGGAAGACCGCGCGCGAAGCCTCGGCCGCTTTCTTCTGCTCGGGCGAGAAGGTGTAGATTCCGGAGCGATACTGCGTGCCGACGTCGTTGCCCTGGCGCATACCCTGGGTCGGATCGTGCGATTCCCAGAAGACCTTGAGCAGCGCTTCGTAGGAGGTCTGCTTCGGATCGAACCATACCTTCACCACCTCGTTGTGGCCGGTATAGCCCGAGCAGACCTCCTCGTACGTCGGGTTGGGCGTGAACCCGCCGGCATAGCCGACGGCGGTCGCGTAGATGCCCGGCGCCTCCCAGAACTTCCGCTCGGCGCCCCAGAAGCAGCCCAAACCGAACATCGCTTCCCCGAGCCCGGCCGGGAACGGCGGCTGGATGCGGTTGCCGTTGACGAAGTGGGTCGCCGGCACGGCGAACGCAGGCTTGTCACGCCCCGGCAATGCGCGGTCGGCGGTCGGCATCTCGGCTTTCTTGCGAAGGATCTGCCACATGGTCCGCTCCTCAATTTGCGTCGTCCCAATATGGTCCTAGAATGCCGTCAAATCGAGAGGGGGAGCGCAATGGCGGTGTTTTTCGTCTGCGCCGGCCTGCTGGGCGTGCTTGCCGCAATTCTGACGCTGTATGTCGGCCGGATGCGCGGCCAGAAGAAGATCTTCCTCGGAGACGGCGGCGACCCCGAAATGACCGCGGCAATCCGTGCCCAAGGCAACCTGCTGGAGCTGACACCGCTCGTCCTGGTCCTGCTCTGGATGATGCATGGCCCGCTCGGTCATCGCCTGGCCGACATCCTGGCGATCGTCCTGGTCGTCGCGCGGTTCCTCCATGCCGGCGGCATGCTGGGCTTCGTGCCCTATGGCCGGCCGGCCGGGGCGATCGCCACCACGGCGATCACCGTCATTGCCGGCGTCAGCCTGATCGTGGCGGGCCTGCGCGCGTTCTAATCAACGATGCTCGACAAGCTCTGGCGTATCTTCCTGTCGGCCTTCTACGGCTTCTTCACCAACCGGCTGTCGACCTCGGCGGCGGCGATTGCCTTCTACACGATGTTCGCGCTGGGCCCGATCATGATCTTCGCGATCGCGATCGCCGAGCCGTTCGTCGGCAAATGGATGGCCGAGAAGGCGATCCTCGAGGCACTGGGCACCGTCGTGGACCCGGAGCACCTCCGCACCATCGAGCGCTTTGCACAGGAAGATCTGTTCAAGGGCGGCGGCGTCGCCGCGATCATCGGCGCGGGCGTACTCATCTATACGGGCAGCCGCATCTTCGTGGAGCTGGACGACAGCTTCGACGTGATCTGGCGCGGCAACGCCCCGCGCCAGGTCCATCCGGTGCTGGCCAGCATCCAGTCGCGGCTGCTGGCGCTCCTGCTGATGGTGATGCTGGGCGTGCTGCTGATCGCGGTGATCGTCACCAGCGTGCTGCTCTCGGCCTATAACGGCGTGCTGCAGCAGTTCCCGGTGCTCGGCGTCTGGATCGGCCCGGCGATCTCCGGCTTCACCCACTACGGCCTGCTCACCGTGTTCTTCACCCTGATCTACAAGTGGCTCCCGACCGGCGGCGTGCGCTGGCTCTTCGCGTTGCTGAGCGGCGCGGTGGTCGCGGTTCTGTTCGCGGCGGGCAACCGGGCGCTGGTCTACTACTTCCAGGTGACGCAGCTCACCTCGGCGTTCGGCGCGACGGCGGGCTTCGCCGCGATCATGGTGTGGATGTACTGGACCGCCCTCACCATCCTGATCGGCGCCCAGGTCGGCCGGTCGACCCGCGACGTGCTGATGGAAGACCAACGGATCGAGATGCCGAAGGACAAGATCTGAATCTTGCCGGACCGCGGGCATGAGGCGGGCGGGACGCCCGCGGTCCGGCAAGATTAGAACATCGTGGCCAGCACGCGGTCCGGCGGTTTGTGGCCGTCGGCGAAGGTCTTGATATTGATCAGCACCTTCTCGCCCATCTCGATGCGGCCCTCGAGCGTGGCCGAGCCCATGTGCGGCAGCAGCACCACGCTGTCGAGCTCGAGCAGCTTGGGATTCACCTGCGGCTCGTGCTCGTAGACGTCGAGGCCGGCGCCCGCGAGCTCGTTCGCCTTGAGCATGCGCACCATGGCGTTCTCGTCGATCACCTCGCCGCGCGCGGTGTTGACGATGATGGCCGTCGGCTTCATCAGCTTCAGCCGCCGCGCGGAGAGGAGATGGAACGTCGCCGGCGTGTGCGGGCAGTTCACCGACACGATATCCATGCGCGCCAGCATCTGGTCGAGACTCTCCCAGTAGGTCGCCTCGAGCTCGGCCTCGATGTCGGGATGGACGCGCTTGCGATTGTGATAGTGGATCGACAGTCCGAAGCCGCGCGCACGCCTGGCCAGCGCCTGGCCGATGCGGCCCATGCCGACGATGCCCATGCGCTTGCCGAGCAGCCGGCCGCCCAGCATCGAGGTGGGGGCCCAGCCGGTCCACTTTCCCGCACGCACCATGCGCTCGCCGGCGCCCATGCGACGCGCGGTGGCGAGCACCAGGGCCATCGACATGTCGGCGGTGTCCTCGGTCAGCACGCCCGGCGTGTTGGTGACGGTGATGCCGCGCTGGCGGGCGGTGTCGAGGTCGATATGGTCGACGCCGGTGCCGAACGAAGCGATCAGCTTCAGCCGCGGCCCGGCCTGGCTCAGCACGCGGCTGTCGATCCGGTCGGTCACGGTCGGCACCAGCACGTCGGCCGTCTTGACCGCCTCGACCAGCTCAGGTGCGGTCATCGGCTTGTCGTCGGCATTCAGGCGGGTGTCGAACAGCTCCATCAGCCGCGTCTCGATCGCGCTGGGCAGGGTGCGGGTGACGATCACCAGCGGCTTTTTCTTCGAGACCGGGGGCATTCCTGCCCGGATAGCAATTTCGCTCGCGGCTTGTCCAGCCGAGCAGCCGCGCCCTGTGCCAAAAGCGCCGCTTTTTCAAGTGGTTGTCGTCGGCCGTGCTGGATTGCGGTATAAAGATGGCCAATGCGAATTCGACCGTCCCTTCCCCTCTGGGCGGCCTGCGTTGCGTTGCTGCTGTCGATCGGCCCGGCTCTCGCGGCCGATACCAAGGCGCCGACCCAACGCAAGGGCTCGGGCCTGCCGATTCCCCGCTTTGCCACGCTCAAATCCGACGAAGTCAATGTCCGCACCGGACCCGGCTCACGCTATCCGATCGACTGGGTCTTCAAGCGCAAGGGCATGCCGGTCGAGATCGTGGCGGAGTACGAGAACTTCCGGAAAATCCGCGATTGGCAGGGCGCCAGCGGCTGGGTCTACCAGGGCCTGCTGACCGGCAAGCGCAGCTTCATCATCCCGTCCAAGGTCGCCAACCTCTACAAGACGCCGGCCACCTCCGCCGAGGTGATTGCCAAGCTCGAGCCCGAGGTGATGGGCGAAATCCGCTCCTGCCAGGGCGACTGGTGCCGCGTGAAGGTCTCCAGCGTCACCGGCTGGCTGCAGCGGACCGAGATCTGGGGCGTCTATAAGTCCGAGCCGGTGAACTAGCGGCTGCGGACGTGGGCTTAGAACGGTCCAGTGGTCCACGCCGTCAGCGCCTTCTACGAACGTTCTGGCCACATGTCGCCGGTCGCGGCCGCGCTTGCCGCGGGGCTGCATGTGGCAACGGTGCTCACGCTGTTCCTGGTGTCGCCGCTCAACCGGCATGACGTCGACACGGACAACGCGATCGAGGTGACGATCGAGCAGCCGAAGCCACCCGAGCCGCCGCCTCAACCGCCGCCGGTCCAGGAGCCGCCCAAGCCGCAGCCGCCGACACCGCCCGCCGCCCAGCCCCCGGCCGCCCAGCCAGCGCCGCCGCCGCAAGCGGCCGCGAAGCCGCAGCCGCAATCCAAGCCGCAGACGACCCCGAAGGAGCGCCTGGGTCTGCCGCCGAAGCCATCCGACAAGCCGGAAGAGAACAAGCCGGAGGCCACGCCGGTGCCGAAGGCCGAGCTCCGGGCGGAACCGAAGCCCGAGGCAAAGCCGGAAGCCCAGTCGGAAGCCAAGCTGGAGCCGAAGCAGGAACCCAAGCCCGAGCCAGAAGCGAAGCAGGAGCCGCCGCAGGAAGCGGCGGCACAGCCGATCGAGCCGACACCACCGCCTTCGCCGGAGAAGGCGCTGGAGAAGGTCCTGCCGCCGGTCGAGCAGCCCGTGGCGCCGCTCACCATGCGCGACTTCGTGAAGGTGCTGCCTCCGCCGCCGGCGCCGCCGCCCCCACCGGCCCCGCGACCGCCTTCTCAACAGCATTCGCCGCCGGCTGCGCATCAGCCGCAGCCCTCACCGCTTTCCCCGAGGCCGCCGCCGCGCGAGCAACAGGAGGCATCGGTCTCGGAATTCCAGAATCCGGCCGCGGCCTACAATCATGCCCGCGTCCATGACGACTATCTCGTCGGCATCGCGCGAAAGATGTCGCAATACCGCTTCGTTCCGAAGTCGATGACGGGCCTCAGTACGCAGGGCGTGGTCGTGCTGAGCCTCGTGGTCTCGCGCGACGGCCGGCTGCTCAGCTCGGGAATCGCCAAGTCGAGCGGAAATCCGCCGATGGACGCGGCCGTGCTCGAGACGGCGCAGAAGGCCGCGCCCTACGGACCGCTGCCCTCGGAGATCGCCGGCAACAGCGCGACGTTCATGTTGAGCGTTCCGTACAAGTTCGTGGCCGGACAATAGAGACTGGGCCGGATGAGGTGAGCTGGAGTCGGGTTCCTCCCGATTCAGATGCTATGGGATGGAACCTGACTCATCCCGCGCTACGCGAAGTCCTGCGCCAATGCTGCGCGCACGGCGGCGGGCATGACGGCCATGTGGCCGTAGTTCGGATGGTCGAAGCCCACGATCACGTCGCCGGCGCCGCTCTTGAAGGCCGCGATCTGCGCCGCCGTGAACGGGAAGCGGATAAACTGGACCGACGAGGCCTTGCCGTCCTCGCGGCTGCGCTCCTGATCCTCCTCCGCGACACCGCGCACGACGTCGCTGCCGACGCGGATGAACGCCTTGTCCTCGACCCCGCCCAGGGTCGCCAGCACGCGGGCGCGGCGGATCGGATCGTCTATTTCGAACATCACCGTTGCCACCAGCTCCGAACCCTGCGGGATCAGCGGGTTGTAGGCGGCCAGCTCGTCCGGAAGCTGCTCGGCGCCGCCCTTCTCGATGAAGAGCATCTCGTGCACCTGGTGCAGCATCGTATCGTAGTTCTCGAAGTAGAAGGTCGCGAACGGCCCGACCTCGAGCCGCCGGTTCTTCTTGATCTCGGCGATGCGCTTGCGGCGCTCGGCGCGCTGCGGGCCGTATTCGGCCAGCGGGATGATGACCGACGGCTCAATCTTGCGGAGACTCATCAGGCTTCTCCTTCGGCATGTAGGCGCGCGCGAAGATCTCGATCGGATGATCGGCGCGGAACGGCTTGGGCTTGGTTTCTCCCGCTTCCAGCTCCATCACCTGCATCAGATGCTCGGCGGCGAGCGGGCATTCGGAGGCGACGTGGCTGGTGTTGTTCTTGAGCGCGGCCTGGGCAGCCGGCTTGCCGACCCTGACCGCGACGTCGAAGTTCTCGGTGCGGGCGCCCCAGATGCCGCCATGGCCGCTGCAGCGCTCGATGACCGCGACGCGCGTCTTGGGGATCAGGCGCAGCATCTCGGCGCCCTTGGCCCCCATGTTCTGGGCACGCGCGTGGCAGGCAAGATGCAGGCTGATGCCGCCTTCGACCGGCTGCAGGCCTTCGGCGAGGCCCTCCTTCTTGGCGATGTCCACCACGTATTCGGAGAGATCGAAGGTCGCCTGCGACAGCCGCTCGATGGCCGGGTCCTTGGGCAGGATCAGCGGCCATTCGAACTTCAGCATCAGGGCGCATGACGGCGTCAGCGCGACGACGTCGTAGCCCTTGTCGACCCAGGGCAGCAGCGCGTCGGAGACGGTGCGCGCGGCCTTGGCGACGGTCTCGAGATCGCCCAGCTCGAGCTTGGGCATGCCGCAGCAGGACGGATGCACGACCTCGGTCTCGACGCCGTTCTTCGCCAGAACGTCGAGCGTCGCCCGACCGATATCGGTGTTGTGGAAGTTCACGAAGCAGGTGGCGTAGATCACGGCCTTGCGCTTGCCGTAGGCGGGCGCGGCCGTGTTGAGCGCGACCGGCTCGCGATGCGCCATCGCGACAAAGGTCTCGCCGGCCTGCTTGGGCAGGCGCGCTCCGTGATGGATGCCGGCGTAGGTCTCGAGCGCCTGCCGCATCGGCTTGTTGGTCTCGTCCGTCGCCCAGTTGATCAGCCCGGCCGCAAAGGTGCCGAGCCGACCGGCGCGGTCGGTATCGGCGAGCTGCGCCTCGACGAAGCCGATGCCCTTCTTGCGCGCCTGCACCGCGCGATGGCGCAGCATCAGGTGCGGGAAATCGACGTTCCATTGATGCGGCGGCACGTAGGGGCACTTGGTCATGAAGCACATGTCGCAGAGCGTGCAGGCCTCGACGACCCTGCCGTAGTCCTCCTTCGGCACGCCGTCGATCTCGCCGGTCGGGCCGTTGTCGATCATGTCGAACAGGCGCGGGAAGGAATCGCAGAGATTGAAGCAGCGCCGGCAGCCGTGACAGATGTCGAAGATGCGCTCCATCTCCTTCTCGAGCGCGGCCTCGTTCCAGAACCACGGGTTCTGCCAATCGAGGGGATGACGGGTCGGGGCTTCGAGACTGCCTTCGCGCATGGTTCGCTTCGCTGTCGTGAGTAGGACGAAAAAGGGGGACCCGTTCGGGTCCCCCTTGTCTAGCTGAGATGGGGGCTCAACCCATCGTGTCGAGCGCCTTCTGGAAGCGGCCGGCGTGGCTCTTCTCGGCCTTCGCGAGCGTCTCGAACCAGTCGGCGATCTCGCCGAAGCCCTCCTCGCGCGCCGTGCGGGCCATGCCCGGGTACATGTCGGTGTACTCGTGCGTCTCGCCGGCGATCGCGGCCTTGAGGTTGGCGGCGGTCTCGCCGATCGGCAGGCCGGTCGCCGGATCACCGCTCACCTCGAGGAACTCGAGATGGCCGTGCGCATGGCCGGTCTCGCCCTCCGCGGTCGAGCGGAAGACGGTGGCGACGTCGTTGTAGCCTTCGACATCGGCCTTCTGTGCGAAATAGAGGTAACGGCGGTTGGCTTGGCTCTCGCCCGCGAACGCAGCCTTCAGATTACCCTCGGTCTTGGATCCCTTGAGGTTCGCCATGGTCTTGTCCTCCTCGAAAATGTCGAGGCGGATATTGGAAAGCCGGCGGCGCGCCGTCAAGCAGTTTAGAATATTTCTAAGAAATGAAAACGATTCGCAAGACGCTGCGAAAACGGCTCAGCGCCGGACCCGTACGATGACGTCGACGCGCGCGACCTTGGTGCCTTTGGGCGGCGCCGGCAGGCCGGCCACGGTGACGTCTTCCGACGGGAAGTCGTGCAGCTCGTTGTCGGTCTCGACGAAGAAGTGGTGGTGATGGCCGGTGTTGGTGTCGAAATAGGACCGGCCGGGGGCGACCACGACTTCGCGCAACAGGCCGGCATCGCGGAACTGGTTGAGCGCGTTATACACGGTGGCCAGGGAGACCGGGATTCGGGTGGCCTTGACCTCGGCATGGAGGCTTTCAGCCGTGACATGGCGGTGACCACCCTCGAACAGCACGCGCGCCAAGGCGACGCGCTGCCGGGTCGGACGCAGGCCGGCAACCCTCAACCGGGCGGCAAAATCGGAGCCGGGGATGGTAGATGACATGGTCAAGGCCATATGTAAGGACGGAATTCAGGCCTGGGAAGGGCAAACCGGGGCCTTTTGGGCGGTTTGCGCAAGGCGGCCGGCGTCCCTATTCTGCGGCCGCTCCGCAACGGAGTGGCCGGTGGACGGTGAAGAGTGAGCGAACAGAAGCATAGTTACACGTTCGAGGACCTGATCGAGTGCGCCAAGGGACGGCTGTTCGGTCCGGGCAACGCCCAGCTGCCGCTGCCGCCGATGCTGATGTTCGACCGCATTACCCAGATCAACGACAAGGGCGGCAAATACGGCAAGGGCGAGGTCGTGGCCGAGCTCGACGTGAAGCCGGACCTCTGGTTCTTCGCCTGCCATTTCAAGGGCGACCCGGTGATGCCGGGGTGCCTGGGCCTCGACGCGCTGTGGCAGATGGCCGGGTTCTTCCTGGGCTGGATGAAGGCCCCGGGCCGCGGCCGGGCGCTGGGAGTGGGCGAGGTGAAGCTCACCAGCATGATCGTGCCGACGGTCAAGAAGCTCACCTACCATGTGCACATGAAGCGCGTGATCCTGCGCCGCTTGGTCATGGGGATTGCCGACGGAATTGTCACGGCCGACGAAAATGTGGCATTCGAAGTGAGCGACATGAAGGTCGGTCTGTTCAAGGACGCCGCGCAAGCGGCGGCCGCGGCGAGCTGACGATGCGCCGTGTCGTTGTCACGGGCCTAGGCGTGGTGTCGTCGATCGGCAACAACGCCAGCGAAGTCACGCAGTCGCTGAAGGACGGCAAGTCCGGCATCGAGTTCGTGCCGCAGTACAAGGAGCTCGGCTTCCGCAGCCAGGTCGCCGGCACGCTGAAGCTCGATCCCGAGAAGCTGATCGACCGCCGCCTGACCCGCTTCATGGGCAATGGCGCGGCCTACGCCTACCTCGCCATGAAGGAGGCGATCGCCGACGCGGGCCTCGGCGACAAGGACGTGAGCAACGACCGCACCGGCCTGGTCGCCGGCTCCGGCGGCCCGACGACCGGCGCAATCGTGCAGGCCGCCATCACCGCCAAGGAGAAGGGCCCCAAACGCGTCGGCCCGTTCCAGGTGCCGCGCGCCATGTCGAGCACCGTCTCGGCCAATCTCGCGACCGCCTACCGGATCAAGGGGCTCAGCTACTCGATCAGCTCGGCCTGCTCGACATCGGCCCACTGCATCGGCAACGCCGTCGAATGCATCCAGCTCGGCAAGGCCGACCGCATGTTCGCAGGCGGCGGCGAGGAGCTCGACTGGACGCTGTCGGTGCTGTTCGACGCCATGGGCGCGATGTCGTCCAAGTTCAACGACCAGCCGCAGCGCGCGAGCCGCGCCTACGACAAGGACCGCGACGGCTTCGTGATCTCGGGCGGCGGCGGCATCATCGTGCTCGAGGACCTCGAGCTCGCGCGCGCACGCGGGGCCAGGATCTATGCCGAGGTGATCGGCTACGGCGCGACCTCGGACGGCGCCGACATGGTGGCGCCGTCGGGCGAGGGCGCGGTGCGCTGCATGAAGCTCGCGGTCGACGGCTTCCCGGGCGCCGCGCGGCGCAACGCGCCGGTCGACTACATCAACACGCACGGCACCGCGACGCCGGTCGGCGACATCACCGAGCTCGACGCCATCCGCAACGTGTTCGGCGAGAAGCTGCCGACCGTCAGCTCGACCAAGTCGCTGACCGGGCACAGCCAGGGCGCGACCGGCGCGCACGAGGCGATCTATTCGCTGCTGATGCTGCACAACGACTTCGTGGCGCCGTCGGTGAACATCGACAATCTCGACCCCGGCGCGGAGGGATATCCGATCGCCCGGCAGCGCATCGACAAGGCGGGCCTGCAGACCGTGATGTCGAACAGCTTCGGCTTCGGCGGCACCAACGCCTGCCTGCTCTTCTCGCGCTACGACCACTAGAGGGTAAAGATGCCTGACGCCGCTTCGGGGGAGACGACGCAGCAATCGTCGTCGACGGCGGAATTGCCTGTCGTTGCCAGGCTGATGGCCGGCAAGCGCGGCCTGATCATGGGCGTCGCCAACGAGCGTTCGATCGCCTGGGGCATCACCCAGGCGCTGCACGCCGCCGGCGCCGAGATGGCCTTCACCTACCAGGGCGCGGCGTTCGGCAAGCGCGTCATCCCGATGGTCGAGAAGCTGGGCGCCAAGATCGTCCAGGAAGCCGATGTCGAGAACGAGCAGAGCCTGCAGGCGCTGTTTGGCCGGCTGGAGCGCGAATGGGGCCGGCTCGATTTCGTGGTGCACGCCATCGCCTTCTCCGACAAGGAGGAGCTGAAGGGCCGCTACGTCGACACGACCAAGGCCAACTTCCTGCGCAGCCTCGCCATCTCCTGCTACTCGTTCACCGAGGTCGCGCGGCTCGCGCTGCCGCTGATGAGGAACGGCGGCAGCCTGATCACGCTGACCTACGAAGGCGCCACCCGGGTGATGCCGTCCTACAACGTGATGGGCGTCGCCAAGGCGGCACTCGAGGCCAGCGTCCGCTATCTCGCGGCCGATCTCGGCCCGCAGGGCGTGCGCGTCAACGCGATCTCGCCCGGCCCGATGCGCACGCTGGCGGGCGCGGTGATCGGCGGCGCGCGCTATGTCTACCGCGTCTCGCGCGACGCCTCGCCGCTGCGCCGCAACGTCGAGCTCACAGATGTCGGCGGCGCGGCGCTCTACTATCTCTCGGACCTCAGCGCCGGCGTCACCGGCACCGTGCACTTCGTCGATTCGGGCTACCACGCCATCGGACTGCCGCACGATGGCAGCGCGGCGCCGAGCGAGAACGGCGAGAGGTAGCCCTCAGGCGCGACGCGACGCCCGGCGCTTTCGAAGGATCAGCATCACCAGCTTGAGGTCGACCCGGCTCGCCAGGGTGAAGGCGACCTGCTCATAGGTCAGCCGGCCGTCGCGCGGATGCTCGAAGGCGCGTTCGCCGCCCAGCGGGACCACCACCTCGTGCTCGTCCCATGATCGGGCGAAGAAGTCGCTGCAGGACCGGAGGTCGTCGACCAGCGCGACCAGGGCGGGATCGTCGAGATGGCGGCTCGATTCGGCGCGGAACTCGGCCAGCACGCGGCGCGCACGGCTGCTCCAATCGGGAATGACGCGGCGCGCGACGGGATTCAGGAACACGTAGCGCAGCAGGTTGGGCTCCTCGCCGTCGAGCCAGCCGACAAACAGCCGCCGCGCCGCGTCGTTGCAGGCCCGCGCGTTCCACAGGCGGTCGAGCACATAGGCGGGACCGGAGATGGAGGCCAGTGCATCGGCCAGCGCGGGCGGCACGTCAGCTGTCTCGTCGGCCGACGACGCCTCTGGATCGTGCCGGCCCGCGATCTGGAAGAGATAGGCGCGCTCGGCCGGCGTCAGTTGAAGCGCGCGCGCGAGCGACGCCAGGGTCTGCGGCGAGGCGGCGACGTCGCGGCCCTGCTCCAGCCAGGTGTACCAGGTGACGCTGAGACCGCAGCGCTGCGCCACCTCCTCGCGCCGCAGGCCGGGCGTGCGGCGGCGCTGACCGGCCGGAAGGCCGAGGCCGGCGGGCGAGAGCCGCGCCCGATGGGCGCGCAGGAACTCGCCCAGGGTGCGCTGCTGGCGGCCGGTACGGTCGATCATGGTGGCAGTTGTACCAGTATCGCTACCCGTCTTGTACCAGCGTCCGCACTCTGGTGATCTGTGCGCCTCAGCGTCCAGAGAGGCCACCATGCGCCGCTTCCATATCGCCCTCGCCGTCGCCGATCTCAAAGCCTCGATCGCCGACTACACCCAGCGCCTCGGCGTCGCACCGACCGCCGTCGTGCCCGGCAAGTACGCGCTGTTCCGCACCGAATCGCTGAACTTCTCGATCAACGAGTTGCCGGCGCGCGCCGGACAGCTGCGCCATCTCGGCTTCGAGGATGAAGCCGCGAAGGGCTTCTCGTCGACCCGCGACGTCAACGGCATCGAATGGGAGCTGTTCTCGCCGACCGACCAGGACGCCAAGATCCCCGAGGTCTATGGCGACACCGTCGTATGGGCCAAACAGGCCGCCGAATGAAAAACGGCGGCCTTTCGGCCGCCGTTCTGTCTCTGCGTATCGCGTGATTTACTGGGCCGCCGGCGCGGCCGCCTCTTCGCGCGGCTTGTTCGAGATGTCCTCGCCGGTCTGCTGGTCGACCGCCTTCATCGACAGGCGGACCTTGCCGCGGTCGTCGACGCCCAGCACCTTGACCTTCACCTGGTCGCCTTCCTTGACCACGTCGGTCACCTTGCCGACGCGACGCGGCGCCAGCTCGGAGATGTGGACGAGGCCGTCGCGGGCGCCGAGGAAGTTCACGAAGGCGCCGAACTCGACGGTCTTCACGACCTTGCCGTTGTAGATCACGCCCACTTCCGGCTCGGCGACGATGCCCTTGATCCAGTCGATCGCGGCCTGGCCCTGCTTGGCATCGACCGCAGCGACCTTGATCGTACCATCGTCCTCGATGTCGATCTTGGTGCCGGTCGTCTCGGTGATCTCGCGGATCACCTTGCCGCCGGTGCCGATCACTTCGCGGATCTTGTCCTTCGGGATGGTGAACTGGGTGATGCGCGGCGCGGTCGCCGCGACGCTGTCGCGTGCGCCGCCCAGGCCCTTCGCCATCTCGCCCAGGATGTGCAGGCGGCCGTCCTTGGCCTGGTCCAGCGCCACCCGCATGATCTCCTCGTTGATCGAGGTGATCTTGATGTCCATCTGCAGCGCGGTGATGCCGCGATCGGTGCCGGCGACCTTGAAGTCCATGTCGCCGAGGTGATCCTCGTCACCCAGGATGTCCGACAGGACGGCGAAGCGCTCGCCTTCCTTGATCAGGCCCATGGCGATGCCCGCCACCGGCCGCTCGAGCGGCACGCCCGCATCCATCAGCGACAGCGAGCCGCCGCACACCGAGGCCATCGACGACGAGCCGTTCGACTCGGTGATCTCCGACACGATGCGGATCGTGTACGGGAACTTGTCCTTGCCCGGCAGCATCGGGCGCAAGGCGCGCCAGGCGAGCTTGCCGTGGCCGATTTCGCGGCGGCCGGGCGAGCCCATGCGGCGCACCTCGCCGACCGCGTACGGCGGCATGTTGTAGTGCATCATGAAGCTCTCGCGGTACTCGCCCTCGAGCGCGTCGATGATCTGCTCGTCCTGGCCGGTGCCCAGCGTCGCGACCACGAGGGCCTGCGTCTCGCCGCGAGTGAAAAGCGCCGAACCATGGGCGCGCGGCAGCACGCCGACCTCGGCCACGATCTGGCGGACCGTCCTGGTGTCGCGGCCGTCGATGCGCTTGCCGGTGTCGAGGATGGCGCCGCGCACCACCTCGGCCTCGAGGTTGCCGAAGGCCTCGCCGAACAGGGCCGCCTCTTCCTCGTTCTCGGCGAACAGCTTCTTGGCCTCTTCCTTGACCGCGCCGACCTTCTGCTGGCGCAGCAGCTTCTGGGTCTCGGTGTAGGCCTCGGCGAGCTTGCCGGCGAAACCGGCCTTGAGCTTGTCGGCGACCGTCTTGGCGGCGGCCGGCGGCTCGGCGAGCTGGATCGGGTCCTTGGCGGCATGCTCGGCGAGCTGGATGATCGCCTCGATCACCGGCTGGAACGAGCGATGGCCTTCCATCACCGCCTTCAGCATCACGTCCTCGGGCAGTTCCTTGGCCTCCGACTCGACCATCAGCACGCCTTCGGTGGTGCCGGCGACGACGAGGTCGAGGTCGCTCTTCTCGGTCTGCTCGAGGGTCGGGTTGATCACGTACTGGCCGTCGAGGTAGGCGACGCGCGCCGCACCGATCGGGCCCAGGAACGGCGCGCCCGAAAGCGTCAGCGCCGCGGAAGTCGCGACCATCGAGACGATGTCGGGATCGTTCTCCATGTCGTGCGCGAGCGTGGTGATCACCACCAGCGTCTCGTTGCGATAGCCCTCCGCGAACAGCGGACGGATCGGCCGGTCGATCAGGCGGGAGGTGAGGACTTCCTTCTCCGAGGGACGGCCCTCGCGCTTGAAGAAGCCGCCCGGGATCTTGCCGGCGGCGAACGCCTTCTCCTGATAGTTGACGGTCAGCGGGAAGAAATCGAGGCCGGGCTTCGGCTTCTTCTCGTAAACCACGGTGGCCAGCACCGTGGTGCCGCCGTAGGTGGCCATCACCGCGCCGTCGGCCTGGCGCGCGATCTTGCCGGTCTCCAGGACAAGCTTGCGGCCCGCCCAATCCAGCTCCTTGCGGAACACTTTGAACATATCGGTCATATCCATCTTCCTTTCCTACCGGCCGCACGCCCCCGTCTGGCGACGACCGCCCACCGGCACCCTTGCGCCAATGGGACCGGGACAGGCCTTTGCACTCCAGCCCCTGCCTTCCCGGTACCTACGAAGCCGCGACGCCGGCCGTACAAACGGGGACCGGTCGACACGACGCGAAAAGGCCCCATCGCAAGGACGGGGCCGTAAAACTCAACGACGCAGACCCAGACGCTCGATCAACGTGTCGTAGCGCTTGCTGTCCTTGGCCTTGAGATAGTCGAGCAGGCGACGACGCTGGCCGACGAGCTTCAACAGGCCGCGGCGCGAATGGTGATCCTTCGCGTGGCCCTTGAAATGTTCGGTCAGGTTGCTGATGCGCTCGCTGAGGATGGCGACTTGCACTTCCGGAGAACCGGTGTCGCCCTCGCCCTGGGCATACGACTTGATGAGCTCCGCCTTGCGGTCGGCCGTGATCGACATCGGTGATCTCCTGAAACTAAAGGTTGAACACGCGCACCGGCTGGAGGGCCATGCCGTCGGAACGGACCAGAGCGACCAGCTTGCTGCCCGTCTCGGCACGAACCAGCGTGCCGGACGGCGGTGCGTCCCGGGTCAAGAGCACCGGCTGGCCGTGGCGCAGCCGATCCGCTTGGGTTCCCGTCAGGGCCAGCGCCGGGATGTCGTCCAGCGCGGTCGCGACGGGGACCAAGGCCCCGAGAAGGCGCGAGTTATGCCCGAGGGCTTCCAGTTTGGGAAGCGAAATGGCCACCTCCTCGCGGAACGGTCCGACGGCGGTTCGACGCAGCGCGGAGAGGTGCCCGACCGTGCCCAGTGCCCGGGCCAGATCGCGGCCGAGAGACCGGATATAGGTGCCCTTGCCGCAACCGACCACGAAATCTGCATGGTCCGCATCGGAACGTGCCAGCAATTCGAGCCGGTCGATCGCCACTGTCCGCGGCTTCAGGTCGACGGTCTCACCGGCCCGCGCGAGGTCGTACGCCCGCTGCCCGCCGATCTTGAGGGCAGAGAAGGCCGGCGGCATTTGCTCGATCTCGCCTGTGAATTGGCCCAGCGCGGCGCGGATCGCCCCATCGGTCGGCCGCATGTCGCTGGTCGCGGTGACCTCGCCCTCGCCATCGTCTGTCGAGCGCGCCTCGCCGAAGCGCAGCGTGAAACGATACTCCTTGCGGCCGTCCATGATGAACGGGACCGTCTTGGTCGCCTCGCCCAGGGCGATCGGCAGCACGCCCGTCGCCAGCGGATCGAGGGTGCCGCCGTGCCCCGCCTTTTCGGCCGCGAACAGCCAGCGCACCTTGCCGACTGCCTGCGTCGAACCCAGGCCCAGTGGCTTGTCGAGCACGACCCAGCCATCGACCTTGTTCTTCGGCCGCTTGGGGCTCACTCTTCCTCGATGTCGCGCGCCACGTCGGGGCGGCGCAGCAGGGCGCCGATCTTGTCGGCTTCGTCGAAGGTCGTGTCGATCTGGAAGCGGATGTCCGGCGCGCTGCGCAGGCCGGCCTTCTCGCCGACGCGGGCGCGGAACCACGGCGCCGCCCGCTTCATTGCAGCGAGCAGGCGCTCCTTGTCCTGACCGCCCAGCGGCATGACGAAAGCGGTGGCGTTGCGCAGGTCTGGGCTGACATCGACCGAGGTCACGGTGATGCGCGCGTCGCGCAGCTCCGGATCGCGCATGTCGCCGCGCTCGAGCAGCTCGGCCAGCAGGTGGCGGATCTCCTCGCCGACGCGCAGCTGGCGCTGGCTGGGGCCGCGGTTGTCCTTGTCAGAAGAGCGACGCCTTGGCATGGCGCTTTCCTCAAGTCCTGCGGACCGCGCGCTTCAGCGCGCTCAAGAGCCCGAGCGCGCTGGAAGCCCGCAGTCCAGAAAAGCGGGCGCGCCGCAAGGCGCGCCCGTGCACTACAACGTCGGCTTCACTTCCTCGACGTCGAAGCACTCGATCACATCGCCGACCTTGATGTCGTCGTAGTTCTCGAAGGCCATGCCGCACTCGTAGCCGCTCTGCACCTCGCGGACCTCGTCCTTGAAGCGCCGCAGCGTCTTCAGCACGCCTTCGTGGATCACCACGTTGTCGCGCAGCAGGCGCACCTTGGCGCCGCGCTTGACCATGCCCTCCGTGACCATGCAGCCGGCGACGTTGCCGACCTTGGTGATGCGGAAAACCTCGCGGATCTGCGCGTTGCCGATGAAGGTCTCCTTGTAGGTCGGCTCGAGCAGGCCGAGCATCAGCTGCTGGATGTCCTCGGTCACCTTGTAGATGATCGAGTAGTAGCGGATGTCGATCTTGTCGCGCTTGGCGATCTCGCGCGCCTGCGCATTGGCCCGGACATTGAAGCCGATGATCAATGCGCCCGACGCGCGGGCGAGCGTCAGATCGGCCTCGGAGATGCCGCCGACGCCCGAGTAGATCACGCGCGTCGTCACCTTGTCGGTGCTGAGCCGCGAGATGGCGCCGGCCAAGGCTTCGGCCGAGCCCTGCACGTCGGCCTTGATCAGGACCGGCAGCTCCTTGGCGGTACCCTCGCGGATACCCTTCATCATCTCCTCGAGCGTGCCACGGCCGCCGGCGGCGCGGGCCAGCTCGGCCTGCCGGTCGCGACGGGCACGGAAGTCGGCGATCTCGCGCGCCCGGGCCTCGCTGTCGACCACGTGGAACTCGTCGCCCGCCTGCGGCGTGCCGTCGAGGCCCAGGATCTCCACCGGGAAGGCGGGACCGGCCGCCTCGACATTGTTGCCGCGGTCGTCGAGCAGACGACGCACGCGGCCCCACACGGCGCCCGCGACCAGCACGTCGCCGACCTTCAGCGTGCCCCTCTGCACCAGCACGGTCGCCACCGAGCCGCGGCCCGGTTCGAGCTTGGCCTCGACCACGACGCCGTCGGCGGCGCGGTTGGGATTGGCCTTGAGCTCGAGCACCTCGGCCTGCAGCAGGATCGCCTCCTCGAGCTTGTCGAGGTTGGTCTTCTTGAGGGCCGAAACCTCGATCGACTGGACGTCGCCGCCCAGCTGCTCGACCTGGATCTCCTCACGCAGCAGCTCGTTCTGCACCCGGCTCGCATCGGCGCCGGGCTTGTCCATCTTGTTGATGGCGACGATGATCGGCACGTTCGCCGCCTTGGCGTGGGCGATCGCCTCCTTGGTCTGGGGCATCACGCCATCGTCGCCGGCCACCACCAGCACGACGATGTCCGTCACCTTGGCCCCGCGGGCACGCATGGCCGTGAACGCCTCGTGGCCCGGCGTGTCGAGGAAGGTGATCTTCTGGCTCGACGGCAGGGTGACCTGGTAGGCGCCGATATGCTGCGTGATGCCGCCCGCCTCGTGTGCGGCGACATCGGTCGCCCGCAGCGCATCGAGCAGCGATGTCTTGCCGTGGTCGACGTGGCCCATGATGGTGACGACCGGCGGCCGCGCCTCGAGGCTCTCTTCGGGATCGACCGCGTCGGTGAGGCCGGTCTCGACATCGCCCTCGGCAACGCGCTTGGGCCGGTGACCCATCTCGGTCACGACCAGCTCGGCCGTGTCGGGATCGATCACCTGGTTGATGGTGGCCATCACACCCATGCCCATCAGGGTCTTGATAACGTCCGCGCCACGCTCGGACATGCGCTGCGCCAGCTCCTGGACGGTGATCGTCTCGGGAATGATGACCTCGCGGAACACCTTCTGCTGCGGCGTGTCGAACTGATGCTCGCGGCGACGCTCGCGCTCGAGGCGACGGCGCTGCTGCGCCACCGACCGGCTGCGGAAGTCGTTCTCGCCCTCGACCGCACGGCCGACGTCGATCTTGTCCGAGCGGCGCTTGGGGGCCTCGCGGCGCGCGCCGGCCGGTGACGGCACACGCTTGGGCGCGGTCGGCGCCGGACGCATCGGCGGACGGCGCATTCCGCCCGGACCGCCGGACGGCGGCGGGGAACCCGGCGGCCGCGGCACGATCACGGGACGGCCCGGCATCGGGCCGGTCGACCGCATAGGTGCGGGGCCGGACGGGCGCGACTGCTGCGAGGGCGGCGCGGTAGGCGCAGCCGCCGGCGGACGCGCGCCGATCTCCTCGACCTGACGCGCCATCGGCGTCTGCGGCGCGGCAGCGGCCTGGTCCATGCGCTTCTGGACCAGCGCATCGGCCTTGCGTTTCATTTCCTCTTCGGCCTTCTTGCGAGCCTCTTCCTCGGCGAGCCGGCGACGATGCTCCTCCTCGGCGGCTTGGCGCGCCTTCTCCTCGGCCTCGCGGCGCTTGGCTTCCTCGGCTGCGCGCTGGCGCGCCACCTCGGCATCGCGGTTCGCGTCGACCAGGGCGCGGGCGCGCGCTTCCTTCTCTTCCTCGGTCAGCGTCTTCAGCACGACGCCGCCGCGACCTGCCTGACCGGCCGGGCGCGGGCTGAGCGTCGCGGAGCGTGCGCCGCCGGACGGCGCCGCCGGCGCGCGCGGGGCCGCGGGCGCCGGCGCTGTGCCGCCACCGAGCTTGAGCGTGCGGCCAGTCGGAGCCGGGGCCGGAGCGCTCGGGGCAGGTGCCGGAGTCGGCGCAGCGGCCGCGGCCGCCGGCGCGGGAGCGCCACCGGGCCGCTTCACCGGTTTCTTGACCTCGACCGTCACGGCGCGGGTGCGGCCATGGCTGAACTTCTGGCGCACCTGCGTCTCGCCGCCACCACCCTTCGCGGCTGCCGAGCCCGAGCGCGCCGTCGTCGACAGGGTCAGCGGCTTGGTCGGCTTGGTCGTTTCTTTCTGATCGGTCATACGCTTCTTGTCCTTGCTCCGCTCCGGCCAGTCAACGGGGGCCGTCAACCTGCGCCGTTCGAGCGATAGCGCCGCCACCGCGACGCCCCGCCCGCAATTCGTTGAATGAACGCGCCGGACGCATCGTCCCGCGCGACTGCCACGTACACAGCCTGCTCCCGCCCGAACACGCCTCCCAGGTCGGCGACACTGCCCAGGCGCTCGATCGGCAACCCGCTCGCCTGAAGCTTGCCGAGGCCATCGCCCTCGGCTTCGTCTGCGACGACCAGCAATCCAACCTGTCGCCGGCCAATCATCTGCTCGACCTTCACAAAGCCTGCGACCGCGCGGCCCGCCCGGCGCGCTCGCGCGAGGTCTTCCAGCGCCCGCCGCAGCAGCAGCTGCTCGACCCGCTGCGGCAGGTCGGGCGCGGCCTTCACTGCGGCACGCGCCGCGCGGGAGAAGGCCTTCTTCGCCACGGCCTGCTCGACGATCGCGCGCTCGGCCTTCAGCCACATCCCGCGCCCCGGCAGCCGGCGCGCCAGATCGGGCACGACGTCTCCCTCCGGCCCGACAACGAAGCGGATCATCCGCTCGGGCGCCATGGTCGCGCCGGTCACGATGCAGGTGCGCAGCGGACCGGTTGCGACGGAGGCGGCGTCGGCCGTGGGTTCAAGGGTCATGGCGAGAGCCATGGTCAAGCGATCGGTCTCCTTCTCGAGTTAGGCCTTGGCCGCCTCGCCGCCTTCGGCGGCTTCCTCGGCCGGGAACCAGTGCTCACGCGCCTTCATGATGATGGCGTTCGCGGTCTCGCCATCCATCGCGCTGTCGCCGACGATCTCGCGCAGCTCGTCGGAGGCGAGGTCGGCGAGGTCGTCGAGCGTCTTCACGCCCTGCTCGGCGAGCGCCACCAGCATCGGCAGGCTGAGTCCCTCGGTGCTGCGGACATCCTCGGACACGCCGAGTTCGTCCAGCCGCTGCGCCAGCTCCGCGTTGCGCTTCTCGATATACTCGCGGGCACGGCGCTGCAGCTCGGTGGCGATGTCCTCGTCGAAGCCCTCGACGGTCTGCAGGTCCTCGACCGCTGAATCGGCCACGTCCTCGACGGCGGCATAGCCCTCCGCCACCAAGAGATGGGCAATCACATCGTCGACATCAAGCGCAGCCTTGAACAGCTCGGTGCGCTCGCGCGTCTCCTTCTGGCGGCGCTCGCTCTCCTCGGCCTCGGTCATGATGTCGATTTCCCAGCCGGTGAGCTGGGACGCGAGCTTGACGTTCTGGCCGCGGCGGCCGATAGCCAGGCTCAACTGGTCGTCGGGCACGACCACCTCGGCCTTGTTCTTCTCCTCGTCCATCAGCACCTTGCTGACCTCGGCCGGCGCGAGCGCGTTGACGATGAAATTCGCAGGCTCGCCCGACCACGGGATGATGTCGACCTTCTCGCCCTGCAGCTCCTGCACCACGGCCTGGACGCGGCTGCCGCGCATGCCGACGCAGGCACCGATCGGGTCGATCGAACTGTCGTGGCTGAGCACGGCGATCTTGGCGCGGCTGCCCGGATCGCGGGCCACGGCCTTGATCTCGATGATGCCGTCGTAGATTTCCGGCACTTCCTGGGTGAACAGCTTGGCCATGAACTGCGGATGGCTGCGCGACAGGAAGATCTGCGGGCCGCGCGGCTCCTCGCGCACGTCGAAGATGTAGGCGCGCACTCGATCGTTCACGCGCAACGATTCGCGCGGGATCGTCTCGTCGCGGCGGATCACCCCTTCGGCGCGCTGCAGGTCGACGGTGATGTTGCCGTAGTCGACGCGCTTCACCACGCCCGACACGATCTCGCCGACGCGATCCTTGAATTCCTCGTACTGCCGCTTGCGCTCGCTCTCGCGCATCCGCTGGGTGATGACCTGCTTGGCGGTCTGGGCGGCGACGCGGCCGAAATCGATCGGCGGCAGCTCGTCGGTCAGGAAGTCACCGACCTGCGCCTCGGGATTGCGGCGCTGCGCCTCGGCGAGCGACACCTGCACGTTCTCGTTCTCGACCGGATCGGCGACCTGCATGTAGCGCAGCAGCTTGATCTCGCCGGTCTTGCGGTCGATCTCGGCGCGGATATCGTGCTCCAGCCCGTACTTGGCGCGGCCGGCCTTCTGGATGGCCTGTTCCATCGCCTCGAGCACTTCCTCGCGCTCGATGCTCTTTTCGCGGGCGACCATGTCGGCCACCTGCAGCATCTCCAGGCGCGGGATATCGGCGGTCGTTGCCATGATTTCTTCCTCTCGGTTCCCTTATCTCTAGTGTGTCGGCTCCGCGCCTTCCTGCGCGCGGCGATGTTCATCCAAAAGTGCGTCGGTCAGCTCGAGCTTGGCCCGCGAGATTTGCGCCAGCGGCACATCGGCTTCCTTGCCGTCGTCCAGTCGGAGCCGAACCGTACCGTTCTCCAGTCCCAGCAATGTGCCCTTGAAGCGCCGCCGGCCTTCGATCGGTTGCGTGGTCTCCACGCGCGCGAGGTGGCCGGCCCAGCGGACATAGTCCTTTTCGCGGGTGAGTGGCCGGTCGATGCCGGGCGAGCTCACCTCCAGCGTATAGGCGCTGGGGATCGGGTCCTCGACGTCGAGCACCGCCGAAAGCGCCCGCGAGAGCGTCGCGCAGTCCTCGACATCCATCGGGCGGCCGTCGGCGGGCTCGATCATGATCTGCAGGGTGCCGCCCTTGCTCATCGCCACGCGAACGAGCTCGTAGCCCATGCCGACGACGGTCGGGCTCACGATGTCTTCGATCTTGCGCAGCAGTTCGGTCACGGTCGGTGCGGTTACTCGGACGGTTTCGAGGCCCGTGGGATTGCCCGCAAATGAAAAGAGCGGGTTTTCGGCCCACTCTTTTTGTTTGGTTCGTCCCGCGAACCCGTATGAGGATGGCGCGGATATAGGCTCTGTTCTGCAGACTGGCAAGCTTTCTTAATGCATTCCGAAAACCGCCAGCGGGGCTTTGCCGGCCCATGGCAAGACTTCTCCATGAACAAGGTCGGTAAGGCGTACCACGGCTGGTGGGTCGTCGTTTGTGCGTTCGTAATTGCCCTCTACGGGTGGGGTCTCGGCTTCTATGGGTTGAGCCTATATCTGGTGGCCCTGCACAAGGCCCATGGCTGGTCGCCGGCCACCATCTCCTCGGCCATCACCTTTTATTACGTCGCCGGTGCCTTCTTGGTGATGCAGGTGGGGGACGTGATCGAAAAGCGCGGCGCCCGGCTGGTGGTCATGGGCGGTGTGGCCCTGATGGGGCTGGGTGTGCTCGGCCTGACCGTGATCGATCGGCCATGGCAACTTTACCTCGCCTTTGCCCTCATGATCCCCGGCTGGGCGGCGATGGGCGGCGGCTCGATCAACACCCTGATCGCCCAGTGGTTCAACCGGCGGCGCGGCCTCGCCGCCAGCCTGGCCCTGAACGGCGCAACCTGCGGCGGACTGCTGTTCGCGCCAGCCTTCGCCTGGGCGATCGACAGCCTGGGCTTCGCCAGGGCCGGTTGGGCCGCGGTGGTTGTCGTGCTGGTGACGATGTGGCCGTTGGCGGCCGTCATCCTGCGGCCGCGGTGCGCCGACGAGCATGACGCGGGCGACGAGAAGACCACGCAGCGCGACGATGGCGAGCCGATGAGCCGCGCCGCCCTGCTGCGCCAGCCGCGCTACCTCACCATGCTCGGCGCCTTCTCGCTCGGCCTGCTGGCGCAGATCAGCTTCATCGCCCATCAGGTCGCCTTCCTCGAGCCGACGCTCGGCCTCAAAGGCGCCGGCTGGGCCGTCAGCCTGACGTCGGTCTCGGCTCTGGCCGGGCGGCTGGTCATCGGCATGGTGATCGACCGGGTCGATCGCCGCGCCGCGTCGGCCGCGGTGCTGTGCGTCCAGGTCAGCTCGATGGTGGTACTCCTGTCGAGCACCTCGGCGGCTGCGCTGTATGCCGGCTGCGTCCTGTTCGGTTTCGGCGTCGGCAACCTGATCACGCTCCCCGGCCTGATCGTGCAGCAGGAATTCCCGCGCCGCGACTTCGCGCGCGCCGTCAGCCTCAACGTCGCGATCAACCAGCTCGTGGCGGCCCTCGGCCCATACCTGCTGGGCGTGCTGCACGACACGTCCGGCAGCTATCGCACCTCGTTGATGGCTTGCCTTATCCTGCAATCCGCCGCGGCGATGCTGGTCCTGTGGCGCCCGAGCGCCGTGGTGCGGGACGCCTGACCTTCCCGGGCTTCCCATGGTTTCCCACCCGCGTGGGAAACGTAAAACGCTGTCCCGCTTGGGTTTTAGGCGATTCTTCCCACTTTCCCACCACCCCTCATCGCCGCCGCAGACGGAGGAACGTCGGCGTGCCGGCGATCTTCTTCTGCTCGTAGCGGGTCGGTGGCCAGTCGGCCGGGCGGGTGCGCCAGTCGGCCGGCCGCTCGGCCAGCCATTCGAAGGCGCGATGGGTGCAGCCGTGCTCGACCATCCAGGGCAGGTAGCTCGGATCGTCGGTCGCGAGTCTCAGCTCGGCCCCGGGCTTCATGAGACCGGCCAGAACGTCGAGCGTGTCGCGCGCCACGAAGCGGCGCTTGTGATGGCGCGTCTTCGGCCACGGATCGGGAAACAGGACGAAGGCGCGGCTCAGCGACTGCTCGGGCAGGGCCGCCATCACCAGCCGCGCGTCGTCGGTGAACAGGCGCACGTTACTCACGCCGGTGCGCTCGATGTGCGCGAGGCACTTGGCGACGCCGTTCATGTAGGGCTCGCAGCCGATCAGCCCGACTGTGGGATGCTGCTCGGCCTGCCACACGAGATGCTCGCCGGCGCCGAAGCCGACCTCGAGCCAGACCTCGCGCGCGCCGAACAGCGCGGCCAGGTCGATCTTCTGGGGCGCCGGCGGAACGGAGACGAGGAGCCTGGGCAGCAAGGTCTCGAGCAGGGCTTCCTGCCCTGCCCGAAGCTTCTTGCCGCGACGGCGGCCGTAGAGCGTGCGCGGTTTTTCCGGCGTCACATCACCACGTCGATGAGATACGGCCCCTTGGTCGACATCGCGTAGGTGAGCTGCTTGTTGAGCTCGTCGAGGTCGTGCGCCTTGGCGGCCGCCACGCCCATGCCCTTGGCAAGGTCGGTGAACTGCAGGGTCGGACGGTCGAGGGTCAGCATGTCGATGGCGCGCGGGCCGGGATTGGCCGCGCCTACATCGGCGAGCTGGCTGTAGAGGATCTTGTAGTTGCGATTGGAGAAGATCAGCACGCAGACGTCGAGGTTCTCGCGCGCCATCGTCCACAAGGCCTGGATCGTGTACATCGAGGAGCCGTCGCCGATCATGCAGATCACCTTGCGGTCCGGGCAGGCGACCGCCGCGCCGACCGCGACCGGCGCGCCGAAGCCGATCGAGCCGCCCATGTTGTTCAGCCAGTCGTGCGGCGGTGCGCCGACCGAAAAAGGGAAGAAGCCGCGGCCGGTGGTCACCGATTCGTCGATCACGATCGCGCCTTCCGGCATCGCAGCACCCAGCGCCTGGCCGAGACCGTCGAGGGTGAACTTGCCGGTCGGCCGCTCCGGCCGCTTGGCCTCGGCGACCTTCGGCTTCTCGTTCAGCGCGCCCAATTCGGCCGCCAGCGCCTCGAGTGAGCCGATCGGATCGCCGTCGACCGGGCAGAGCGTGGTGACCTCGCAACCCTCGGGCACCAGCACCGACGGCTTGCCGGGATAGGCGAAGAACGCGGCGGGTGCTTTCGCACCCACCAGGATCATCTGCTTGGTGCCCTTCAGCATCTCGAGCGCCGTCTCGACCACGAAATGCAGGCGCAGCACGGGCACGCGGCCGGCGCCGCGCTCGATGCGCGCCGTGCCGCCCGCGGCCTGCACCTTGCAGCCAGTCTTGGCGGCGATCTTGCCGGCCAGTTCCAGGCCCTTGGCGCGCAGCGCCCGGCCGCCGATGAACAGCATCGCCGAAGCGCCCCCTTCCTTCAGCGCCTTGGCCGCCGCGACCACCGCCTCGTTGGCGGGCTTTTGCGGCTGCGGCGTCTCAGGCGTCTCGGCGGCACCATCGGCCTCGGTCCACGCCGTGTCGGCCGGCAGGATCAGGGTCGCGATCTGGCCCGGCGCCACGCGCGCCGCCTGGATGGCCGCGGCGCCATCCGTGGCCACGGTCTTGGCGGTCGGCGAGGTCTTGACCCAGTGCGAGAACGGCCGGGCGATGCCCTCGATGTCGGCGGTGAGCGGCGTGTCGTACTTGATGTGATAGAGCGCGTGCTCGCCGACGATATTGACGATGCCGGAGCCCGCCTTCTTAGCGTTGTGCAGGTTGGCGGCGGCGTTGGCGAGGCCCGGGCCGAGATGCAGCAGGGTCGAGGCCGGCTTGTCCTTCATGCGGTAGTAGCCGTCGGCTGCACCCGAGCAGACGCCCTCGAACAGGCCGAGCACACAGCGCATGCCCTCGACACGGTCGAGCGCGCCGACGAAATGCATCTCGGACGTGCCGGGATTGGCGAAGCAGACCTCGACGCCGCCCTTCACCAGGGTCCGAACCAGACTCTCCGCACCGTTCATACCGATCTCCACCCGATTTTGAGTTTGCTGGCCGCACCCTATTCGTTCGGCCCTCGGCAAGCCATCGCTTCGTTTCGCGACTCGCGTTGTTGTTCATAATCAAGCATTTACATGCTATAGTTCATGCAAATGGAACGACCCCTCATCGCGTTTGCGCAGACGCCCTCGCCGGCGTCGCCATGGGCCGAGGCCGGCCATGACGCCGCCGCCTTCGGCGCCTCGCTCGATCGTATTTTCGGCGAGGCAAGCGACCTCCACGTGGTCGAGCATTTTGTGTCGGGCGACCAACCGCTCCTGATGGTCGACGATCCGCTGGTGCTGCTGGCCAACCTGATGGACGGGCTCGGCCTGCCGGCGGCCGACGTGCCCCACACGCCGATGCCGGAACTGGCGGCGGTGTACGACTTTGCACCCGACGGGCTGCATCTGCAGGATCTCTGGGTCCACGACCCTCACGCCTGATCACAGCCACAACGCTCAATCACACGTTTACTACTGCGCGGGGTCGTCCTGCCGCGTTGCAAAGGGTTTCGGTCGCCTAGAACATATTCTGTCCGGCCGGACTCGGCCGGACAGAATATGGCTGTTGCAACAAATATCGCCCGTGCGCGCATTTCCGTTCAGATGGAACCGCGCCCATCGGGCGATGGGACAAGGGACAACTGTGCGGGCGCGGTTCCATCTGAACGGAAATCGCTCTAGCAGGTTGTTGAAAAAGTCGTCGTATCGGACCGAAGAAGATGATTCACTGATCTCGGTAGCTTGCGGGAGTTGTTGTGATGCGCGGCTCGGATGAGCGAAGTGG
>DATGMK010000068.1:0-32820 GCA_035293665.1 Reyranella sp. | reverse complement strand
CTCCTCCATGACGCGGCCGAGATACATGATGACAACGTAGCTCGCCATCTGGGCGATCACGCCGAGATCGTGGGTGATGAAGATGATCGCGGTGTTGTAACGCACCTGCAGGTCGCGCAGCAGCGCCAGCACCTGCGCCTGCGTGGTGACGTCGATCGCCGTGGTCGGCTCGTCGGCGATCAGCAGGCGCGGCTTGCAGCTGAGCGCCATGGCGATCATCGCGCGCTGGCGCAGGCCGCCGGAGAGCTGCCAGGAATAGGCGTCGACGCGCTGCTCGGGCATCGAGATGCCGACGTCGCGGAACAGGCCGATCGTGATATCGCGCGCCTCGGCGCGCGTGAGCTTGCGCCCCTTGTCCTGCCAGCGATGCCCGTGCAGCAGGATCGCCTCGATGATCTGTTCCCCGACCGTATGGACCGGGCTGAAGGCGGCCATCGGCTCCTGCGGGATCAGGGCGATCTCTGCGCCGCGGATGTCGCGCATCTCCGCGCCGCGCGGGGCCAGGGTCGCGAGGTCGATCGTGTCGGCGCTGTCGCGACGGCGGAAGCGGATCGAGCCCGAGGTGATGCGGCCGGGCTTCTCGACCAGCTGCAGGATCGCCCGCATGGTGACGCTCTTGCCGCAGCCACTTTCCCCCACCACGCCCAGCACCTGGCCGGGCAGGACGTCGAAGCTGGTGCCGTCGACTGCGCGCACCAGCCCCTCGTCCATCGTGAAGGAGACGCGCAGGTCGCGGACCGAGAGAAGCGGCTCGCTCATGGCGTCAATGGCTGTGCGGGTCGGCGGCATCGCGCAGGCCGTCACCGACGAGGTTGAAGGCCAAAACGGAGACGATCACCACCAGACCGGGAATCAGCAGCCACGGCGCGAGCGCGAGCGTCTGGATGTTCTGCGCCTCCTGCAGCAGCACGCCCCAGCTGATCGCCGGCGGGCGGATGCCCAGGCCGAGGAAGCTGAGCGAGGTCTCGTTGATGATCATCACCGGGATGGCGAGCGACGAGGTCGCGATGATGTGGCTGATGAAGGTCGGCACCATGTGGCGCAGGATGATGCGCATGCGTGAGCAGCCGGCAAGCCGCGCCGCCAGAACGAAATCCTCCTCGCGCAGGGCGAGGAAGCGGCCCCTCACCTCGCGGCCGAGCGTCGTCCAGCCGACCAGCGACAGGATCACCGTGATGGCGAAGAACACCTGGGTCGGTGTCCAGTCGCGCGGCAGGGCGGCCGAGAGCGCCAGCCAGATCGGGATGGTCGGCACCGACTGCAGCAGTTCGATGATGCGCTGGATCATCTGGTCGGTCTTGCCGCCGACATAGCCCGATATACCGCCCAGCACGACCCCCAGGATGACGCTGAGCGCCACGGCCACGAGTCCGACGGTCATCGAGGTCTGGGTGCCATGCATTATGCGCGACCACTGGTCCCGGCCGAGGCGGTCGGAGCCCAACAGGAAGATGCGCTGATTGGGATCGGCCGCCACGATCAGATGGACGTTTGTCGGGATCAGACCGAACACCCTCCACTGCGGCCCGGCGCCGAGGAAGCGGACCGGTACCCGCTTCCTGGCGTCGGTCGACCATTCCATGCGCAGCGTCGTGGGGTTGCGCTTGCCGACGATCGCCGGCACCCAGGGCGACAACCTGCCATCGTCGAAGAAATGGATCGACTGGACCGGGATGAAGGCCTGGCGGGCGTCGGTGCGCTCGGGATCCTGGGTCGAGAAGAAGCTCGGGAACAGCACGATCAGGTAGAGCAGGATCAGCAGGCCCGCGCTCGCCATGGCGAGATGATGGCGGCGGAACCGCCACCACACCAGTTTCCAGTTGGACGCGACGGCAACCCTGTCCTCGGCTTCCTGACCGACGGTGACGGCGCTCATGCCTTCCCCCGTCTGCGGGGGAAGGTGGCGCGTAGCGCCGGATGGGGGTCATGCGCCTCCTGCTCGATCCGGCATCCCCCTTCCGGCCTTCCGGGCCACCTTCCCCCGCAGACGGGGGAAGGCATGAAGGAACGTGCGTGAGCCATCATCTCAACGCTCCACCCGAATGCGGGGATCGATCAGCGCCAGAGCCACGTCCGACAATAGCGTGCCGACGACGGTCAGGAACGAATAGATCAGCAGGATGCCGCCGGCGAGATACATGTCCTGGTTCACCAGGGCGCGCAGCAGCAAGGGGCCGATGTTCGGCAGGTTCATCACCGTCGCCACGATCAGGCTGCCGGAGAACAGCAGCGGCAGGTACCAGCCGATGGTGCTGACCAGCGGGTTGAAGGCGAGCCGCACTGGGTAGCGCAGCACCAGTCGCCATTCCTTCATGCCCTTGGCGCGCGCCGTCACGACATAGGGCTTGTTGAGCTCGTCGAGCAGGTTGGCGCGCATGATCCGAGAGAGCCGCGCGGTGCCGGCGATGCCCAGCACCAGCGCCGGCAGCCAGATATGCTCCAGCAGGTCGATGAACTTGCCGACGCTCCAAGGCTTGTCGACATAGTCGGGCGAGAAGAGTCCCGTGACGCTGATGTCGAAGTAGGCGAAGGCGACCCACATCAGCACCAGCGCCAGCATGAAGTTGGGCGTGGCGACGCCGACATAATTCACAATCGTCAGCACGTGGTCGCCGATCGAGCGCGGATGGGTCGCCGAGTAGATGCCGGCCGGGATCGCCAGGACCCAGGTCAGCACGAAGGAGAACAGCGCCAGCGCCAGCGTGAGGCCCAGCACGTCGCCGATCAGCTCGGCGTTGGGCCGCTGGTACTCGAGCGACAGGCTGAAATCGCCGTGGATCAGGTGCTGCAGCCACAAAAGGTACTGGATGAAGAACGGCTGATCGAGCCCGTACTGCGCGCGCAGCGCCGCGATCTGCTCGGCCGACAGCGACGAGCCGGACGAGGCCAGCGTCGCCACATAGGCGGTCAGGAAGTCGCCCGGCGGCGCCTGGATGATGGCGAAGATGACGAACGAATAGATGAGCATCAGCAGCGGCAGCAGAGCCAGCCGCTGCAGGATGTAACGCGTCATGTGCTCACTCCTTCCCCCGTCTGCGGGGGAAGGTGGCGCGTAGCGCCGGATGGGGGTCTTCGTCGGATCGAGCAGGAGGCGTATGACCCCCTTTCGGCCCTTCGGGCCACCTTCCCCCGCAGACGGGGGAAGGACTCAAAGCCACGATCACTTGGCAAAGTAGAACTGCTCCGTGCGGGCGTTGCCCGGGCTGCGCAGCGGCCAGTCGTTGCCCATCTTGAGCGGGACGTTGCGGAACTTGTTGTTCATCACCACCACGCCCTGCACCATCGGCGTCAGCCCGACCGTGCCGATCTCGAACACGTTGTCGGCCCAGATGCGGTAGAGCTCCTGGGAGAGCTTGACCTGCTCCTCCGGCGGCACAGTGCGGGCGGTGTCGACGATCTCGACGATGCGCTTCATCGCCGGCGTCGGCTCCTGCCCTTCCTTGCCGCCCGAGGCGTACCAGCGCCGCCACAGCGGCCCGATGGTCAGGATCGGCGCATTGCGCGGATCGACCTTGGCGTTGCCGGTGTACGGGAAGGCGCTGGTGTCCTCGTTCCAGATCTCGGCCATCAGCTCGTTGTTCTCGTTCATCTTGAAGTGCAGCGCGCGCTCGCGGATCTGCACGATGGTCTTGATGCCGACCGCCTCCCAGTCCTTGGAGACCAGCAGCGCCACGTCGGGCCAGGCCCCGAACGCCGGCACGACCGAGATCTCGATGGTGGCGGGCTTGCCGCTGGGCAGCAGCCGGATGCCGTTGCCGTCCCTCTTGGTCAAACCGATGCCGTCGAGCAGCTTGTTCGCCTTGTCCTTGTCGTAGTCGGTGAACTTCTTGGCGTACTCGTCGCCTGGATAATACGGATGCCACGGCGCGGGCACCGGCTGGCGCGGCTCGCCCAGGCCCAGGAACACGCTCTCCTTGATCTGGTCGCGGTTGATGGCGAGCGACAAAGCGATGCGGAAGTCCTTGTTCGCCATCGCCTTGCCCATCTCGGGATCGGCGGTGTAGGTCTGGTTGATGGCGAGCACGGCATCGGCGCCGCCGAAGGTCGGCCAGGTGATGACCTTGTACTTGGCGGCCTTCTCCTGCTCCTTCAGCACCGGATAGTTGGTCATGATGACATGGCGTTCCTGCATGTCGAAGTTGCCGGCGATCGCCTGCAGGTTCAGCGCCTGCGCGTCGGCGAAATAGGTGAACCGCACCTCGTCGATATAGGGCAGCTGGTTGCCGTCCTTGTCGACGCCGACGAAGTACGGATTGCGCTTGAGCGTGAACACCGGGTCGCTGGCGCGGCTGGCCGGCGTCCAGGCCGCCATGGTCGGCCGCTCGGGATTCTCCGGCGGCGCGTTCTTGTTGGCGAACAGCTCGGTCCAGCTCTTGAAGCCCGCGGCCTGCGCCATTTTCTCCATGTCGGCCTTCGGCGTGTAGGCCGGATGGAACTTCTTGAGGTAATGCGCCGGCAGGAACATCGCATAGGTGCGGTCGGCGCCGTCCTGGTTGGCGACCGCCGTCAGGAACAGCGTCGCGGGCGCCGCATAGGTGAAGCGCACCGTGTTGTCGTCGACTTTCTCGACCTTCGCGACCGAGCCGTCGGGGCTCTTCATCCAGCCCGGCACGGTCGGCGTCAGCTCCTTGTTCAGAAGCACGTCGTTGTACCAGAATACGATGTCGTCGGCGCCGAACGGCTGGCCATCGGACCATTTCGAGCCCTTGCGCAGCTTGATCGTCCAGACCTTGTAGTCGGCCGACGGCTCGGCCGCTTCGGCGATCTTCGGTTCGATCTTGGCGCCGTCCGGGGAGAAGCGGAACAGCGCGTCATAGACCACGCGGATGTAGTTGTTGGCGTCGGCCGGGCCGAGGAAGGCGCGGCGCCACACGCCGCCATACTGGCCGACCGAGTCGACGACCGGCACGACCAGCGGGTTCTCCGGCAGGCGCTGCGAGACCGGCGGCAGCTTGCCGGCCTTCACCTGCTCGGCGAGCGACGGCGCTTCGCTATATTTGCCCTGCGCCCAGGCCGCGGGTCCGGTGACCGCCAAGCCCGCGGCGACTGCCAGGCCGACCGCCGAACGACGCGTGAAGCCACTCGACCGCATGCGTTTCCCCCTGACCAAGTTGTCAGACAGCCTTAGTCGGCGGCCCTTGGGTGTCAAGGTTCGCTCGACGGAAATCACGCTTGCAGACGCGCGAAAGGCAATTCCCTACACTTGCGTCCGGAGGAAGTGTTTTGCCGCTCTGGATATCGATCACCATCGCCGCTGCGCTGTTTCAGAACATCCGCACGACGATGCAGCAGAAGATTCGTGGGATCCTGAGCGTCGATGGCGCCAACTTCGTCCGCTACCTCTACGGCGCCCCCCTGGCGCTGGGCATGCTGGCCTTCCTGGTCTGGTGCACCGGCCGCGAGGTACCGCACATCCCCCTCGCCTTCCTGGGCCTGGTCACGATCGCGGGGCTCGGCCAGATCATCGCCACCTCGCTGATGATCCATGCCTTCTCGCTGCGCAACTATGCGGTCGGTACGGTCTATTCCAAGACCGAGACGCTGTTCGTCGCGCTCTACGCCACCTTCATCTCGGCCGAGCCGCTGCACTTCTATTCCTGGATCGGCATCCTGATCTGCCTGTGCGGCGTGGCGACCCTGAGCGTGCGCGGCTCGTTGGCCAACATCCGCACGGTGCTTGCAGACCTCACGCACAAGGGCGCCATCTTCGGCATCCTGTCGGGCCTGTTCTTCGCGGTGGCCGCAGGCACCATCCGCGAGGCTTCCAAGGAGCTGCCGGGCGGCGACTTCATGGTGCGCGGCATCACCACGCTCGCCTGCATGAACACCATCCAGATCGTCCTGATGGCGGTCTACCTCCGCTGGCGCGACAGGCCGCAGCTCGGCAAGGTGTGGTTCAACTGGCGCTCCTCGATCTGGGTCGGCATCTTCAGCGTGCTCGGTTCGGCAGGCTGGGCGCTCGCCATGACGCTCGAGAACGCGGCGCTGGTGCGTGCGGTCGGCCAGATCGAGCTCGTGTTCACGTTCATCGCGTCGCACGTCGTCCTCAAGGAACGGCCGTCCGCCGGCGAATGGCTCGGCAGTCTCCTGGTGGTCGGCGGCGTGGTTCTCATTCTCATTGCCCGGTGAAGCTCATGACTGAAGCGCATCCACGGCCCCTCTCCGACGTCAAAGTCCTCGATTTCTCGACCACCATCGCCGGACCGCATTGCGGCCGCCTGCTGGCCGACATGGGCGCCGACGTCATCAAGGTCGAATCGCCCGAGGGTGACCTGATGCGCAGCCGGCCGGTGCAGCGCAACGGCCAAGGGACGATGTTCGGGCAGCTCAATGCCGGCAAGCGCTCGATCGTGCTCGACCTCAAGAAGCCCGAGGCGATCGCCGCGGTGAAGAAGCTGGTCGCCAAGGTCGACATCGTGCTGGAGAACTACCGGCCCGGCGTGATGAAGCGCCTCGGCCTCGACTATGCCGAGCTCGCCAAGATCAACCCGCGCCTGGTCTACGGCGCGATCTCGGGCTACGGTCAGACCGGCCCTGCTGCCGGCCGCCCGGCCTACGCGCCGGTGATCCATGCCTCGACCGGCTTCGACCGGGCGCACCTCTTCTACCAGCAGGGCCGAAATCAGGAGGGGAAAGGGCGGCCGGACAATTGCGGCATCTTCGTCGCCGACTACGCCTCGGGCGCCTATGCCCTGGGCGCGATCCTGGCGGCGCTGCACCAGCGCGACGTGACCGGCAAGGGCCAGATGGTCGACGTGTCGATGTTCGAGACCTTGGTCGGCATGCTGCTGGGCGAGGTCAATCGCGCCCAGTTCGACTTCGAGATGCCGTCGCGGCCGATGTACGGCCCGGTCGAGGCCAAGGACGGCTATGTCATGATCGCCACCGCGAGCGAGAAGACGTTCCAGGACATGGCGACCGCGGCCGGCCGGCGCGACTGGCTCAAGGACCCGCGCTTCGAGAAGTACCACGACCGCCGCATGAACTGGGACCAGTTCGTCGACGAGTTCGAGCGCTGGTCCCGGACGCTCACGGTCAAGGAGTGCATCGCCGCGCTGGAGAAGCACGGCGTGCCGTGCTCGCCCTATCTCACCGTGACGGAGGCGCTGCAGGACCCGCAGGTCGCCCATCGCGGCTCCCTGTGCGAGATCGAGGACAGCGCCGGCAAGTTCCTCTCCCCTGCCCCGCCCTTCCGCTTCTCGGGCTCGAAGCTGCAAAGCGGGCCCAAGGTCGCGAGCCTGGGTGAGCACACGGAAAGCATCTTGATGGAAGCCGGGCTTACCGCTGACGAGATCAAGGCGCTGACCAAGTGATCGATCCGCGGACGCCCATCCTGGTCGGCTGCGGCCAGATCACCGACACCACCAGCAAGCCGTCGAGCGAGCGCTCGCGCGTCGCTTTCTGCGCCGAAGCCGCGACCCTGGCGCTCGAGGACACGAAGGCGTCGATCGGCGGCCATGCGCTGGGTCGCGAGATCGATGCGATCGTGGTGATGGAGTTCTTCAGCGACATCAGCCCACGCTTCGCCTCGCCGTTCGGCCGGTCGAGCAACCCACCGCGGAGTGTCGCCAGCCGGCTGCACGCCCATCCGCGACAGTTGCTCTACGCCCATTCGGGCGGGAACATGCCCCAGTACATGGTCAACCGCTTCGCCGAGGAGATCGCCTGCGGCGAAACCGAGCTGGCGCTGGTCTGCGGCGCCGAGCTGCTGCGCAGCACGCAGAACGCCCGCAAGGCCGGTATGACCATCGACTGGAACGAGGAGCCGGGTGGCGAGCCGGACCGCGTCGGCGACAAGCGTCTCGGCTATTCCGACGAGGAGGCGCGGCACGACCTGCGCGCCGCGATCCATTTCTACCCCTTGCTGGAGAACGCGATCCGCGCCGGCCTGAAGCGCGACGTGCCGAGCCACATGCAGGCAATGGGCCGTCTGTTCGAGCGACTGGCCAGGGTGGCGCACGACAATCCGCTGGCGACCCGGCGCGAGGGCTACAGCGCCGAGCGGCTGGCGACCATCACGGACGACAATCGCTGGATCTGCTTCCCCTACCCGCGCCTCATGAACGCCAACGCCATCATCGACCAGGCAGCGGCCGTTGTGATCACCTCGGTCCGCAAGGCGCGCGAATGCGGCATTCCGCCGGAGCGCTGGGTCTTTCTGCACGGCTGTGCCGACGGCACCGACACCTGGGTCGTGTCCGAGCGCGACCGGCTCGACGCTTCGCCCGCCATCAAGGGCTGCAATCGTCTGGCGCTCGACATGGCCGCCAAGACGCTGGCCGATGTGTCGGCGTTCGATCTCTACAGCTGCTTCCCGTCGGCCGTAGAGGTCGCAATGAAGGAGATCGGCCTGACGGAGGACGACCCGCGGCCGATCAGCGTCACCGGGGGCTTGCCGTTCTTCGGCGGCCCGGGCAACAACTACGTCACCCATTCGATCGCCGAGATGATGAACGTGGTGCGGGCCAAACCGGGCTCGTTCGGCATGGTGACGGCCAATGGCATGTACCTGACCAAGCACTCCGCCGGCCTCTACTCGACCACGCCGACCGATGGCCCGTGGCGCCGCGAGGATCCAAAGAAGCTGCAGGCCGAGCTCGATGCGGGGGCCAGGCGGCCGGTGAATCCTGCGCCCTCTGGCAATGGCACGATCGAGACCTACTGTGTCGCCTACGGCAAGGACGCGCCGGAAAAGGGCTACATCCTCGGCCGGCTGGACGGTTCGGGCGACCGCTTCGTCGCCCTGGCCCCGAATGATCCGGCCCTCCTCGCCGACATGCTGACGCGCGAGCAGCTTGGGCGTAAAATCACCGTAACGCAGCAGGACGGCCGCAACGTCTTCCGGCCGGTTGAGGAAACAATGCCCAACGTGCTGAACGCCGCGCAGACGGCCGAATTCAACCAGAAGGGCTTCACCTATGCGCGCGGGCTGTTCGCGCCGGACGAGGTGAAGCTCCTGACCGAGGCGATGGAGAAGGATCCGGCGGTGCGGTCGAGCATCCTCGATCGCCGCGACGGCGAAGGCCGGTCGACCCGCATCGCGCTCTGGAACCGCGCCGGCAACAGCGTCTACGGCCTCGCCGCCCGCTGCGCCCGCATGGTCGATACCTCGGCGCACCTGCTGGGCGGCGACGTCTATCACTACCAATCGAAGCTCACCGCCAAGGAGCCCGAGGTCGGCGGCGCGTGGGAATGGCACCAGGACTACGGCTACTGGTACTACAACGGCTGCCTCAGGCCGGACCTGCTCTCGGTCATGATCGCGCTCGACAAGACCAACCGCGAGAACGGCTGCCTCCAGATCGCGACCGGCTCGCATCTCCTCGGCCGCATCGATCACACGCCGCTGTCTCCGACCCAGAACGAAGTCGATCCCAAGCGCATGCCGTACATCCTGGAGCACTGCCCGATCGAGTATTGCGAGCTCGAGCCGGGCGATGCGCTGATCTTCCACTGCAACGCGATGCACCGTTCCGACGCCAACCGCTCGCCGCGACGGCGCTGGACGCTGCTGATCTGCTACAACCGCGTCGACAACGACACCTTCGTGAAGGGTGACGACCGCTATTTCGTCCCGCTGGACAAGGTCGACGACGAGGCGCTGCGCCGCGCCGGTGCCCGCTTCGCCAGCGGGGACAACCAGGAACACTTCGCGTCGCGGCCCTACGTGCCCGACCTGCGCAAGGCTTCGTAGAACGCCATGGACATCCGGCGAGCGACCGCATCGGACATCGACTCGGTCGTCGCCATCATCGAAAGCCAGCGCAGGCAGTACCAGAAGTTCCAGCCGACCCTCTGGCACAAGGCCAGCGACTCTGCGGCCACCACGAAGGCCTTCTTCACCAAGCTGCTCGCCGAGCCCGACACGTATTTCCTCGTCTCGACCGAGGGCCTGCAGATCCTGGGCTTCCTGATCGCCCGCAGGTTCGCGGCACCACCGATCTACGCTCCGGGCGGTGACACGTGGCTGATCGACGACTTCGCCGTGTCGGAGCCGCGCCATTGGCTGACCATCGGCGAAGCCCTGCTGTCGCATGTCTCGACCCTGCTGCACGAGCATGGCGCGTCGCAAATCCTCGCAGTCTGCGCCGAACGCGATCTCGCCAAGTCCGAGGTGTTGCGGCGCTCCGACCTGAGGGTGGCATCGAACTGGTGGACGAAGCCGCTGCGCTGAAAATTCAGCGAGCCTTCTTGACCTCGTCCGCGGTTACCGGTTCCCGATAGGCGTTGCCGAAATGCGTGCGGACATAATTGACGACGGCGGCGACCTGCTCATCGGTCATCAGCCGCGCAAAGGGCGGCATGGCCTTCTGGCCGTGCAGCACGACGTAGGTCACGTAGTCGCCCGTCTCCAGCTTCGGGTTCTTCACCAGCGATGGATACCGGCCCGCGCCGGTCGCGCCCTCGCCGCTGCCCATGTGGCAGGCCTGGCAGGCGTTGCTGTAGAGCGCCTCGCCGGTCTGCTCGCTGAAGCGAAATCCCGGGCTGAGCACGGGCTCGGCCGCGAACGCATCCGCCGTCGCCAGCGAGGCAAGCACCAGCAGGCCCATCCCCCGTACCATCGCTGTCATCCCTGCAGCACGCGCTTGTGCAGGCGACCGATCGCATCGAGCGACGACAGGATCGCTCCTTCCTGCCAGGCCGGAATGTAGGAGGCATGCTCGCCCGCCAGGACGATGCGGCCGTCGATCTGGCAGAGATTGTCGTAGTGCTGCTTGCGCGCTTCGTCCGTCCAGTCGCCGGCACAGCCCAGGGTGAAGGGCGAACGGTGCCAAGCCACCGAGATGCCGGTCTCGAACTCCCGGCGATATTGCGGATGGATCTGCGCGCCGCAGTCGAGGGCGTGCTCGATCCGCTGCTGCGGCGACATCGCCGTGAACTCGAAGGAGTTGGCGCCGTTCCAGGTGTAGCAGCCCAGCAGCACGCCCTTGCCGGTCGTGTTGTAGTCGGTGCTGGGATAGGAGATCTGGCGAATCGGCAAGTCGGTGTAGCTGATGCCGCCGAAGATCTGCTCGTCCTCCTCCCAGAAGCGGCGCTTGAACTGCAGGCCGATCTTGACCGACGAGGCATAGGGTACGGCTGCGATCGCGGTCAGCATGGGCGCCCCGACCTGGATCTCGATCTGGCTCAGGATGCTGAGCGGGATGGTGCAGACACACCAGTCGGCCTTCGCCTCGTGCGTCGTGCCCGGATGCGCCGTGTCCTCATAGGTAACGGTCACGCTCCTGTGGCCCTGCGCGATCCGCGTGACCTTGGCATTGTAGGTGATCAGGTCGCCGACCTCCCGCGCGAACGCCTCGCCGATCCGGCCCATGCCGCCGACCGGCTGGAACATGGTGGTCTGGAATTCGTAGGCGGCGAAGTTGCCGAGGCCGCGCCACAATCGCGATTGCAGGATGTCCCCGAGGCCGATCACCTCGCCCGCCACGGGCTCCGCCCCCAGCCCGCCGCCGGGATCACGCGCATAGCCGCGAAACTCGGACGTGATCAGGCTCGCCTTGTAGGCGTAGTTCTTGTCGAGCACGCCCCACCAGCGGAGCGCCTGGAGCAGCACCTCGCGGTCCTCACGCGAGACCAGCTCGTCGAGCTGACCCTTCTGCGTCACCTTTGCCAGCAGCTCGGAGACATGGCCCTGGAAGTCGGTCTTGATCTCCCGGATGCGTTGCGGCTTGCCGTCGAACGCCTTGGCCGAGTGGAGGTAGGCATTGTGGTTGAGCTGCTGGAATGGCTCCAGCTTGACCCCCAGCCGTTTGCAGTAATCGAGCAGCCCGTTGTGATGATAGGGAATGCGCCACGGCCCGGGATTGAGGTAGAGGTCGGCATCGAATTCGCACTTCTGCGTCGCGCCGCCGAGCTCCGTATAGCTGTCGCCGCCGCGCAGCGACCAGTTGCGGCCGCCCGCGCGGTTGTTAAACTCGAGCACCTTCACCTTGTAGCCGGCCTGGCGCAGCTCCAGGGCCGCGACCATGCCGGCGAGCCCGGCGCCCAGGATCAGCACCGACGCACCGCGAGGGTCGCCTTCGAGCTTGATCGGACCCTTGTAACCGGATTCGGCCGCGTATCCGAGGCTGGTCATCGCTTGGTACAGCGCTGTGCTTCCCGCCGTCAGCCCGATCAGCTTCAGCAGTTCGCGCCGGCTGGTGGCGATGGGCTTGTCGGACGGCATGACGAAGTGCCTAACACGCTCCTCGCGAATGGACGAAACCGCGCAGATGGCAGCGGGCCACTCTTTGGTCACCAGCTGCGGGGTCGCGCGCGCCCCGCAGGCACGCTTAGGGTGCGCCACCCTCGAACAAGAAATGGAGCCCCCTCGTGCTTGCCCATCTCAAGCATCGGCTGCGTCGACATATTCCCCGTCTTCCGCGCCGTGGCACGACGCCGTCATGGCGGCAATCCTTTCAGCTGCTCGATCGCTACGGCTTTCGGCCCAACACGGTGTTCGACGTCGGCGTCGCGTACGGCACGTTCGAGCTCTACCAGGCGTTCCCCAAGGCCTTCTATCACCTGATCGATCCGACGGCCGAGTCGCTGCACCACATGCGCGCGCTCGAGCGCCAATTGAACTGCCGGATCCACCAGGTGGCGCTGGGCAACCGCGAGGGCGAGGTCGACATCGAGATCCGGCCGGACATCCAGGCCGCGACCCTGCTCGAGGACACGACCGAGCGGGAGGTGCTGCGCCACGACCGCGTGCCGATGCGGCGCCTCGACCGGCTGGTCGACGACATCGAGCGGCCGTCGCTCTGCAAGATCGATGTCCAGGGCGCCGAACTGATGGTGCTGGAGGGCATGACCGGATGTCTCGACAGCATGGATGCCCTCGTGGTCGAGACCAGCACCATCGCCAGCCTGAAAGGCGGCCCGGAAGTGCACGACATCGTGCATTTCATGCATGGCCACGGCTTCGTGGTCGCCGATATCCTCGGCATGGTCCGTCGCCCGCTCGATGGCGCGACGGCCCAGCTCGACCTGTTATTCGTGCCGCAGAACTCGCCGATGCGGGCCGACCGCCGCTGGTGCTGATTCGCTGGGAGCGCGGCACTGGAGTACCGCGCTTCCAGCAGACAGTCATGCTCTAGGCCGCCGCCAAGCCGGCATCCAGGCGATCCGTCTGGTGCTCGACCAAACGGCGGTAGAGGCCGTCCTGCAGCCTCATCAGCTCGGCATGGCTGCCGTCCTCGACGATCCGCCCGTGATCGAACACGAGGATCCGATCGAGGTCGCGCACCGTCGACAGGCGGTGGGCGATCACCAGGGTTGTGCGGCCCTGCATCAGGCCATACATGGCGTCCCGGATCAGCGCCTCCGACTCGCTGTCGAGGCTCGAGGTCGCCTCGTCCAGGATCAGGATGCGCGCATCAGCCAGGAAGGCGCGCGCGATCGCCACACGCTGGCGCTCGCCGCCGGACAGCTTGACGCCGCGCTCGCCCACCCGCGTGGCGTAGCGCTGCGGCTGGCGCTCGATGAACGCATCGGCATGCGCGAGCCGGGCTGCCCGCTCGATCTCCGCCTGCGACGCATCGGGCCGGCCATAGGCGATGTTTTCGGCGAGCGAGCGATGGAACAGGAGCGGCTCCTGCTGGACGATCGCCACCTGCTGCCGAAGGCTCTCCTGCGTGACACAGGCGATGTCCTGGCCATCGATGGCGATGTGACCGGCCTCGATATCGTACAGCCGCTGCACGAGCTTGACGAAGGTCGTCTTGCCCGAGCCCGACCGGCCGACCAGGCCGACGCGCTGGCCGGCCGCGATCTCGACCGACAGCCCGTCATAGACGGGCTGCTCGCGCGACGGATAACGGAAGCGCACGGCGTCGAAACGGATGTCGCCGCGCGCAATCCGGATCGCGGGCGCTCCCGGCCTGTTTTCGACCAGGATCGGCTCGTCGTGGAAGGCGACCAGCTCCTCGAGATCGCTGGTCGAGCGCTGCACGTTATGCACGTGATGGCCGACGTCGCGCAGGTAGCCGTGAATGACGCCATAGGCGGTCAGCACGAAGGTGACGTCGCCCAGCGACGCCGTGCCCCGCCACCAGAACAGCACGGCGAGGCCGATCACCACCAGGCGCAGCCCCATCAGGATGGTCTGCTGGATGGTGCCGGACAGGGTGGCGCGCATCCAGGTTACACGGGTGCGCGACTGCCAGCGCCCGAGCACACGGGCGAACCGGGCCTCCTCGCGGTCTTCGGCGCCGAACGCCTTGACGACCGGATTGCAGCTCATGGCGTCGGCCAGCGCGCCGCCCACGCGGCTGTCCCAGGCGTTGGAGCGCCGTGTCGCGGGCGTGACGTAGTCGAGCGACAGCCTCACCGTCACCAGCACGTAGATGACGGCGCCGACGCCGACAGCCAGCCCCATCATCGGCCACCGCCAGCCGAACAGCAGCGTCGCGCCGACCAGCACGAGCAGCGACGGCCACAGGGCGACCATCACGGTGTCGTTCAGCAGGTCGAAGGCCCACATGCCGCGACTCAGCTTTCGCACGGTGGCGCCGGCAAAGCTGTTGGCATGCCAGTCGGTCGAGAATCGCTGGACGCGGCGGAAGGTGTCGTGCGCCACCTCGCTCATCATGCGCAGGGTGAAGCGCACGATGCTCTTGAACAGCACGTAGCGCAGGAAGACGAGCGCCAGGCCGAGGCCGATGATCGCCGCGAGCGCCACCAGCGCGTCGTACGCGGCCCGCTCGCGCGGGCGTGCCGGTTCGGCCATGGCGTCGATCATCTGCCCCGCGAGCAGAGGCAGGGCGAGCTCGGCGGCTGCCATCACCATGAGGATGCCCGCCATGGCGAGCGCCAGGGGCCATTGCCGACGCCAGCGGCTGGCGGCGAACCGCAGGGTCCGCAGGAACGGGTCCCTTGCCCGCTCGGGAGTGCGAGAAATCATTGTTCGATGCCACGGGTCCGCGAGGGGTGGTGGCTCCTCAGAAAGGGTCGTGCGGCGGAGCGCCGGGATGGGGCGTGGTGACGTCCGACGACGTGATGGCTGGAAAAGACGAGCGCAGGCGGCCGGATCGGCGGCCGCAGCCGGACCTACTGGCTGAAGCGCGCGCGGTCCGGGTAGCAGCCGACGGGGGCGATGGCGTTGGACAAGATCGACAACATCAACGTCTCCCTGGCTGGAGGTGCACTGAGGGCGCGGAAGCTACGAGCGGCCGTCCGCGCTGGCAAGCCCGGCGTGCTGACGGCGCGATCGTGGCCGTCGCACTGTGGCGCAGAGGCCACACGGGTGCGCGGCATGGTCGACCGGGCTGTGGATAACGCCCCTTGGCAGAGTCTCACGATGGGCAATGGCTCTGGAATCGAGAGCGAAAAGCGCGCCTCGAATCGCCGGCCATTGCCCTTAATAGGTGGTCGAAGCGCGTGGCTTTAGACTCCCGGCTGTTTGGTTTTCCTACCGGGAGTTCACCATGTCCGAGCAGTATTTCGGCGACTTCGCCATGCCGACAGCCGTGCCTGATGCAGGCCGCTTCAATCCCTGGTGAAGGAGCCGTTTTTGCGCCGTTTAGGCTCCGTTTTCGACCGTTTATCTCGGGGCACGATAGGCGAAACAGCCCGTGGAATCAGGCCTTTGGCGCATCGAGCCTCGCGAATCCCGTTTAAAAACGGCGAAAACGGTCGCGGTCTATTCGCCCAGCCGCTTCAGCGCGGCGCTGAGGCGCGCGCGCGCCTGCTCGGCCTGGGCACGGCGCTCGCGCTGCTCTTCGACCACCTCTTCCGGTGCGCGCGAGACGAAGTTCGCGTTGCCGAGCTTGGCGTCGATCTTGCGAACCTCGTCCTCGAGCTTCTTGATCTCCTTCGCGAGCCGTGCGCCTTCGGCCTTGAGGTCGATCACGTCGCCGACCGGCAACGCATAGGTCGCCTCGCCCAGCACGATCTGCAGCGACGCCTTGGGCGCCGTCGCTGCGGTCTCGATGCCGTCGACGCGGGCCAGCCGCTCGATCGCCGCGCGATGGGTGTCGAGCCGCTGTTGCGTTGTGGCGTTGGCGCCCACCACGAGCAGCTTGAGCTTGGCGCCGGCCGGGACGTTCAGCTCGGAGCGCGCCGAGCGGATGTCCGAGATCAGCTGCACCAGCCAGTTCATTTCGGCATCCGCGGCCGCATCGGTCGCCGCGGGCGCAGGCCACGGCTGGCCGATCAGCATGCCGTGCTCGGCGCGATGGCCGAGCTTGTCCCACAGCTCCTCGGTGATGAACGGCATCACGGGATGCAGGAGCTTCACCGTCTCGCGCAGCACGAAGGCCGTGACGGCACGCGTCTCGTCCTTTTCGGCACCGTCCGCCCCCTGCAGGATCGGCTTGGTGAGCTCGACGTACCAGTCGCAGACGACGCCCCAGATGAACTCGTAGAGCGCGGTCGCGGCGTCGTTCAGGCGGAATTCCTCGATCGCCTTGTCGACCGCCTCGTTGACGCGGGCAAGCTCGCCCAGCATCCACTTGTTGACGGTGAGCTTCGCGCCGGCCGGATCGAAGCCCTTCGGCAGCGCCGCACCGTTCATCTCGGCAAACCGCGTCGCGTTCCAAAGCTTGGTCGCGAAGTTGCGCGAGCCCTCGACGCGCGCGGGCGCCAGCCGCAGGCGGCCGGCGTTGGAGGCGGCCATCGAGGTCACGGTGAAGCGCAGCGCATCGGCGCCGTATCTGTCGATCAGCTCCAGGGGATCGATGATGTTCCCCTTGGACTTCGACATCTTCTGGCCCTTCTCGTCCGTCACCAGACCGTGCAGGTAGACGGTGCGGAACGGCACCTCGGTCATGAAGTGCATGCCCATCATCATCATGCGGGCGACCCAGAAGAACAGGATGTCCCAGCCGGTCACCAGCACGCTGGTCGGATAGTACTTCGCGAGCGCCGTCGTCTGGTCGGGCCAGCCGAGCGTCGAGAACGGCCACAGCGCCGAGCTGAACCAGGTGTCGAGCACGTCGGGATCGCGCTCGAGCTCCACGTCCCGGCCGTAGTGCCTGCGGGCCTCGGCCCTCGCCTCGCCCTCGGATTCGGCCACGAACACCGTGCGGTCCGGGCCGTACCAGGCCGGGATCTGATGGCCCCACCAGAGCTGGCGCGAGATGCACCACGGCTCGATGTTCTCCATCCAGCGGAAGAATTCCTCGCGCCCGCGCTCGGGGATGAACGTGACGCGTCCGTCGCGTGCGGCGGCCAGCGGCGCCTGCGCGAGCTTCTTGGCATCGGCGTACCACTGCTCGGTCAGGAACGGCTCGACCGGCACCCCGCCGCGCTCCCCGTAGGGCACCGCATGGGTGTGCGGCTCGATCTTCTCGAGCAGACCCGCCGCCTCCATGTCGGCGACGATCCGCTTGCGCGCGTCGAAGCGGTCGAGGCCGCGATACTTCTCCGGCGCATTGTCATTGAGCCGCGCGAACTTGTCGAAGATCGAGATCGCCTCGAGCTTGTGCCGCTTGCCGACCTCGAAGTCGTTGAAGTCGTGCGCCGGCGTGATCTTCACGGCGCCCGAGCCCTTCTCCGGATCGGAGTATTCGTCGCCGACGATCGGGATGCGCCGGCCGACCAGCGGCAGGACCGCATGCTTGCCGATCAGGTGCTTCCACTTGGGATCGTCGGGATGCACCGCGACGGCGGTGTCGCCCAGCATGGTCTCCGGCCGAGTCGTGGCCACGACGATGTGCTCGTCGCTGCCCTCGATCGGGTACTTGAAGAACCACAGGTTGCCCTTCACCTCACGCGATTCGACCTCGAGATCGGAGATCGCGGTCAGCATCTTGGGATCCCAGTTGACCAGCCTGTTGTCCTTGTAGATCAGGCCCTGCCTGTAGAGCTCCACGAACACCTTGAGCACGGCCTTGCTGAGGCCGTCGTCCATGGTGAAGCGCTCGCGGCTCCAGTCGCACGAGGCGCCGAGCCGGCGCAGCTGGCTGGTGATGGTGCCGCCGGAATAGGCCTTCCACTCCCAGACTTTGGCCAGGAACTCCTCGCGATTGAGCAGCTTCTTGTTGCCGTCGGGCCCCTTGTCCGCGCCCTCGACGGCCAAACCGATGCCCTCCTGCTCGAGGTTGCGCACCACCACCATCTGCGTGGCGATGCCGGCATGGTCGGTGCCGGGCTGCCACAGCACGTCGTCGCCCTTCATGCGCCGCCAGCGGATCAGTATGTCCTGCAGCGTGTTGTCCAGCGCATGGCCCATGTGCAGGCTGCCCGTGACGTTGGGCGGCGGGATGACGATGCAGTAGGGCGGCTTGGCCGAATCGGGATGGGCCTTGAACGCACCGCCCTGCTCCCATTCCGGATAGAGGCGGGCTTCGATCTCCTTGGGATCGTAGGTCTTGTCGAGCATTACTGGCCTTATAACGAAAAACGCCACGGCATGGGCCCGTGGCGTTGGTGGTGGGATCGGGCGCCTGGGGTCAGCGGCGGGTCAGCCGGACGATCTCGCGTTCGACATAGCGCTCGACCATGGGCGGCAGGTTCTTGTCCAGCCACTCCTTCAGCATCGGCCGCAGCATGTCCTTGACGATGTCCTCGAGGTTGCGCCCGCCCACGGCCGGGCCGGGATCCTGCGCGGCGGGCGTCGGTACGCTTTCCTGCACCGCCTGGCTGAGGCGGTCGAAGGCCGAAGCCGCCACGCCGGCTGCACCGGGCTCGATCAGGGTATCGGTAGGTTGCTTCACGGAAGCCTCCGTCTGTGTGATGACCGGCGCAGGTTCGATGAGCTCGCTCGGCGGCTCGATCGACGATTCGATCGGCGGCACGATCGGCTGCGGCATTTCACTGGCCCTGACAGGATCGATGCGCTGCGGCAGCGGCGTGGGTTCGGGGGCCGGGCTCATCTCCTCCGCCGGCTCCTCGACCAGATCGGTCAGCAACAGCACATCGTCGCGGCGGGCTGCAGGAGCAGGGCTGTTGGCGGCCGCGCCCGCGGCCGCGCCGCCGTTCACTTGGGCCCGCGCCTCGTCGTCCGAGATGATCTTGCGGATCGAAGCGAGGATATCGTCCATCGAAGGGTCGTTGTTGGCGCCCTTGGCGTCGCTCATTTACCGCTCCCCGAGCTTGCGGTCCCGAAGCCAGCGGTCCCGCCCGTGGGCGTCTCGCCGGCGCTACCCCAACCGATCCAGCGCGAGCCCACCTCGTTCCAATACTTCTCTTCGTCGTAGAATTCGACCGGCAATCCCAGGGTGCGCGCCGTCAGGCGCCCGATGCCGGACAGCACACCGTAATAATTCACCTGCACGTCATGCTTGGCCGAGATCAGGTTGACCTGGCTGTTCAGCAGCTCCTGCTCGGCGTTCAGCACGTCGAGGGTGGTGCGCGAGCCGACCAGGGCTTCCTGGCGGACGCCGTTCAGCGCGACATCGTTGGCCTTCACCTGGGCGGCGAAGGAAATCTCGCGCGAGCGCGCCGAATCGAGGTTTCGCCAGGACGAGATCACGTTCTGAGCCGCGGTCCGGCGCGCGCTGTCGAGCTCGTTGCGGCGCTGCCCGACCAGTTCCTTGGCCTGGCGGATCGCCGACCATTCGCTGCCGTTCTGGTAGATCGGCACGGTCGCCTGCACGCGCACGCCGTACTGGTAGTACTGGTCGGTCGGGACCTGCAGGTCCTGCTGGTACTGGATGAAACCGACCAGGTTGACCGTGGGCAAGAGGGCCGCGATCGCGCTGTTCACGCCGTAGCTTGCCGCGGTGATGCGGTGCTGGGCGCTCATCGCTCTCGGCGCGTAGTCCATGGCGAGGGCCACGCACTCCTCTTCGCTGGCCGGCAGCGCGCCGATCAGCGGCAGGTCGCCGAGCTTGCCCGCCGGCACGCCGATGGCGCGCTGGAAGGCGGCCTGGTCGACGCGGACCTGCGCCTCGGCCTGCACCAGGTCGGCCTTGGCCTGCTCGAGGCGCGCCTCGGCCTGCGACACGTCGGTGATGGTGAGCTCGCCGACCCGGAAGCGCTCGCGGGTGGCGTCGAGCTGCTGGACCAAGACCCGTACGTTGTTGCGGCGCACGTCGACGATGCCGACGTCGCGCACCAGGTCGGCATAGGCGGTCACGGCCTGCAGCAGGACGGTCTGCTCGGTATCGGCCAGCGTGGCGCGCTGGGCCTGGATATTGGCCTGGGCGGTCTTGGTATCGGCCGCGGTCTTGCCGCCGCGAAACAGCGGCTGGGTGATGGAGAGCTGTGCCGTGCGGCCGTTCAGGATGAAATAGCGATTGGCCGTCGAAATCGGCACGGAGTCGGCCTCGATCTTGTTGTATTCGACCGACAGCGAGACCCTGGGGCGCCAGTTGGCCACCGCCTGGGCCAGCGTTTCGTCGGTCTGCCGCAGGACGGCGCGCTGGGCCAGCAGGTCGGGATTGCTGTTGTAGGTGGTGGACAGTGCCTGGATCAGGCTCTGCGCCTGGGCAGTGGAGACAATGCCCGGTCCGACCGCGAGCGCGCACAGGACTGCGGCGCAAGCGAGCCTCGATTGGGACCGGATACGCATGGAAACTCCCATCATCTGCTGGACCCTATCATCGCGCGAGCCGCCATGGGTAGCCCCACGACTGACTTCGGAGAGCACTCTTTAGAAGGTGAAGCGCGGTGGCGACGCGAAGCCCGGCAGGGCCGGTGTGCCGGCGTCGAAGATCGGCCGTCCCGCCGCCACGCCCCCCTCTTTCACGATGAGCTGTGCCAGCCCGAGAACGCCGGCCGACGGTGGCGCGATAACGGTCGCGAGGCGGCCGCCCTCGGCCAGCTGATCGACGATCGCCGGCGGAACATGTTGCACGGCGCCCTCGATCAGGATCACGTCGTACGGGTCACCCGGCGCCGGCACGCCTGCCTCCAGCTTGCCGGTGACCTGGCGGACATTGGTGATGCCCAGCGCCTTCATGGTCTGCTCGGCCGAAGCGGCCAGCGTGGCGTCCGACTCCAGGGCCACCACCGACTTCACGAGGCGTGCCAAAAGAGCGGTGCCGTAGCCCGCTCCCGACGCCACGACCAGTGCCTTGTCCTCGGGACGCGGCTGCAGGGCCTGGATCAGACGCGCCAGGATCATCGGCTCCATCAGGTAGCGGCCGTTGCCCAGCGGGACATCGTCGTCGGCATAGGCGAGTGGCCGCAGGCCCTCGGGCAGGAACCGTTCGCGCGGCAGGTCCGCGATGGCCGTGAGAAGCTGGGTGTTGGTAACGCGGTTGGGCCGGAGCTGGCCGTCGATCATGTTGCGACGTGCGAGCGCGAAGTCCGTCATCGAAGTCTGACCCCAAAATGTTGGGTGTTTATAGGCGGCGGCGCCCAAGAGCGTCAAAGGCCGCGCGGTCGCGGGGTTTGCTTGACCATACCCGGGCGCCATGCGTATAGCACCGCCGTTCCTCGCGCCGGCCTGGTGGCAGAGTGGCTATGTAGCGGACTGCAAATCCGTCAATGCCGGTTCGATTCCGGCCCAGGCCTCCAAACCGCTGGGGATCCGGCGGGTCGCACTTTGTGCACTTGCCTCTTCACGGACGCTCTGCCAAAAGACGCGCCCTCGCAGGCCGCCATACCGCCGGCCGCGGCAGAATTCTTCCGGAGTAGCTCAGCGGTAGAGCAGGCGACTGTTAATCGCCGGGTCGCAGGTTCGAACCCTGCCTCCGGAGCCACCTTCCGCAACGGCGCGTTCTCACCGGAACGCGCCGTTGCTCGTTTCCAGGAGGACGCCATGGCCAACCTGCAAAAGATCTCGCCCTGCCTGTGGTTCGACAGCCAGGCCGAGGAAGCGGCACGGTACTACGTCTCGATCTTCAAGAATTCGTCGGTGGGGGCGATCACCCATTTCGGCAAGGAAGGCTTCGAGATCCACGGCCAGCCGGAGGGCCGGGTGCTGACCGTGAGCTTCGTGCTAGACGGCGTGGAGTTCCTGGCGCTGAACGGCGGCCCGCAGTTCAAGTTCAACGAGGCGGTCTCGCTGATCGTCTATTGCGACAGCCAGCAGGAGATCGACTACTTCTGGGAGAAGCTCGGCGCCGGCGGCGATCCCGCGGCACAGGCGTGCGGCTGGCTGAAGGACAAGTACGGCCTGTCCTGGCAGATCGTGCCGGTCCAGGCGATGGAGATGTGGAAATCGGGCGTGTCGGCCAAGTCCGAGCGTGCGATGAAGGCCATGATGCAGATGAAGAAGCTCGACATCGCGGCGCTGCAGAAGGCCTACGACGGGGTGGCGTGATGAGCAAGGAGACGGCGGAGGTGGTCCGCCACGAGGTCGCGTTCAAGGGCTACTTCAAGGTCGTCCGCTACTTCTTCCGCCACACGCTGCACAACGGCGGCATGAGCGGCGAGATCAGTCGCGAGGTGTTCGAGCGCGGCCAGGCCGGCGGCGTGCTGATGTACGACCCGCAGCGCGACGAGGTGGTGCTGATCCGCCAGTTCCGCGCCGGCGCCTACGTCGCCGGCCACCATCCCTGGACCTGGGAGATCGTCGCCGGGATCATCGAGGACAAGGAAACGGCGGAGATCATGATCCGCCGCGAGGCCGTCGAGGAAGCAGGCATCGAGGTCGGCGAGCTGATCCCGATCCAGAACGTGATGCTGACGCCCGGCGCCTGCTCGGAGGCGTGCCAGATCTTCCTCGGCCGCATCGACAGCTCGAAGGCCGGCGGTGTGTTCGGCCTCGCCGAGGAACATGAGGACATCCTCGTCAAGGTGATGTCCTTCGCCGATGCCTACGCGATGGTCGAGCGCAACGAGGTCGACAATGCCGTCGGGGTGATCGCCCTGCAGTGGCTGGCGCTCCATCGCGACGAGGTGCGCAAGCGCTGGCGCTAAAGCAAGCCTTTGGGCTACCGTTGACCCGGGAGCGCGTGCGGGGCGGAGCGAGAGAGTAACATGAACGTCCGGTCGGGTTTCATCGATAGCATCGGCAACACGCCGCTGATCAAGCTCAAGGCCGCCTCGGCGGCGACGGGCTGCGATATCTATGGCAAGGCCGAGTTCCTCAATCCCGGCGGCTCGGTGAAGGACCGTGCGGCGCTCGCGATCATCGAGGACGCCGAAAAGCGCGGCAGCCTCAGGCCGGGCGGCGTGATCGTCGAGGGCACCGCCGGCAACACGGGCATCGGCATCGCCCTCGTCGCGAACGCGCGCGGCTACAGGTCGGTGATCGTGATGCCCGAGACGCAGAGCCAGGAAAAGAAGGACATGCTGCGGCTGTGCGGGGCCGACCTTCGTTTGGTCCCGGCCCTGCCCTATTCCAACCCGGGCAACTACGTCCGCTACTCCGAGACGCTCGCCAGGGAGATCGCCGAGAAGGAACCGAGCGGAGCGATCTGGGCCAACCAATTCGACAACGTCGCCAATCGTGACGGCCATTACCGCACCACCGGTCCGGAGATCTGGGAGCAGACCGGCGGCAAGATCGACGGCTTCACCTGCTCGGTCGGCAGCGGCGGCACACTGGGCGGCGTGGCGCTGGCCCTGAAGGAGCGCAGCCGCAACGTCACCATCGCGCTCAGCGATCCGATGGGTTCGGCGCTGTTCAACTGGAAGACCAAAGGCGAGCTCAAGGCGGAAGGCAATTCCGTCACCGAGGGCATTGGCCAGGGGCGGGTCACCAAGAACCTCGAGGGTGTCCCGATCGACACCGCCTACCAGATCACCGACGAGGACGCCCTGCCCGTCCTGTTCGACCTGATCGAGCACGAGGGGCTGGTGCTCGGTGGCTCGACGGCGATCAACATCGTCGGAGCGATGCGGCTCGCAAAGGACCTCGGGCCCGGCAAGACCATCGTCACCATCCTGGCCGATGGCGGCACGCGCTATCAGTCGAAGCTGTTCAATCCCGCGTTCCTGCGCGAGAAGAACCTGCCCGTGCCGCACTGGATGACATGACGGCCCGTATGAGCCGCCCCAAATGAGCCGGGTCGTCGTCTGCGGCAGCCTCAACATGGACGTGGTCGTCGAGAGCGTGCGGCGGCCCCATGCCGGTGAGACGCTGCTCGGGGCCAAGGTGTCGTTTCTACCCGGCGGCAAGGGCCTCAACCAGGCCGTTGCCGCGGCGCGGCTCGGCGCCTCGACGGCCATGATGGGCGCGGTCGGGCACGACGCCTTCGGCAACACGCTGCGCGGCTTCCTCGCCGACAGCGACGTCGACAGCTCGGGCGTGCGCACGCTCCGTCAGCATGCGACGGGCCTCGCGCTGATCCAGGTCGCCGAGGGCGACAACGCCATCACCGTCGCCTCGGGCGCCAACCACCACTTCACGAGCGCCATGGTGCGCGGCAAGGCACGCAGCGACGAAGTCTGGGTCGCGCAGTTCGAGACGCCGGTCGAGACGACGCAGGCCTTGATGATGCAGGCCCGGCACGCCGGCGCACGGACCGTGCTCAACATGGCGCCGTTCATCCCCCACCCCGCGAAGCTGCTGAAGTGCGTCGACATCGCCGTGTTGAACGAGATCGAGCTCGCCCAGGCGACCGGCGTTGCGCTGCGCGCGACCAGCAGCCGGCGCGCCATTGCCGAGGCCTGCGAGCGGCTGCGCCAGCGCGGGCCGCGCGCGGTGATCGCGACCCTGGGCCCGCGCGGTGCGGTTGTCGTCAGCAAGGAGGGTCACACCAACGTGCCGCCCTTCGCGGCCACGGTTGTCGACACGACCGGCGCCGGGGACTGCTTCGTCGGCGCGCTGGCCGCCAGGCTCGCGGAAGGGGCGGCGCCGGCCGAGGCGGCGCGCTATGCCTGCGCGGCGGCGGCCTGCTCGGTCGAGAAGCTCGGTGCCGCGCCCTCGATGCCGTCGGCCAAGGACGTTGCGATGCGCCTCGCGCGAGCCTAAATCCCTGTCATGGTTGAAGAACTCTTCCGGCAAGATGCCTATCTCAAGCAGGCCGACGCCACGGTGACAGCGGTCGAGGATCGCGGCGTGCGGCTCGATCGCTCGATCTTCTATCCGACCGGCGGCGGCCAGCCCGGCGACACCGGCGTGCTGCGCTGGGACGGCGGCGAGGCCAAGGTTGCCGACACGGTCAAGGCCGACGGCAACGACGTGCTGCTGGTGCTGGCGCCCGACGCACCGAAGCCCGCGGTCGGCGCCAGGGTCCACTGCGAGCTCGACTGGGAGCGCCGCTACAAGCACATGCGCATGCACACGGCGCTGCACGTCATGTCGGCGGTCATCAAGGGCAACGTCACCGGCGGCCAGGTCAATGCCGACAAGAGCCGGCTCGACTTCAACCTCGAGGGCGAGGTGCCGACCAAGGAATGGGTGACCGAGGAGATCAACAAGATCCTCGCCAACGATCGTCCGGTCGTGCCGCAATGGGTGACCGACGAGGAGCTCGCCTCCCGCCCCGAGCTGGTGAAGACCATGAGCGTGCGCCCGCCGATGGGCCAGGGTCGCGTGCGGCTCCTGTACATCGAGGGCGTCGACCTGCAGGCCTGCGGCGGCACGCATGTCGCGCGCACCGCCGAGATCGGCCGCGTCGAGTGCATCAAGGTCGAGAACAAGGGCAAGCTGAACCGCCGGTTCATCATCGCGCTGCCGTAAGAGAGGATCATATGCCGTACGCCCGTCCCGACGCCCTGGTCAGCACCGAGTGGCTGGCGGACCATCTCGACGCGCCCGACATCCGCCTGGTCGACGGGTCGTTCTACCTGCCGGCGCAGAAGCGCGACCCCAAGGCCGAGTTCGCGAACCAGCACATTCCGGGCGCCGTGTTCTTCGACATCGACGAGATCGCCGACACGACCAGTCCGCTTCCGCACATGCTGCCGTCGGCCGAGAAGTTCTCCTCGCGGGTGCGCAAGCTCGGCCTGGGCGACGGCAACAAGATCATCGTTTACGACACCACGCCGATGACCGGCGCCTGCCGCGTCTGGTGGATGTTCCGCGCGATGGGCCACAAGGACGTGGCGGTGCTGGACGGCGGCCTGCCGAAGTGGATGGCCGAGGGCCGGCCCGTCACCGACGATCCGACTCCGCCGCGCGAGCGCCACTTCACGGCGCGGCTCGACAACACGCTGGTGCGCTCGCTCGACGACGTGCGCAGCCTGCTCGACAGCAAGCGCGAGCAGGTCGTCGACGCCCGCGCCGCCAACCGCTTCCGCGGCGAGGTGCCGGAGCCGCGCGCCGGCCTGCGCAGCGGCCACATGCCGGGCGCGTTCAACCTGCCCTACAACGACCTGCTCGATTCCAGGACCGGCACCATGCTGCCGGATGCGGCGCTCAAGGCGCGCATCGCTGCCTCGGGCATCGATCCGACGAAGAAGGTCACCGCGAGCTGCGGCTCGGGCGTCACGGCCTGCGTCGTCGGCCTCGCCCTCTACCTCACCGGCGCGCCGGAAGCGGCGATCTACGACGGCTCGTGGACCGAATGGGGCGGCCGCACCGACACGCCCATAGCAACCGGCGCGTAGTTCTCCGATCAGGAGAAACGGCCCATGGATATCGACCATTTCGCCGCAACTGCCGGCAAAGTCGTTGAGTGGGTTGGGATCGGCGTCCTCTTGATCGGCGCGATGATTGCGGCGGCGACCTTCCTGGCGCGAATGCTCCGCCGTCGACCGTTCCGTGCCGCCTATCACGACCTGCGCGCGGACCTCGGGCGTGCCATCCTGCTCGGCCTGGAGTTCCTGGTCATTGCCGACATCGTCGGAACCGTCGCGATAGAGCCGACGCTGCACAATCTTACCGTGCTGGCGGTGATAGTCGCCATCCGTACCTTGTTGAGCTTTGCGCTCGAGCTGGAAGTGAGCGGCCGCTGGCCGTGGCACAAGGGCCAGTCGGGCGGTCGCTGAGGATTGGGATTCATCGACGCGATATTGGGACGCCGGGCCTCAATCGTGGGACTCCACGCCAATGTCTTCACGGCAGTCCTTCGTACAATGTCCCGAGCTGGGAAGAGCCTTTAGGCCTTTCGGGAGTTCGAATGTCGCTCGGCGTGCCGGATCGGATCGTGCGTTCGCGCCGGACTTGCGGCCATGGGGCCGCGAGTCGGCTGCTTCGTTGACAGAGCGACGTGCCGGGTGGCGTCGCCATAACGGCGTGCTCCACAAGGCTCTTCAGCCTTTGCGTCGTCCTGCTCGGAGCGGCCGGCCTGTCGGGCTGCCTGGAGGATGAGCCGCCGCCGCCTCCGGAGGTTCGCCCGGTTCGTGCGATCGTGGTCGAGCGGCGGTCGGTGGGCGATCCGGTCTCGCTTACCGGCCAGGTTCAAGCGCAGACGGAAGTCGCGTTGGCCTTCAGGATCGATGGCCGGCTACTGACGCGCAGCGCCGGCGTCGGCGCCACCTTGCAGGCAGGCGACCTCGTTGCCCAGCTCGAATCGCACAACGAGGAGAACGCTCTCAGGGCGGCGCGCGCGGGGCTCGCGTCGGCGCTGGCGGTGCTGACCCAGACCCGCAATGCCTTCGAGCGCCAGGACACCCTGTTGAAGAGCGGATTCACGACGCGCGCCAACTTCGACCAGGCTCAGCAGGCCTACACCAGCGCGCGCGCCGCCGTCGAAGCGGCCGAAGCCGACCAGCAGGTCGCGCAAGATCGCCTGGACGATACCGAGCTCAGGGCCGACGCGCCGGGCACCGTCACCGAAGTCGGCGGTGAGCCTGGCGAAGTCGTGCGGGCCGGCCAGCCGATCCTGCGAGTCGCGCGGCAGGACGGGCGGGATGCCGTGTTCGACGTCCCCGCCTCTGCGCTGCGCTCGGTCACGCACGATCCCGCGATCACGGTGCGCCTCGCCGACGATCCGGCGGTCGTCGCGAAGGGGCGCCTCCGGGAAGTCGCGGCGCAAGCCGATCCGACCACGCGGACTTTCCGTGTCCGCGTCGGGCTTTCCGATCCGCCAGCCACCATGCTCCTGGGAGCGACCGTGGTCGGCCAGATGCATATGGCGGAAGCCGAGGTCATCCGCATCCCCGCCACTGCCCTGATTGATGCCGGCGGCCATCCCGCCGTCTGGCTGGTGGATGCCCAATCGCAAACCGTGTCGCAGCGCCCCATCGACATCGCGAATTACGGCACCAGCACCGTGGAGGTGGCCCAAGGCCTGAGCGAAGGGGACGTCGTCGTCACCGCGGGCGTGCATGCTCTTCGGCCGGGCCAGAAGGTGCGCGTGCCCGCGCTTGTGCCGTGATGGGCGGCAACCTTTCCGAATGGGCGCTGCGCCATCGGGTGCTGGTGATCTATGCGATGATCGTGCTCGTCGGGCTGGGCACGCTGTCCTACCTGCGGGTCGGCCGCAGCGAGGATCCGGCGTTCACCATCAAGACCATGGTCGTGCAGGCGCGGTGGCCCGGTGCCACGCTCGACGAGACCCTGCAGCAGGTCACCGACCGGCTCGAGCGCACCATCCAGGAGGTGCCGGATCTCGATTTCCTGCGCTCCTTCACCCGCCCTGGCGCCACCACCATCTTCGTCAATCTGCGCGAGGACACGCCGGCGGCCCGCGTGCCGGACCTCTGGTACCAGGTGCGCAAGAAGGTGAGCGACAGCCGGCATGAGTTGCCCGAGGACGTGATCGGTCCCGGCTTCAATGACGAGTTCGGAGAGACCTTCGGCATCGTCTATGCCTTCACCGCCGACGGATTCACCCGCCGCGAGCTTCGCGACTACGTCGAGGACGTTCGTTCGCGCCTCCTTCAAGTACCCGACGTCGAATCGATCAAGCTGGTCGGCACCCAGGACGAGCGCATCTTCGTCGACTTCTCCCCTGAGCTTCTGTCGAACCTCGGCCTCCATCCTGCCACGCTGATCGCCGGCCTGACGGCGCGCAATGCGGTGCGCCCGGCGGGGGCCATCCAGACGGCGGACGACACGATGCGCGTGCGCGTGAACGGCGCTTTCCAGTCCGAGCGCGACATCATGGCTGCCAACTTCGCTGCCAACGGGCGCATTTTCCGCCTGAGCGACCTCGCCGCGGTGCACCGCGGCTACGCCGATCCGCCGCAGCCGGAGTTCCGGGCCAACGGCCGGGAGGCCATCGGCCTTGCCATCTCGATGCGGACCGGCGGCGACATCGTCGCGCTCGGCCGCAACATCCGCCGCGCGATGGCAGAGATCGAGTCGGATCTCCCGGTCGGCATCGAGCCGTTCCTGGTGGCCGACCAGGCGGCGACAGTCCACGACGCGGTGAACGAGTTCCTGCGCGCGCTGCTCGAGGCCGTTGCCATCGTTCTGGTCGTGAGCTTCCTGAGCCTCGGACTGCGTGCCGGCGCAGTGGTCGCCTTTGCCATCCCGCTGACCCTCGCCATGGTGTTCCCGGCGATGATGTGGCTCGGCGTCGACCTGCAGCGCGTGTCGCTGGGGGCGCTGATCATCGCGCTCGGCCTGCTGGTCGACGATGCCACCACGACGGCCGACGTCATGGTGTCGCGTCTGCAAGCGGGCGACGATCCCCACACGGCGGCCAGCTTCGCCTACAAGAGCCTGGCTTTTCCCATGCTCACCGGCACGTTCGTCACCTGGGCGGGGTTCCTGCCGGTCGGTTTCGCGCGCAGCAGCGCCGGCGAATACCTCTACTCGATGTTCATCGTCGTCGGCTTGGCCCTGGTGCTGTCGTGGATTGTGGCGGTGGTCTTCACGCCCCTGCTCGGCGTCCTCATCTTGCGCCCGCCCCGGCACCACGCCGGCCCCGGCCCGGTGATCAGGACGTACCGGCGCGTGCTCGGGGCCGCCATGCGCGCACGCTGGGTCACCATCGGCGCGACTCTCGGCCTGTTTGTCCTTTCGCTCTGGGGCTTGCGCCACGTCGACCGGGAATTCTTCCCGGCATCGGACCGGCCGGAGCTGATGATCGATCTCAGGCTGCCGCAGAACGCCTCGATCCAGGCATCGTCGGTGCTCGCCGCGAAACTCGACGCCGTGCTGGCCGCGGAGCCCGACATTCGTCATTGGACGACCAATGTCGGCCAGGGCGCCATCCGCTTCTATCTGCCGCTCAACACGCTGCTGCCCAACGATGCGATCTCGCAGACGGTCGTGGTGGCCAAGGACTTCGCCGCGCGCAAGCGCCTCGAGGCAAAGCTGCGGGCCCTGCTCGCGCAGGACTTCCCCTCGGCGGTGGCGCGCGTCTACCCGCTGGGGCTCGGACCCTCGGCCGACTGGCCGATCCAGTACCGGGTGAGCGGCCGCGATATCGTCCAGGTCCAGTCGATCGCCCTGCGCGTCGCGGACATCCTGAGCTCCGATCCGTGGGCGCGAACGATCAATTTCGACTGGATGGAGCCGGCACGCGTCATTCGCCTGCATCTCGACCAAGACAAGTCCCGGCTGCTCGGCATCAATTCGGACGAACTCAGCCGTTTCCTGAATGCCGGGCTTGCGGGCACCCCGGTGACGCAGGTGCGTGACGGGCGCTATCTCATCGACGTGGTGGCCCGGGCAGGCGAAGGCCGACTGTCACCGTCGATCCTGGAAGGACTGCAAGTGCCGATCGCGAACGGCCGCACGGTGCCGCTCAGCCTGTTCGCCACTTTCGACTTCGAGCAGGAATTTCCTCAGGTCTGGCGGCGCGACCGGTTGCCGACGCTCACAGTGCAGGCCGACACCGCGCCCGGTTCACTTCCCGAGGGAGTCACGTCACGACTCGCCGCCAAGATCGCCGCGCTCGATCGGACCTTGCCGACAGGCTACCGCGTGGTGGTCGGCGGACCGGCCGAACTGAGTGCCAACTCGAGCGCCTCGATCATGGCGGTCGTGCCGACCATGCTGCTGGTCGTCGTCAGCATCCTGATGATCCAGCTGCAGAGCCCGAGCCGCCTGCTGCTGGTTGTGAGTGTGGCGCCGCTGGGCATGATCGGGATCGTCGGCGGCCTCCTGCTGTCGGGGCGGCCGCTGGGTTTCGTCGCCATCCTCGGTGCGCTGTCTCTCGTCGGCATGATCGCGCGCAACGCCGTGATCCTCATCGAGCAGATCGAGGCCGAGCGACGAGACGGCCTGCCGGCCTGGGAGGCTGTCATTGCCGCCGCGTCGAGCCGCATGCGCCCCATTCTGCTCAGCGCCGCAGCGACCGTGTTGGGCATGATCCCGATCGCGTTCACTGTATTCTGGGGTCCCATGGCCTTCGCGGTGATGGGCGGCTTCGCGGTCGCTACGGTGCTGACCCTGCTGTTCCTGCCCGCTCTCTATGTCGCCTGGTTCAGGGTCAGGCTGCCGGAGTCTGCCGACCGGACATCGGTCGTGAAGGTTTGAAGCCTACAGTGAGCCGCGGCCGCATGCCTGAGGTGAGTGATCGTGACCGGCCGCAGGCTGTTGCGTCCGGGGGTGCTCGAGACGTACCGCAAGGCGGGTTTCCGCATCGTTCGATCGGAGGAAAGGCTGCCGCAGGTCCGCGCGTGCTGCGATCGGACATCTATCGGTGGCCGCCGAAGTAACGGCTGTGCCATAGTCGAGGTCATGACCGCGAAGAAAACTTATACCCGTCCCGACACTGTTTTGGCCGTCGCCGGCCGCGATCCCGACAACAACTTCGGCATCGTCAATCCGCCCGTCTATCACGCCTCGACCATCCTCTCCCCGACCATGGAGAAGTTCGAGAACCGCGTGCCGTTCGAGGGCTTCGGCTACGGCCGCAACGGCACGCCGACCCAGAAGGCGCTGGAAGACGCCGTCGCCGCCATCGAGGGCGCGTATCGCTCGATCGCCGTGCAGTCGGGCCTCGCCGCCGTCACCGGCGCGATCGTCGGGTTCCTGAAGACCGGCGACCACATGCTGCTGACGGACAATTGCTACGGTCCGGCGCGCCGCTTCGCCAACACCACGCTCAAGGGCTTCGGCGTCGAGACGACGTTCTTCGATCCGATGATCGGCGCGGGCATCGAGAAGCTGATCAAGCCCAACACCAAGGTCGTCTATCTCGAGGCGCCGGGCTCGCAGACCTTCGAGGTGCAGGACGTCGACACGATCGCGGCGATCGCCAAGAAGCACGGCGCGGCAGTGCTGATCGACAATACCTGGGCCACCCCGCTCTTCTTCAAGCCGTTCGACCATGGCTGCGACCTGTCGATCCATGCCGGCACCAAGTACATCGTCGGCCATTCCGACGCGATGATGGGCATCATCTCCTGCCGCGACCGCGCGATGTTCGAGACGGCCAAGACGGCATGCCAGAATTTCGGCTTCCACGCCGCGCCGGACGATAGCTACCTCGCGCTGCGGGGCCTGCGCACCATGGCGGTGCGCCTGCGCCATCACGAGAAGAGCGGCATCCACATCGCCCACTGGCTGAAGACGCGGCCCGAGGTCGACAAGGTGCTGCACCCCGCCCTGCCCGATTGTCCCGGTCATGAGAACTGGAAGAAGCAGTTCCAGGGCTCGTCGGGCTTGTTCTCGTTCACGCTGCGCGACGGCACCAGCAAGAAGGCGGTGGCCGCGATGCTCGACGGCATGGACATCTTCGGCATGGGCGCCTCATGGGGCGGCTACGAGAGCCTGCTGATCCCCGCGCACCCGGACAACTACCGCTCGGCCGTGCCGTGGCCCAAGGACAAGCACGTGCTGCGCGTCCATATCGGCCTCGAGGATGTCGAGGACCTGAAGACCGACCTCGCCGAGGGCTTCGAGCGCCTAAACCGGGCGCACAACGCCTGACGCTCGACGCGGCCTCGCTCCAATGAGCCGCAAACCCATCCGATCCGGCTGGACCCGCAGCAGCGATCTGCTCGATCTGACCGGGAAGCTGGGTGAGAAGCTGCGCGGGCTTCGCGAGATGCGCCGCCTGTCGCTCGGCGAGGCGGCGGATATCACCGGCGTGCCGCGCCCGACCCTGTCGCGCATCGAGCACAACAAGATGGCGCCGACCATCGGGCTCCTGTCCAAGGTGGTCGCGGGCTACGGCGTGCCGTGGTCGTCCATCCTGCCGGACACGATCGTCTCCGACCGGCCCACCGGCCGCGGCGCCTCCTTCTCGTCGCGCGACGTCCAGGAGGTGA
>DATGMK010000067.1:0-96424 GCA_035293665.1 Reyranella sp. | reverse complement strand
ACCCTCAAGGTCGACGTAGCTGAACAGTGACCCACTTCGCTCATCCGAGCCGCGCATCACAACAACTCCCGCAAGCTACCGAGATCAGTGAATCATCTTCTTCGGTCCGATACGACGACTTTTTCAACAACCTGCTAGCGGTTCACGTCGACCACGACGCGTCCGCGAATCTCGCCCTTCAATATTTTAGGCGCGAGACCCATCAGGTCGCCGAGGCCGGCCTCGGTCACGGTGCTGTCGAGTTTGTCGAACGGCAGGTCGCTGCCGAGCCGCCGCCAGGCCTCCTCGCGCGGCGCCTTGGGCAGCATCACCGAATCGATGCCGTACATCGACACGCCGCGCAGGATGAAGGGCAGGATCGAGCCAGGGAACGCCGGCCCGCCGGCCAAGCCGCAGACCGCGGCCGCGCCGCCATACTTCACCTGGGCGAGCGCGCGGGCGAGCATCACGCCCGACACCGTGTCGACCACGCCGGCATAGCGCTCCGACAGAAGCGGCCGGTCGGGCGCCTCGGTGAGTTCCTTGCGTTCGATGATGGTCGCCGCGCCCAGCCCCTTCAGGTACTCCGCCTCCTGCGGCCGGCCGGTGGCTGCGACCACCTGGTAGCCGAGCCGCGCGAGGATCGCGACCGCGACGGAGCCGACGCCGCCCGCCGCGCCGGTCACCAGCACCTCGCCCGATTCGGGGCGGACCCCGTGCTTCTGCAATGCCAGCACGCACAGCATCGAGGTGTAGCCCGCGGTGCCGATCGCCATGGCGCGCTTGGGCGAGATCGAGGCGGGCAGCTTGACCAGCCAGTCGCCCTTCACCCGCGCCTTCGTGGCATAGCCACCCCAATGCAGCTCGCCGACGCGCCAGCCGTTCAGCACCACCTTGTCGCCGGCCTTGAAGCCCGGATTGTCCGACGCCGCGACCGTGCCGGCGAGATCGATGCCGCCGACATGCGGCCAGGTCTTCACCAGCCCGCCGCCCGAGGTCAGCACCAGCCCGTCCTTGTAGTTGAGCGTCGAGTACTCGACGTCGACAGTGACATCGCCCGCCGGCAGCCGGCTGTCGTCGAGGGTCTCGATCGCCCCGCTCACCTTGCGGTCGGCTTGCGTCAGCACCAGCGCGCGGAATGACATGGCGTTTCCTCCCAAAATCGACATTTTGTACCAGACATCGGGCGATCGCGGAGCCGTTCCGCAATACGGACTTCGTTCACTTTCCATGGGCGCTCCGGCGCGGGAGGCGTACGCTCCCTCGACGGAGGACTCGCCCCATGAGCTACCAGACGATCGAAGTTCGCAAGCTCACACCCGTCATCGGCGCGGAGATTTATGGCGTCGATCTCGCCAAGCCGCTCGGCAACCAGCAGTTCCAGGAAGTGCACGACGCGCTGATGGACAATCTGGTGATCTTCTTCCGCGACCAGAAGATGACGATCGACCAGCACAAGGACTTCGGCCGCCGCTTCGGCCCCTTGCACGTCCATCCCAACGCGCCGATCACCTTCCCCGAGCATCCCGAGATCCTGGTGATCAAGGCCGACGAGAAGTCCAAGCATGTCGCCGGCGAGGAATGGCACTCCGACGTGTCGTGCCATGTCGAGCCGCCGATGGGCTCGATCCTCTACCTCACCGAGGTGCCGCCGGACGGCGGCGGCGACACGCTGTTCGCCAACATGTACCGCGCCTACGAGACGCTGTCGGAGCCGATCAAGGCGCTGCTGCAGGGCCTGACCGCGCTGCACGACAGCTCCAAGGCGCACTACTACCGTGTCAACGCGACCGACCGCGACGCGATGAAGTTCCCCAATGCCGAGCATCCGATCGTGCGGACCCATCCGGTGACCGGCCGGCAGGGCCTCTACGTCAACCGGGGCTTCACGCTGCGAATCCCGCAGCTGCGCAAGAGCGAGAGCGACGCATTGCTCGAGATGCTCTATCGCCACATCGAGACGCCGGAATTCCAGTGCCGCTTCAAGTGGCAGCCCAACTCGGTGGCCTTCTGGGACAATCGCTGCGTCCAGCACCACGCGATGTTCGACTATCACGGCCACCGCCGTTACGGCCATCGCGTGACGGTGTGCGGCGACAAGCCGTTCTATAGAGCGTAGCCGCCCGGACCGCGCCACCTCCTAGCGCATCGTGAGCGCCACGGAGTGGCGCGGCCCCGGCGGTTGACGGAGCGCCCTCTCGGTTTGCACTATGCGTGCAACCGCTTAAGCGGAACCGAGGGAGGAGCGCGTTATGCCCAGCGTCCTGTCCGAGTTCGCGTTCAGTCGTGTGGCGTGGCGTCTGGTGAGCGTGCTGGCCCTGCTGGTCGTGCCGTGCGGCACGGGCTGGGCCCAGAAGCAGGGCGGCGTATTGCGGGTCGAGCATCGCGACAGCCCGTTCAGCATGTCGATCCACGAGGAAGGCACCGTCTCGGTCGTGATGCCGATGATGGGCGTGTTCAACAACCTCGTGGTGTTCGATCCCAAGGCCAAGCAGAACGGTCTCGACAACATCCAGCCCGATCTCGCCACCAGGTGGACGTGGAGCGAGGACGGCAGGACGCTGACCTTCGCCTTGCGCGAGGGCGTGACGTGGCACGACGGCAAGCCATTCACCGCGGCCGACGTCAAATGCACCTTCGATCTGCTGGGCGGCCGGGCGAAGGAGAACTTCAAGGTCAACTTCCGCAAGGGCTGGTACGCCAACGTCGAAAGCATCTCGACCAACGGCGACCACGAGGCGGTGTTCCACCTGAAGGCGCCGCAGCCGGCGTTGCTCGCCCTGCTCGCGTCGGGCTTCACGCCGGTCTATCCCTGCCACGTCTCGCCGGCCGAGATGCGCCGCCAGCCGATCGGCACCGGCCCGTTCAAGTTCGTCGAGTACAAGGCGAACCAGAGCATCAAGGTCGCGCGCAACCCGAACTACTGGAAGAAGGGCCGGCCCTATCTCGACGGCATCGAGTACACGATCATCCCCAACCGCTCGACGGCGATGCTGTCGTTCGTCTCGGGCAAGTTCGACATGACCTTCCCGTTCGAGGTCACCGTTCCCCTGGTCAAGGACATCAGGGAGCAGATGCCGACGGCGCAGTGCGAGATCGCGCCGATGAACGTCGCGGCCAACCTGCTGATGAACCCGGTGCCGCCGTTCGACGATATCGAGGTGCGCCGCGCCGTCGCCATGACGCTCGACCGCAAGGCCTTCATCGACATCATGACCCAGGGCCAGGGCGACGCGGGCGGCGCCATGCTGCCCCTTCCGGCCGGTCGCTGGGGCCTGCCCGACGAGATGCTGCGCGACCTGCCGGGCTTCGATCCCGACGTCGCCAAGAGCCGCGCGGCGGCGCGCAAGATCATGGAGGCCAAGGGCTACGGCCCGAACAAGACGATCAAGCTCAAACTGGCCTCGCGCAACCTGCCGACCTATCGCGACGCCGCGGTGATCCTGATCAGCCAGCTCAAGGAGATCTACATCGACGCCGAGATGCAGCTGGTCGAGACGGCGCAATGGGTGCCCAAGCTGATCCGCCGCGACTACCAGTTCGGCCTCAGCCAGGTCGGCAACGGCGTCGACGATCCGGACCAGAACTACCCGGAGAACTACGCCTGCGGCTCGCGCACCTACATGGACTACTGCAACAAGGAGATCGACGGCCTGATCGCCAAGCAGTCGGCCGAGCGCGACCAGGAGGCGCGCAAGAAGATCGCCTGGGAGATCGACCGCAAGCTGACCAGCGAGGCGGTGCGGCCGATGCTCTACTATATGCGCGGCGGCACCTGCTGGCGGCCCGAGGTCAAGGGCCTGACCATCCAGGTGAACTCCATCTACAACAACTGGCGCATGGACGAGGTCTGGCTCGACCGCTGACGCTTGCCAAGGCGGCGGCGCATCCCCAATTTCGACCCATGAGCGCCGCCTCTTTCAGCCTTTTGCCCCACCGCAGCGTGATCGCCGTCGGCGGGCCGGACCGGGCCGAGTTCCTGCAGGGCCTGATTTCCAACGACACGGCCAAGGTCGGGCCGGGACGACCGATCTGGGCTGCGCTGCTGACCCCGCAAGGCCGCTTCCTGAACGACATGTTCGTCGTCGAGGACGGCGACGGCACATTCCTGGTGGAGACCGAGCGGGAACGTGCAGCGGCACTGGCCAGGAAGCTCAAGATGTACACGCTGCGTTCCAAGGTGACGGTGGAGGATCGCAGCGATGCCATGGAGGTCGCCGTCGTGCACGGCTCCAACGCGCATAAAATCCTGCCCGTCGCCGGCGCCACGGCGTTCGTCGATCCGCGCCTGCCGGAGCTCGGCGTGCGGGTGCTGGCCCCCGCGGGCCAGACGGCAGCCTTGCTGCTCGGCCTCGACGAGGCGCCGGTCGCCGAGTACGAGGCGCTGCGGCTGAGGCTCGGCGTGCCCGACGGCAGCCGCGACCTTCCCGTCGAGAAGGCGCTGCTGCTGGAGAGCGGCTTCGACGAGCTGCACGGGGTCGACTGGCAGAAGGGCTGCTACATGGGCCAGGAGCTGACCGCGCGCACCAAGTATCGCGGCCTCATCAAGCGCCGGCTGTTCCCCGTCAAGGTCGAGGGCGATCTGCCCCCGCCCGGCACCCCCGTCGAGCGCGACGGCCGCGAGGTCGGCGAGATCCGCTCGGGCCTCGGCGACCGCGCGCTGGCCATGCTGCAGCTCGATGCGGCGCGCGCCCCGCTGTCCTCGGCCGGCGCGAAGATCGTCGCCGAGGTGCCGGACTGGATGCGGCTGCCCGAAACCGCCGGCTGAGCTTCGACCTTCATTTACATCGTGCGCGATACAAAAGAGTTGCGCACGGAAACAGACAAAAGCTGCGCGCCTCGCTTAGAACCGCATGCATGTGGCGCTGCATCTTTCGCGCGGCTGCTTGCGCGTGCCTGGTCCTGTTCTCCGTATCCGCCCTGGCGCAACGCGCCGGCAACACCGAAGCCTTCAGGCAGGCCTTCCAGGAAACCCTCCGCAAACCGACTGACGCGCCGACCCTGCTGCGCTATGCGCGGCTCGCGGTCGAGGTCGGCGATCTCGAGGCCGCCATTTCGGCCTACGAGCGCTTCCTGATGATCGACGGCGACCAGCCGCGCGTGCGCTACGAGCTCGGCGTGCTCTATTACCGGCTGCGCTCCTACGAGGCGGCGCGCAGCTACTTCGAGACGGCACGCGCCTCGCCCAAGGCCGGGGCCGACGTCAAGGCGGGGGCCGGCGGATATCTCGCCGAGATCGACCGCATGACGGGCAAGTCGCGCTTCAGCGGCGACGTGCTGGTCGGCTTGCGCTACTCCGACAACGCCAATAATGCCAATGCAGGCGCGCTGCGCTTCTTCGGCTCGAACGTGCTGCCCAACCCGGCTTTCTCGCAACGCGCCGACTGGGCGGCCGTGACCGCGGCCCAGCTGCACCACCGCTACGACTTCGGCCGCCAGGACAGCGGCACGCTCGAGACCGACCTCAATGTCTACAGCTCGCGCCAGTTCCAGGTCAGCGAGGCCAACACGCTGCTGTTCGACCTGACGACCGGTCCGCGCAGCCAGCCGTTCGAGGGCGCGTTCCGCGACGTCACGCTGAAGCCGTTCGTCACCGGCCGCTACGTCTCGGTGCACGACCAGCCGACCTACTGGTCGTGGGGCGCCGGCACCGAGGCGACCGCCCAGCTGCGCAACTGGCTCAAGGCGTCGGTCGTCGTGCTGGGCCGCCATCGCGAGTTCATCGACAACGCCGATGCGCCCAGCAACAGCCGCAGCTCGGGCACCGATGCCGCCACCGGGTTGCAGCTGCAGGCCGAGGTCAGCCCCGACATCCTGGTGACGCTGGGCATGGGCTTCACGCGCTACCTCGCGGCGGTGCCGTCGGAGAGCTATACCGCGCTGGCCTATGGTGGCTCGCTGTCGTTCCGCTTCAGCGACCCGCTCGGGCTGAACGGCCGCAAATGGTACCTGACCGCCAATGCCGGCGGGGCGGTCGCGGGCTATGATGCGGCCGATCCGACGATCGATCCCGCCGTCACCCGCCAACAAGCCGATCTCAATCTCGGCCTGCTCCTGTCGGTGCCTCTCGACGAGCGTCTCACACTGGTCGGGCAGACTACCTACTTCCAACGCACGGCACCGATCAGCAACTACGCCTTCCAGGCCTTCAACGCCCTCGTGGGCGTGAACTGGCGTTTCTAGGGAGTCGTCCCATGTCCCGATATACGTCCGTCTTGCTCCGGATCTTCCTTCTCCTCGTCAGCTTCAGCCTTCCGGCCATGGCACAGACCGTCGGCGTCGCCTCGGCGGTCAGCGGAGAGCCGCGCGGCACGCCGCCGGCGCAGAACGAGCGCATCCTGCGCGTCGGCATCGACGTCTTCTCGAACGAGCGCGTGCGCACCGGCGCCAACGATCGGGCGCACCTCGTTTTCAACGACGGCTCTGCGTTGTCGGTCGGCGTCAACAGCGAGGTTACCATCGACCGCTTCGTCTACGATCCGAACACGCGCCAGGGCGACCTGGCGATGACCGTGACGCATGGCGCCTTCCGCTTCGTCGGGGGCGCGATCAGCAAGAAGAGCGAAGTCAAAGTCAACACGCCCGCGGGCAACATCGGCATTCGCGGCGGCATCGTCACCATCTCGATCGGCAACGACGGCTCGGCGACCATCACCTTCCTCTATGGCGAATACGCCTCCGTCACGAATGCCGGCGGCACCGCGCGCGCCATCCGCGCCGGTTCGCAGATCTTCGTGCCCTACAACGGCGCGCCATTCCCGCCCATCGTCCTGCCGCCGGGCAGCCTGCAGGCCTATCTCTCCCTGTTCGAGAAGCAGCAGGGAACCGGTGCTGCGGTGAGCCCGGGCGACCAGGCCGAGCTCGACGCGCTGGTCGCGCAGCTCAACAACGTCGTGCTGCCGCGAACCGGGACGGGCCCCGGCCTGCAGACCTGGCTGACCTACCTGGAGCTGCTGTCGATGCAGGCGATGACCATCACCAACGCCAACCACACCTCGGGCCAACCCGGCCCCGTCAGCAGCGGCAGCAGCAGCCCACCGCCGCCGCCCAATCAAAATCAAGGTGGCGGCAACAACATCGGCGGCGGTTGCGGCCTCAGTTGCTGAGCGCGCTGCCCGCGGCGCCTGGCGGGTGCGCTGAACGCGAGGCCGCGTTCCAGGACGCCTTCGCGCATTTTTCGGATCCCGCGACTGCCTAAGCCACCCCGACAATCTCCTATCCGCACAGCAATTCGGCGCACGCCGCCGTGTCGCATCACGCAGGGCCACACAGACCGGCAAACTCCGGACCGAGCAGGACTGGTCTGGCGAAGCGCTGGCCGCAGGCCTAATGTCCGCCTTTGCAGTTTTTGTGCGCCCTGGAGGCTGGCCTTGAAGCTGATCAATCCCAATCCGTTCACGACGCGCCCGGAGATCACCGGCACGTTCGGCGTGGTGACCTCGACGCACTGGATCGCGACCGCCGTCGGCATGGGCATCCTGGAGCGCGGCGGCAACGCCTTCGACGCCGCCATCGCCACCGCCTTCACCCTGCAGGTGGTCGAGCCGCATCTCTGCGGTCCCGGCGGCGATGCGCCCCTGATCTTCCATTCGGTCAAGAAGGGCAAGACCGAGATCATGTGCGGCCAGGGCGTGATGCCGGCCCTCGCCACCATTGACCATTTCCGCAAGCTCGGCCTCGACCTGATCCCCGGCACTGGCCTGCTGCCGGCCGCGGTGCCCGGCACGTTCGATGCCTACATGGTGATGCTGCGCGACTACGGCACGAAGAGCCTGGCCGACGTCCTGGCGCCGGCGATCGGCTACCTGCTGAACGGCCATCCGATCGTTGAGCGCGCCTCGGCCACCATCGACACGGTGAAGGAGAATTTTCGCGACAATTGGCCGACTTCGGCCGCCGTCTACCTGCCGGGCAACAAGGTGCCGGCGCCCGGCTCGCTCTTCGCCAATCCCGCGGTCGGCAATACCTACCTGCGCATCATCAAGGAGGCCGAAGCGGGCGGCGGCAGCCGCGAGGCCGTGCTCGAGCGTGCTCGCAAGATCTGGAGCCAGGGTTTCGTCGCCGAGGCGATCGACCGCTTCTACACAAACGAAGAGCTGATGGACGTCTCGGGCAAGCGCCACAAGGGTCTGCTGCGCGGCGACGACATGGCGAAGTGGCAGGCGACCATCGAGGAGCCGCTCTCCTACGACTACGGGCGCTACACCGTGTTCAAGGCCGGCCCGTGGGCACAGAGCCCGGTGACCCTGCAGCAGCTCGCGCTCCTCAAGGGCTTCAATCTCGACGGGGCCGATCCGACGTCGGCCGACTTCATCCATACCGTGGTCGAGGCCAGCAAGCTCGCCTTCGCGGATCGCGAAGCCTTCTACGGCGATCCCAAGTTCGTCGATGTGCCGATGCAGACCCTGCTGTCGGACGCCTACAACGCCGACCGCCGCAAGCTGATCGATCCCGCCAAGGCCTCGCTCGAGCAGCGGCCCGGCAAGGTCGAGGGCTATGGCGGCGTGATCCGCCTGCGCAAGGCCGATGGCGCGCGCGCCGCGGTCGCGGCAAGCGGTGCCGGCGAGCCGACCGTGGGCCGCATGGGCCAGATGAGCGGCGACACGGTGCATTTCGACATCGTCGACAAGGACGGCAACATGGTCTCGGCCACGCCGTCGGGCGGCTGGCTGCACGGCTCGCCGGTGGTTCCCGAGCTTGGATTCCCCGTGGGCACGCGCGGGCAGATCTGCTGGCTCGAGGAAGGCCAGCCCTCGTCGCTGGCGCCCGGCAAGCGGCCGCGCACCACGCTCACGCCCACGCTCGCCCATCGCGACGGCCAGCCGTACATGTGCTGGGGCTCGCCGGGCGGCGACCAGCAGGAGCAGTGGATCACCCAGATGTTCCTGCGCCACGTCCATTGCGGCATGAACCTGCAGGAGGCGATCGATGCGCCGGCCTGGCACAGCGAGCACTTCCCCTCCTCCTTCTGGCCGCGCACCGCCCGTCCGGGCGTGCTGGTCCTGGAAGGACGGGTGCCGAAGGAAACGGTCCAGGAATTGCGTAAGCGCGGCCATGAGGTCGAGATGAACGACGACTGGTCCGAGGGCCGCCTGACCGCCGCATCGCGCGAGGATCCGTGGCGCAAGGCCGCCGCCAACCCGCGCGGCATGCAGGGCTACGCGGCCGGGCGATGATCACATTGGACCGCGCCATTCCGGTGGCGCTCATCCTCATGAGGCGCCACTGGAATGGCGCGGTCCAATGACCTGGTCGATCGTCTTTCGGGAACACGACTCGGGGCGCATTGCGATCGCCGTCGCGACCAAGTTCTTCGCCGTGGGCGCCCGGGTGCCCTACATCGCCCCGCAGAAGGGCGCCGTGGCAACCCAGGCGCTGCTGAACCCTCTCTACGGGCCGGACGGGCTTCAGCTCATTCGCGACGGCGTCGGCGCCGCCGATGTCGCGCGAATCCTGACGTCACGCGATCCCGGCCAGGCACATCGCCAGCTGCACGTGCTGGGCGCCGACGGGCGATTCGCCGCCCATACCGGCGCCGAATGCATCCCGTGGTGCGGCCACTGGGTCGGTGAGGATTTCTCCGTCGCCGGCAACATGCTGGCCGGCCCACAGGTCGTGAGCGAAACCGTGCGGGTGATGCGCGAGCGCAGCGATCTCGAGCTGCCGCGCCGCCTGATCACTGCGCTCAAGGCCGGCGAGAAGGTGGGGGGCGACAAGCGCGGCAAGCAATCGGCCGCGCTGGTGATCTATGGGAAGGACGAATATTCCGAGCTCGACCTGCGGGTCGACGACCATGTCGAGCCGTTGCTCGAACTGGCCCGCCTCGAAGCGGCGAGTCGCGAGCGGTGGACGACCTTCCGCTCCTTCCTGGCGACGCGCCAGAACCCGGCCGGCACGTTCGATCGCGCTGCGATCGACGCCGCCCTTGAAAAGGCGACCGCGAGCGCCAAAGCCGCCGAATGACCGAACCGCTGCTGGAGCTCAAGCGGCTGGCCGTCAGCTTCGCCACCGACGACGGCACCGTGCGCGCGGTCGATGGCATCGACCTCGCCGTGCAGCGCGGCCGCACGCTCGGACTGGTCGGCGAATCGGGCTGCGGCAAGAGCGTGACGTCGCTGGCCGTGATGGGCCTGCTGCCGCCGGAGAACTCCAAGGTCACCGGCGAGGTCCATTTCGAGGGCCGTGACCTGCTGAAGATCCCGCGCGCCGAGCTGCGGGACCTGCGCGGCGCACGGCTCGCCATGATCTTCCAGGAGCCGATGACCTCGCTCAATCCGAGCTACACGATCGGCAACCAGATCGTCGAGGCCATCCGGCGCCACCAAGGCCTCAACGCCGCCGAGGCGCGGGCGCGGGCGATCGAGATGCTGCGGCTGGTACGCATCCCATCGCCGGAAAAGCGCATCGACGACTATCCGCACAAGCTGTCGGGCGGGCAGCGTCAACGCGCCATGATCGCCATGGCGCTCGCCTGCGGCCCGCAGCTCTTGATCGCCGACGAGCCGACGACCGCGCTCGACGTCACGATCCAGGCGCAGATCCTCGACCTGATGCGCGGCCTGCGCCGCGACACCGGCACCGCGATCATCCTGATCACCCACGATCTCGGCGTGGTGGCCGAGATGGCCGACGACGTAGCGGTGATGTATGCCGGCCAGATCGTGGAGCGTGCGCCGGTCGCGGCATTGTTCGCGCGGCCGGAGCATCCCTACACCGTGGGCCTGCTGGGCTCGATCCCCAAGCTCGACCAGAAGCGCGAGAGCCTGCCGTCGATCGAGGGGCGCGTGCCCGACATGGCGCATCCGCCCGAAGGCTGCCGCTTCGCCGCGCGCTGCCCCTTCGTGGAGCCGGCCTGCCGCGCGGCCGTGCCGCCGCTGGCCGAGGTCGCACCCGGCCATCTTTCGCGCTGCCGCCGCGCACCGCTGAGCGGAGTGCTGTCATGAGGACTCATCGGACCGCGCTACTCCAGTGGCGCTCATGGATTGCGCGACGCCAAGAAGAGCGCCACTGGAGTGGCGCGGTCCGATGACGGCGTTGCTCGAAGTCCAAGGGCTGGTGAAGCACTTCCCGGTGAAGGGTGGCGCCTTCGGCGGTGTCTCTGCCCATGTGCGTGCGGTCGACGGGCTCGACTTCGAGGTCAAGGAAGGCGAGACGCTGGCGCTGGTGGGCGAATCGGGCTGCGGCAAGTCGACGGTCGGCCGGCTGGTCCTGCGCCTGATCGAGCCCAGCGCCGGCAGGGTCCGCTTCGAGGGCGACGACCTCCTGGCGCTCAATGCCGAGCAGATGCGCGCCCGACGCCGGCGGCTGCAGGTCATCTTCCAGGATCCCTACGCCAGCCTCAATCCGCGCATGACGGTCGGCGCCATGCTGGGCGAGCCCTTGTTCCTGCACGGCCTCGCAAAGGACGAGGCGGCGCGGCGCAAGCGTGTCGGCGAGCTGCTCGAGCTGGTGGGCCTGCGCCCCGAGCACGCACGCCGCTATCCGCACGAATTCTCCGGCGGCCAGCGCCAGCGCCTGGCGATCGCCCGCGCCTTCGCCGTCGAGCCCAGGTTGATCGTTGCCGATGAGCCGGTGTCGGCACTCGACGTGTCGATCCAGGCGCAGGTGATCAACCTCATGAAGTCGCTGCAGCAGCGCTTCGGCCTGGCCTACATCTTCATCAGCCACGATCTCGCTGTCGTGAAGCACATCGCCGACCGCATCGCCGTAATGTACCTCGGCAAGATCGTGGAAACCGCGACGACCGACGAGCTGTTCCGGAACCCGCGGCACCCCTACACGCGCGCCCTGCTCTCGGCGGTGCCGTTGCCCGATCCGACCGCGGTGCGCGAGCGGGCGCTGCTCGAGGGCGATATCCCCAGCGCGATCGCGCCGCCGCCGGGCTGCCGCTTCCACACGCGCTGCCGCTTCGCAAGGGACAGCTGCCGGCGCGACGTTCCGGCCCTTGCCGACGACATGGCCGGCCATGCTACGGCGTGCCCATGGTGGCCCGAGTTTCCGCCCGCGCCGATCGCGGTCGGCGCGGCGGCGAGGGCCGAGGACAAGGCAAGACTAGACCGCCTGCAGGCGGCGTTCGTGAAACAGGAGGCAACATGAAAAGACTGGCCAGCGCTTTGGCGCTTGCTTTGTCGCTTTCTGCCGCGATGGCAGGCAGCGCTCTCGCCCAGACCAATCTGCGCATCGGACTGGCCGAGGACCCCGACGTGCTCGATCCGAGCCTGGCCCGCACCTATGTCGGCCGCATCGTCTTCTCCTCGATCTGCGACAAGCTGTTCGACATCGACGAGAAGCTGAACGTCGTGCCGCAGCTGGCGCTGAGCCACGAGGAATCGGCCGACGGCAAGGAAGTCACCATCAAGCTGCGGCCCAACGTGAAGTTCCACGACGGCGAGCCGTTCGACGCCAAGGCCGCGAAGTACAGCCTCGACCGGCACCTCACCTTGAAGGGCTCGTTCCGCAAGCCCGAGCTGGGCTCGGTCGACTCCGTGGAAGTCGTCGACCCGCTGACCATCAAGCTCCATCTCAAGGCGCCGTTCTCGCCGCTGCTGGCGCAGCTCACCGACCGTGCCGGCATGATGGTCTCACCCAAGGCGGCCGAAGCCGAGGGCGACAAGTTCGGCCTCCATCCGGTCTGCGCCGGCCCTTACAAGTTCGTCGAGCGCGTGCAGCAGGACCGCATCGTGGTCGAGAAGTTCAAGGACTACTGGAACGAGGACAACGTCTTCATCGACAAGATCACCTACCTTCCGATCGTCGACGGCACGGTGCGGCTCGCCAACCTGCGATCCGGCGGCCTCGACCTGATCGAGCGCGTGCTGGCGACCGACATCAAGACGGTGCGCGGCGATCCCAAGCTCAAGCTCAGCAAGGCGGTGTCGCTGGGCTATCTCGGGCTCACCATCAATCTCAAGAACGGGCCGAAGTCCGACAATCCGCTGGCCAAGGACCCGCGCGTGCGCCGCGCCTTCGAGCTGTCGCTCGATCGCGACGCCATCAACCAAGTGGTCTTCAACGGCGAGTTCGTGCCAGGCAACCAGTGGGTCAACCCGCAGAACCCGTACTATCAGGAGAAGTTCCCGATCCCCAAGCGCGACGTCGCGAAGGCGAAGGCGCTGCTGAAGGAGGCGGGCGTCACGACGCCGATCCCGCTCGACTTCATGGTGCCCAACGGGGCCGAGACGCGCGCCGTCGCCGAGGTCGTCCAGTCGATGGCCGCCGAGGCGGGCTTCGACCTCAAGATCCGCGTGACAGAGTTCGCCACCTCGCTCAAGGAGTCGGAGCAGGGCAACTACCAGGTCTTCCTGATCGGCTGGAGCGGCCGCAGCGATCCCGACGGCAACTCCTACTCCTTCCAGGTCTGCGGCCAGCCGCAGAACACGACAGGCTACTGCGACAAGGAGGTCGATGCGGCGCATGCCGAGGCGCGCGCGACATCGAAGTTCGAGGACCGGAAGAAGGCCTATGAGAAGGTCGCGGCCAAGTTCCTGACCGAGGGGTCGATCATCTACCTGTATCACCCGCAGGTGCTGGTGGCGCACACCGACAAGCTCGAGGGCTACAAGCAGATGCCCGACGGGCTGGTCCGCGTGATCGGCCTCAAGCTGAAGTAAGAGCGTGCTTGCCTTCCTCACCCGGCGGCTGCTGCAGATCATCCCGACGGTGATCCTGGTCTCGATGCTGATCTTCGGCCTGCAGCAGCTGCTGCCGGGCGATCCGGCGCTGATCATGGCGGGCGAGGAGCGCGATCCCAAGGTGCTCGCGGAGATTCGCCAACAATACAGGCTCGATCGGCCAATCCCCGAGCAGTACGTCTATTGGATGAAGGGCGTGCTGTCGGGCAACCTCGGCGAATCGATGCGGCTCAAGGCCTCGGTCGGCTCGCTCGTGAGCCAGAAGCTGCCGGTCACCCTGCAACTCGCGGCGACGGCGCTGCTGATCGCCATCGGCATCGGCATTCCGGCCGGCATCGTCTCGGCGGTGAAGAAGGAAACCGCCTGGGACTATGCCGCGAACCTGTTCTCGCTCTGGGGGCTCAGTACGCCCAATTTCTGGCTGGGCATCCTGCTGATCTTCCTGTTCTCGGTGACGCTCGGCTGGCTGCCGGCCTCGGGCTACGTGCGGCCGGGCGAGAGCTGGGAACAGAGCCTCGCCACCACCATCATGCCCGCCTTCGTGCTGGGCAATGCGCTGGCCGCGGTGCTGATGCGCCACACCCGCAGCGCCATGCTCCAGGCGATGGGCACCGACTATGTCCGCACCGCGCGCGCCAAGGGCCTTGCCGAGGGCCGGGTCGTGCTGAAGCACGCGCTGCGCAACGCCATGACGCCGGTGATCACCTTGCTGGCGCTTGAGTTCGGTACCCTGCTGTCGGGCGCGGTGCTGACCGAGCAGATCTTCTCGATTCCGGGATTCGGCAAGCTGATCGTCGATTCGGTCTTCAACCGCGACTACGCCGTCGTGCAGGGAGTCGTGCTGGTGACCTCGACCATCTACATCAGCCTGAACCTGCTGGCCGACATCGCCTACATGCTGGTCAACCCTAGGCTGCGCGGATGACCGCCGCCGCGCTCGCCGAAGAAACCGCCGTCCACGAGGAGAACCCGTGGGCCCGCGCCTGGCGGCGATTGAAGCGCCGCAAGGGCGCGATGGCCGCGCTGGTGGTCGTGGTGTTCCTGATCCTGGCCGCGATCCTGGCGCCGTGGATTGCCCCCTACGATCCGACCAAGACCAGCTTCGGCCTGGTGCGCAAGGCGCCGTCCTGGGCGCACTGGTTCGGCACCGACGAGGTCGGCCGCGACGTGCTCTCCCGCGTGATCTTCGGCGCCCGCGCCTCGCTCAGCGCCGGCCTCGTGTCGGTCGGCATCGCGGTCGGCGCCGGCGTGCCCCTCGGCCTGCTGGCGGGCTATGCCGGCGGCTGGATCGACGCGATCCTGTCGCGGCTGGTCGATGCGATGCTGGCGATCCCGTTCCTGATCCTGGCGATCGCGCTGTCCGCCTTCCTGGGGCCCAGCCTCAGCAATGCGATGATCGCCATCGGCGTCACGGCGACACCGGTGTTCGTGCGGCTGACGCGCGGCCAGACCCTGGCGGCCAAGGTCGAGGATTATGTCGAGGCGGCCCGCGCGGTCGGCAATCCGCATTGGCGCATCGCGCTGCGCCACGTGCTGCCCAATATCGTGCCGCCGCTGCTGGTGCAGGCCTCGCTCGCCATCGCCGGCGCGATCATCGCCGAGGCGGCGCTGTCGTTCCTCGGCCTCGGCCAGCAGCCGCCTGCGCCGTCATGGGGCAGCATGCTCAACACCGCCCAGCGCTTCATCGCCCAAGCGCCATGGATGGCGTTCTGGCCCGGCTTCGCGATCTTCTTCGCGGTCCTGTCCTTCAATCTTTTGGGCGACGGGCTGCGGGACGCACTCGACCCGCGCCACAAATAAAGTCCACCCGCGAGGACAGTCCGCCCGCGCCGGTCAGTTCGGCAGGCTGATATCGATCCCGACGAAGGCCTCGCGGCCGGGTGTCAGCTCGGCGGTCCGTTCCTCGATCAGCATCTGCGCGACGGCCAGGAAATGGACCAGCTCGGCATCGCCCAGACGCTCGGCATCGTCCACCAGGTCGCGGACCCCGTGCCACATCCGGAACAGGGCCGCTGCACGCTTGGTTCCCGCGGGCGATTGGCGATTGCGGCGACGGCGACCGTTGGTCGGCTCGACGACGACTTCGGGCACTCCCATCTTCATCCCCCCTTGTGATCCGAGGATGAGCCGCCCTCCTCCGACAGCTCACCCTGGCCGCTGCAGCGTAGCTGCGGCCAGGGTGGTCGTCTGTGGCATATTGCACATATCACGGAGGTCAGTTCGTGACCGCCCCTACTGGCATGCCCGATGAATCAAGTGTGGGCTCGCGGCGCAGGACGACCGATTCCGGCGCCTCGACCTCGGGCAGCGGCTTGCTCGGATCGACCTGCTTCACCATGGCGACGATCGGCTTGTGGCCGGCCCGGCTCATCTCCTCCGGCACCAGCCGCCGCCAGCCCTGTTTCTGCCAGTAACCGGTGTCGGACGGCAGGACCTGGGTATAGAGCATGTTGCAGCCGCGGCTCTCGGCGAGCTTGCGGCAGCGCTCGAGCAGCAGGCTGCCGACGTTGTGGCCGCGGAAGCGCTGCATCACCGCCAGCCGCTCGCACATCGCGAACGACTTGAACCAGCGCACCCGCACCGTGCCGATCGGCTCGTCGCCGATATAGGCGATGACATGGGTGGCGCCGTAGTCGTGGCCGTCGAACTCCTCGGAGAACGGCACCTCGAGCTCGCCGATGAAGCAGGCGGCGCGCACCGCGAACGCCTGCAGCGAGTCTTCCATCTTCATGGCGAGCCGGGTGGTCACCGGAACACCGTCGATAGCTTGCACACCAGTACGCATTACAATTCCCCCTTTTGCTTTAGTGATGACGACGGTCCGCCCATTCCGCGTGCGGATTGGACGCGCCCCGCTCCATGGACTTCTCCAGGATGCCGGCCCGATCGAGCTGGTCTTCCGGCCGGTTCAGCACCATCGGATCGGTGAAGACCGAGGGCGCGTCCTCCGGCACGTCGAGGTCGGCGGCGAAGGCACCGTACTCGTGGTCGGAGAAATGGAAAGGCGCGTCGTTGACCTTGCGGAAGCCCTGCCGCTCGAAGATCTCCCACAGCCGCTTCTGGCCGTGCAGGTAAGCCTTCGGGTAGCCCTTCTTGGCAGCGAAGTCGCGCGCCCATTCGACGAAAGGAACGAACAGGCCGAGCGAGCGGTAGCGCTTCAGGATGATCGCGCGTTCGAGCTTGGCAAAGCCCTGGAACCAGCGCACCCGCATCGAGGCCGCCGGCTCGCCGTCGACGTACAGCATCAGATGGCTGGCGCTGTAGTCGTTGCCGTCGAACTCTTCCCAGTATGGGCATTGCTGCTCGCCCATGAAGACGGCGGCTCGCAGCGCGTAACACTGCAGCAGCTCGTCGGAAGTCGACGCAAGTTTAATCGTCACGACAGGACGGTTGCTCATCCGGTCGGTCGTCGTCTGTACGGCCATAATCAAACCCCCTCGGTCAACACTCCGTTGTCATTCCGGAAGCGGCGGCCCCCTGCCGTCACCTCCGGAAGATTCTGCGAAAGCTGCTGCAGCACGTCGGTCACGACCGGCGGCGTCATGCCCTTGGCGCCCTTGCGGATCGCCGTTGCCGAGATCTTGTCGCGGCGCATGATCCGCCACGGATAGATCCAGCCGCACTCGTCGCAGATCTGCCGTACGTACATGCCGCCGAAGTCGGTGCCGTGCAGCGTGTGCAGCCGCACGCCCGGATGCATCTTCTTGATCTCGGCGATCACGCCCTGGAAGCCCTTGGTGTCGTAGGTCTCGCGCAGGGCGATCACCTCGACCTTGCCGGCAAGCCCCGCTTCGGCGACCGCCAGCTCGATCAACGCCTTACGCGTCTCCGGTGGTAGGAAGATGTTGCCGGTCGGGAAATAGTCAACCGCGACGTCGGCCTTCTCGGTCTTTTCGTAGATCTGGAAGCCGTCCTTCAGGCGCCCGACGCGGATCTCCCCGCGGCGGAAGGCCTCGACATGCAGCCGCGGGATCAGGGTCGGATGGATGATGATCCTGTCGAGCTGCCGCTCCGCCATCGCCCGCTGGATGATGGCGAGGTGAGTATTGTGGACCGGATTGAAGGTTCCGAAATACAACCCAATGCCGCCCTTGGGCGCGAAGATCGACCGCAGGTCGGACAGCACGCCCACCAGCAAAAGCAGCCCGCCGAGACCGAAGCCGACGGCCAGGAAGGCTTCACGCGCAAACGGCAGGCCGGCCGTGCCGAGCGCCGTCAGGACGGTGTTGACGACCAGCCCGGCCAACACGTTGCGGTTGTAGTCGCCGATGCCGCGGGCGTAGAGGTAGATGCCGAGATACTGCAGGCCCTGCGACGCCAGGCTCGTGATCAGGGCGGCCCCCGCGATGCCGCCGACGGTCGCGACGCCGCTGCGGCTCATCCCGTGCCCGTAGAGCATCACCGCGAACAGCGCGAGGTTGACCGCGAACTGGAAGACGAAGCGGCCGAGACGTCCGCCGGTGACGTAGCCGAACCGGTTGTTCGACCAGATCTCGATCTTGTTGCTGATCCGACTGTAGGTCGGCATGAACCCCGCGAAGAAGATCGCGACGCCAATCAGGGCCGGATTCGTCCAACTGTTATGCGCGTATGCATAGCAAAGATAGGTCAGGAAACCCGCGAATGCCGCCAGTCGTGTCGAGGGACTTCGCACATAACGAATGAACCGGCCGGCGAACGACGCCAGCACTGTCGCGTTACTGTCCGGGGTGATGGCGGACACAGGAGCACCTCGCAACGTTCGTCAATACAACAGACTGATTGACTAACGAATGCGAGGACTAGATATAGTGGAGGGACCGACACGAACCGGTTTTTTAGAAGTACCGGCTAATCCCCTACAAACGAGACATAAAACGACATTCCACAATCAATGGTGTAAGATAAACCACAAGAGCCCCTAGCAAGTAAATGTACCGATCGCGCCCGCATTGTATCGATTGTTACAATGGTCACTCAGACACCCCGTAAGAACAAAGTTCCCAACATCCTGGGCGACTGGGACGACGTGCGTTTCTTCCTGGCAGTCGCGAAGACGGGCAGCTTCAGCGCCGCCGCGACCCAGCTGAACACCAAGCAGACGACGGTCGGTCGGCGAATCCAGGCCCTCGAGCGGCGTCTGGGCGCCAAGCTGTTCGACCGCCATCGCCACGGCATGGAAGTGACACCGGCCGCGCGCGGCGTGCTGGTGCAGGCCGAATCGATGCTGTCCAACGCCACCTCGATCGAACGGCACCTGGCCGGCCTCGACCGGGAGATGGCGGGCGTCGTCCGCATCGCCTGCACCGAGGGCATCGCCGCCCACTGGCTGGTGCCGAGGCTCGACCAGCTGCGCCGCAGCCATCCCGACATCATCGTGCAGGTCATCGCGGGCGACCAGGTGCTCGACCTTGCCACCCGCCAGGCCGACCTCGCCATCCGCTTCTTCCGCCCGACCTCCAACCAGCTCGTGGCGGCGCGGGTCGGCCAGTTCAACATGTCGATCTTCGCAGCGCCCTCCTACATCGAGCAGTACGGCCTGCCGCAGCGGCTCGAGGACATGCGCGAGCACCACATCGTCGACCATACGACCCTGCACAGCCTGCCAGCGATGAAGCCGTGGAGCGAAGTGGTGGAGCGCAGCCCCAACGTCGTGCTGCGCACCAACTCGTCCTACTCGGCGGTCGAGGCTGTGCGGGTCGGCTACGGCATCTCGGTGTTCCCCGACTATGTCACCAAGTCGTCGAACCTCGTTGCGGCGCCGATCGATCTGCGGATCGTGCGCGACATCTGGCTGGTGAGCCACGAGGAGACCAACAAGGGCGCCCGCATCCGCACGGTCATCGACTATGTGCGCGAGCAGTTCCGCCAGGACGAGCGCGAATGGTTCAGCCTGCCCGCCAGCCGCGCCGCCATGGCTCACGGCTGATCCGCCTCCTCCTCGCGCCGCTCGTCGCGACACTCCTTCTCTGCCACGGCGCGCTCGCGCAGCAGCAATGGCTGCCCGGCGTCGACTGGGACCGCCTGCCGGCTGCCAAGAGCGGCTGGTCCGAAGCGGGCCTCGCCGAGGCCAAGCAACAGGCCGACCGGATGCGCGCGACCGGCGTGATGATCGTGCATCGGGGCGCAGTCGTCGGCGAATGGGGCGACACGCAGAAGCGCACCGAGCTCGCGTCGGTGCGCAAGAGTTTCCTCAGCGCGCTGATCGGGATCGCGGTAGCTGAGGGCAAAATCTCGCTCGGCAGCACGATGGCGCAGCTCGGCATCGACGACAATCCGCCGTCGCTCACCGATGTCGAGAAGACCGCCACGGTGCGCATGCTCCTGCAGGCGCGCTCAGGCGTCTATCATCCGGCGCTTTACGAGACCTCCGCCATGGCGAAGGCGCGACCGCCGCGCGGGAGCCACGCCCCGGGCACGTTCTGGTACTACAACAACTGGGACTTCAACGCGCTCGGCACGATCTACGAGCACGCCACCGGCACCGGCATCTACGATGCGCTCGACCGGCAGATCGCCAAGCCGATCGGCATGCAGGACTACCGGCCGAGCGACGGCACGTACTTCACCGGCCCCGATTCAGTCCATCGCGCCTACCCGATCCGCATGAGCGCGCGCGACCTGGCGCGCTTCTGCCTGCTCTACCTGCACAAGGGGGACTGGGGCGGAAAGCAGATCGTGCCGGCAGCGTGGGTCGCGGAGAGCACGCGGCCCTATTCCGACGCTGGACGCGACAGAGGCTACGGCTATCTCTGGTGGACCGCGCCACCCCAACCGCACGCAGGCCTGCTGGGCGAGGGCTGGTACACGGCGCTTGGAGCCGGCGGCCAGTATGGCTTCGTGAAGCCCGCGCTCGATCTCGTCGTGGTGATGCGCGTCGATCGCGACCAGCGGCTGCCCGAGCCACGCTTCACCGACTTCACTCGGTTCGTGGAGCTCGTCGCGAGGGCCGGCAGCCTTTAGAGTGCCGCCTTCAGCTTCTCGTAAACCGCCTTGATGGCCGCCATGTCACCCGGCTTGGGCTGCCAGTTGAGGTTGACGTCGTCGCCCTTCACGCGCGGCATGATGTGGATGTGGAGGTGCGGCACGCTCTGGCCCGCGCCTTCGCCGTTGGCCTGCAGCAGACTCACGCCGTGCGGGTTCAGCACCTTGAACGCAGCCTTGGCGACCTTCTGCGCGGTCTGCGCCACCTCGGCCAGCACCTCGGGCGGGATCACGTCGACCGTCGGCCAGTGGCCCTTGGCGACCGCCAGCGCATGACCGGGATTGACCGGGTTGATGTCCATGAAGGCGATCGTATTGGCGTCTTCCAGGAGCTTGAAGCACGGGATCTGGCCGGCGACGATCTTGCAGAAGATGCAGGTGCCATCGGTCGGGTGGGTCATCGCGCGTTCTCCAGGGCAGTCGTGAGCTGGCGCAGGCGCTCGAACGGCTGGACGCCCGCGGCCAGCGACGCATCCAAGCCAAGCGAGCGGAGCCGCGCAAGCCCTCGCGTGCCAAACCGCTCGCGCAGCGCCTCGTGCAGCCAGCCTTCGCTCTGGCGATGGCGTGCCACGATCAGCCGCCCTTCCTGTTCAAGGTGGTCGCGATGCGCCTCGAGCGCTTCCATCAGCGCGTCCATCCCGGCGCCGCTACGCGACGACACCGCCAGTGTCTTCAATGGCCAGTCGCCCGCGGGTGCCAGCGACAGCGCCCCCGCGACATCGGTGCGCGCCCGTTCGGCAGCGGCACCGAGATCGGCCTTGGTGACGACGATCAGGTGCGGAATCTCGACGATGCCTGCCTTCATGAACTGCAGCGAATCGCCCGAGCCGGGTTGAACGCAAAAAACGACCGTGTCGGCGACGCCCGCGACATCGGTCTCCGACTGGCCGACACCCACCGTCTCGATCAGCACGCGGTCGAACAGCGCGCGCATCACCACCATCGCGGCCAGGGTCTGGTCGGCCAGCCCGCCCAGCCGGTCGCGCGCCGCCATGGAGCGCACGAAGCTGCCCTCGTCCGCCGAGTCGTGGACGATGCGGACGCGATCGCCCAGCAATGCCCCGCCGCTCGCCTTCGAGGAAGGATCGACCGCAATCACGCCGACGGTTCTGGCCGACCGGCGCCACGCCGCGACCATTGCCGCGCACAACGAGGATTTGCCGACGCCCGGCGGCCCGGTGACGCCGACGACATGCGCCTTCGGGCGGCGCCATGCCTCGTCGAGCAGGCGCTGCGTGCTGTCGCTGTCGGGATCGCGCTCCAGGGCCGCGAGCGCCGACGCGAGCGCGCGCTTGCTGCCGAGCGCGTCGAGGCTCATTCGGTCTTGAGCGGACCGCCCAAGGCCGCCTGCGCCGCCGCCAGCCGCGCGATCGGCACGCGGTAGGGCGAGCACGACACGTAGTCCAGACCCGCCTGGTGGCAGAAGAACACCGAGGCCGGATCGCCGCCATGCTCCCCGCAGATGCCGAGCTTCAGGCTGTTGCGCACCTTGCGGCCGCGCTCGCGGGCGATCTCGATCAGCTCGCCCACACCCTCGGTGTCGAGCGACGCGAACGGGTCGTGCTCGAAGATGCCGCGCTGCTGGTACTTCTCCAGGAACGAGGCCGAGTCGTCGCGGCTGAGGCCGTATGTCGTCTGCGTGAGGTCGTTGGTGCCGAACGAGAAGAACTCCGCGGTCTCGGCGATGTCGCCAGCGCGCAGCGCCGCGCGCGGCAGCTCGATCATGGTGCCGACCAGGTAGTCGAGCTTCTCCCCGGAGGCGTGGCTCACCTCCTCGGCGACCTGGTCGATCACCGCCTTCATCAGGTCGAGCTCCTTCTTGGTCGCGATCAGCGGAATCATGATCTCGGGGATCACGGTCTTGCCGCCGTTCTTCTGCACCTCGGCGACGGCCTCGAAGATCGCCCGCGCCTGCATCTCGTAGATCTCCGGATAGGAGATGCCGAGCCGCACGCCGCGATGGCCGAGCATCGGGTTGGTCTCGTGCAGCTTGTGGGTACGCGCCTCGATCTCGCGCACCTCGACATTGATGTCCTTGGCGACCTGCTCCATGTCCTCGCGGGTCTTGGGCAGGAACTCGTGCAGCGGCGGATCGAGCAGGCGGATGGTGACGGGCAGGCCCGCCATGATCTCGAACAGCTCGATGAAGTCCTGGCGCTGCATCGGCTGGATCTTGGCGAGCGCCGCGCGGCGGCTCTTCTCGTCGTCGGCCAGGATCATCTGGCGCACGGCAACGATGCGGTCGCCCTCGAAGAACATGTGCTCGGTGCGGCAGAGGCCGATGCCCTCGGCGCCGAACTTGCGCGCCTGAGCGGCGTCGGTCGGCGTGTCGGCGTTGGTGCGGATGCCGAGCGTGCGGACCTCGTCGGCCCACACCATCAGCTGAGCGAAGTCGCCCGACAGCTCGGGCTGCACGGTCGGCACGACGCCCAGCATGATCTCGCCGGTGCTGCCGTCGAGCGTGATCTGCTCGCCCGCCTTCACGGTAGTCCCGCGCACCGATAAGGTGCCGGCCTTGGCGTCGATGCGCACGTCGCCCGCGCCCGCGACGCACGGCTTGCCCATGCCGCGCGCCACGACCGCGGCGTGGCTGGTCATGCCCCCCGTCGAGGTCAGGATGCCTTCCGCCGCGTGCATGCCGTGGATGTCCTCCGGCGAGGTCTCGCGGCGCACCAGGATCACCTTGTCGCCGTCGCGCGCCTGCTTCTCCGCCTCGTCGGCCGAGAACACGACCTTGCCAGAGGCGGCGCCCGGCGAGGCCGGCAGACCCTTGGAGATCACCTTGCGCTGCGCCTTGGGATCGAGCGTCGGATGCAGCAGCTGGTCGAGCGAGGCCGGCACGATGCGCGCCACGGCCTCCTTCTTGTCGATCAGGCCCTCGCGCACCATGTCGACGGCGATCTTGAGCGCGGCCTTGGCGGTGCGCTTGCCGTTGCGCGTCTGCAGCATGTAGAGCTGGCCGCGCTGCACGGTGAACTCGATGTCCTGCATGTCGCGGTAGTGCTTCTCGAGCGTCTCGCGCACCTGGCAGAGCTGCTTGAAGACCTCGGGCATCACCTCTTCCATCGCCGGCGCATCCGACTTCTGCGCCGTCTTGCCCTCGACGGTGAGATGCTGCGGCGTGCGGATGCCGGCGACGACGTCCTCGCCCTGGGCGTTCACCAGGTACTCGCCGTAGAACAGGTTGGTCCCGGTCGAGGGATCGCGGGTGAAGGCGACGCCGGTGGCGCAATCGTCGCCCATGTTGCCGAACACCATGGCCTGCACGTTGACCGCGGTGCCCCAGCTCTCGGGGATCGAATGAAGGCGGCGATAGGTGATGGCGCGCTGGTTCATCCACGAGCCGAACACCGCGCCGATCGCGCCCCACAGCTGCTCCCGCGGCTCCTGCGGGAACGGCTTGCCGGTGCGCTTCTCGACGGTCTTCTTGTACTCGGCGACGACCGACTTCCAGTCGTCGGCCTTCAGGTCGGTGTCCATGTGGACGCCGAGATCCTCCTTCTTGCGCTCGAGCACGTCCTCGAAATAGTGGTGGCCGACGTCGAGCACGACGTTCGAGTACATCTGGATGAAGCGGCGGTAGCTGTCCCAGGCAAAGCGATCGTCGCCCGACGACTTGGCGAGGCCGAGCACGGTCTTGTCGTTGAGGCCGAGGTTCAGGACCGTATCCATCATGCCCGGCATGGACGCGCGCGCCCCCGAGCGCACGGAGACCAGCAGCGGATTGTTGGCGTCGCCGAAGCCCGCGCCGACGGTCTTCTCGACCGCGGCGAGCGCCTTGTCGACCTCGTCCTGCAGCTCGGGTGGATAGGTTTCCTTGTTGGCGTAGTAGTAGGTGCAGACCTCGGTGGTCACGGTGAAGCCGGGCGGCACCGGCAGGCCGAGGCTCGACATCTCCGCCAGATTGGCGCCCTTGCCGCCCAGGAGATTGCGCATGTCGGCGCGGCCTTCCGCCTTGCCGTTCCCGAAGCTGTAGACCCACTTGGCCATATCGCTAGCCCTCGATCTTCGAAAAGTCGGCCACCGAATCCATCGTGGCCCGGATTTGATTCAACAGTTTCAACCTATTGAGACGAAGGTCCGGCTTGTCCTGTACGTTTACCGTGACCTTGTCGAAGAAGGCGTCGATCGGCGCGCGCAACCCGGCAAGGGCCTGCATGGCGCCGGAGAAATCCTCCTGCTGTAACGCGGGTTTCACCGTACGCTCCACCTCTGCCAAAGCGGAAGCAACGGCTTTCTCCTCGTCGAGTTCCAGCAGTGCGACATCGGGTACGCCTGCGATCTTTGCCGCGAGCGACTTGTCCTTGCGCTCCTCGGCGCGAACGATGTTGGCGGCACGCCCGTAGCCCGTCAGCAGGTTCCTGCCGGCCTCGGTCCCGAGGAAGGCCTGCAGTGCCTCGACGCGCGCCAGCAAGCGCACGAGGTCGTCTTCGTTGCCCAAGGCAAAGACGGCATCGATCACGTCGTGCCGCACGCCCTTGTCGCGCATCTGCACCTTGAGCCGTTCGGCGAAGAAGTCGAGCAGATCGGCTTCCTTGAAGAAGGTGCGCAGCGGCAGGCGCAGCTTGTTCTCGACGACGATGCGGATCACGCCCAGCGCCGCGCGGCGCAACGCGTAGGGGTCGCGCGAGCCGGTCGGCTTCTCGCCGATCGACCAGAAGGAGGTCAGCGCATCGAGCTTGTCGGCCAGCGCCACCGCCATCGACACCGGCGCCGACGGGCAGCGGTCGTTGGGTCCGGCCGGCGCGTAATGATCGCCGATCGCGTCGGCCACCGCAGCCGGCAGCTTCTCGTGAAGGGCATAGTAGCGACCCATGATCCCCTGCAGCTCGGGGAACTCGCCGACCATGCCGGACACGAGATCCGCCTTGCACAACTCGGCCGCCATCATCACCTGCGCCTTGTCGGCGCCGGGGACGAAGTCGGCGACAGCGGTCGCAAGAGCTGCGATGCGTTGCACCCGCTCGGCCTGCGTGCCGAGCCTTGCGTGGAACACGATGCCCTTCAGGGCCGGCAACCGCTCCTCGAGCCGGGTCTTGCGGTCGAGGTCCCAGAAGAACTTGGCATCGGCCAGTCGCGCGCGCAGCACGCGCTCGTTGCCCTCGACGATCGTCTTGCCGCCGTCGCGCGCCACGTTGTTGGCGACCACCACGAAGCGGTTGGCCAGCGCGCCGCCCGCCTTGGCCGTTACGAAGTGGCGCAGGTGCACACGCATCGAAACGGTCAGCACCTCGGCCGGGAGATCCATGAACGCCGAGTCGATCGTGCCCAGCATCGGCACCGGCCATTCGACCAATCCGGCGACTTCGTCCAGCAGACCCTCGTCGTCCTTCAGCGTGACCTGCACGTCGCCGGTGAGCTTGCGCGCACCGTCGAGGATCGTCTTCTTGCGCTGCGCCGGATCGAGCAGGACATGCGCGGCCTCAAGCTTGGCGACATAGTCGGCGAAGCCCGTGACCTTGATCTCGCCCTTGCTGAGGAAGCGATGGCCGCGCGTCGTGTCGCCGAACGTCACCGGCGCCATCCGCCCGCCCGGCTCGATCTGGCCGGCCAGCACCTTGCCGTCGAACAGGGCGACGATGCCCTGCAGCGGGCGCACCCATTGCATCGTGCTGCTGCCCCACTTCATCGACTTGGACCAGGGCAACGCCTTCAGCGCGGTGTCGATCACGCCGGGCAGCACATCGGCCGTCGGCCCGCCCTTCTTCGTGATGACGGCGAACCAGAACTCGCCCTTGCCGGTGTCGCGCTTCTCCGCCTGGTCGAGCGAGCCGAGGCCCGCGTCCTTGAGGAAACCCTGGACCGCGTTGTCGGGCGCGCCGACGCGCGGACCGCGCCGCTTCTCGCTGACATCGGGCCGCGCTGCCGGCAGGCCGTCGACCACCAGGGCCAGCCGGCGCGGCGTCGCGAAGGCACGCGCATCGGTGAAGGCGAGGCCGGCTGCCTTGAGGCCGTCGGTCACGAGGCGTTTCAGGTCGTCCGCCGCGCGCGTCTGCATGCGCGCGGGAATCTCTTCGGACAGGATCTCGAGAAGGAGCTCGGCCATCACGCGGCGACCTTCTTGTCGGCTTGCTGCGTCGCCAGCCACACCTCGCAGCACGCCTTGGCGAGATTGCGCACGCGCAGGATGTAGCTCTGCCGCTCGGTGACGCTGATCACGCTGCGGGCATCGAGCAGGTTGAAGGTGTGGCTGGCCTTGATGCACTGCTCATAGGCGGGCAGTGGCAACCGGCGCTCGATCATGCGCGCGCATTCCTTCTCTGCGTCGGTGAAATGCCGGAACAGCATGTCGGTGTCGGCGTGCTCGAAATTGTAGGCCGACTGCTCCTGCTCGTTCTGCAGGAAGACGTCGCGATAGAGCAGCGGTACTTCCGAATCGGGCGAATTGAACGGCAGGTCGAAGATGCTCTTCTTGTCGAACAGGTACATGGCGAGCCGTTCGAGCCCGTAGGTGATCTCGCCCGCCACCAGGTCGACCTCGATGCCGCCCACCTGCTGGAAATAGGTGAACTGCGTGATCTCCATGCCGTCGCACCAGACTTCCCAGCCGAGCCCCCACGCGCCCAGCGTTGGGCTCTCCCAATCGTCCTCGACGAAGCGGATGTCGTGCAGACTAGTGTCGATGCCGATCGCCTCCAGCGAGCCGAGATAGCGTTCGAGGATGTCCGGCGGCGACGGCTTCAGGATGGCCTGGAACTGATAATAGTGCTGCAGGCGCATCGGGTTCTCGCCGTAACGGCCGTCCTTCGGCCGCCGCGACGGCTGCACGTAGGCGGCGTACCAGGGCTTCGGTCCGAGCGCGCGGAGTGTCGTGGCCGTGTGAAAGGTCCCGGCGCCCATTTCCATGTCGTAGGGTTGGAGGATGAGGCAGCCTTGGCCTGCCCAATACTCCTGCAAGGTCAGGATCAGGTCCTGGAAACATTGCGGCTTGGCAGGCTTGGACACCGGACTTCCCCGAGGGCTTAGAAGGCCTTGTGTTTCCGCCACTTAAGGCCGTTTTTGCGGTGCGGCAAAATAGGGACCGGCCCCTACCCGGTCAAGCGCTCCAGTCATGCGCTTGGGCGCTCAGGCCTGAGGGCAGTCCGACCGGCCGCAGCGGCCGGAACTGGCGGAAACATAGGCCCCACAGACCGTGCATAAACGCGTGTCCTCGACCACCGGCCGGCGCTGCGGGGTCGCCGCCTCGCGCTGCGGCGGCGCGGGCGCTTGGGCGGGCGGATTCGACAGGCCAAGCCAGCGGCGCGCGGTGGTCCAGGCGATATACGCCACCACCCCGAACACCGCGATCTTGAGCAGAAATCCCATGCGGCCTTTTGCGGTGCGAGCGCATTGTGGTCAAGCGCGCTATATGTCGAGGCATGAATGGAAGTGAGAACCGGCCACTGGACCTCTTCGTGGTCGGCGGGGGGATCAACGGCGCGGGCATTGCCTGCGATGCGACGGGCCGCAGCCTCAAGGTCGGTCTGTGCGAAATGAACGATTTCGCCTCGGCCACGTCGTCCAAGGCCACCAAGCTGATCCATGGTGGCCTGCGCTATCTCGAGCACTACGAGTTCCGGCTGGTACGCGAGGCGCTGATGGAGCGCGAGGTGCTGCTCGCCAAGGCGCCGCACATCTCCTGGCCGCTTCGCTTCGTGCTGCCGCACGAGCCGCACCTGCGGCCGCGCTGGATGCTGCGGATCGGCCTGTTCCTGTACGACCATCTCGACTGGCACATGACGCTGCCGAAGTCCGAGGCTGTCGACCTGCAGCACTCCAAGTGGGGCAAGGGCCTCAAGCCCGGCTTCGAGAAGGGCTTCGTCTACTCCGACGCCTGGGTCGACGACGCGCGACTCGTGATCGAGAACGTGAAGGCGGCGCGCGACATGGGCGCCGCCATCTACGCCCGCCATCGCTGCGTGGCGGCGCATCGCAGCGGCGACGGCAAGCTGTGGGAGATCGAGCTGCAGGCGCCCGACGGCAAGAGCGTCCGGCTCGCCGCGCGCGGGTTGGTGAATGCGTGCGGGCCCTGGGTGAAGCACTTCCTCGACGAGCAGACACATATCAAGACGCCGAAGCGGGTGCGGCTGATCAAGGGCAGCCACATCATCGTGCCGCGCCTGCATGACGGCGATCACGCCTTCATCCTGCAGAACAAGGACAATCGCATCGTCTTCGTCATTCCCTACGAGCGCGTGTTCTCGCTGATCGGCACCACCGACATTCCGGTCGACAGGAGCGAGGATGCGGTCTGCAGCCCGGAAGAGATCGCCTATCTCTGCGAGCTCGCGAGCCACTACATGGCCAAGCCGGTGCGACCGCAGGACGTCGTGTGGACCTACTCCGGCGTGCGGCCCCTGTTCGACGACGGCGACGACGATCCGTCAGCCGTCACGCGCGACTACCATCTCGAGGTCGATGCGCCCAACGGCGCTGCGCCGATACTCTCGGTGTTCGGCGGCAAGATCACGACCTACCGTCGGCTCGCCGAGCATGCGTTGGAGGATCTGCGCAAGTTCTACCCCGGCATGGCCGGCGCCTGGACGGCCGGCAAACCCTTGCCTGATGGCGAGCTCGCCGATGCCCCGACCTTCGAGGCCGCATTCGAGCGTTTCGCGGCCAGCGCCGCCACCGTTCATCCACAACTTCCCAAAGAATTAGTGTGGATTCTGGCTCGCCGGCACGGGACGGGTCTGGACGACCTGCTCGACGGCGTCCGCAGCGTGGCCGACCTCGGCCGGCACTTTGGCGGCCACCTCTATGAGGCCGAGGTGCGCTACCTGGTGCGCGCGGAATGGGCGGTCGAGCCCGACGACGTGCTGTGGCGGCGCACCAAGGAAGGCCTGCACATGACGTCTGCAGAGCGGTCTGCCTTTGCGCAGTGGATGCAGGGCCTGCGACCGACCGTCTGAGGCAAAGGCTTAAAGAAAACTGACGAGCTCCGGGCACGTTTGCGGAGATGAGCCCGTACTTGGGTTGGGGAGAGACATTCAGGCCCCCGGCCCCCTCAAGGAGCTCATTGTATGCGTGTTCGCCCGCTCTTTCTGGCTGTTCCGACCGCCCTTGTGGCGGTCGCCGGCCTCGCCTGGCTGACCTCGGCCACCGCCTCTAACGGTGGGTTCGACGGAGCGCCGCAGATCGCCCAGGCAAACCCGCCAGCCGCCACGCCCCCGGCGGCTGGCGGTCCGGAACACGGTCCGGGTCCCGACCGGATGATGCCCAAGTTCTCGCCGAGGTCGTTCTGCGAGGAGCGCATCGCGCGCCGCGTCGGCGCCCGGGCCTATCTCAAGGAGAAGCTCGACCTCAAGCCAGACCAAATGTCCGCTTGGGATGCTTTCCAGAAGGCGGCGGATGCCGCCAGCGCCAAGGAGAAGGCCAAGTGCGCGGCGCTGCCGACGGAGATGCCGAAGACTCCGCCGAGCTTTGCCGACCGTCTGAACCGGCGGGACGAGAGGATGAAGTCCCGGCTGGAGAGCATCGAAGCGGTCAAGCCGACCCTGCTCGCCCTGTACGACAAGCTGACGCCTGAACAGAAGGAGGTCCTCGACCGCCCGATGATGGGCCGGCACCACGGCGGTCCAGGCAGGCACTGGCGGCGTGGCTGATAAGCGCAGGGCGCATCGTCTCGACCAGCGCGGTATTTAGTAGAGTTAGCGGAATAGTGCGGCCCGGGTTGTAAATCACCCCGGGCCGCGACTGTGCGCCAAGTCACACTCAAGGTGAAAGGAGCGGAGCCATAGAGAAGTCTGTCGCACGACTGACGGCAGTGAATACTTCGACCCCCAAGAAGAAAGTCTGAGTAAATGAGATACGATCTAGTCGTTGCCACTCATCACAAGACCGGAACGGTCTGGATGGACGGCGTGTTCAAGGCGCTAGCCGGCGATCTCGGCGCCCGATACATCAATTTCCGAGCAGAGTACGAAGGGTTGCAAGGGCTGCTCAGCAGCCCTTTTGTGCTTTTCTGCTATGATTCAGATCTTGGTGAATATGCCCACCTTCTTGATCGCGAAAACGTGAGGATCCTCCATCTCATTCGCGATCCGCGTGACGTCGTGATCTCGGCCATGCACTACCACAAGGCCTCGCGCGAGACGTGGCTGCACGAGCCGATCCCAGGCTACGACAACCTCACCTACCAGCGCGCGCTGCGCAACCTGCCGACCCGCTTCGCGCAGTATGTCTTCGAAATGGACAACTCCAGCGCGAGCACCCTGCGCGACATGGCGGCCTGGCGCTACGATCGCTCCAACTGCTTCGAGGCCCGCTACGAGGACCTGCGGCAGGATGACGAGCTCGTCTACTGGCGACGCATCATGACGTTCCTCGGCCTCGACTCGGCCGAGCAGATGATGGGCGCCCGCCGGTTCTGGCAGAACAGCCTGTTCGGCGGCCTGCCGCGGCTCGGCAACAAGCACGTCCGCTCGGGCGCCGTCGCCCAGTGGCGGCGCGAGTTCACGCCCGCCCTCGCCCAGGTCTTCCTCCAGCGCTTCCCCGGCGTGCTGCAGACACTCGGCTACGAGACCAGCGACGACTGGGTGCTGGATCTGGAGGACGGTCCGGTGGCCGGCATGCTGTCGGACTTCCGGCAGATCGCGGTCCAGCGCTGGGAGAGCTTCGCCGGCGTCGGCCGAAGTCCGCTGAAGTTCTGATGGCTCGTCGATCCTTCCAGCTCTCGCCGCATCTGCAGGCGCTGGAGGACGAGGGGGTCTACGTGTTGCGCGAGGCCGCCGCGGAATTCCGTGCGCCGGTCATGCTGTACTCCGGCGGCAAGGATTCGAGCGTGCTGCTCCACCTTGCCCGCAAGGCGTTCTATCCGGCGCGCCCGCCGTTCCCGTTCCTCCACATCGCCACCGGCTGGGACTTCCAGGAGCTGCTGATGCACCGCGACCGCACGGCCGCGGCGCACCGGCTCGACCTGCTGGTGCACGGCAACGATGAGGCGGCGCATGCCGGCGTCAATCCGTTCACCACCGAGACCGGCGAATACACGCGGCTGATGCTGACCGAGGCGCTGCGCCAGGCGCTCGACCGCTACGGCTTCGACGTGGCGATCGGCGGCGGCCGGCGCGACGAGGAGAAATCGCGCGCCAAGGAGCGCGTCTTCTCCCGGCGCGCGCTGGGCCACGTCTGGAATCCGCGCGACCAGCAGCCCGAGCTGTGGCGCAACTACAACCTGCGGCTCGCGCCGGGCGAGACGATGCGCGCCTTCCCGCTGTCGAACTGGACCGAGGCCGACGTGTGGGCCTACATCCAGGCCGAATCCATTTCGATCGCGCCGCTCTACTTTGCGGCCGACCGGCAGGTGCTGCGCCGCGGCGATGCGTGGATCGCGGTTGACGACCAGCGCCTACACCTGCACGCCAACGAGACGGTGGAGACCCGCCGCGTCCGCTTCCGGACCCTCGGCTGCTGGCCTCTCACCGGGGCTGTCGAATCGGAGGCCGGGGACATCGCGGCGGTGATCGACGAGCTGCGGGCCGCGCGGGTGTCGGAGCGCATCGGCCGGCTGGTCGATGGCGCGCGGCACGATTCGATGGAGCGCAAGAAGCGCGAGGGCTATTTCTGAGATGGACGTGGGGGAACAGAGAACGGCGCTGCGCTTCCTGGCGTGCGGCTCGGTCGACGACGGCAAGTCGACGCTGATCGGCCGCCTGATCGCCGATTCCGCCGGCCTGCTCGACGATCAGCTTGCCGCCTTGCGCGAGGATTCGCGACGCTTCGGCACCACCGGCGACAAGGTCGACTACGCGCTGCTGCTCGACGGGCTGGAAGCCGAGCGCGAGCAGGGCATCACCATCGACGTCGCCCATCGCTTCTTCGCGAGCCCGCGACGCGCCTTCGTCGTTGCCGACACGCCGGGCCACCAGCAGTTCACGCGCAACATGGCGACAGGCGCCTCCAACGTCGATCTCGCCGTGCTGCTGGTCGATGCCCGCAACGGGCTGGTCGAGCAGACCCGCCGCCATGCCGCGATCGTCCAGCTGCTCGGCATTCGCGACGTCGTGCTGGCCGTCAACAAGATGGATCTGGTCGATTTCTCGCAGCGCCGCTTCCGCGAGATCGAGCGCGCCTTCGAGGCTTTCGCCCAGCCGTGGAGCCTGCGCTCCCTGCTGGCGGTGCCGATCTCGGCGCGCGACGGCGACAATGTCGTGCGGCCGAGCAACCGCACGCCCTGGTACGACGGCGCGTCCCTGCTCGGTCATCTCGAGACGGTCGACGTCAACGGAACGGACGATTCGGCGCCGCTGCGCTTTCCCGTGCAGTGGGTGAACCGGCCGGACGCCACGTTCCGCGGCTTCGCCGGAACCGTCGTGTCGGGAAAGGTCAGGGTCGGCGATCCCGTTGCGGTCGCGGGCACCGGCCGGATGACCCACGTCGAGCGCATCGTCAGCTTCGACGGCGATCTCGCCGAGGCGGCCGCCGGCCGGGCCGTCACCCTCGCCCTCGGGGACGAGATCGACATCGCCCGCGGCGACCTGCTGGTCGATCCGCGCCGGCGACCGACCGTGACGCGCCAGTTCGCGGCCGACCTCGTGACCCTGCGCGAGGCGCCGGTGCGGGCGCACCAGTCCTTCCTGCTCAAGATCGGCACCACGACCGTGCCGGCATCGGTGACGCGCATCGTCGACCGGCTCGACCTCGAGACCTTGCGCCGTGCGGCCGGCGAAGAGCTGCCGTTCAATTCGATCGGCCGGGTGTGGATCGAGACGGCGGTGCCGGTGGCGTTCGACGCCTACACCGAGAACCGGGCGACCGGCGGCTTCATCCTGATCGACCGCGCGACGTTTCAGACGGCCGCAGCCGGGATGGCGGTCGAGAACCTCGCGGCGTCGACCAACGTCCATCCGCAGCGCGGCCAGGTGACGCCGGCGCGCCGCGCGGCGATGAAGGGCCAGAAGCCGCTGGTGCTGTGGCTGACCGGCCTGCCGGGCGCCGGCAAGTCGACCATCGCCGACCTGGTCGAGCGCAAGCTGGTCGAGCAGGGCCGCCAGACCATGCTGCTCGACGGCGACAACCTGCGCCAGGGCATCAACTCGGACCTGGGCTTCGACAGCGCCTCGCGGGCCGAGAACGTGCGGCGTGTCGGCGAGATCGCCAGGCTGATGACCGATGCCGGCCTGATCGTGATCGTGGCCCTGGTCTCGCCGTTCCGCGCCGACCGCCAGCGCGCGGCGTCGCTGCTGCCGGCCGGCAGCTTCGTCGAGATCTTCGTCGACACGCCGATGGAGGTCTGCCGCCAGCGCGACACCAAGGGCCTGCACGCCCTGGCCGACAAGGGCCGGCTGGCCAACCTGACGGGCCGCGACCAGCCCTATGAGCCGCCCGAGCAGCCGGCGCTGGTGCTCAAGACGACGGAGCTGAGCGCCGCCGAAGCCGCCGAGCGCGTGGTGGCGCTGGTGCTGGATCGAATCTGATCTTGCCGAAGCGCGGGCGTCCCGCCCGCTCAAGATTCATGAGGCGGGCGAGATGCCCGCGGTCCGGCAAGAATTACCAATCGCTCGCGCGCACCATCTTCATCAGGTCGTCGGCCATGGTGAGCGCGGTCAGCACGCCGGTCTTGGGATTGTCCGGCATCGACTTGCCCAGCCGCTCGAGCCGGAGCTCGCCCGAATCGCTGATTACCTCGAGGCGGCTCGCATTGGTGCCGGGCGGCAAGGTCGGATCGGCGACCAGCTCGATGGCGGTGCGATCGAGCCCCGCGCCGCACAGCGCCACGGTGACCGCGAGGTTGGCGTTCTTCGGATAGAGCCGGCCCGCATCGGCCGGCGTGCCCTGGAAGATGACCGTCGGCTCCTTGATCGAGGGCAGGTCGAAGTCGGTCTCGGCCGGCGTGCCGGTCCAGGCATGCGGCGGCTTGATCGAGGTGTATTTCACCCGCTCGAGCGTGCCGAGCCGCATCGCCAACAGCCCATCCAGGCCGGCGATCGCGCCCGACGGCAGGCGCAGCCGCGCCCCGCTCCTCGCAGCCGCATCGCGATGTCTCTTCCACAGCTTGGGATCGCCGTACGCGCCGGTGGCGATCACCATCAGGTCGAAGCCCTTCTCGAGGATGGTCTCGCCCCAGTCCCGCACCGCCTGCTGGCTGGCCGCCTCGACCACCACGTCGGGCTTGAGCTTGAGCAGGGACTTCAGGTCCTCGACCACCGTGACCTTCTTGCCCACCGCCTTCTGGGTGGCCTTGGCGCGGCCGCGCCGGACCAGGACGCCGACGATGTCGATCGGCGGCTTCTTCTCCTTGAACACGTCGAACAGCATCTGGCTGATGGCGCCGTAGCCGATCAGCGCGATCTTCAGCCGCTTGCCGTTCTTTTTTTTCTTCTTCTTCGCCATGCCATGCCCCGCGCAAATTCGAGGCGCGGACTATAGCGGGCCCGCGTGGCCCTTGCGACCACGGCCCTTGCGACCATGATGGGCCGCCGCTATAACCCCGCCGCCTGACGGAGTGTAGCTCAGCCTGGTAGAGCACTAGCTTCGGGAGCTAGGGGCCGGAGGTTCGAATCCTCTCACTCCGACCAATTCGGACAGCAACGGCGGACCTCGTGTCCGCCGTTTGTTTTTGCCGCACCCAACCTACTCCGAGCCGCCGCCCTCGGTGCGCTGGAACTGTTCGTTCCTCGAGCGCCAGATGTCGGGCTGCTCGCAGTGGTGGTTGTGCACGCCGAGGAAACGCGAGGCCGACTGCGCCTCCTGCACGACGTAGCCGTGCGACACGCCGAGCCTGGCCCACGCCATGCCCTCACGCACCAGCGCCTCGCCGAGGTCGACGCCGTCGGCCTTGCACACGGCGACCGTCCGGCCCAAGCGATCCTTGTCGCGCGGCTCGCAGACGACCGTCTTGCCCTCGACCAGCCGCGCCAGCGTCTGCTCGGCGAGTTGCCCTGCCGGCCAGCCGCCGCCGCAGGTCTGGGCCGAGGCCGGCGAGTCGATGCCCCACAGCGCATAGGTCATGCCGTCGACGGTGATGCTGCCCGCGCTCGGCACAGTGGCGGCGGAGGCCGACGGCGCGAGCGTCGCCGCGACCAGCAGAGACAACCGGATGTTCATTATTCAGCAGGAATGATCAGGAACTGCGGCCAAATCCGGGATACTCCGGGCTCTTGTCTGAACAGGCCTGGTCATCGGGCCAGCTCCGGTTTTTCGGCAGGCCGATCGGACCGAAGCCGCGGATGGGTGAAGATGTACACCACGATCGCAACGAAGATCAGAAGGTCCCATCAGTTCATGCGACATCGGACCGGAACGGTTGGCCCGTGCCCCGGGTGACGGCGCTTGCCGTGATAGCCCTCGATCGCGTTGTGCATCACTTGGCGATTGACCCAATCGTCAATCTGCCGGATTTCCTGGTCACGCGACAACAGGAAGTATCGCCGCGCGGCTTGCCCTCAGCCGCGGCGGGCGGAACTTCGGGTCCGCCCGCCGCGCTGTAACCCCTATTGCTCGACCAGCGAGAATCCGCCGATCAGCGGCTTTGCGTCGGATGCCGGCTTGCCGATCGGCACGATGGTGACGTGCGGCTCGTCACCGAGCTTGCCTTCGGCCCGCAGCCGGCGGGCCAGCTCCGTGACATCGAAGCTGAACCTGCGGCCTGCGCTGCTGCCGTGTGAAGCGCCCGCGTTGAAGAAATTGATAGTGCCAGCGAGATGGCGCTCAGCCACTTCCCGGCTTGCACCTTCGGGAAGCTCAAGGAAGACGCGATATATGATCCCGGGCTGGTGCTCGGTCTGCAGGTCGTTGACGACCAGATACAGCCTGCGCCCGCCCGCCAGCGCATCGACCCGCGAGGGAATGGCTTCCTCTACCCCCTCCTGCACGCGAAGTCGCACGCGGACCGGCTCCGCGCCGAGGGCGATGCCCCGTTGCGCCGGATCGCGCCGGCTCTGGGCCAGCATCTTCGGTTCGGCTTCCGCCATTTCGACATCCTCCGTACTGGCCGCCGCGGGCACGGGTTCGAGTCGAGCGTACCGATAGCCTCGCCGTGAAAGGTCGGCGAAGTCGGAAACCGTCCCCGTCGTGGAGCGACCGTCGGCGCCGACGAACTCGAAGCGCTGGTCGAGCCAGGTACGGTCGGTGGGATTGCCGCGGCCGGCCGCGTTCCAGCTCGCCCATAGCCGATCGATATTGCAATGATGGAGCCAGAAGATCGGATCGTTGGCGGCCCAAGGCACGACACCCATGCCGCGCTCCCGGTTCCCCACGCGCACATGCACCGTGCCGTGCAGGTTGTTGTCGAGCCCGGAGTTGAATCCCGGCCGGCTTCCGTTGTCGTCGTAGGTTGGCAATCCGAGCCAGATGTCGGCGCGAAGATCGCCTTCCGTCGCAATCGGACTTCCACGGCGGTTGGCGAAGTCGTTGCGATCCGGCCGGAACAGCGGCGAGCTGCGTTCGGTGAAACGGTCGGGCAGCGCCCGGAAATTCGTGTTGGAGTAGTTCCAGTAGGGCAGCATGAACGAATCGTCGCCCAGAACGGAGCGGCAGACCCGTTCGAAGAACTCCACATACATCCGGTGCCAGGGGAGGAAGAAGCGCTCGTTGGTCCCGGGGTGATGGGCCGAGCAGGTATCCCACACGCGTGACGCCAGGGCGCGGTTGTCGCTCGGCGTCGAGCCGTAGATCCGTTGCAGCTCCACGAGTTTCTGCGATCGGCCATCGGCTCCGGACCGGACCGCATGGATGTACCACTGAAAGATCCAGCCGGTGGGCGTTCCCTCCGAACGCGCCATCATTCGCCGCACTGCCTCCTCGTAGCGCAGCAGCATCTGCTGGCCGTCGCGCGTGTTGACGTCCGGGCGGATTCGTTGCGCCGGCGGAGGGGGTGGCGGTGGCGGTGGCGGCGGCGGGCTGGGCGCCGGGCGGAAGCACACATCGACCCGGCGGTTGCTCGGACCGTCGGCGGACACCGGATGGCGCTCGCCTTCCGATCGTTCGAACAGAAGGATCGTGTTGTCGGCCGCTCCGGGTCGCAGCGCGTTCAGCTCGGCGCGCAACGCCAAGGCCACGCTATGGGCCCGGCGTTGGCCAAGGGCCAGATTGTAGTCGTCCGGTCCTTCGGGACTGGCGTGGCCGGTCAACTCGATGCCGGTCGCTCCGCTGTCGACAATGCGTTGCGCCAGCTCGTGGATTGCCGACTTGTGTGCGGCGGTCAGAGTCGAGCTGTCGAAGCCGAAGCGATCCAGGGTGCGGCATTCGTCGCCGGCGGCCGTGGCGCCGCCGGATGGTGCGTCGACCAACGCATGGAGCGCCGCGAGCGTCGCCCGCCCGGCAATTCCATCGGCAACCAGGCCGCGCGTGGCTTGGAATTTGCGGACCGCGGCGCGGGTTGCCGGTCCGCCCTTGCCGTCGACGACCAGCCCGGCATTGATCGTGGTGTTGAGGGCCGACTGCAGCCAGCGCATGTCACTGGCATCGCTGCTCGCTTCGCCGGCCTCGACATCGCTCTCAGCACCGGCGCGCGCGCGCAGGACCATCGTGTCGCCAAGCAGATGTCCGTCGGGCCGGCTCAGCCTTCGCGCAAATCGCGCCCGGCCGCCATGGGGTGCCCTGCCCGCTTCGATGACGTGGACATAGAAGCCAGGCCAGCGTCCTTCGAGCGCCAGGCCTCGCGCAGCAGCATCAGCCTCGCGATAGAGGACTGGATGCACGATCAGAGCGGCATGGGCGAAGTCGCCGTCGCCGCGGCGCGCCAGGATATCGCCCGACCGCAGGTCGACGTCGAGCTGACGTCCCGGACGGCCGACGATCTCGAACTGGAAAGCGGCTGAATCGTTCCCGGACGCCGGACGGCGTCCGCTGAACTCGTCGAACAGGCGAGACAAGCTGAGGCCGGACTCCCACAGCGGCCCGGTATGCGGCAGGCAGGCTTCGAGGAAGCGCTCGGCAACCTCCCCGCCGCCGGCGACGAAGGCTTCCGCTGCGTCGACCGGATGCAACGCGCTGGCTTGCGCGCCGGTGGCGCGCGCTGTTTCGGCCACCATTTCACCGAGACCTGCAACCTCGCGCGCTGCCGCCGCGGCAATCTCGGCAGGTGAGTGGCAACACGGACACGTCTCATGCGACTTGGTCTGGCAATGCTCGCAGGTCTTGCAGGCTTCTCCGCAATCCATGGTCGCCTCCACTCCCGATGACGATGCTTCGCTTGCGGCTGGCTCTGCCGCAGTCACTGCCGGACGAGCCGCGGCCAAGGCCGGAGACTGCGCAGCGCCGGACCGGAGGGCCAGTGCCCGCTGTACCGCCGCCTCGATGTCGAGCATTCCGTATCCCTGCCGCTCGGCGTCTTCGGCCGGCGCCTCGATCGGCGCCAGCGTGTCGAGCAGGATCTGCTTCAGCCGCACGCTGTCGAGGGGGCCGGCCGCCTCGAAGATCAGCGCGACAGTTCCAGTGACATGGGGGGCCGCCATGCTGGTCCCGCTCATGCGGGTCAGCGGCGGCGTCGGCCCGTCCCGGCGATGCGAGCGCGCGGCCAGGATCCGTACTCCCGGGGCGAGCAGCAAAGGCCGCACGCGTCCGTCGCGCGTCGGCCCCGAACTGGAGAACGGTGCGATCCGCCTGTCCGGGTCGTGGTTGTCATAGGCGCCCACCGAGATCGTCTGCAGGGCGTTGCATATGCTGCCGGTCGTCGTGAGCGACACGGCGCGGTCGGCCGTAAAGACCGCCTGGCATTTGGCACAGCCGGGATCGCGCTCGAGCCAGGCGTGGTAACGCCCGTCCGACACGTCCAACCCCTCGAGGATCAGCTTCCAGGTGCCGCTCTCCGCCTCGGGGTACTGGAAAAGGTTGATGTGGTTGTCGCCGTTGTTGGGATCGCGAATGCGGTGGTACAGCGTCCCGCTGCGTCTTCCCTTCACGAAGACGGGCTTCTTGCTTCCGAGCGGTACCGAGACCCTTGCGCCATCCGGCGCGACCAGAGTCACGCCGAACACGTCATGGCCCGAGTACCAGACCTCGAGCTCGTTGGGCGTCGTGTCGCCGGGTTGGACGACGAAGGGCAATTCCGCGACCGCGCCGCCACGCAGTCGACCGCAAGTGTGCGTGTGCCTGGTGAAGTAGTTGCCGGTGCTCTGCACCACGCAGACACCGGGTCGTTCGCGCACCAGCCAGTCGAGGGCCTGCTCGATCAGGGACACCCCATCATGGGAACCCGCGCATCGGCCCATGCTCATGTTGATGACAATCGGGCGAGCGCCTGCCTCCTCGACGACGAAATGCAGGGCCTCGAGCAGATTGGTGGAATCGCCCAGCGCCGATTGCTCCCACCCCGGCGCCCCCAGATGCACGAAGATCAGCGACGCCTCGGGAGCAATGCCGACTGGGCCGCCGGCGCGCCCGTTGCCGGCGGCAATGCTCAAGACATGCGTGCCGTGCGCGCCCACGCCGGAGTCCGACAGTGAGGCGTCGTAGCCGAGAGCGGCGTAGGGATCGTCAGCGGCGATGGCGGCAGTCAACGCGGGTTCGCGGTGGATGCGCCCGTAGCCATAGCGATTGCCGTCGTGGGCAAGCGTCCGCTGGTCCCACAGCGCGATCAGCCGCGACTTGCCCGCCTCGTCGACGAGATCGGGATGGGCGAAGTCGCAGCCCCAGTCGATATGGGCGACTACCGTGCCACGGCCGGTCGGTGCGATGGAGGATGGGCGACGCAGGTCCGTCTCGAGCAGCTCCGTCTGCGCCGCCTCTACCGGGTCGATGATCGGCCCGTACTCCGCGGTGTACCAGCGCGGCGCCTTGAGGCTGATCACCGCCGGATCCTCCCAGATCGGGCGGATCGCGAGGCGCTGCACTCGCGCCGTGACGATGGGTCCGAGCTGCGCCACGATACGCAGACCGGTCGGCGGGCGTGCCGGATCGCGCAACTTCACCAGGACGGCGACTTCGTCGACGGCTTCACCCGTGTCGACCAGTTCCTCCAATGCCGGATCCATGCTGGTTCCCCGTCCCGGAGCGCCGCGCGCGACGGACGGGACGTCCGTCACGCGGTTTGCTTGCGCGTCAACGCTTGTGGCGCGCGTGGCCTGCTTCGTCGGCCGAGACGGGTCCGGGCAATCCGGCGCCTGCGTTGGGCGCCGCCGCTGGCGCCTGCGCCGGGGGCAGCGCCGCGACCGCCCCGTCGCCGGCGTGTGCGGCGGCGTTTGCGGCGGCCTCCTTCTGGGCAAGCACGTTGGTGATGACGAGCCCGTAGACGTTCGGGATCATCATCGAGACGAGCCCGAGCTTGTTGGCCTGCGATCCGGAGAGGCCGTCATTGACGGCCATTTGCCGGCCAATCAAAAGGTTGAATACAGGCGAGAGCATGTGCGACCTCCACTTCCCGGCTGACGATCACTTGCTCAGCGCAAAGAACATCGCGAGCATCATCGCGCTGTTGTTGTCGCCGAACATGCCACCGGACGACGAGCCGGTGTTGCCGGGCGACCCCATCATCCCGCTCATCAGCAGGATGGGCAGGAACTGGGTGAACTTGTCGCCGCTGTCCACGACGATGCTCGTATTGGCCGGGATGTTGGCGACGGGCGCGTTGGTGGTCACGGTCGACTGGCTGCTCAGCAACGGCAGCAGCATCGAGATCTGCGTCAGGTTGTTCATTTGCCCGGTCAGGTTCTGGCGGGCGGCGGCCTCCTTCTTGAGATCGGCGCGCAGCTTCGTCTGTTCGGTGTCGAGGGTGCGGACCCGCGTCTCGAGCGTCTTCACGCCGGTGGTCAGCGTGCCGATCTTCGCATCGAGCCGGTTTGCGGTCGCCGTCAACTCCGCGCGGGTCGCGAAACCGGGCTGCGCGCGTGGCGGAACATTGTTGCCCCGCCCGGGTGTGCGGATCGGTGCGCCAAAGCGCCTGGGCGCCGCCTCGTCGGCCTCGTCGGATTCGAGAGCGAACATCTCGTCGGATTCGTCGGATTCGTCGGCCTCAATGGTGCCGAAGGGAATCACAGCCATTGTCATCTCCTGTGCTTGGTTGCGGGCGTTGACTTCGACTGACTCTAGAAGGCTGCCGCCGCTCCCTCTCCGTCGGGAGACGAAGCGCCGACTTGGCGGACGAACAATCCGGGCTTGCCGCGGCCGCGGCAGGACCGGCACCTCGGATCCTCGCCCCAACATAGGCCGCAGGCGCCCACCGTCGCGGCGGCGTCGGCGATGCGCTCACGTGCTGCCTCGAGCTCGGCGGCGAGGCGGCGATTGGCGGCCGCAAGCCTTTCCATGCGCACCTCGGCCTGGGCGAGCGCATCGCGAAGTGCTGCGATCTCGGCCTGCGCTTCGGCCTGGACGTCGGGAGTCCCCGTCGCCTGCGCGGCAGCGGCCTGGCGCTGCATCGCCAGCATCTGCTGCAGCCAGGCCAAGCCGGGTTTCTGGCGCGCCAAGTCCGCCAGCAGTCCATCCATCATCTGGTTGTCGCTTGCCGGCGGCGCTTGCACGTCGGCGATCGGGGCGGAGGCGGACATCACGCAGCCTCCTCGTTCTCCCACCATTCCTGGGCGATCAGCGCGCGATCGGCCAAGGCGTGGGCCTGGGTGTACTCGGAGTCGCTCGCGGGCGCGGCCGCCGGGGCTGGGGCGGCCCAGCGCGGCGCGGTCAGCGCCAGCAGTGCCAGCAGTGCGTCGGTCCGTTGGTCGGAATCGGCGGGATCGACGGCGAGTTCGCCGCTTTCGCCGTAGAAGTAGGGCGGTAGGCCTTCGGCCGGAACAGCGACCGCTTCGCTCGCGGCCCGTTCGGACAGATTGCCGAGCGCCTTCAGGATCGACTGCACCGCCACCGGTTGGTTGCCGACCATCACGTTCGGCTTGCCAAACTGCCCCATCGCCGCCGAACTCAGGGCCTGCAGGGTCTCGGGCCGGGTCAGCAGGCCGATGAGGGCGTTGGCGCTGCCGCCGCGACCGAGGCTGCCGATTTGTGCGGCGATCGGCGCGACCTGGTTGATCGTGCCTGCAATCTTTCCGAGCGGTCCCGGAACGCCCGCGAGGCTGCCGAGTGCACCGGTTATCGACGCCCCGCCTCCCCCCGACAAAGCCCCGACTCCCACCTTCGCCAGGTTGGAGAGAGCACCGCCGCCGGTGAACGTGGAGGCGAGTTGGCTCACGCCACCGATCGCGCCACCGATGCCACGCAAGGTCGGATCCTTGGATTGCGAGAGGATACCGCCTGCGCCGCCTGCAGCTGCACCGACGATCGCGCCGATTGGACCGCCCACGCTCGCTCCGGTCAGCGCACCCTGCGCAATCGCTGGCAGGGCCTTCCCGACCGCGGGAGCGGCTTGTTGCACGAAGTGCCCTACCGCTCCCGCGGCGCTGTGCAGACCACGGCCGATATCGTCGAATAGTCCTTCGACGTCCTCCGCCGTGACGCCCGGACCGTAGATCTCGGCGACCAGCGCGTCGAGTTCCTGATCCGACAGTTCGTTGTACTCGGCCGCTAGGCTACGGCGCAGGTTGGGCAGGACCGTTCCTGAAATTGTCATGGGGGAATCCTTCATCCGCTTGACGAGGAGTCGGGTTTGCCGGAGCCCGCGAGATCATCGTCCCGCCGCAGCACGAGCAGAAAGCCACCTGATCCGGCAATGAACTCGAAAAGGCGAGCCACACTCGAGAAAGACGCGACATGAGCGCCTTGAACATCGCTGACCGTGCCGCGGAAGATCCAACCACGGCGCGGTGTCTCGCGCGTTTCGCGCCACATACGAACCACGAAAGTCCTTGCATCAGGCACCTGCTCGCTGAGCCGTCTAAGCCGGCCGGCGTCGAACCCGGCGAGGGAAGGCTTGGGGTGCTTGGCGTGGTTCTCATGCTGTTTCCGCGGCATCCGGGGGACCATTGGAAGGACGTCGTTCCAGCGCGTTACGTCATCGCGGCTTGCGGCATTATGGTCGGAGGCGTCACCGCTCGATCACCGCGCCGTCACCGGCCGGTCACCGGCAGATTTATTCGCAATTATTCGAGGATGTGACTCGGGTCGGCGCTGCCTGGAGACGCGCCATCGTATCGGACGGCGAGCATGCTATTCGTCGGATGGAGGTGCCAGTCGACCCGCCCCGCGCATCGGCAAATCGCGATCCGCTGGCAGCATTTCCCTGGCGCGCTGCAGGTGACCGCGGCACAAGCGGAGCAACCGCTCGGCCCGAGCAATGTGCTGCCGGGCGTCCAGCGGCTGCTTCGCTTCGCGCACCGCAATCCTGTTCGGTGCCGGACCACCGGTCAGATCGAGGAAAAGCTCCTTCGTTTCCTCCATCGGCTCGATGGCGAGCTCGGCAGCCAGCACGGCCCGGCAAAGCTTGTATTGCTCCACGACCTTTCCCCGATTGCCGGCCGCGGCATAAGCCTGCATCAAGAGGCGATGCACGTCCTCGCGCAGGGGCTCCTCTGCCACCAGGCGGCAGCCGGTGACGATGGCTCTTGGCCAGTCCCGGCGGGCCGCCCTGGCCAGCAGCAGCGAGTAAAGCCCGTCCAAGTACAGGTTGCGAAGCCTCTGGCGCTCGACCAGAGCCCATTCGCGGTCGATACCGATCAGATAGTCGCCGCGATAGAGCCGTATGCCGCGCTCGATGCGGGCGATCTCGAACTCGCTCAGCGACGCCGGCGCCTTCCGTACCAGTGGCTCGATCCGGCGTTCCAGAGCGATCGCGTCGACCCAACGCGTCGCTTGCCAGTTCATGGACAACGCCTCGTCCCGCGCCACGACGAGCGGCCCGCACGTGCCGACCGATTTGCGCAGGCGCCAGAGAACGGTCGAAAGCGAGTGTTTCGCGTGTTCGCTGTCGTTGTCAGGCCATAGCAAACCGGCGACCTCGTCGCGGAGCACCGGGCGCCTGCGATTGGTGAGGAGATAGCCCAGCAGAGGAAGGCATGACGAGGCGATGGGCAGCAGCCCAGTCTGCTGACTGCTGACGATCAGTCCGCCAAGCGCGAATATGTGGATGTGCATCAGACACCCCCTGCTCATGGCAAGGCCGGTTCGTCACTCACGCACACCATTGAGGGCAGCGAAGGCGATCCGATGTCCCGAATCGGATCGATATGGGGCTGGCGTCAGCTCACAGCGACGCGCCCTGAAGCGTCATCGGGAGATGTGGCCGTCTATCATGCGATCCCCCCGTTTCGACAATTCGACATGAGGTAAGCGGGTTATCCGCTCAGCGTCAACTATCGCGTGCCGCGGACAGAGCAGGGAGCCGCCGTCGAGTGGAGCGTACGGCACGATAAAGGCATCACGAGACATCACGCCACAGAATGATCACCAGTCGGCGCTCAAACCGGAACCGTCGGCCCCGAGGTGAGACGCCGCATGTGGCGGCGCATGCCGTGATAGTCGTTGATGGCGTTGTGCATCACCCGGCGATTGTCCCACACCGTCAGCGTGCCCGGCTCCCAGTGCACGCGGCAGGTGAACTCCGGCCGCGTGGCATGCTCCACCAGCCACTCGATCAGCGGCCGGCTCTCGTCGGCCGTCATGCCCTCGAAGTGCGTGGTATGGACCTTGCTGCAGTAGATCGCCTTCTGCCCGGTCTCCTCGACCGTGCGCACGATCGGGTGCACCGCCTCGTAGCTGTCGGCCGTCTCGCCGGCCGTGACCTTCATCCCGCCGATCTGCGCGTGATGCAGCGAGCGGCCGCCGGAGTTCTTCAGGCCGGCGCTGAACACGCCGTTCAGGTTGCCGAGCATCTCCTTCATCTTCGGCGTCAGCGACTCGTAGGCCGCCACCATGTCGCAATAGAGCGTGTCGCCGCCCTTCGATGGCGTCTCGAGCGCGTACAGAAGCGTCGCCATCGGCGGCGCCTTCATGTAGGTCGTGTCCGAGTGCCAGCCGCCGCCGAAGTTGCGCTTCTCGCTCGGCTCCTTGATCACGTCGAACAGGAACGGGAAGCCGTCGAGGCCCTTCACGAACGGATAGTGGTTGGGCTCGCCGAACCGCGCGCCGACATCCATCATGTCCTGCGGCCCGAGATCCTGGCCGCGGATCGCGATCACCTTGTGGTCGAGGAACGCCTGGTGGACCGTGGCCCAGGCGCTGTTGTCCATGGTGCGCAGGTCGACACCGCGCACCTCTGCGCCGAGCGAGCCGGCGATCGGGGTGACTGTGATGGTGCTCATCCGAAACTCCCTCAAATGCCCAGGCGATAGAATCGCGATGCGGTGCCGCGGAACAGGTCGGCCTTCTCGGCGGCGCTGGCGCCCTGTGCCAATCGCTTGCAGGTATTCCAGTACACGCCGTACCCGTAGGAGCCCTTGTCGACGGGGAAGTTGCTCTCGAACATCGCCCGGCTGGGACCGAAGGCCGTGATGCAGGTCTCGATATAGGGCCGCCACAAGGTCGCCAGCTGCTCGGAGCTCGGCGGCAACTTGCCCTCGTGCACGTCGAAGCCGAACATCTTCATGCCGAGGCCGCCCAGCTTCACGTGCACGTTGGGGCACGCCGCCAGCTCCTTGATGCGCGCGCTCCAGTCGGCGAAGACCTCGTCCCGCTTGCCCTTGTAGCGGCCGAGGCCGATCGCGCCGCCGACATGGTTGAGGCAGATCGGCGTCTGCGGGAAGGCGCGCGCCAGCTCGACGACGTCGCCGAGCTGCGGATGGTAGACCCAGGCGTCGAAGCTGAGGCCGAGCGGCGCCAGCTGCGCGAATCCTTCGTGCACCTTCTTGTCGCGCAGCAGGCCCATCGGCCGGACGGCGGTGGCGCCCCAGGCGGCCTGGTCCGGATCCATCGAGGCGATGTGGCGGATGCCGCGGAACCGGCCGCCGCCCGCCACGATCATCGCCTCCAGCACCTTCTTCACCGATGCGCCGAGGGTGAGGTCGGCATGGCCGACGATGCCGGCGCAGACCCGCGTCCTGCCGTAGCCGCCGCTCGCCGCCATCGCCGCAATGCCGTTGGCGAACTCGATCTCGCCCACCGGGCGCATCTCGGCCGGCCCATCGGCGCGATACATCGACAGCCATTCGAGATAGACCGTGGCGATGATGTTGTGGCCGCCGCTCTCGATGTCGGCCAGCAGGTCCGGCAGCAGGTACGTCCCGCTCTCCGGACGATCGATCAGGTGATGGTGCGGATCGACGATCGGCAGATCGGGCTCGATGGCCTCCTCGCGCCGGCTGGCCAGCCAGTCCGGCCGCACGGCCAGGTGAGCGCTGATCTGCGAGTCCTTCGGGGCCATGGCGGCCATTAAAGACCCTGCGCGCCGGCCACGGCAATCGTCTGGCCGGTCACCCAGGAGGCGAGCGGCGAGGCCAGGAACAGCGCCACGTTGGCCACCTCCTCCGGCAGGCCCATGCGGCCGAACGGGATCGACTTCAGGGTGTTGTTGTAGAGCGTCTGGTTGTCGGTCTTGCGGCGGTCCCACACGCCGCCTGGAAACTCGATCGAGCCCGGCGCGATGCAGTTCACGCGCACTAGGTCCTTGGCGTACATCGCCGCCTGCGTCGTGGTGTAGTGGATCACCGCCGCCTTGATGGCGCCGTAGGGCGGCTGGCGAGCCGCCGGATGGTGCGCCGAGATCGACGAGATGTTGACCACGCTGCCCTTCGACTTCTGCAGCGCCGGCAAGGCCTCCTGCGTCGCATGCACGATCGCCAGCATGTCGATCTGCAGGCTCGAGGTCCAACCGTGATCGTCGTCGGTGTTGCCGAAGGCCGAAGCGTTGTTGACCAGCACGTCGAGCCCGCCCAACGCGGCCACCGCCTCCTTCACGTAGGCACGCACCGCGTCGCCCTTGGCGAGGTCGACGCTGGCGACGTGGACCTTGTGGCCGTGGCTGGCGATCTCGGCCTTGGTCTTCTCGAGCGTCGCGACGTCGCGGGCGCAGATCGAGACGTCGCCGCCTGCCGCCGCGAAGCCCATCGCAATCGCCTTGCCGATGCCGCGGCTGCCGCCGCAGACGATGGCCTTCTTGCCCGTGAAGTCGATTTTCATGATGCGATTTCTCCCGATCCGAATCGTTCGTCGTAGTTTGCAGACCGCGGCATATCGGTGTCCACTCCGGCGCGGGAGGAAACAGCCATGGTCTCTGATCCGTCGCGGTGGCAGTCATCGGCGCCGATCCGCTATCCCGATCCGGACATCGTCGTGCTCGACAAGCGCTTCCGTCATCTGGTGGTGCCGATGGCCGCGATCGAGCGCATCGCGACCGGCTTCCGCTTCACCGAGGGGCCGGCATACTACGGCGACGCTCGTTACCTGCTGTTCTCCGACATCCCCAACGACGCGCTGCTGCGCTGGGACGAGATCACTGGCGCGGTCGCGACCTTGCGCAATCCCGCGGGCCATCCCGACGGCAACACGCGCGACCGCCAGGGCCGGCTGATCTCCTGCGAGCTCGGCAGCCGCATGCTGACCCGCACCGAGCACGACGGAAACATCACCGTGCTGGCCGACAGTTTCGAGGGCACGCGGCTCACCGGGCCGAACGACGTGATCGTGAAGTCCGACGGCACGATCTGGTTCTCGGACAACGGTGCGGGCATCCGCGGCAACTACATGGGCGACAAGGCACCCAAGGAGATGCCGTACCGCGTCTACAAGCTCGATCCGGACACGCGCAAGCTCACGATCGCGGTCGGCGACATGGAGCGTCCGAACGGGCTCGCCTTCTCGCCCGACGAATCTAAGCTCTATGTCGTCGACACGCCGGACGGCCCGCGGACCACCCATGTCTACGACATGGTCGACGGCAAGGCGGTGAACGGCCGCGTGTTCTTCGATGCCTCGCCCGGCTTCGCCGACGGCATCCGCGTCGACACCGAGGGCAATGTGTGGGCGGGCTTCTCGGGCGGCGAGGGCCAGGACGGCGTCGCGGTGTTCGCGCCCGACGGGACTCTCATCGGCCGCATCCTGCTGCCCGAGCGTTGCGCCAACCTCTGCTTCGGCGGCCGCAAGCGCAACCGCCTGTTCATGACGGCCAGCCAGTCGGTGTACGCGCTCTACGTCGAAGCGCAGGGCGTCGCCGGCGGCTGATCATCGGACCGCGCCACTCCAGTGGCGCATCATGCTCATGAGCGCCACTGGAGTGGCGCGGTCCCCAGAGAAGGAGAACTACAATGCCCGCGTCGTACGAGACCCATCGCAAGCAGCTCGAGCTGATCCTGCAGGCCTGGGGCATGCCGGCGCCGACCGCCGCCAGCACCGCCGAGATCATGAGCTGGGCCGACCTGCACGGCATCGACACGCACGGCATCTCGATGGTGCCGCCCTACGACGAACGGCGGCGCAACAACAAGCTCGACATGCGCGCCGAACCGAAGGTGGTGAAGGAGACACCGGTCTCGGTGCTGATCGACGGGGGTGGCGGCCTCGGCCATCCCAACGCGCGGCGCGGCATGGAGCTTGCCATCGAGAAGGCGAAGAAGACCGGCATCGGCATCACCGCGGTGCGCAGCTCCGGCCACTTCGGCGCCTGCGGCTTCTATGCGCTGATGGCGGTCGACTCCGACCTGATCGGCATGGTCACGACGTCGGCCAGCGGCATCCAGGTCGCGCCGACCAACGGCGCGCAGGCGCGGCTCGGCACCGATCCGATCGCCTTCGCCGCCCCCGGCAAGCCGGGCCAACCGTTCCTGCTCGACATGGCGACCACCACGGTCGCCGCCGGCAAGATCCGCAACAAGGCGAACGAGAACCTGCCGACGCCACCGGGCTGGCTGGTCACCAAGGACGGCCTGCCCAGCACCGATCCGCGCGAGGTCAGCAAGGGCGGCTTCATGACGCCGCTGGGCGGCACGCCCGAAGGCAGCAGCCACAAGGGCTACGGGCTGGGCGCGATGGTCAACATCCTAAGCTCGGCTTTGTCGGGCGGCCTGATGGTCACCGACCCGACGCGCAACACGAAGCCCGGTCCGATCGACATCGGCCATTTCTTCCTGGCCCTCGATCCCGGCTTGTTCCGCGACATCAGCGAGTTTCGCGCCGATGTCGCGGCCTTCTGCGACACGCTGCGCGCCACCAAGCCGGTCGATCCGGCCAAGCCCGTCCAGGTCGCCGGCGATCCCGAACGCCGCATCGCGGCCGAGCGGATGAAGACCGGCATCCCGGTCGGCCCGAACCTGCTCGCCAAGGTGCGCGAGATCGCCATCGCCTCCGGCGCACCCTGGATCATCGGGAACTAGGGTTTCCCGCCTTCATGCTCAGCGGAACGCGGGCCTCCAGGCCCGCATCGTGAGCGGGCCTGGAGGCCCGCGGTCCGCTGAGCCTACCGCGCCGCCATCACCGTGCGCGCCTTCGGATTGAGCGCTTGCCAGATCTCGGCGTCGCGGCCGTAGGCATCGGGGCGGAACTGCAGCTTGCCGTCGGCGTCCGCGAACGCGGTCTCGTACACCACGAAGACCGGCACGGCCTTCGGCAGCTTCTTCCAGATGGTGCCGCTGGTCGCGAGCGTTTCACTGATCGCATCCGTCGACTGCTGCATGACCAGGGCGGCCAGCTTCTGCGGGTCCTCCACCCGGATGCAGCCATGGCTGACATGGCGATCCTCGCGGGTGAACAGCTCCTTCGACGGCGTGTCGTGCAGGTAGACGTCGAAGCTGTTCCTCATGTCGAACAGCAGCACGCCGAGTCCAGAATTGACGCCCGCCATCTGCTGCAGATCGCCGTTGGGCATCATGACCATGCCGTGCTTCGCCAGGTAGGTCGGGTCCTGCTTGGCCAACGGCAGGATCTCGTTGACGGCAATCTCGTTCGGTATGACCCACGGCGGGTTGAAATAGATGCCCTCGATCGACGCCGCGAACTCCGGCGTCTGGTGGCGCTTCTCGATCATGCCGACCACAACCTTCGAGGAGAAGACCTGTTCATTGTCGCGGTACATCACCACCCGCTCGTCGGCGGCGTTGACCCAGACGCGGTCCGCCGGCAGCTTCCGCGGCAGCCACCGCTCGCGCTCGAGGTTCACCTCGATCTCCTGCAGGCGGGGCGTCGAGACCTTGCCGCCGCCGGGACCGCCAGCCTTGCCGACCGGAAGGCCGGCGCGCGCATCGTGCAACGCCTGGCGCAGCGCCCGGTAGGTCGGAGTCGTCGGGGCCAGCCCTTCGATCACCGACGCGGGATCGGAGCTGGCGATCGCCTTGTCGAGCACGGCGGCGACATCGATCTTCCCGGGCGTCAGCACCTCGTCGTCCCTTCGGCGCTCGACCGGCAGGGCGCCGCGCGCCAGCGCGTCGGCGTAGGACAGGAAGGCGTTCGACAGCAGCAATTCCCGGGCGAGCTTCGACAGACCTTCGGACGAGCGCAGTTGGTCGGCATGGAACAGCTCGGGGTCGAGGCCGTGGTCGTCGGCACGCATCACGCCATTGATCAGCGACTCAGCCTGCGGCTGCCGGGTCGTCCAGACCGGCGCGAAGCCATGGCGCGCATAGAAACGCCGCAGCAGGTCGACGTTCATCCGCTCGCCGCCGACGAGAGATTGGGGGGCACTCTCGATCAGGTCGCGGAGTTCCGTATTGGGCCCCCCTGTCGTCGGGTTGGCCTGTGCCGACACGAGCGCCGTCGGAGGGTCCGCCGTCACGACTGGCGGATCGTCGGCACAGGCGCCCAAGGCGAGTGCAATCGCGCCGCCGACCATCGGTTTGACGCACGCCAGAACGCGTCTCATCGACACGCTGAAGGCTGGGAACAACGAAGCCTCACCGCCGGCGTCCCTGCGCGATTTGCGCGGCCGCAGGTGGAAAATGGCGATACGCGCTCGCGGTTCCGAATCGAGGCTCCACAAAACTTTCACGCGATGACCTCTGGAACAGAGCCGTACCCACCGGAACGAGCTTGCTTCACACGGCGGCAAAAGCAAGATTTTCATTATTCAACCTGCGGTGTGACTATCGTCAGGCAGCCGAACCGGAATGGTTGCGGCCCTCAAAGCCCCATATTTGATTGCAGGCACCGGGAACCAGAATGTGTTTTCCGCGTTTCTTCAAGCAGTTCCAATTGTCGCATTTTGGCCGTATTGTAGTTGAGTCCCTCAACGATGGAGGAAAGGGATGGTCGAGAAAGTGACTCGCCTCAGGCAACTGCGTAATGCCGCGCTGATCGCACTCGTGCTTACACCAGCGGTGCTCGCGGGATGTTCGCAGCAGACGCCACCGCCCCCGCCGCCGCAGCCGGCCCCCGCGCCGCCGCCGCCGCCGCCTCCGCCGCCGCCTGTCCGCGGCTAACGGACTCAGATCGCCTGCGCCCCTGAAGGGGCCGCAGGCGCCGATATGCGCGCCACTTCTGCTGCTGGCCACGTTCCAACTCCTAACTAGGAGCGAGACCAGCAGCCAGAGGTTGGCGCCGCATATCATTGCGAAGACAATATAGGCGACCGTTGTCGCGGTCCGTGCTGACGCGAACGGCCCGATCACGTGGGTGTGACCGGTCGCGTGAAAGGCCGACGCCGCCACCACCAGGATCGCCGCATTGACGATCAGCGCCAGGAACAGCGTGACCACGGTATTGGCAGTCGCGAGTGTGATGGCGTCACGCGCATCGGCCGCGCTGCCCACGACATGCCGGGTCGGCACGATCGAGGAGTGGAGGTAGAGATTGTGCGGCATCACGGTCGCATCGAGGATGCCGATCGCCACGACCATCGCCTCGCCGTCGAACAGGCTCGAGGGGCGCGGCACGAAGCCTGACCACACCGCCTTCCAGTCCGGGCCGACGACGACGAGCTGGGCGGCAAAGCAGGCGGTTGCCTGGATCCATGTAGCCGACCGCCACCAGCAGGCCGGACCCGCTCAGGCGCCAGAAGCGGGTCCACAGCGAGGCCGCTGGCACAACGACGCTGCCGCGCGCCTCAGAAGGGCAGAACGGCGTGGTGGCGGTGCGCGGAAAGACGGAAAGCAGCCTGGCGATCACGGACTCGACCAACGAAACGAGGGAGCGGTCATACTACACAGCGCTCCCGGCCGATGCTTAAGGTGCGCGCAGGAGATCCAATCACAATGTCCAGTACCCGCCGCGCTGTCGTCGCTGCCCTTTTGCTTGCCCCCGTGGCCCCACTCCTCTTCTCATCGCCGGCGTCCGCGCAGACCTATCCGAGTAAGCCGATCCGCCTGATCGTGCCGTTCGCGCCGGGCGGCAATGCCGACCTGACCGGTCGGCTGTTCGGCGAGGCGCTGTCGCGGCGGCTCGGCCAGCAGGTCGTCGTCGAGAATCGCGGCGGTGCCGGCGGCGCGATCGGCGCGGAGGCCGCGAGCCAGTCGGCGCCCGACGGCTACACGCTGATCCTGGGATCGACCGGAACGTTCCTGGTAAGCCCGCGCATGACCGGTGCCAAGCGCCCTACACCCTGGCGAGCTTCGCGCCGGTCGCACTCCTCAGCACCTCACCCATGGACATCGTCGTTAACGCCAAGGGCCCGTACAAGGACTGGTCCGCCATGCTGGCCGCGCTGCGGGCCAATCCGAAGAAGGTCACGATCGGCCATCCCGGCAACGGCAGCACCAACCATCTCGCGATCCTGCGCATCCAGAAGGCGCTGGGCGTGAACTTCAACATCATCCCGTACAAGAGCAACGGGCTGGCGCTGAATGACCTGCTCGCGGGCCAGATCGATTCGGTGATGGACCAGGTACCGGCCTCGATCGGCCATGTCCGCGGCGGCCGCCTGCGGGCGATTGTCGTGACGACGGCCAGGCGCGCCGGCCAGCTTCCCGACGTGCCGACGCTCGCCGAGACCGGCGTAAAGGACTTCGCCGCCGACACGCCGATCATCCTGCAGGCGCCCGCCGCCACGCCGCCGGCGGTGGTGAAGAGGCTCAACGACGCCGTGGCCGATGCGCTGAACGATCCCGCCGTGAAGGACAAGCTTGCCGATCTCGGCGCCGAGACCGAGGCGATGACTCCCGAGTCGCTGGCGAAGTTCCTCGCCGCCGAGGACCAGTCGATCCAGGAGTTCGAGCGCGGCGGGCTGCTGAAGAGCGAGTAGCAAGACTGCTCCGCCTGGATCCCCGCCTTCTCGATGATCGGTGTCCACAGCGAGATCTGCGACGCGAGCTTGGCGCGCAGTGCCTCGGGTGTCGCCTGGTCGAGCGGCAGCAGGTAGGTCTCGATGGTGGCGAGCTTCTCCGCCACCTCCTTGTCCTGCACCACGCCGCGCAGCGCCGCGTTGAGGGCGTCGATCACCGGCTTGGGCGTGCCGAGCGGCGCGTAGAGCGCGAACCACACGCCGATCGAGAGATCGGGCACGCCGAGCTCCTTCGAGGTCGGCACGTCGGGCAGCGACGCCATGCGCTGCGGCGCCGTCAGCAGGTAGGCGCGGAACTCGCCCGACCGGACCAGGCTCGAGGCCGTGGTCGGCAGGTCGCAGATCCCATCGACCTGGCCCGAGCGCACGTCGATCACCGCCGGCCCGGCGCCCTTGTACTGCACGATCGTGATCGGCACTCCCACCACGTGCTGGAACAGGATGGCGCAGAGATGCGTCGCGCTGCCCATGCCGGCCGAGGCCATGGTGAACTTGTCGGGATGCGCCTTCACCCAGGCGACCAGCTCGGCGAAGTCCTTCGCCGGGAAGGCCTTGCGCGTCATGATCATCATCGGCGCCTCGGCATAGAGGCCGACGAACTCGAACGAGGTGAGCGGATCGAAGCCCACCTTCTTGTAGAGCGCCGGGACGGTCGACAGGCCCATGTGGTTGATCAGCAGCGTGTAGCCGTCGGGCCTGGCCTTGGCGACCTGCAGGGAGCCGACCACGCTGCCGGCGCCGCCGACATTCTGCACCACCACGGTCTGGTTGAGCCGCGCCCGCAGGCCCTCGGCCAGCACGCGGCCCAGGAAATCGCTGCCACCGCCCGGCGCGTAGGGCACAATCAGCGTGATCGGATGGCTGGGATAGGCGTCCTGCGCGGAGGCCGGGAAGACCGCAAACAGAAGCGCAAAACACAGTGCCGCGATGCGGTGCATTGTTCCTCCCGGTCTTTTTTGCCCGGAGAATGCTAAGCTCGCGCCATGAAGATCGACAAGCCCGACCCGCGCATCGGGGCGATCGCCACCGATGTCGATGTCCGTTCGCTCTCCGATTCGGACTGGAATGCACTCTACCGAGCCTGGCTCGACGGCATCGTGCTGGTGGTGCGCGGCCAGAGCCTCACCATCCCGGAGTTCCTGGCCTACTCGCGGCGCTTCGGCCGGTTGAAGCCTCATCGCGTCAAGCGCACGCGCCACGCCGAGTATCCCGCGCTCACGGTGATGGGCGTCGGCACGCGCAAGCCCGACGGCAAGGTGGACAAGACGATCTACGACCGCGGCGGCGGCTGGCACACCGATTCGCCGTGGGACCAGGAGATCTGCAAGGGCACGCAGCTCTACGCCATCGCGATCCCGTCGTACGGCGGCGACACCCTGTTCGCCAGCATGTACGACGCCTACGAGACGCTGCCGGTGGGCCTCAAGCAGCGCATCCAGGGGCTGAAGGCCGAGCACGTCTATGGCGGCCGCGGCCGGCGCGGCAACGATCTGCTCGATCCCGAGGACCGCAACCGGCCGCCCGCCGTGCATCCGATCGTGCGGGTGCATGAGGAGACCGGCCGCACCTCGCTCTACGCCAACCCCTACCACATCACCCGCATCCAGGGCGTGAGCGAGGCCGACAGCGAGGCGTTGATCGCCGAGCTGACCGACCACATGACCAGGACCACGGCGCAGTACCGACACAAGTGGCAGGTCGGCGACATCGTGATCTGGGACAATCGCTGCGCCCTGCATTCCGCGACCGGCGGCTATCCGATCGAGGAGCAGCGCATCCACTGGCGCGTCACCATCATGCAGGATGCCGCCGAGCAGCAGCACGCGGCGTAGGTCACAGCACGACATTGCGCAGCAGGCCGAACAGGCCGGTGCCGAACAGGATCGCGAGGGCCACGTTGCGGTACAACCGGTCGCTGGCCAGCCCGTGGAACAGGCGGCCGCCCAGCCATGCGCCGACGATCATCATCGGAAACAGCACGACCGCCCGCACCAGCGGGTCCCAGCCGGCGACGCCGGTGGCGAGCACGATTGCGACCAGCAGGAACTGGGGCAGAAAATAGTAGGTGACGATGTTCGCCCGGTTGACCTTCGGCGGGTCGTCACCCGACAGGAGGTAGAGCAGCACCGGCGGCCCGCCGACGCTGGTCGTCGCCATCATCGCGCCCGACACCGCGCCGACCGCCATCGCCGCCGCGAGCGAGCGCCGGCCGCGATAGCGCCAGCCGCTCCACATCAGAACCACGAACGCCACGATGACCGCCGACACGCCGGTGACGATCGTGCCCTTGTCGACCGTCGCCAGCGCCCACACGCCAAGCGGCATGGCGGCGCAGGCGGCGATGCTCATCGGCGCCAGCGTCTTCCAGTCGGCGTGGCGCCGCACCTGCGGGAAGAGCTGCAGCGATACGATCAGCTCGATCGCCACGATCGTCACCACCATCTGGGCCGAGCCGAACAGGATGGCGAAGATCGGCGCCATCAGCATGGCGGAGCCGAAGCCCGCGAAGCCGCGCATCAGTCCGGCGACGAGCGTCACGCCGATTGCGGTCCACAGGCCGGTGTCGGCGAACAGATGGTGCAGGTACGCGAACAACCGGTCTTCAGGAGCGCTTGCCCTGCCCCTCCCCCGTCTTGTCGCGCAGGCGGCGCATGCCGCGCAGCCAGCGGTCGCGGTCGAGCTTGCGCGCCATGTACTCCTTCACCTCCGGATGCGGCAGGATCAGGAAAGTCTCGGCGTCCATCGCCTCGATCACCGTCTGCGCCACGGCATCGGTGTTGATCACGCCGTCGACCGACGCCGCGGTGGCGCCGGCCATGCGCAGCATGTTGGTGTCGACCGCCTGCGGGCACAGCACCGACACGACGATGCCCTTGTCGCCGTACTGGATCGCGAGATGCTCGGCGAGCGCCACGCCCGCGGTCTTGGTGACGCCATAGGGCGCCGAGCCCATCGAGCCCAGCAGGCCCGCGGCGCTCGCCGTGTTGAGCAGGTAGCCCGACTTGCGCTCCAGCATGCCCGGCACCAGCGCGCGGGCCGCGTAGACATGCGCCATGACGTGGATCGCCCAGCTGTCGGCCCAGTCCTTGTCGCTCGCATCCTCGTGGCCGGCGCGGCCGATGCCGGCGTTGGAGAAGAAGACGTCGACCGGCCCATAATGCCGCTCGGCTTCGGCGATCAGGTGACGGATGTCGGCTTCGCGGCCGACGTCGCACGTCACCGCAAGAGCCTTGATGTCCTTTGCCACCGCCTCGAGCCGTCGGCCGTCCATGTCGGCCACGACCACGCCCTTCGCGCCCTCCCTGGCATAGCGCCGCGCGATCGCCTCGCCGATGCCGCCGGCGGCGCCGGTGACGACGCAGACCTTGTCCTTGACTTTCATTGGTCTTCCTCCTCGGTTCCCTACCACCTCACCCTGAGGAGGCGCGAAGCGCCGTCTCGAAGGGCGGGACCAGTATCCGTGTTGCCACCCTTCGAGACGCCGCGCTGCGCGCGGCTCCTCAGGGTGAGGTATGCCGTCAGCCCCAGCTCTGTTCGATCAGTTCGATGTACTGCGCCTTCGTCGGCTGGCGCGGCGTCGAGAGATGGCAGTGATCGCCCAGCGCGCCGTCGGCGATCTTCTCGACCGTCTCCGGCTTCAGTCCCATGGCGCCCAGACCCTTCGGGATGCCGAGCCGCTCGTTCAGCGCCGCGACCGCATCGGCGACGCCTGCGGCATTGGCCTCGCGCTCCGGCAGGCCCATCAGCGCCGCCACCCGTTTGTACTTCTCGCCGACCGCCGGCTCGTTGAAGCGCAGCACCGCCGGCAGATACACCGCGTTCAGCGTGCCGTGATGCAGGCGGTAGCCCTTGAGCCCGCCGGTCGGATGGCTGAGCGCATGCACCGCGCCGAGGCCCTTCTGGAAGACCATCGCGCCTTCCATCGCCGCCATCGCCATGTTGTAGCGCGCCTCGCGGTCCGAGCCGTCCTTCGTGGCACGCTCGACGTACTTCCACGCCTTCTCCAGGCCATCGAGGGCAATGCCGTCGGCAGGCGGGTTGTAGGCGTTCGACAGGAAGCATTCGATGTTGTGCGTGAAGGCGTCCATGCCGGTGCCGGCCGTCAGGTGCGGCGGCAGGCTCATCGTCAGCTCGGGATCGATCAGCGCCAGCTTGGGGATCAGGTGCGGGCTGCCGATCGCCAGCTTGCGGCCCGAATCCATGATGATCACGCCGCCGCGGCTCACCTCGCTGCCCGTGCCGGAGGTCGTCGGGATGGCGACGATCGGCGCGACCGCGGGCGTGATCTTGCCCGCCCCGCCCTCGACCATCGCATAGGTCTGCAGCGAGTCACCCGGATGCGTCGCCATCAGCGCCACGCCCTTGGCGAGGTCCATCGGCGATCCGCCGCCGATCGCAATGATGCCGTCGCAGCCTTCTTCCTTGTACATCGCCAGCGCGTCGCGCATCGCGGCTTCCGTCGGGTTCTCCGGCGTGCCGTCGTAGATTGCGACCGGCATGTTGCCGGGCAGCTGGTCCTTGACCTTGCCCCACAGGCCGGCGGCGATCACGCCCTTGTCGGTGACGATCAGCGGCCGGCGGATGCCGAGCAATTGCAGCTCCGCCTCGAGCAGCTTCAGCGCGCCGAAGTCGAACTGGATTCGGGTCAGATAGGTGATGAGCGCCATGAGTCCTCCTGTCATGCCGAGCAAAGCTCCCTCGCTGCGCTCGGGATGACACTTTCCTTTTGATCGAGCGTACGCGAGAAGAAGCACATGAGCGACACTCTTGTCCTGCGCGCCGGCACGCTCGCCGATGCGCCGGCCATCGCGGCGACGATCGCCGCAGCCTTCGAGCAGTATCGCGGCAAGCTCGTGCCTGAATCCGGCGCGTTCGCCGAGACGGCGGACAACATCGCCAAGCAACTCCAGACCGGCTCCGGCGCGATCGTCGCGGAGCGGAACGGCCGGATGCTCGCCTGTGTCATGACCGAGACGCAGGACGGCGACCTGTATTTCGGCCGCCTCGCCGTGCTGCCCGAGGCGCGCGGCCTCGGTCTCGCCCGCCGACTGGTCGCGGCTGTCGAGGCCGAGGCCCGAAGGCGCGGCCTGCCGGCCGTGCGCCTGGGCGTGCGGGTCGTACTCACCGACAACCAACGGCTTTTCAGTTCGCTCGGCTACAGAGAGACCTCGCGCGAGCCGCATCCGGGCTTCACCTACCCGACCTCGATCAACATGCGCAAAATTCTTACGCCTCTCCCCCGCTAGGGGGAGAGGACGGGAGAGGGGGTTGCGCACGTCGACGCCCCCTCTCCTCGCCTCTCCCCCTAGCGGGCGAGAGGGACATGACTTAAGAAACTGCGCATGACCAACCGCACCCCGCTCACCGGTCCCTGCGTCTGGCAGGGCAAGGACATCAAGGATTCGAAGCGCTGGATTCGCCAGCTTTCGCCGGCGCACGTCGCCGAGCTCGAGAACGCGCTCGCGGCCGTCAAGGGCAAGCCGTGGCAGGAGATCAAGCGCGCCGACTTCCCAATCACCTCGCTCGACGACCTGCTCGCCGACATCCGCGACGAGCTGGAGAATGGCTGCGGGATCATGAAGCTCAAGGGCTTCCCGGTCGCCAATCATGGCGAGGACGATCTGCGCCGCATGTACTGGGGCCTCGGCATCCATCTCGGCACGCCGGTGTTCCAGAACCGCTCGGGCGAGCTGATGCGGGCGATCCGCGACGAGGGCGCCCATGTCGGCCGCACCTACGGCCAGACCAAGGACGCCAAGGGCAGCACCTTCCTCTCGTCCTACGCCCGCACGCTGACCAACGGCGGTCTGCGCTTCCACACCGACCGCACCGATGTGGTCGGCCTTCTGTGCGTGCGGCAGGCGATGAAGGGCGGCGTCAGCACGCTCGCCAGCACGCCCGCGATCCACAACGCGATCCTCGCCAAGCGGCCCGACCTGCTCGACGCGCTGTTCACCGATTACTGGCGCAGCCGGTTCGGCGAGGAGGGCACCGGCAAGGACGGCTCGAGCACCACCCGCGCCACCGCCTATCCATTGCCGATCTTCGGCGTGCGCGACGGCAAGTTCACATCGCACTATTCGCTCACCTTCATCGAGGCAGCCCAGCTCGCGGACGACATCCCCAAGCTGACGCCAGCCCAGAAGGAGGCGATCGACGTGCTGATGGCGACCGCGCAGGAGCTGTGCTTCGAGATGACTCTCGAGCCCGGCGACCTGCAGCTGATCAACAGCCACGTCACCTATCACGGCCGCACCCCCTTCGAGGACGACGCCGACAGCGGCCACGATCGGCTGCTGCTGCGCCTGTGGCTGTCGATGCCGAACAACCGCGCGCTGCCCGAGGGCCACGAGGTGCTGTGGCGCAGCATCGAGGCCAACAAGGTGCGCGGCGGTATCGCCCAGGTGGCGATCTGATCGGCGACGCGGACATCCGCACCGCCGATCTGATCGGCGTTGTCGGCGCGATCCTCGCCCGTGCCGACGTCCAGGAGATCCTGCCCCGCTTTCGCGCGCTGAGCGCCGACCAGGTGCGGCAGAAGACATCGGCCTTCGACATCGTCACGGAAGCCGACGAAGCGGCCGAAGCCGTCATCGCGGCCGGCCTGCGCGAGGCCTTCCCCGAGGCCATCGTCGTCGGCGAGGAAGGCACGGAGCGCGATCCGGCCCTCCTCCAGGCCATCGGCAGCGCCGAGCTCGCCTTCGTCGTGGATCCGATCGACGGCACCAGGAATTTCGCCTCCGGCCTGCCCCTGTTCGGTGTGATGGCGGCCGCGATCCGGCGCGGCGAGACCGTCGCCGGCGTGATTCACGATCCGATCTGCCGCGACTTCGCCTATGCGGTCCGTGACGGCGGAGCCTGGCTCGAGCGCGAGGACGGCGCGCGAACGTCGTTGCGCGTGGCGCCGCCGGTGCCGGTCGGGAAGATGGAAGGGGTCGTCGGCACGAGCTTCCTGCCGCAGACGCTGCGGGACACGGTCAACGGCAACCTGTCGAAGCTCGGGTCCAGCACCTGGCTGCGCTGCGCCGCGCACGAGTACCGGCTGGCCGCTTCGGGCCACTGTCACCTGCTGCTCTACAACAAGCTGATGCTGTGGGATCACGCGGCGGGCTGGCTGCTGCATCGCGAAGCTGGCGGCTACAGCGCGCATTTCGACGGCACGCCGTATCGGCCGACCGACCTCGCTGGCGGCCTGATCTGCGCCCCGGACGAGGCGAGCTGGCACGCCGCGCGGGCCGCCCTGCTCGGCGCCTAGACCCTTCACCGTTTTTCTCCGTTTTCGCCGTTTTTGCCGACCGCACCGTTTTGCTGATCGGCGCGGCGCATCTGTTCCTGCAATGCCTTGAACACGCGCGTCGCCGCCTGGGCGTCCTGCGGAGTGATGTCGCCGTTCATCATCGCGTGCGCGAGTGCGGCGTGCTCGTTCAGCAGGTTGCTCATGCCGTTGCCGGGCGGCGGATCCAAATCGATCGGCCGATGGCGCCGCACCGGCCAGACGCGCTGCAGCACCATCTCGGTGGCGCGCAGGTTGCCGCGCCGCGCCCGCTCGATGGTGCTGAGCATCAGCTCCTCGGCGACCGCGGTGCCGAGGCGGTCGAGCTCGACCGCAGCGCTGCTGACCGGATTGCGGGGCCGCCCGGGCCCGCCGGGATTGCCCTTGGCGAAGCGGCCGTTGGTGTGACGGATATCTGAGTCTGACATGACGAGCTCCTGTGTGTGCGTGAAAGCACACGCAAGATATGAGGGGTCACATCAGGTCACCTATTATGGGCAATGGCCGGCGGTTGGAGCCGCAGAAAATGGGCCTCGATCGGCGTTCCATTGCCCATGATGAGACCGCAGGGACCGGGGCACTCCGTGCCGCTCATGGCTTCCCATCGAAAAATCCCAACAAAACGCACGCGCGGGCGGCGAGAATTTTCTTTCCCATAGGAAAGAAAACCAACACCGACCTCTGACGTGCCACGAAAAGCGAGGAAGCCGTTACGCCGCCACCTTCGCCCCACTCTCCTTCGCCAGCACCCCGCGTTGCCGCAGATCGCTGATCTCGTCGCCCGACAGGCCCAGCTCCCGCAGGATTTCGTCGCCGTGCTCGTCCAGTCGAGGCGCGCCGCGACGGAGCTCGGGCCGCGTCGCCGAGTAGCGGGCGGCGGGGCGGGTCTGGCGAAGGCGGCCGGCAACGGGATGGTCGCTTTCCAGCAGGATCTCACTCGCCAGCACCTGCGGATGCTCGATCACCTCGCTGCGGGTCAACGCCGGCGCGCAGGGAACATCGGCGGCCTCCAGGCGCGCCATCCATTCGGCCGTGGTGCGGGTCTTGAGCACCTCCTGGATCAGGGCAAGACGCTCGTTGACGTTCTGGTCGCGCAACGCCGGCGTCTTGAAGCGGGGATCTTCGAGCCATTCCGGGCGCTCGAAGGCGCGGGTCAAATTGGCCCACTCCTTGTCGCTCATGACGGCGACGGTCATATGCCCGTCCTTGGTCTCATAGATCAGGTCGATGAAGCTCGCCGCGGCTTGCGCCGAGACCGGGCGGCCGACATAGGTCTGGCTGCCCATATCCGATGCCCAGAGGAAGGCAAGCACGGCATCGAGCATCGACAGCCGGACATGCTGGCCTTTGCCCGTCTTGAGCTTGGCGACGAGCGCCGCACTGATCGCCTGCGCCGCCGTGATGGCCGTGAGCTTGTCAGGGAGCACGGTACGAACGAGCCGTGGCCGCTCGGCGTCGGAGCCGGCCTGCACCGTCGTGAGGCCGGACAGCGCCTGGATGATCGGGTCGTACACGCCCTTGTGAATCCACGGCCCGCGCTCGCCGAAGCCGCTGATCGAGACATAGATGATGTCGGGTGCGGCCGTGCGGATATCGTCCTCCGCGAGACCGAGCCGTTCGACGACGCCGGGACGAAAATTCTGCACCAGCACCTCCGCGGTCGCGGCGAGGCGCTTCACGAGGGCGACGCCGTGCGCGGTCTTCAAGTCGATGGCGATCGAGCGCTTGTTGCGGTTCAGATTGAGAAACGATGCGGCCATGCCGTTGCTGCGATTGCCGCCGGCGCGTGTGTGGTCGCCTTGACCCGGCATCTCGACCTTGATCACGTCCGCGCCCTGATCTCCCAGGATCATCGTCGCCCAGGGCCCCGAGAGCATCGATGTGAGGTCGATGATGCGGATACCGGTCAGTGGTCCCATGACGTCACCTCCACGAGGCCCATCATGCCACAATTCGGTGGCCTTGGGCTCATACAAGCTTCGAGCTAAGCTATCTCCCGTCTGCAACCCGAAGTTAGGAGGAGCAGATGAAGGCGCACATCGTCGGTGGCGGCTTCGGCGGGCTGGCGGCAGCAGCACTTCTCATCCGGAATGCCGGCGTGCCCGGAAGCGACATCACGATCTACGAGGCGGACGATGTACTGGGCGGCGGATTCTTCCTCGGCGGCAGCGCCGCCAGCGGCTACAACCTGCCAGGCTCGGTCTTCGACAAGGAATTCCGCTGCACCTTCGATCTGCTGAAGTCCATCCCGTCGGCGCGCGACCCGTCGATTTCCGTCACGGATGACTTTTTCGCGTTCAATACCGGCGAGCCCTACCAGGACAAGGCGCACATCCTCGATCGCGACGGCCGCGTCGTGCATGGCCCGCGCTTCGGCCTCAGCCTGGGCGACGGCCTCTGCCTCGCGCGGGTCGTGCTGACGCCCGAAGCGATGCTGGACGGGCGGCGGATCGAAGAGTTCTTTTCCCGGCAATTCTTCTCGACCGAATTCTGGTTCCTTTGGTCGACGCTCATGGGATCGCTGCCCCAGCACAGCGTCATCGAGTTCCGACGCTACATGAACCGCTTCCTGTACCTGTTCCCGGACCTGTCGGACATGCGGGGCGTCATGCGCACGCCCCTCAATCAGCACCAATTCTTCATCGAGCCGCTGCTCGCATGGCTGCGTCCACGCGGCGTGAACTTCCTCACCAACACCTTCGTTCGGGACATCGGCTTCGCAGCGGCGCCCGCACGCATCACGGCCAATCGGCTCGTCTATGAAACGCGCGGCGACGCGACGTCGGTCGAGGTCGCGCCAGAGGACCTCGTGCTGGTAACCACCGGATCGCAAGCGGCCGATCTTTCCGCCGGATCGATGACCGACGTGGCTGTCCCGCGGCCCAGCGGCCGCTCCTGGGCCCTGTGGGAACGCCTTGCGCAGGGGCGAAAGGAGTTCGGCAATCCCGACGCTTTCTTCGGTCCCGCGCGGATACCCGACTCGCTGTGGGTGACGTTCACGGTCACCGACACAGGGACCGAATTCGTCGATCAAATCACGGCGTTGACCGGAAGCACGGCGGGACTGGGCGGACTCGTGACATTGAAGGACTCGGGCTGGGTGCTGTCGCTGTCCGTTTTCCACCAACCGGAGATCATGGGCCAGCCCGAGGGCACCACTGTCTGGTGGGGCTACGGCCTGTACCCCGAGCGCAACGGCGATTTCGTGCGCAAACCGATGACAGCCTGCACTGGCGCGGAAATCCTCGAGGAGGCGCTGCGACAGCTGCGGTTCGACAAGCAATTGGCCGCCATCATGGCATCATCGATCTGCGTGCCGTGCTACATGCCCTACGTCAACAACATCTGGCTTCCGCGGAGCCGCGGCGACAGGCCTCCGCCGGTCCCGGAGGGGGCCACCAATCTCGGACTCATCGGTCAGTACGTCGAGGTCCCCCGGGAGATTGCCTTCACCATCGAATGCTCCGTCCGCACGGCCTGGGAGGCGATCCACCGACTGCTCGATCGTGGTCCCGCGCCGCCACCCGTTTATCAGGGCCAGTGCGATCCGAGCGCACTCTTCGCTGCGCTGAAGGTGTTTGTGAGCGGGTGACGCCTTCGATTGTTGCCATCGTCGCGCGCCTCGCGCGGGCGTCGAAAATCGCATCGTAGGTCCGATAGCGGACGTGCCGCACCGACGGCGGAGCCTTTTCGGTCACACCACGTCTTTGTTGCTGGAGTGCGTGACCCGGCATGACATTGAAATGGTGGCAGCGCGCGGTGGTCTACGAGATCGCCCCGATCTCCTTTCAAGACAGCAACGGCGACGGCAAGGGCGACCTCGAAGGACTGCTGCGCCGCATCGACTACCTGCAATGGCTCGGCATCGATGTGGTATGGCTGACGCCGCCCTACAGCAGCCCGTTTGCCGACTTCGGCTATGACATCGTCGACTTCTGCGCCATCGACCCGATGTATGGCACGATGGACCAGTTTGATCGCGTGGTCGAACGACTGCACACCGCCGGCATCCGGCTGATCCTCGACTTCGTGCCCAACCACACTTCCGATCGGCATCCCTGGTTCCAGGAAAGCCGTTCGTCGCGCAACAGCCCGCGACGCGACTGGTACGTCTGGGCCGATGCCGCAGCCGACGGCGGACCGCCCAACAACTGGCTGAGCCGCTTCGGCGGCAGTGCCTGGACCTGGGACGGCGCGACCGGCCAATACTACTACCATGCCTTCCTCGAGGAGCAGCCGGACCTCAACTGGCGCAACCCCGCGGTCCGGACGGCCATGGCCGACGTGCTGCGCTTCTGGCTCAGGCGGGGGGTCGACGGCTTTCGCGTCGATGCGGCCGCCGTTCTGATCGAGGACGACCTGCTGCGCGACGATCCGCCCGACCCGGCCGCGACGGAGAAGATGCCGCCGCCCCAGCGGCTGAAGCGGATCTTCACCGACGATCTGCCGGAAACCATGTCATGCCTGGAAGAGCTCCGGGCGGTGGTCGACGAATTCGACGACCGCGTGCTCGCCGGCGAGGTGCAGGGCAAGACCGAACGCATCGGTCACTTCTATTTCGGACAGAAGCAGCGGCTGCATCTGCCGCTGAACTTCGCGCTGCTCGATACGGCCTGGGATGCGCCGTCGCTGCAGGCCGCCATCGATGCGTACCTGCGCAGCATTCCCGAGGGCGCGTGGCCCGACTGGGTGATCGGCGGACACGACAAGAAGCGTGTGGCGGAGAAGCTCGGTCAGAAGCGCGCGCGAGCGCTGGCGGTGCTCCTTTTCACCCTGAAGGGGACACCGCTCTTCTTTGCCGGCGACGAGATCGGCATGGAGGGAGTCGAGATCCCGACCGAGGCGGTCCAGGATCCCTTCGAGAAGCTCTTGCCCGGTTACGGCCTCAACCGCGATCCCGAGCGCTCGCCCATGCGCTGGGACACCGGCCCAAACGCCGGATTCACGGCCGGCAAGCCGTGGCTGCCGATGGGCAACGACATCGCGACGAGGAACGTTGCCGTCCAACGGGCCGATCCAAGGTCCCTGCTGTCGCTCTATCGCCGGCTGATGGAGCTTCGGCGACGCGAGCGAGCCCTGACGGTGGGAGAGTACGTGCCGATGCGCAGCCGCAATGACATCTTCGCCTTCACGCGCCGTGTCGACGGCGAGGAGATCCTGGTGCTCCTGAACATGGCCTCCGATCCGCGCTCCTGGCACGGCGTGCCGCGCTCGGAGCTGCTGCTGTCGAGCGCCGGCGAGCGCGCGGACAAGCTGCTCCAGCGCTCTGTCCTGCTGCAGGGCGACGAGGGGCTGGTCCTGAAGAGGCTTCGATGACGGCGCGCTGGTGGCAGACGGCGATCATCTATCAGGTCTATCCGCGCTCGTTCCAGGACAGCGACGCGGACGGCGTCGGCGACCTCCGGGGCATCATCCGGCGGCTGCCGCATCTGGTCGAGCTGGGCATCGACGCGGTATGGCTCTCGCCGATCTTCCCCTCGCCGATGGCCGATTTCGGCTATGACATTTCGGACTACACGGACATCGACCCGCTGTTCGGCACGCTTGGCGATTTCGATGCGCTGCTCGCGAAGGCTCACGGCCTCGGCCTCAAGCTGATCCTCGACCTGGTCCCCAACCACACCTCGGACAAGCATCCCTGGTTCGAGGACAGTCGCTCCTCGCGTCGGTCGCCCAGGCGCGACTGGTACATCTGGCGCGATCCGGCGCCCGACGGCGGGCCGCCCAACAACTGGATGTCGGAGTTCGGCGGCAGCGCCTGGGAATACGATGCACGGACCGGCCAGTATTACTATCACGCGTTCCTCGCGGCCCAGCCGGACCTCAACTGGCGCAATCCGGAGGTACGCCGGGCGATGTACGACGCAATGCGGTTCTGGCTGAGGCGCGGCGTCGACGGCTTCCGGGTCGACGTGATCTGGCACCTGATCAAGGATGCCGAGTTCCGCAACAACCCGCCGCGGCCAGAGTGGCGCGAGGGCATGGCGCCGCAGTACGCGTTCACGCCGCTCTACACCACCGACCGGCCCGAGGTCCACGAGGTCATCGAGGAGATGCGCGCCGTGCTGGACGAATTCCCCGAACGCGTCCTGATCGGCGAGATCTACCTGCCGATCGAACGCTTGGTGGCCTATTACGGCCGCGATCTGCGCGGGGTGCACCTGCCGTTCAACTTCGCGCTGCTGCAGGCGCCCTGGGAGGCGCGCGGCCTGGCGCGCCTGATTGACGAATACGAGGCGTCTCTCCCGCAGGGCGGCTGGCCCAACTGGGTGCTGGGCAATCACGACCGGCCCCGGGTCGCGAGCCGCGTCGGGCCGGTGCAGACCCGCGTCGCGGCGATGCTGCTGCTGACCCTGCGCGGCACGCCGACCATCTACTACGGCGAGGAGATCGCCATGCAGCAGGCGACCATCGCGCCGGATCAGGTGCGCGACCCGTTCGAGCTGCGTGTCCCGAACAGGGGATTCGGGCGCGACGGCTGCCGCACGCCGATGCAATGGGACGGCAGCCGCTTCGCCGGTTTCTCCGAGCGCGAGCCGTGGCTGCCGCTCGGGGAGGATCATCGCACCAACAACGTCGAGAACCAGCGGGCCGAGCCGGCGTCCCTGTACAATCTCTACCGCCGCCTGATCGCGCTGCGCCGGCGCGAGACCGCGCTGTCGACCGGCTCGTTCCGTCCCATTGCCGCCGAGGGCGACCTCGTCGTCTATGTCCGCGGCGATCGCATGCTGGTGGTTCTCAATCTCGGCCACCAGCCCGTGCACATGCAGTTCAAGGCCGACAAGCTGCGCGGCAGGATCGTGCTCTCGACCGAGCTCGATCGCGACGGCGAGGCGATGGAGGGCGAGCTGGCGTTGCGCAGCGACGAAGGCGTGATCGTCGCTCTGCATCCGTAGAGCCGTTCCGGCGAAGGAAGATCAGCGCGTGATCGCGTCTTTTTCCTTGAGCACGAGCACCTGGCGCTCGTTGTCGATCGACCACGAGGCGAAGCGCTGCAGGAAGGTCTGGCCCAGCAAGGGCGTCGCCTTGGCCGGGGCGACGCTGGCATGGAGGTTCGTCACCACCCGGTTGCCGATCGCCAGGCTGCGCAGGGTGAAGGTGCGCGCCTTCACGATCGAGCCGTTGGCGATCTTGACCATCTGCGCGCCGGTGAAGTCGGCATCGCTGAACTTGCCCGCGCTGCGCAGCTCGTCCAGCACCCCCTCGGGCAGCACAACGTCGCTGGCGCCGCTGTCGACCACGAAGTCGGCCGACACCGAATCGTTGAGCACCGCCGGCACCGTCAACACCCCGCCGCGGCGGCGCAGGGTGACGGTGCGGCTGGTGATCGCCGCCGACGACTGCGGACGCGCGTCCGCCTCCGGCGACGAAGACGCCGGCTGCGCCGCCTCGCCGAGGCGCGCCAGTCCCTTCTGTGCCCCAGTGTTGCCCTTCGCCGCCGCCAGCCGGTAGAGGCGCACCGCCTCGCTGCGATTCTCGCCAACGCCGACGCCGGTCTCGTAACAGATGCCGAGCAGGAACTGGCCCGTGGGGTCGCCCTTGTCGGCGGCGAGCCTGGCCAGCCGCGCCGCCTCGCGATGATTGATCGACGCGCCGTCTCCGGTGAGATAGTGCTGGGCCAGGTTGACCTCGGCCAGGGTCACGCCCGCCTCGGCCGCCAGCTTGAGCAGGCGGACGCACTCCTCGGCGTTCTTCGGCACGCCGGTGCCGTTGCAGTTCAGCAGCGCGAGTCGCGCCTGCGCTTCGTGATGATCCTGCTCGGCCGCGAGCTTGTAGTAGTGCGCGGCCTCGGGCAGGTCCTTGCCTTCGGCGTAGAGCAGCCCGAGCTGGTACTGGGCCGCGGCCTCACCCTTCTCGGCGACCGGCTTGAGGCGCTCGATCTCGGCCGCCCGATCGGTGGCGACGGCCGGCACGACGGCGAGCAGCACGACCAGACTCAACCTTAACTTGAATGACGCCATGGCCCTCTACCTGTACAGCGGACACTACGCGTGCGACAGGCGGCCGACAACGAGCGTTACAAATTATACGAAGCGCTTCTACCGGCGGCGCAGCCGGCCGACGATGCCGGTCGGGAAGAAGTAGACACAGAGAATGAAGGCAACGCCGAGCCACAGCAGCCAGCGGTCGCCGACCAGCGCCTGGAGGTAGTTCTGCGCCAGCACCAGCAGCACGGCCCCGATCACCGCACCGTACATCGTGCCCATGCCACCGATCACCACCATCAGCAGGATGTCGACCATGATGTCGAAGCTCAGTGTCGTGTCGGGGCTGGTCTGGCTCGACCACAGCGCCAGCAATGCCCCGGCCAGAGCTGCGGTCGCGGCGGCGATGCAGCTCGCCAAGGTGCGATAGACCACGGTGCGGTAGCCGATCGCCTCGGCCCGGAACGGATTCTCGCGGATCGCCATCAGGACCGAGCCGAACGGCGAGTTGACGATGCGCAGCAGCGCCAGCATCAGGGCGAGCGAGACGAAGAAGACGAGGTAGTAGTCGAGGAGGCGGCCGGTGACGCCCTCGAACGGGCGGAAGGACGGGCGCAGCGCCATCGGCAGGCGATAGTTCAGCCCGTCCTCGCCGCCGGTGATGTCGGAGAGCTGCGACGCCAGGATGAGAACCGCGCTCGCCACCGCCAATGTGATCATGGCGAAGAAGATCGTGCGCAGGCGCAGGCTGAACAGGCCGATAAGCACGGCCAGCACGATCGCCAGCACGAGGCTCGCACCGACGCCGATCGCGACGGCGTCCCAGCCTGCCCCGAGCCGCGTCAGCGCGATCGCCACGCCGTAGGCGCCGATGCCGAAGAACATGGTGTGGGCGAAGGAGACGATGCCGGTGTAGCCCAGCAGCAGGTCGAAGCTCGCCGCCAGCACGATGAACACGCAGATGCGGGCGGCGACGTTGAGCGACTTTGCCCCGGGGAACAGGAAGGGTGCGAAGGCGAGGCCGACCAGGATCGCCAGCAGCGCGATCGCCAGCCACCGGCTGCGCGGTGTGTCGTCGGAGAGGAGGGAGCGCAGCATCCGCCCTTACCTCTTCGCCACCGGATAGAGCCCTTGCGGCCGCCACAGCAGGATCAGCGCCATCAGCAGGATGTTGGAGCCGAGCGCGACCTTGGGCGCGAGGAAGCCGATGTAGTTGGCCGTGAGGCCGACGAGGAGTGCGCCGATGAAGCAGCCCCCGACCGAGCCCAGCCCGCCGATGATGATGACGATGAACACCAGCACGATCACCTGCGCGCCGATGGCGGCGGTGATCGTCTCCTGGTAGAGGCCCCACATCCCCCCGCCCAGCCCGGCCAGCGCCGAACCGACCACAAACACGCCGACGAACAGCCGGCGGATGCGATAGCCCAGCGCCTCGACCATCTCGCCGTTCTCGACACCGGCGCGGATCAAGAGGCCGATGCGGGTGCGGCTGAGGGTGAGCGCGAGCGCTGCGAACACGATCAGGCCGACGATGACGGCCAGGAGCCGGTACTTCTCGATCGCGATGTCGCCCAGCAGGATCGCGCCGCGCAGCGCGGTCGGCCGGGCGAGCGTGATCTGGTCGGGGCCCCACACGACCTTGAGGAGCTGCTCCGCGACGATCAGGCCGCCGGTGGTCACCAGGATCTGCTTGAGATGCTGGCCATAGACCGGCCGCACGATCACCCGCTCGAAGGCGAGGCCCAGCACGCCGCTCACCGCCATCGCCGCGAGCACTGCCGGCAGGAAGGCCGCGAGGTTGAGCCATAGCGAATCGGCCTGCATCCAGGTCCCGAGCGCCAGCATGACGCTCGCCGCCACGAACGCGCCGACGGCGATGAACGCGCCGTGGCCGAAGTTCAGCACGTCCATCAGGCCGAAGGTGAGCGTGAGCCCCGACGCCATGACGAAGATCATCAGTCCCATCGCGAGCCCGGCGACCGTGAGCGTCACCCACGACGACGAGGACCCGACCAGCGGGAATGCCGCTGCCGCGAGCATCGGGATCAGGACGAGCGGGAGCCAGTCGCGTTTCATCTCACCGTCGTCCCGAGCGAAGCCGAGGGACCTCTTTTGTGGCAGCCGAAAACAGGTCCCTCGACTTCGCTTCGCTCCGCTCGGGACGACGGGAATGTCATTGATGCTCCCCCATGCCCAGCCCCAGCAGGTGCTGCTGCAGGCCCGCATCCGCCGCGAACGCCGCCATGCCGCCGGCATGCGCGACCTTGCCGTCGTCCATCACCGCGACCGTGTCGCCGAGCTGGCGGGCGAAGGCAAAGTTCTGCTCGACCACCAGCAGGGTCGATGAGCCGTCCTTCAGCTCGCGGAACGCGGCGATCATGTTGGCGATGATCGCGGGCGCCAGGCCCTTGGTCGGCTCGTCGATCAACAGGAGTCTGCGCGGCTCGATGATGGCGCGCGCCACGGCCAGCATCTGCTTCTGGCCGCCGGAGAGATTGCCCGCCGGCAGGTGCCAGAAGCGCTTCAGCGCCTCGAAGCGGGCGAAGATCCAGTCGAGGCGCTTCTGGTCCGGCGGGCCCGAGCGCGCGGCGAGGATCAGGTTCTCGTGCACCGTGAGGTCGCCGAAGATCGCCATGCTCTCGGGCACGTAGGCGATGCCGAGCCGGGCGATGTCGGGCGTCGGGAGCTTGGCGATGTCGCGGCCGGCGAAGCGGATCTCGCCTTCGTGCGCACGCCACAGGCCCATGATGGTCCTGAGCGTCGTGGTCTTCCCCGCACCGTTGCGGCCCAGCAGCATCGTCAGCCCGCCCTCGGCCACCTCGAACTCGACGCCGTGCAGGATGTGATAGCGGCCGATATTGGTCTTCACGCCGCGCAGGGAGAGCAGCGGTTCAGGCATCCGCCACTCCGCCCAGATACGCCTCGCGCACGATGTCGGAGGCGATGACGTCCGCCGGCTTGCCGTCGGCGACCAGCTTGCCCTGGTGCAGCACGACGATGCGGTCCGAGAGCGAGCGCACGACGTCCATCTTGTGCTCGACCAGCAGGATGGTCTTGTCGCCGCGCGCCTTGATCGCCGCGATGATGGCGAGGACGGTCGGCACCTCGTCGATGCTCATGCCGGCCGTCGGCTCGTCGAACATGAAGATGTCCGGCTCGAGCGCCAGCAGGATCGCGACCTCGAGCTTGCGCTGGTCGCCGTGCGGCAGGGTCGCGGCTACCGCGTCGGCGCGATCTGACAATGAGACGGCGGCGAGATGCTCGCGCGCGCGATCGGTCAGCTCGCGATGGGTCGAGGTGCGGCTGAACAGGTCGAGCGCCTTGCCGCTCTTTACTTGAACGGCGAGGCGCACGTTCTCGAGCGCGCTGAGGTTGGGAAAGAGGTTGGTGAGCTGGAAGGCGCGGCCGAGCCCGGCCCGCGTGCGGCGCGGCGCGGCCCAGGACGTGATGTCCTCGCCGTTCAGCCGGACCTTTCCCGACGTCGCCGGCAGCTGGCCCGAGATCAGGTTGAAATAGGTCGTCTTGCCGGCGCCGTTCGGCCCGACGATCGAGGTCAGCGTGCCGGGGTGGAAGGCACAGCTGACGCCGTCCACCGCCGCATGGCCGCCGAAGCGGATCGTGAGGTCTGTCGTCTCCAGCATCGCGTTTGGTGCCCTCCCCCTCTCCCAACCTCTCCCCTGCGGGGGAGAGGAGGAAGAAAGGGCCGCCTCTCCTCATGTTCCTCTCCCCTGCAGGGGGAGAGGTTAGGAGAGGGGGTGCGTTGTCAGCGCTTGTTCTTGATCGGCAGCTTCATCTCGTCCGCGGGAATCTCCCGGACGAGGTCGAGCAGGTCGTAGTTGTCCGGCGGGTTCTGCTTCATGCGCCACTGGTACATGACCTGCAGCGCCTGATGGTCCTCCTTGCGGAAGGTCATCTTGCCCTTGGGCGTATCGAAGCTCATGCCCTCCATCGCGGCGATCAGCTTCTCGGTGTCGGTCGAGCCCGCCTTCTTGACCGCCTCGACGGCGGCCATGGCTGCGGCCATGCCGCCCGCCACGAAGAAGTCCGGCGGCACGCCGTTGTTCTTCTTCTTGTATTCGGTGACCAGCCAGTCGTTCACCGGGTTCTTGGGGAAGCCCCAATAGTAGTAGATCGCGCCCTCGAGGCCGGGGAACTGTTTCCAGCCCGCCATCACCGGCAGGATGTTGCCGCCGGGCGCGATCTCGATCTTGTAGCGCTCCGGCTTGAGGTCCATCAGCTTGGGCAGCGGATGGGCGCCGGCCCAGACCACGGCGATGATGCGGCGGCCGGGCTTGTCCTTCAGCGAATCGAACAGGCGCTGGCCGGCGGCGGTGAAATCGGTGGTGTTCTGCGGCGCATACTCCTCGTGCACGATCTTCGCCTTCGAGCCGACTTCCTTGAGCGCCTCCTTGAACGAGGCGATGCCGTCCTTGCCGAAGGCATAGTCCTGCGCCAGCGTCGCGATGTTGATGTTCTCATCCTTGAGCGTCGCGGCAGCGGCCAACGCATCCTGCATCGAGCTGCGGGCGGTGCGGAAGATGTAGCGGTTCCACTTCTCGCCGGTGATCTGGTCGGCGACCGCCGGCTCGACGATCAATACCTTCTTGTACTCCTCGGCGACCGGCAGCATGGCGAGCGCAACCGCCGAGCTGGTCGTGCCGACCGCGAGGTCGACCTTGTCGTCGGCATAGGCCTGCTCGAGCGCCGACTTGCCCATGTCGGGCTTGAGCTGGTCGTCCTTCAGCAGCACCTCGATCTTGCGGCCGTTGATCTCCATCTTGCCCTGCGTCGCGTATTCGAGGCCCAGCATGAAGCCGGCTTCGGTCTGGCGGGCATAGGCCTCCAGCGGCCCGGTCTTGCCGTAGAGCAAGGCGATCTTCAGCGGCTGCTGCGCGACCGCCCCACCGGCCGCGAGCGCACCCGCCAGCGACAGGCCGGCGAGTGCAAAAATCGAACGACGACGCATTCTCGAACCTCCCTTTGAGGAGGCCCTTCTAGTCGATGAACATAGTTCAGTCGAGCAGCGCCGCCTGGACCATCGACCGGAACTGCATGCGCAGGTCGCGCGTGTCGGCGTCGTTCGCCTGGATCATGTAGATGGCGAACAGCTCGTTCCTGGGATCGACCCAGAAGGTCGAGCCGGCCGCGCCCGACCACCCGTACTCGCCGACCGTGCCCGGCTGCGCCGAATCGCCCAGGGTGGTGCGCACCTCGAAGCCCAGGCCGAAGCCGAAGCCCGAGGGACGGCCCGGCCGGCTGCCGACATGGTCGGCGGTCATGAAGGCCAGCGTCTGCCGGCCGATGATGCGCTTGCCGTTCAGCGTGCCGCCGTTGGCGAGCGCCGCCGTGAAGCGCAGGTAGTCGTCGGTCGTGCTGAGCAGGCCGCCGCCGCCCGATTCGTACTTGGCGCCGTCGTCGGGCTTGAAGCGCACGGTCGTCGGCTTGCCGTTGGTGCCGGGCGCCGGCTGGGCCACGCGGCCGAGCTTGTCTGCCGGGACCTGGAAGCTGGTATCGACCATGCCGAGCGGCTTGAAGATGCGCTCGCCCAGGATCTCGTGCAGCGGCTTGCCGCCGTTCAGCACCTCGAGCAACCGGCCCTGCACGTCGACCGCGACGCTGTACTCCCAACGGTCGCCCGGATTGAAGTGCAGCGGCATCTTGCTGAGCCGCGCCACGAACTCCTCGTTGGTCGCGGAACGGTCGCCGATCTTGGCTGCGCGATAGGCCTGGTAGACGAGAGACTCGCCGCGCGCGCCGTACACGAGGCCCGACGTGTGACGCATCAGGTCCTGCACCGTCATCGGCCGCGTCGGATCGGCGAGATGGAGCTGCGGCTTGCCGTCGGGTCCGATCACCTCGGTGCCGACCTTCATCTGGCCGATCGACGGCAGGAACTTGGACACCGGATCGCTGACCTGCAGGCGGCCCTCCTCGACCATCTGCATCAGCGCCGTCGTCACCATCGGCTTGGTCATGGAGTAGATGCGGAAGATCGAATCGTACTTCATCGCATCGCCATTGGGCTCGCGCTTGCCCTGCACCGAGACCCACGCGACCTTGCCGTGGCGCGCCACCAGCATCACCGCACCGGGGATCAGTCCCTCCTCGATGTTCTTTGCCGTCGTCTCTTCGATTCTCTTGAGCTGTGCCGAGGAGAGCCCCACCGCCTCCGGCTGCGCCATCGGCAGCACGTTCTCGGCATGGGCCGCAAACCCGAAACCGATCAACGACAGTACGACCAGCGTACGCTTCAAGCCGTTCATGGGCGTTTCTCCCGCTTGGTTGCGGAAACCATAACGCCTTCGAGCAGACCCCGCTCGCGCTGGAACAACACGATCACGGCATCCATCACCGCGCGAACTCGCGGCAGTGCGCGCAGGTCGCGATGCACCAGCAGCCACTGGTCGGCGAAGACCTCGGGCAGCACCTCGCCCAGCCGCTGCAGCTGCGGATCGGGATCGCCGAGGTAGCAGGGCAAAACGGCCAGGCCGGCGCCCGAGCGCGCCGCTTCATGCAGCACCAGCCAGTTGTTGCCCCGCACGGCTGGCTTTGCCCCGCCCAGCAGCTCGTGCAGCCAGCGCTGGCCCGGCATGTAGAGGTGATCGTCGTCGAAGCCGATCCAGGGCATCTTCCGGAGCTCGGTCTTCGGACGGACCAGCGTTCGATCGCCGTAGATCGCGTAAGCGACGCGGCCGAGCTTGCGCGTGACGATGTCGTGAAGGTCGGGGACCTGCTCGCGGATCAGGAGATCGGCCTCGCGGCGCGAAAGATTGGCCAAGGCGTGACTGGCGGTGAGCTCGAACTCGATCTGCGCCAGGCCCTTTCGCATCTCCGGCAGGTGCCGCGCCAGCCACGCCGCCATGGCCTCGCCGGCCGACAGGCGCACCACGCCGCTCACCGTGTCGCTCAAGCCGGCGCTGCGCCTGTTGATGGACAGCGCCGCCTTTTCCATCGCCTCGGTGTCGGCCAGCAGCTCCTCCCCGGCCGCGGTCGGCACGAAGCGGTCGGGCAGGCGTTCGAACAGCCGCGCGCCGATCTGCTTCTCCAGCGCCTGTACCCGGCGGGCGACCGTGGGATGGCTCACACCCAGCGATTTGGCCGCGGTGGTCAGCGTGCCCTCGCGGGCCAGGGAGAGAAAAATCCGGAGGTCGTCCCAGCTCGGCTGCATGTACAAATTTGTACAGGGATTTTTCCGATTTGTGCACTGACGAATAGGAATGTTCGGCCTAGTCTTTCAACCATGCACATCGAACCGCGTCTGTTGGCATTCACCCAGGGCATCCGGCTGCGCATCGCCGGCGCCGTCGTGCTCGGCCTTCTGTCGGTCAGCCTGGCCGTCGCGCGATTGGGCCTGCTGGGCTGGCTGATCGGCCAGGTCTTCGCCGGCCGGCCGCTCGGCGATCTCGCCTGGGCGGCGGCGATGATCGCGCTGGTGATGGTGCTGCGCGGCGTGTCGGAGCACTGGCGCGCGGTGGTCGCGCACGAGAACGCCGCGCGCGTGCAGAAGCGCCTGCGGCGCATCCTGTACGACAAGATCACCAGCCTCGGGCCGGGCACGGTCGGCCGCCAGCGCTCGGGCGGGCTGACCCTGTCGATGATCGACGGTGTCGAGCAGCTCGAAACCTATTTCGGCCAGTTCCTCCCGCAGTTCCTGATCGCGCTCCTGTCGCCGCTGCTGATCTTCGTGGTCGTCGCCTTCATCGACCTGCCGGTCGCGCTCGTGATGCTGGGCTTCGCGCTGGTCGCGCTGTTCGCGCCGGCGCTGTGGCACAAGATGGACGTGGCCAACTCGGGCGCGCGCCAGAAGGCCTATGCGAGCTTCGCCGCCGAGTTCCTGGATTCGATCCAGGGTCTGGCGACGCTCAAGGCCTTCGGCCAGGGCAAAACGCGCGCCGACAAGCTCGAGGTCGAGGCGCGCGACCTGTTCCGCCGCACCATGTGGGTGCTGGGCACCAATACCCTGGCGCGCGGCATCACTGATTCCTCGATCGCCATGGGTGCGGCCGCGGCGCTGATCTACGGCGCATACCGGGTCGACTCGGGCGCGATGGCGCTGACCTCGCTGCTGGTCATCCTGATGCTGGGCGTCGAGATCTACCGGCCGATGCGCGAGCTGCGCACCGTGCTGCACCAGGGCATGGTCGGGCTCTCCGCGGCACAGGGCATCTACAAGATCCTCGACGACAAGCCGGCGGTCGCCGATGCCCTCCCCACTCCACTCGATAAAGCGCTGGCGCCGACCATCGCCTTCGAGGAGGTGCGCTTCGCCTATCCCGGCACGCGCCGCAACATCCACCAGAGCCTCAGCTTCCGCGCCGAGGCGGGCGAGCGCCTGGGCATCGTCGGCCCGTCGGGCGGCGGCAAGTCGTCCATCGTGCGGCTGCTGCTGCGCTTCTACGATCCCGATGCCGGCCGCATCACGCTCGGCGGCCACGACCTGCGCACCCTCTCTTTCGAGCAAATCCGCGCGATGATCTCGGTCGTGAACCAGGACACCTTCCTGTTCCATGGGACCGTGGAGGAGAATATCCGCCTCGGCCGCCCCGAGGCCACGCATGCCGAGCTCGAGGATGCGGCCCGCGCCGCCAACATCCACGATTTCATCGTGAGCCTGCCGCAGGGCTACCAGACGGTGATTGGCGAAAAGGGCATCAAGCTCTCGGGCGGCCAGCGCCAGCGGCTCGCGATTGCGCGTGCCCTGTTGCGCGACACGCCCATCCTGGTGCTCGACGAGGCGCTGTCCGCCGTCGATGCGGAGAACGAGGCTGTGATCCAGGAGGCGCTCGACCGGCTGATGCAAGGCCGCACGACGCTCATCCTCGCCCATCGCCTGTCGAGCGTGATCGACTGCGACCGCATCCTGGTGCTCGACGGCGGCAAGGTCACGGAACAGGGCCGCCACGACGAGCTGATGTCGCGCGGCGGTGTCTACGCCACCCTGATGGCCGAGCAGGTGCGCGAGTCTTCGTCGGAGGCTTCAGTCGACACGTTCGATGCCCGAGCGCGCGTCGAAACCATCGCCGACACGCCGGGCGGCGCGGTGAAGCCGCTGACCGAGGGCATCATCAAGGCCGAGGGCCTTACCTGGTACCAGGTCGTCGCTGCGCTGATGAAGGTGATCCTGCCATGGAAGGGCAAGCTCACCGCGACCTTCCTGTTCGGCGTGCTGCGCGTCGTGGCGTTCATCGGGGTCGGCGTCCTGTCGGCGCTGGTCGTGCTCGCGCTGAAGCATCACGCCCCCTGGCACGGCCTCGCCCTCGCGCTCGCCCTGGTCGCGCCGCTGTCGGGCGTGCTGCACTGGCTCGAATCCTGGCTGGCGCACGACATGGCCTTCCGCCTTCTGGCCGAGATGCGCATCGATGCCTTCCGCAAGCTCGATGCCCTCGCCCCCGCCTATCTCGTGCGCCGCCGCACCGGCGACCTCATGGCGCTCGCGACACACGACATCGAGCTGGTCGAGTATTTCTTCGCCCACACCGTGGCGCCGGCCTTCGTCGCCATCCTGGTGCCCGCCGTGGTGATCGCAGCCCTCGCGACCGCGAGCGGCTGGCTGGCCCTCGCGCTGGTGCCGTTCCTGGTCGCCGCGGGCCTGAGCCCGTTCCTGCTGCGCAAGCGCGTCGACCGGCTGGGCAGCCAGGCACGCGAGGCGGCGGGCGAGCTCGGCGCTTTCGCCGTCGACTCGGTGCAAGGGCTGGGCGAGATCGTCGCCTTCCAGCAGGAGAGCCGGCGCGGCGATCGCCTCAACGAGCTGTCGCAGCGCCACATCGACCTGCGCCTGCCGTTCTTTCGCGAGCTCACCCTGCAGCACGCCATCCTCGAGGTGCTGATCGGCCTGGGCGGCCTCGCCATCGTCGTCACCGGCGCGGTGCTGTCGACCAACGTCGCGATCGATCCCGGCCTGTTGCCGCTGCTCACCATCCTGGCGATGGCCGCGTTCCTGCCGGTCTCCGAGATCGCGCAGATCGGCCGCCAGCTCGCCGACACGCTGGGCGCCACCCGCCGCGTCTATGCGCTCGCCAACGAGCCGATCCCGGTGCGCGACGGCCCGGGCGTGCCGCTGAAGGACGGACCGGCCGCGCTCGCCCTGGAGAAGGTCAGCTTCACCTATCCCGGCCAGACGCGTCGCGCGCTCAGCAGCGTGAGCTTCGACATTCCCGCCGGCAAGACGGTGGCGCTGGTCGGCACCTCGGGCGCCGGCAAGACGACGACCGCGCAACTGCTGATGCGCTTCTGGGATCCCGACAGCGGCCGCATCACGCTGAACGGCGCCGACCTCAAGGCCTACAAGCTCGATGACCTGCGCCGCATGATCGCCCTGGTGGCGCAGGACACCTACCTGTTCAACGACACACTGCGCGCCAATATCCTGATCGCCCGCCCCGACGCGTCGGAGGCGGAGCTGCAGGCTGCGATCCGGCACGCCTCCTTGTCCGAGCTGGTGGCCACGCTCCCTGAAGGCCTCGAATCCCTCGTCGGCGAGCGCGGCACGTCGCTGAGCGGCGGCCAACGCCAGCGGGTCGCCATTGCCCGCGCCTTCCTGAAGGACGCGCCTATCCTGATTCTCGACGAGGCGACCTCGCACCTCGATGCAGTCAACGAACAGGCAGTGCGCCGCGCGCTCGATCTGCTGCAGACCGACCGGACCACCATCGTCATTGCACATCGGCTTTCGACCGTGCGGGATGCCGACCAGATCGTGGTGCTCGACGAGGGCCGCGTGGCCGAGATCGGCACCCATTCGACGCTGCTGATGAAAGGCGGGTTGTACGCGCGGCTGGTGTCACGCCAGCTTGCGGCCGTCTATGCGCCCGCGGCATCCTGACGGGACCTCGAGTGCAGGAGAATTCGATGTTCAGCCACGTCACCGTCGGCAGCAACGACATGACCCGGTCCAAGGCTTTCTATGACGGCATGACGAAGCCGCTTGGCCTGGTGCGTCACATGGATTTTCCCGATGGCGTCGGTTACGGCACGCAAGGCGGGCGGCCGCAGCTCTGGATCGTGCGCCCGCTCGACAAGAATGCCGCGACCGTCGGCAACGGCATCACCATCGGCCTCGAAGCCGATAGCCGGCCGGCCGTCGATGCCGCTCATGCCGCCGCCATCGCCAACGGCGGCAAGGACGAAGGCAAGCCCGGCCTGCGCCCGCATTACCACGCGAATTATTACGGTGCGTATGTTCGCGATCCGGACGGCAACAAGGTGTGCATCGTTTGCCACAAGCCGGCGTGAGGCGTAGCATCGACGCAATTCGAAAAGGAGTTGCGCATGGAACCGTTCAAGGTGTTCTGGCAGCCTGGTTGAACCAGCTGTCTGAGACTCAAGGAGTTTCTATCGGTCCGTGGGATCGACTTCGTTTCAGTGAATGTTCTTGAAGACCCCAACGGCCTCGCTGAGCTGCAGAAGCTGGGCGCGCGGTCGGTGCCCGTGCTGTCGCGCGGCGACAAGTTCACCTTCGGCCAGAGTACCAAGCAGATCGTCGACTTCCTCGGCCTGAACGAGAAGTCGGGCCCCGAGCTCACGACCGACGAGCTGGTGGCCCGGATCGACAAGTACATGGGGGCGGCGCTCGAGCTGATCCCGCTGATGCCGGCCGACCGGCTCGCCACCCATGTGCCCGGCCGGCCGCGCAGCTACCGGACGCTGAGCTTCCACCTGTTCCGGGTGGTCGCGGCGTTCCTCGACGCCAACGAAGGCGTGACCCTGGTGCGGGAGGCGTTCGGCGAGGAGCCCAAGCCCGACGCCACCACGGCCGAGCTGGTCGCCTATGGCGAGAGCGTCCGTAAGCGCTTCAAGGACTGGTGGGCCAAGGGTGACACCGCTCCCAGCAAGGAGCTGCCGACCTACTACGGGGCGCAGAGCCTGCATGACCTGATGGAGCGGACGACCTGGCACTGCGGCCAGCATGTGCGCCAGTACATGATGCTGCTGGAGAAGGAGGGCGTCAGCCATCACCAGCCGCTGAAGCCGCCGGACTTCACCAAGCTGCCGTTCCCGCAGAACGTGTGGGATGGCTGAAACCTTCGGGCTTCGGGGGCGTTAGCTGCCACAGAGATGCCCCCACAGCCCGGAGGACGACGATGCGCAACGGCACGGCCCACGCCATCCCGAGCAAGGATCTGGTCAAGGAAATCAATGCGTTGAAGGCGCAGCTCAAGCGCGTTTCCGATGCCATGGCGAACGACGCCAGCGACGGGATGAACCGCGCCATCGACGCTGTCGAGAGCAAGAGCCGTGAGACCATCGACGACGCGGTCGATGCCGCCCAGCGCTTCATCGACGAGTACAGCGACACCGCCAAGGAAACCGCCTCGCGGCTGGCCCGCGCCTCGAGCCAGATGCGCGACAGCGCCGCCGATTCCCTGGTGGAGACGGTGCAGGCCCGGCCCTTCGGGACGCTGGCCGCCGTGATCGGCATCGGCTTCCTTGCGGGGTACCTTTGTCGTCGGACCTGACCGCAAGGTCAGCCGCTCCCCGACCGCTCAGAAAGTGAGCAACACCTCATCGAAGGGACTTCAGCTGGTCGAAGGTCTCGCCCGCATACTGGCGCTGCCCGCGATGATGCGGGCGGCGCGCGCCTCTGCAGCCGACACCGCGCAGCGCGCGGCGCTCGGCGCCGCCGCCGGCTTCGCCGGACTTGTCGGCCTGTTCTGCTTCACCAATGCCAGCCTGACCCTGCTCGAACGCCGGATGGATCCCGCCGAGGCATGGTCGCTGGTCGGCGGCTTCTATGCGGTGGTCGGCGGGCTTCTTTACTTCGCCTCGACCAGGCGCCGCCGCTGACCCTCCGCAGCGGGCTTTCCGGGGTTGGCCCTTCCTGGCTTCGGCTTGTAGCCGCGTGAGGCGAGCGGCGGACGTTCGGAGACCCACCGGCTGGCTGGCCGGTCGTCCGACAACAGCACCTCCAGCCAGCGCAGCGACGGCAGATGGGCGGCGATGGTGCTGAGCAGGATCAACAGCGGCACCGCCACGATCGCGCCGATTGCGCCCCACATCCAGCCGAGCAGGGCGATCGTCACGAACACGCCGACGGTGTTCAGCGAACAGCGGCGGCTCACGAACGCCGGCGTCACGAACTGCGATTCGGCGAAGTGGATCAGGACCAGGATCGCCGGCGCCGCCACGATGCGGGGCCAGTCCTCGAAGGTCAGCAGGCCGACCAGCGCCACCAGGGCGATCACCACCGGCGGCCCGACGAACGGCACGAACGAGGCCACGCCCAGCAGCACGCCCCACATCATCGCGTTGGGCACACCGATCAGCGCCAGCGCGACCGTGGCCAGCACCGCAACGCAGGAGTAGATCACCGCCAGCGAGAACAGGTAGTGGCCGACCCGCTCGTTGATGTCCCGCATCATGCGGGCAAGCCGCACGCGGGTCTCGAAGCTCACCGGGATGCGCAGGATCTGGCGCCGATGGCCGTTGCGATGCGCCAGCAGCATGAAGGCCAGCACGCCGGCATAAGCGATCTGCAGGATCACGGCCGGGGTGGTGCTGGCAAGCTGGCCGAGCAGCGAGTGATTGTTGACCACGACCTTCTCCGCCGTATCGCTGGTCCGGGCGGCGGTCGCGCTCGCTGCCTGCTCGACCTTGCTGGTGAGCTCCTGCATGAAGGCCAGCGACCTGCGCAGACCTTCGAGCTTGCGTTGCAATGTGAGGGTGAGGAACGGCGCCTGCGCGGCCCAGTCGGCGATCGACGGGATCACCAGCGACAGGATTCCGGCCACCACCAGACCCAGCAGCACCACCGCGACGACGGCGGCCGCCGTCGGCGGCAGGCGAATCCGCTCGAGCGTGTTGGCAACCGGCGTCAGGATCAGCGCCAGCACGACGGCGCCCGCCGTCGGAATCAGGAAATCCCGCGCTACGAAGCCGACGGCGGCGACGGCGCACACGGCCAGGATGATGAGCGGCCGGCGGATCGCTGAGTTGCCCCGAACGTGAACGGTCGGAACGAGTGCGTCGGACCTCTCCACCATTCTCTCCTCGTGATTCGATCAAACGGGCGCCGTGCGCAAACGTTCCGGACGCGGGCAAAACAGTGACAAAAAGATTTCGTTTGACCGATGGCGAAACAGAGGAGGAAGCGCCGCGTTCACATCGAAAGTGAAACTCCGGGAGCGCTTCGTCCGTGCGCATCGTCGCCAAGCTCATTGCTCTGGCAGTCCTGGCAACCTCCATCGCCGCGCCAGCACGAGCGCAAGTTCCCGAACAGCAAGGCTTCTTCGGCAACATCGACGGACGCTGGATGTGGCTTGGCGGCGACAAGGTATCGGTCCCCGGCGCCTCGGCCGACGTCACCAACGGGCCTGGCGGCCAGATCATGATCGGCTACAAGATGGATGCCCACTGGGATGCCGCGCTGGCGGGCGACGTGCAGGGCCTGCTGTCGCACCTCACCAAGCTGCAGAACGGCACGCTCTCGGTGGACACCAACCATCAGCATTTCGATCTCGAGCTCGGCTACAGCGACGGCTGGTGGCGGGTCGACGCCGGCCTGCGCGGAATCCACTACAAGCAGGGCGCCACCTATGCGATCGCGCCTGTCTCCGGCTTCGACCAGCGGGACATGTATGGCATCGGCCCCAAGATCGGCGGCGGCATACGCCTGCCGATTTCGGAGAATTGGGGCGTAATCGGCGGCGCCGACGCGGCCCTGCTCTACACCAGCTTCAACGAGATGGGCACCGGCGTGCTGCTCAGCAACACCTCCTATTGGCAGTTCGTCCCGCAGCTCAGCGCGGAGTTGGGCGTCAGCTGGCGTTCTTCCGACTCGCCCTCCTTCTCCTTCAGCACCGGCGCGCGCATCGCCGCCTCCTTCAACACCGCCATCACCGCCGACGGCTCGCACCAGGGCACGCTGCTCGAGTTCGGGCCGTTCATCCGGATGGCCTACAACTTTGCCGGCCCCAGCCGCAGCGCCCGCCTGGCGGTGAAGGAGGAGCGCGAGATCTGGACCAATTCGCCGCCCACCGGCAGCCGTCGCTACACCGCCTACTTCGGCTTCGAGAGCAGCACTCTCAGCCTGGTCGCGAGGTCGGTCGTCCACCAGGCCGCCGAGGACATCAGGAACGGCTGGCCGGCAGTCATCGCCATCGCGGCGACCGACCGCGACGACGGCTCGGACCTTTCGCGGGCCCTGTCGCTACGCCGCGCCGATGCCATCCGCGAGGCACTGATCAGCGACGGCATCGCGCCGACGCAGATCGACATCGGCACCGCCGCCTCGGCGCCCCAGGTACCGGCCCTCCAGGCGAGCATCGGCACGCCGCAAAACCGCGCGCGGATCAACTACTGACTCTCCCCGGAGCGGGCCTCCGGCAAGACTGCTGAAATTGCGTTTCTCTCTGAGGGATGGGCCGATTGCCGTCTGGTGTGAAAGTCCTACGCTCGCGGCATGCCTGTCTATGCCCGGACCGTGCCCGTCATGGAGCGTCATCGCTTCGACGTGGCGTCTCTCGACCGCTACCTGCGCGACCACCTTGCCGGCTATCGCGGCGGGCTCGAGGTACAGCAGTTCGATTCGGGGCATTCCAACCCGACGTTCTTCCTGTCGGCGGAGATGGCCGATGGCAAACGGCAGGACTTCGTGCTGCGCAAGAAACCGCCCGGGCAACTGGTCGCCTCCGCGCATCAGGTCGACCGCGAGTTCCGGGTGATCTCGGCATTGGCCAAGACCGACGTGCCGGTCGCGCCCGCCCACTTCCTCTGCACCGACGAGTCGGTGATCGGCCAGATGTTCTACGTCATGAGCTGCGTCGAGGGCCGCATCCTGATCGACCCGTCGATGCCCGGCCAGACGCCGGCCGAGCGCGCGGCCATCTTCGATTCGATGAACGACGTGCTGGCGCGCCTGCACAAGGTCGATCCGGTCAAGATCGGATTGGGCGACTATGGCCGCAGCGGCCAGTACATCGCCCGCCAGCTGGCGCGCTGGACCAGGCAGTATGCCGAGCTCAAGACCGAGCACATCGAGGCGATGGAGAAGCTGTCCGCCTGGCTGCCCGAGCACATTCCGGCCGAGGATCCGACGACCATCGCCCATGGCGACTACCGGCTGGGCAACCTGATCGTCCATCCGACCGAGCCGCGCATCGTTGCCGTGCTCGACTGGGAGCTCTCCACGCTCGGCCATCCGCTGGCCGACCTCGCCTACAACTGCCTCGGCTATCACATGAAGGAGCCGCCGCACGGCTTTGCCACGGTCGACTTCGAGAAGCTCGGCCTGCCGACCGAGAGCGAGTACGTCGCCGCCTATTGCCGGCGCACCGGCCGGCGGCGCATCGAGCACTGGAACTATTACGTCGCCTTCTCGCTGTTCCGGCTCGCCGCCATCGCGCAGGGCGTCTACCGCCGCGGCCTGCAGGGCAATTCGTCGAATCCAGAGTCCGTGAAGATGAGCAAGGCGCCCCGCGAACGGGCCGAACTTGCCTGGAGTCTCGTATCCTAGGGAGAGAAACAGTGACCAGAATCAGCCGCCGCTCCGTCCTGACGCTCGCCGGAGCGGCCCTCGCGGCCCCTGCGATCGGACGCGCCGACACGGCGTTGCCCGACAGGCCGCTCAAGATCCTGGTCGGGTTTCCGGCGGGCGGCGGCAGCGACGTGATGGCCCGTATCATCGCCGAGGCGGTCAAGCAACGGACCGGCCGCAACGTCATCATCGACAACAAGGCCGGCGCGTCGGGAACGCTGGCCGGCGAAGCGCTGAAGAACAGCCCGCCCGACGGCACGACCATCTGCTACATGCCGTCGGCGACGGTGGTGCAGAAGCTCACCATGCCGTCGATCCCGTTCGATCCGCAGACCGATCTCGCGCCGGTCACGCTGGCCGGCACGGTGCAGACGACCTACTGCGTCTCGCCGACCATCGGCGTGAACTCGGTCCCGGAATACATTGGCTGGCTGAAGAAGAATCCGACGCGGCAGAACTTCGGCACGACGGCAATGGGCTCGTTCACGCATTTCTTCGGCGTCATGGCGGGCCAGGCGATCGGCGTGCCGCTCGAGCCGGTGCCGTATCGCGGCGCTGCGCCCCTGGTGGCCGACCTGCAGGGCGGCCACGTGCCGGCGGGCTGCGGCGGCCTCACCGACTTCCTCGAGCACCATCGCGCCGGCAAGGTGAAGATCCTGTTCACCTCGGGCGAAAAGCGGGCGACCGCGGCGCCCGACATTCCGACCGGCAAGGAGCTCGGCTATCCCTCGCTGCAGATCCTGGGCTGGTACGTCTTCTTCGCCCCGCCCAGGACGCCGCCGGCGCTGATCGACGCCTGGGGCAACGAGTTGCGCGCCGCGCTCAGGCTGCCCGAGATCGAGAAGAAGATGACTGAGTTCGGCCTCGACGTCGAAACATCGACGCCGCAGCGTGTCAGCGAGATGATGGCGGCCGACTTCAAGCGCTGGAAGGAAATCATCGACGCAATAGGCTACAAGGCGCCGCAGTAGCGCGAGCGACCCGGAGGAGAACGCCATGCCGATGTTCAAGCGTGCCGATGCCGAGATCCACTACGAGGTGTACGGCTCGGGCTTCCCGGTGCTGCTGTACGCGCCGGGCGGACTGAAGTCGCAGATGGGAATGTGGGGCGGCTCTTCGCCCAACTATCCCAACGGCTATCCGTGGATGGACCCGCGCACAGCGCTCGCCGACAAGTTCACGGTCGTCGCCATGGACCAGCGCAATGCCGGCCAGTCGGGCGCCGACGTGAAGCCCGACCACGGCTGGCACACTTTCGCCGGCGACCACTTCGCGCTGATGGATCACCTGGGCTTCGACAAATTCCACGTCATGGGCGGCTGCATCGGCGGCAGCTACTGCTTCGAGGCGATCGAGCACGATGCATCGCGCATCGGCGCTGCGGTGCTGCAGAACCCGATCGGCCTGTGGGAGAACCGCGACACCTGGGACGAGGCGGTGAAGGGCTACAGCGCGACGGTGCGCGCCCGCGATCCATCGATCAGCGAGGCGACCATCCAGTCGTTCGGAAAGAACATGTTCGGTACGGACTTCGTGTTCTCAGTCACTCGCGAGTTCGTGAAGGACTGCAGGACACCGCTCTACCTCCAGCCCGGCACCGACAAGCCGCATCCGGCGAAGACCAGCGAGGAGATCGCCGCCCTCGCCCCCAACATCGAGGTCCAGAAGGACTGGAAGGGTCCGACCTGGCTCGACGAGTCGATCAGGCGGGTGCGCGCCTTCCTTGAGCGCAACACGCCGCACTAAGTCACTCCACGATCGGCTGCTCGCGCAGCCATTTGCGCGCATCGTGGATGCTGCCGAACACCTCGACGGGCCGGTCGGACGAGGCCAAGGCCTTGAAAGTACGGGCGAGATCGCCGCGCTTGCGATCGACCACCAGGGCCAGGGGCCCGCGCTTGCGGCCCTTCGAGAAGTTGCGCATCTGCTCGTCGAACGCCAGCAGCACGTCCCGGTCGATGGTCGCGGAATCGGCGCCGGTCGCATCGATGATCTTGCGGTAATGCATGATGTTCGCCTTGACGACCTCGGCGACGAACTCTCCGTATTCCTTGAGGGTGACGTTCCCCCTCCCCACACCGATCAGAATCCGGTCGGGGTGAAAAATCTCGAGCTGAATAGGCATTGCACCACCACCCGCGTGGAGTATGCCGGAGCCGAGGTTACAGTCCAGCGCAACCCTGTTATTTTTCCCTGCAAGAAAGCGCCTCGGGGGAGGAATAACACCATGTGGAACCAGGTATACAATCCGCTCGGTAACGAGTGGCTGTCGACGCTCGTCGCCGCCATTCCAGTGGTCGTGCTGTTGATGCTCATCGCGTCGGGCAAGGTCAAAGCACACCTTGCCGCGGTGATCGCGCTGGTTGCGGCGATCTGTATCGCCATCTGGGCCTTCACCATGCCGGCGCCGCTGGCGCTGCGCGCCTCGGTGCTCGGCCTGGTCACCGGCTTCTTTCCGATCGGCTGGATCGTGCTCAACGTCATCTTCCTCTACCGCCTCGCGGTGGAGAAAGGCTCGTTCGAGCTCCTGCAACGCACGATCGGCAACGTCTCGCCGGACCGCCGCATCCAGCTGCTGCTGATCGCCTTCTCCTTCGGCGCCTTCTTCGAGGGCGCGTCGGGCTTCGGCACGCCGGTCGCCGTCACCGGCGCCATGCTGATGGGGCTGGGCTTCTCGCCGCTCGCCGCGGCGGGCCTCAGCCTGATCGCCAACACCGCACCGGTTGCCTACGGCGCGCTCGGCACGCCGATCCAGGGCCTCGCCTCGGTGACCGGGCTCGACCCCTTCCTGCTGGGCGCCATGGTCGGCCGACAGCTGCCGATCTTCTCGCTGATCGTGCCGTTCTGGCTGATCTGGGCGTTCGCCGGCTTCAAGGGGATGAAGGACGTCTGGCCCGCGATCCTGGTGACCGGCGTCTCCTTCGCCGTGCCGCAGTTCCTGATCTCCAACTTCGTCAATCCGTGGATCGTCGACGTCGGCGCCTCGCTGATCTCGATGGCTTGCCTGATCGGCTTCCTCAGGATCTGGCAGCCCAAGGAGCTGTGGCTGTCGCCGGCGCTGCGCGTTCGCGACGATTCGGTCGGCACCCTGCCCGCCAAGGAAGTCTCGACCGCACCGGTAACCACCGCCGAGATGTGGCGCGGCCTGATGCCGTGGATCATCGTCTGCATCGTGCTGCTGGTGTGGGGCAGCGACTGGTTCAAGGTGCCGATGAACAAGATCTTCGTCTGGAACTATCCGGTCGAAGGCCTGCACAACCTGATCAACAAGGTGCCGCCGGTGGTCGCGCAACCGACCAAGGAAGGCGCGGTCTTCTCCTTCACCTGGCTGACCTATACAGGCTCGGGGATGCTGATCGCGGCGATCCTGTCGGCGTTCCTGATGGGCTTCAATCCGGTGCGGCTGGTGAAGGCCTATGGCGAGACGATCTGGGCGCTGCGCTATTCGCTGCTCACGATCGCGGCCATGCTGGCGATCGGCACGCTGACGCGCTATTCGGGCATCGATGCGACGCTCGGCCTCGCCTTCGCCCATGCGGGCTTCCTCTATCCGTTCTTCGGCACCCTGCTCGGCTGGCTGGGCGTGGCGCTGACCGGATCGGACACCGCGTCGAACGTGCTGTTCGGGGGCCTGCAGAAGATCACCGCCCAGCAGCTCGGCCTGTCGCCGATCTTGATGGCGGCGGCCAACTCCTCGGGCGGCGTGATGGGCAAGATGATCGACGCCCAGTCGATCGTCGTCGCCTCGACCGCGACCAACTGGTTCGGCCACGAGGGCTCGATCCTGCGCTTTGTCTTCAAGCACTCGATCACGCTTGCTTGCCTGGTCGGCGTGTTCGTGATGCTGCAGGCCTATGTCTTCACCGGCATGGTCATCCATCCCTGACGCCATCCTGCACGCATGCCGATCGAGATCGACCGCCGAGACCTCTATCGCTGGATCGCCACCGCGCTGCTCACCCTGGCGAGCCTGTTGGCGATCGTGGGCGGCGGCTGGGCACTGGTGCGCGGCAAGAGCCCGGTCGACACGGCACTCGACGACATCCGCCGTTTGCCGCTGATCGCCACGGTGATGGCCGACAATCCCGCCGCCGAGAGCCGCATGCGCAAGGCGATCGAGGAGGAGCTTGCCCGCCCGACGCGGACCGGCCTGTCGCGGCCCTACGCGCTGGCGGCCGACCTGCGCCGCCAGTACATCGTGCCGGCGCTGCGCGCCGCCGACGATCCGAGCGCGCTCGCCGCGCTCGGTGCCCGGGCGGACTTCGCCCGCTACCTGCGACGCGCCGACCCCGCCGCCTGCCGCCAGTTCGCGCTCGGCAACCTGCAGCGGCCCGAGCTCTTGCCGTCGGAGGGCCGGCAGCTGTTCGCGGAGTACCTGCAGGCGCTGCTCGCCGCCTATCGCAACGGCAAGGCGGCCGGCGCGCCGCAACCCTCGCTGACGCGCGAGGCGCTGGGCGCCGCGCTGAAGCAGGCGGGCTTCACCAAGGTCGACTTCGACCGGCTGCAGGGCTTCCAGACCCTCTCCAACGAGGTGAGCTGCGACGTCGAGATCAAGGTCGATGCGGCGAGCGAGCGCCTGCCCGCCCAACTGCGCGGTCCGTACGCGCGCTACGCCCTGACCAGCAACTGAGCAACGAACCGGCGCGGTGGGCGTTGTCGCAACATGGCAGCAACCGCACATGGCGGGCACGCCCGCATGGGGGCGCGCCACCGGGCCAAGCTCAAGAAATGGTCGGGCAAGGTGACGCGCGAGAGCGACGCGCTCGACCTCGAGCACGGCGTGTTCAAGAAGCGCAGCGCGCACGACATCGCGGTGTCGCTGAAGCGCTCGGCCGAGCGCAGCAAGCGGCGCAAGTCGGCGCCGAAGCGCTCGGCGATGTCGATGCTGACCTTCTACATAAATCGCGCCGGCAAGGGATTGTCGGCGAGCCGCCGCCGGACGCTCGAGAAGGCCAAGGACGAGCTGCGCAAACTGTTCGCCTGAGGCTCGGCCTCTGCTAGCCTCGCGCCGACTCGGAGATCTATGAAGCGCAATTCGACAATCGCCCTCGTGCTGGTCGCGGGAGCCGTCGCCGTGGCCCTGGCCGTCTGGGCGGTGAAGTACTTCACGGCCGATGCCGACACGGAGCGGGCGATGGCCACATACCGCGCGCAGCCGCTGGTCGGGCTGGTGCTGGCCGACAATCCCGCGGTCGAGGCCGAGCTGCGCGGCGCCATCGAACAGGACCAAAGCCATCCCCAGCCCGGGCAGTCGCGGGTATTCGACACCATCGCGAAGCTCCGCCAGACCGTCATCGCGCCGACCGTCGCGGCGGCAGACACGGCCAGCGCGCTGGCCGTCATGAAGGCCCGGGTCGGGCTGGTGGGCTACCTGCAGAAGCACGACCTGGTCGCCTGCCGGCAGTTCGCCGCCGCCGGCATCCAGGACATCAGCAAGCTCGACGACGAGGGCCAGCGGCTGTTCCGCGCCACGCTCGCCGCGATGGAAGCGGCCTACCGCAACGGCAAGGCCAACGGCGGCAAAGGCTCGCTGCCGACCGCCGAGGAGTTCCGCGCGATGCTGCAAACCGCCGGCTTCACCGACGACGACTTCGCCAAGCTGCGCGATGCCGCGGCGCTGAAGGACGCCGACCTCTGCGCCCTCGAGCTCCGGATCGACGAGGCGCCGGACAAGCTGCCCGACGACAAGCGCGGCCCGTTCGCGCGTTTCGTCATCGCGCACTGAGCGGGCATCCCTAGTTGCTCTTCAGGATCTTCGCCGTCGCATCGGCGAAGACCTGGCAGCCCAGCACGATGTCGGCGTCGGCGGTGTTCTCGCTGAAATGGTGCGAGATGCCGCCGATGGACGGCACGAACATCATCGCCGCCGGCAGCTTCAAGCCGATGATCTGCGCATCGTGGCCGGCGCCGGACGGCATGCGCATGTGCTTGTCGGGCGCGTGCATCGCGGCCGACTCCTCGATCGCATCGAGGAAGCGATCGTCCATCACCGTCGGCATGGTACGCGAGAGGTTGACGCATTCGACTTTGCATGGGCCCCTGGCGTTGGCCGCCGCAACGATGTCCGTCAGGGCCTTCTCGAAGCGGTCGAGCACGGCTTTGTCGGCGTCGCGGAACTGCAGCAGCATCTCGGCCTTGCCCGGGATGATCGCGGGGGCGCCCGGCTCGAGCGACATCTTGCCCACCGTCCAGACGCTGCGCGGCCCGGCGAGCTTGGGGAAGGTCTCCATCACCTCGTTGTAGAGCCGCATCATCGCGACGCCCGCATCCTTGCGGATCGGCATCGGTGTGGTGCCGGCATGGTTCTGGATCCCGGTGAAGGTGAGCCGATAGCCGCAGATGCCGACGATCGCCGTCACGATGCCGATCCGCCGACCGGTCTGCTCGAGCACGCCGCCCTGCTCGATATGCGCCTCGAGGTAGCCGCGATAGCGGCCTTCCTCCAGATGCTCGCGCGGCTTGCCGTCGAGGCCGGCCGCTTTCAGCGCATCGCGCATCGGCGTGCCCTCGTCGCGATGCCGCGCCTTGTCGATCTCGGCATCGCCGAACATTCCGACGAACGAGCGGCTGCCGACCATCTGGCCCCAATGCCCCTCCTCGTCGGCCCACGACGCGACGTCGACCGCGAGATGCGCCGTCTCGGGATCCTCGGAAAGCGCGCGCGCCACCTCGAGCCCGTAGATCACCCCCATCACCCCGTCGAGCCAGCCGCCGCGCGGCTGGGTGTCGGAATGCGAGCCGATCAGGATGCGGGGCCCGGTCTTGGGACTCTTCCCAAGCACGGTGCCGACGCCGTCGATCACCGGCTCCAGCCCCGCCTCTTTCATGCGGCCGGCCAGCCAGTGCCGGCTCTCGATATCCTGCGGCGACAGATGCGGCCGGTGCACCCCGGTCTGGTAGCGGCCGAAATCGGCGATGCGCCGCAGGTCCGCGAGGAGTCGTTCGCCGTTGATCCTAGGCATGGGAGAGCACCCACTGGGCAATGGAGAGAAGCGTGTCGTCGGCGTGACGCAAGCCGACCAGCTGGACTCCGAGCGGCAGGCCCTGATCGCCCGCCCCCAACGGCAGCGTGACGCATGGGGTGCCGGCCAAGGTCCAGATCGAGTTGAAGCGCGGATCGCCGGTGAAGTCGTGGCCCTTCGGCGCCTCGCCCGGCGCGCTGGGGCAGATCAGCACGTCGACATCGTCGAACAGCGAATCGATGTGTGCCTTGAACGCCACCGTCTTGCGCTGCGCGGCGACGTAGCGGTCGAAGGTGATGCCGTCGGCCTTCTTCAGGACGGCCATCAGCTCGGCGCTGACCTTGTCGGGATTGCGCAGCCGCTCGTCGGCGTAGTTGCGCAAGGATTCCCAGCCGGTGATCGCCCCGTGATCGTCGAGGATGTTCCTGAACTCGGGCGCGAACGCCACTTCCTTCGCGCCGAGCCTGGCGGCCATCTTCTCCAGCAGTGCCTGGGTGTCCGGCTCGGCGTCGCTCCAGATCGGCGTGCGGCAGAAGCCCACCCGGGGCGCGCTCACGTCGCGATCGATCGCCACCGGCGGCAGGGCCAGCACGGCGCCGCGGAACAGCGCGATGTCGTCGAGCGTGCGCGCCATCAGGCCGAGCGTATCGACGGAATGGCACTGCATCTTGATGCCGACGCGCGAGAAGTCGCCGAAGGTCGGCTTGTAGCCGATGATGCCGCAATAGGCCGCCGGCCGGATCACCGAGCCGCCGGTCTGCGTCCCGAAGGCGAGCGGCACGTGGCCGTCCGCCACTGCCGCGGCCGAGCCGGACGACGAGCCGCCCGGCGTGTGCGCCGCATTGTGCGGATTGCCGGTCGGACCGGCATGACGGTTGGCGAACTCGGTCGTCACCGTCTTGCCCATGATCACGCCGTTGGCGTTCCGGCACAGCGCGACACACGCGGCGTCGCCGAACGGCCGCGTGCCCTCGAAGATCGGCGAGTTGTGGCCGGTCGGCATGTCGTGCGTGTCGATGATGTCCTTCACGCCGATCGGCACGCCGCGCAGCAACCCGCCTGTCGCCTTGTCGGCGGCGCGCGCCTGCGCAAGCGCCAACGCCGGATCGAGATGCACCCAGGCCTTCACCACAGGATCGCGCTCGGCGATGCGATCGAGGCAGGATTGCACGAGTTTCTCCGAGGTGAATGTGCCCGCCTCGATCGCCTTGACGGCTTCGGTCGCGCTGATCGGCTTCATCGCAGCGCTCCGTGCACCCAACCCGCAATGTCGAGCAGGCGCGCATCCTCGTGCTGTCGGCCGACCAGTTGGATGCCGACCGGCAGGCCCTTCGGACCGCGGCCGAACGGCAGGCTGACGCATGGCATCCAGAGATAGGTCCACAGGAGGTTGAAGGTGGCGTTGCCGGTCCGCTCCAGGCCGAGCGGCGCCTCGCCCGGCGCCGGCGCGGTCAGGATGGCGTCGATGTCGGCGAATTTGGCGTCGACCGCCGCACGCCCGCGCTCGCCGAGCTTGCGCGCCTCGACCCAGGCCGCGTAGTCGAGCCTCTTCCCAGCCGCGATCTTGTCTTCCTGGAAGCTCTTCGACAGCAGGTCGAAGAAGCGGCGCGCTTCATCGGCCGCGGCGCGCGGCCCATCGAAGGCGCTCAGCAGCCGCTGGCCCTCGCGCATCTCGAACATCTCGGCCGGCATCTCAAACTCGCTCACCTTGGCACCGGCCTTGCGCAGCTTCGCGGCCGCGTCCTCGATCGCGGCGATGCCCTCGGGCTGCATCTCGTCCTTGTGCGGCGTGAAGCAGACGGCGATGCGCGGCGGCGTCTCGAGCGTCTCGATTGGCCGATGCGGGATCGCCATCAGCGCGGCGCGGAACAGCGCAATGTCGTCGAGACTGCGGGCGTAGGCGCCGATCGTGTCCAGCCATTCGGTGTTGGCCTTCATGCCGGCGACCGGGAAATGACCGAAGGTGGGCTTGTAGCCATAGACACCGCAGAACGCCGCCGGCCGGATCACCGAGCCGCCGGTCTGCGTGCCGGTCGCCAGCACGACCTGGTAATCCGCCACTGCCGCCGCCGAGCCCGACGATGAGCCGCCCGGCGTGTGGTCGGGATTGTGCGGATTGCGGGTCTTGCCGGGATGGCGGTTGGCGAACTCGGTCGTCACCGTCTTGCCGAGCAGGATCGCACCCGCATGTTTGGCGAGTGCCACAGTCGCTGCATCGGCCAGCGGCCGGTGCGCCTTGTAGATCGGCGAGCCGTAGGTCGTCGGCTGGTCGTGGCTGTCGATGATGTCCTTTACGCCCATGGGCACGCCGTGCAGCAGGCCCCGGCGCGGCCCGCGATCGAGCGTTCGCGCGCGATCGAGCGCGGCATCGCGCGCGAGATGCGACCAGGCCAGCACATCGGCGTCGCGCTTGTCGATCCGCTCGAGGTGCGCGCGGACGACGGCCTCGGCAGTGAGCTTGCCGGCGTCGATCTGCTGGGCGATTTCCGTGGCGGTGAGCGTGTTGGGCGTGGCCATGAGCGGCATTGGAACAGCAATTCGCGTGCCGCGGCAACGCTGGCTCGCTTTCCCCTTCGTCCTCCGGAACACCGGAGATCCCACATGCTCACCGGCGCACCGCTCTGCTTGCATCCGTGGTCTGGCATCCGTTTTCGACCGTTTTCCCGGTTTTTGCCGGACTCGCGGTTTTTCGTTCGATAGAGATGTTTGACATGACGTACTCCTGTGCAAGGTCCAGGAGGATATGCGCACTGTCCATCGAACACCTATTCCGGGCATTGGCGATGCCAAAAGTCCGCAATTTCCCGCACATGAATCACGCTCCATTGCCCATCGCGCAGGGAGCGCGGCACTCCAATGCCGCTCATCTTTGCCCCTGCACCGCACGAATGCTGGAGAATCGCGTTTGTGCCCGCGCTCGATTTTCTGACCGCAGAAAAGAAAAGGATGGTAACTGACCGTTCGCAACGAACCGAAGAGTGAAGCAATGACTCGTGCGCGCCTGCGCGATCTCGGCCTCACGGTCGGCACCCTGCCGACCGGACCGTACAACGCCATCACCGACATCGCGGGGGTCAAGGTGGGCTACTCGACCGTCATCCAGGACGAGCCGCGGATTGCCCGGACCGGCGTGACCGCGATCTGGCCACGCGGGCCGGAAATCTGGACCGACTACGTCTTCGCGGGGACGTTCTCGTTCAACGGCAACGGCGAGATGACCGGCTTGCCGTGGCTTGCCGAACAGGGCCTGCTCGGCGCGCCGATCGGGATCACCAACACCTACCAGGTCGGCGTGGTCCGGGACGCTATCACGGCGCTCGCGGTGCGCGACGGCGCCTCGCAGGCCTTCCATCTGCCGGTCGTCGCCGAGACCTACGATGGCTGGCTGAGCGACATCCAGGCTTTCACCCTGATCCAGGAGCATGCATTTGCCGCGTTCGACAGCGCAGTCGGAGGCGCCATTGCCGAAGGCAATGTCGGCGGCGGCACCGGCATGATCTGCCACGAGTTCAAGGGCGGGACCGGCACCGCATCCCGCGTCGTCGTGGAGGATGGCGAGCGTTATACGGTCGGTGCGCTGGTGCAGGCGAACTATGGTGCGCGCGACCTGTTTCGGGTCGACGGCGTACCGGTCGGCCGCGAGATCGGGCCGGACGTCGTTCCCGCCCACCGCTCGGGCAGGAAGGCCGTCGCGCCCCCGACGACGGAAGGCTCCATCATCGTCGTCCTGGCGACCGATGCGCCGCTCCTTCCGATCCAATGCCAGCGGCTCGCCCGTCGCGCCACGACAGGTCTGTCGTGGGTGGGCGGCATCGGCGCCAATGGCAGCGGCGATATCTTCATCGCCTTCTCGACCGGCAATCACATCGGTCAGAACGACAGGATCACCAACGTGCGGATGATCGCGCCCGACGCCATGACGACCCTCTTCCAGGCCGCGGCCGAGGCCACCGAAGAGGCGATCCTCAACGCGATGTGCAAGGCGGAGACCATGTCCGGCCGGGATGGCCGCACCGTCCACGCCCTGCCGCTCGACCTCCTGCAGGAGGTGATGCGGAAGTATCGGCCCAAAGCCTAGAACATATTCCGTCCGGCCCGATCGGCCAGACGGAATATGCCTGCTGCAACAGGCATCGTCCGTGCGCGCATTTCCGTTCAGATGGAACCGCGCCGTTGGTCGATGGGACAAGCAATGATCGTGCGGGCGCGGTTCCATCTGAACGGAAATCGCTCTAGCAGGTTGTTGAAAAAGTCGTCGTATCGGACCGAAGAAGATGATTCACTGATCTCGGTAGCTTGCGGGAGTTGTTGTGATGCGCGGCTCGGATGAGCGAAGTGG